>NZ_JADPKD010000075.1:0-153066 GCF_023073735.1 Bradyrhizobium sp. 160
GCCATGCCCGCCGGCCTCCAATCCCGGCGGCAAGCTTGAATCATCAAAACGCTGATTTGTGAATCCCCAGCGATTCAGTCCGATGGGCTAACGCTCTAGTCGCGACGAGCGCCTCCACAGAGCACGATATTGCGGAGCCGAAGGCGGCTCCTGAGTCGCGGCCGGTCAAAGGATGACGGGTGTCAATCCACCGATTTGTGCTGGACCAACCTCTTGAACTCGCCAGCAGGTTACGAGACACTTCGGACTATCCTCAAGCGCAATCGAGCAGAGATGATATTTCTCGTGCTCGCTCTCGGGGCTGCTTCGTGTCCAGTTGCGCTCTCCGTGCTATGGACGCGCCGATGGTTTAGAATCTGCTGGTATATACTGATGCTCGCGCTGCTCAGTGGGGTTATCAGCAGTCGACGCTAGGCCTCCGAATGAACCGCATCGGAGGCCGCACCTTCGTCTGCATGTTGTGGCGGACGGCTCGGTTGTCCTTGCGTAACCCTAACGCCCAACACTATTCAACCTGCACACACCAAGCGAAGTTCTCGAATGCGCATCACCTTCAGATCGACATATCTTTCCATCACTTCTTTCCCCGAAACCAACCTCCCCGATTTTACAGTCCTCACCGGCGTCAACGGTGCAGGCAAAACTCACTTTCTGCAGGCACTTGCGAATGGAAACCTTGTGGCGGATTGCGCACCGGGGTTAGCCAACGATATCAGGCTTTTCGACTTCAACTCTATGGTCCCTCAAGATACGGGTATTTTCTCAACTGAAGCGCTGAAGAATGAGCGGACCGAGGCATTTCAGAACTGGCAAGCGGCACGCAGCACACCTCCCGCATATACCGACGCGCTCCGTAGTTTCGTTCGATCGCACGGCTTTCCGCAGGAGTACGTTGCGCAACCACTCGCTGCGGCTAAGCTTACGCCAGAAACCATTGGTAAATTTTGTCGAGCTGACCGCGCACCGACCCTCTTCAGTGCCCTGCAACAGGCGCTAGAGCAAGCAGATCAACAATTCTTGTTGCGCATACCGGACCCTATGCGCTCAAGGATCCGTAGTATCGCAAAGGTCCATGCCAAGCACGTCTTCGAATTGGAGCAGTCCGACTTCTTCTCCACCAGTGCTTCTTCCTGGGGTGAGGTCAATCTATTTCAGCAATCCTTTGCGCGACTGTTCGTGGCATATCGCGACGTCCATTTGTCAAACGAGCTTGCGCAGCTTGCAAACCAGAAGGGGCAGAAGGACGTCTCGTTCCTCTCTGATGATGAATTTAATCGAAGATATGGAGCTGCGCCCTGGGATTTTGTGAATGCCTCGCTTGAGTCGGCAGGCTTGGACTTCACCATCAACCGTCCCGACCCAACAAGCTTCGCGCCCTTTCAACCAGAACTCACGAAACGGTCATCGGGCGTAACGATTTCCTTCAGCACGCTATCCTCAGGTGAAAAGATCTTGATGGCATTTGCGTTCTGCCTCTACTACTCGAGCGACCGTCGACAACTGACGAATTATCCGAAGATCCTACTGCTTGATGAGGTGGATGCCCCTCTCCACCCTTCCATGACACGAAGTCTACTCAACACAATTCGTGACACCCTCGTCGCCTCTCATAACATCAAAGTAATCTTGGCCACGCATTCGCCTTCGACAGTCGCCCTGGCCGCGGACGAATCTATCTACGTGATGACGCCATCGCTTCCGGGTGTTCATCGGAGCTCGCGGGCTGAAGCTCTCAATTTGCTGACTGTGGGCGTGCCAACGCTTGCCATTTCCTTCGAGGGCCGGAGACAGGTCTTCGTTGAGAGCTCGACGGACGCAAGGGTCTACGATGGGATCTATAAACTGCTGAAAGCCAGCTTGCAGTCCGAGCGTTCCCTGGAGTTCATAGCGACAGGCACTCGCTCGGCTACCGGTCAAGATCGGAACACAGGTTGTGAAGTCGTCAAACGAATTGTGAAAGATTTGAGCGCTGCAGGCAATCAATCGGCTTACGGTCTCTTAGACTGGGATGGCCATCATCAGCCGTCGGATCGGATCGCCGTTCTAGCTGCAGGTAGAAGAAACGGCTTGGAAAACGTGGTGCTCGATCCGCTGGCCATTGCGCTTCTCATCTGCAAACAGTTTCCTCAAGAGCGCGGCATTTTGGGTCTTGGGCCGGATGCTGGCTTTATCTCTTTTGCGGCTCTTGATCGGACACTGGCGCAAGCGGCGGTTGAAAGTATAACCCGAAGAGTTTTTGGAGGGCCGCCAACGGCCACAACGCCGACCAACTATGTTGGCGGCCTAAGACTTGAAATCGACACGCGATACCTGACAACCGACGATCACGAACTCGAGAACAAGTTAGCTGGCGCTTTTCCATATCTTAAGAGCATCACCAGGCAGCGAACCGGTGTTTTGATGGAGCATATCGTGACTCACGTATTCGCGGACGTTCCAAATGCCATACCAAGCGAGTTGTTCGAGGTGATGAAACTACTGCTTGAGCGTCCTAGCCACTGAGCTCGCTCAAAAGCTCGCAACGCCCTCCGGAAGTTGCCGCTCTAGAACTCGACGATTGTGCAGTTCACGTTGGTCAAACTAGCCGTTCCGCCATTCGTCCCCAGGCCCATGTCGAACCAATAGGCCGTCTCGACCGCAGGAACGCGACGCCGCCGAGGTGGAAGGAATACGGCGCGGCCGCGGTCGAGATCACCTGCGTGTTGCCGAAGCTCGCCCGTCAGAGCTGCCGCGTTGGCAGGAGCCGTTCCGGTGCCATAGCGGACGCATCGCGTATCGGTGTTGATGCTGATGTTCGAGTCTTCGCCAATAAACCGCACCTGCACGTGCCCAGTGGTAGACGTCGTGATTTTGCAGTCTCGCCCATTGCCACGCCCTGCGCTCACTCTCCGGTTTGCGGCTGGATAGGTGGCGGCAGTGGCGGAATGGCTGCGCGGGTCTTGGCAAGGATGCCACTATGAAGCTAGACGCGCCGTTTGGAGTTCGACAAATGCGGGGTGCTCGAAAGCACAGACTGGAAGTAGTCCTCGTCTAGAAATCGGAGCAGCTTTTTGAGCTCGGCTTTCTGTGCAGGTAGCAATAGCGCCACTTTGTCACCGTTAACTTCTGTTTCGAGGTTGATCCCGAAAACCAGAGCAGACGCCTTTGTTGCCTCGAAATCAATTCTGTCAAGGATGCCGCTCTGCATAACAAGCGCTACCTTGCGTCTTATCCAATTGTCGGAGGTCGCGATGAACGCCGCCAAGTCGCTTATTTTTAGCGCTTCGCTCCGAGCAAATTCATTTAGATCCTCATCAGTCGCCTCCATATAGTACTGAGTGAGATCAAAAACTTGGCGCGCGGAGTGAAAGCTAAAAAATGAAAGGCGATTGTTTTCTAGAATGGCCGAGAGATTGGCCCCGATGGTCAGCCCCACGCCTTCCACCTTTTTGAAGACGTCGGCTGAATGAAAAATCGCGAACCCTTTATTGGAAAGGATCCTCCTTCTGTCGAAATTCTGGATTAGCGCGATCCGCTTTCCGTCCTGGGTTTTACCCATGAAGAGAGCCTTGATCATCTCGAACTGCTCTGCCTCGGGCGCGATCTGCGGGACACCGAGAGGATTTGCGATCGCCTCGTGGAGCCCATCAATATCGTCGTAGTCATCAATGAAAAGACATTCGCCGTCGTCCGGCTTGTATTTCCCATCGAAGGCGATCTGCTCCTCACTGGAGACTCTAAATGCCTGTTCTTGATTGTTAAAGATCTCATCCATCTCGCGCTGTACATCGGCCGTCAGCGGAATTCGGACAATTCGACGATCACTCATCAACGCGAATAGATTCACTCAACGATCTCCAAAAGCATCGATCCGGAAATTCGTTTGACGGCTTTGACCTCGCGTGGGTCAAGGATCTCGCGCCGCGTGATCAACGTGTACACCATGCCGCTTGCTGACTCCGCTTTATAGAACCTGAAACCGAAAACTCGCAGCAACGGGCTAGGTACCGTTGCATCGGTGAACCAAAAAATTGCCCACACGACGAACCCCAGAAGAATAACGATGCTGATCGTGATTTCAGAAGCCCTGACGAGGAACGGGAAAATGTAGGTTACCACAACTCCCAAAACGAGGACATCATTCGATTCGATCTTCTTCGCAGTAAACGGAAATGCCTCGCCTTTCCACATGAGCGCAGAAAGAACGTAAACAACCGCCAGGCTGCCGATGCAACCCGCTACAACATAGTAGATCGCGTCCCAAAAGGAGCTGCCAGCAAATAGACGGGCAGCACCTACGCTGATTAGAGCGGGCGAAAAGGCCGCCACAAAAAGAACTGTCTTGAGAATGTTCCTCATTCAGTTCTCTCGTGGCACAAAAAGAACATAACGTGAATATACAAGGGATCATATGTAATGCAAGGCCGAACGCACCTTGGTCGCGGGAGAGCGCGCTCGAAAGCCTGGCACTGACTCCCAATCGTGCCCGAGAGTTCAGCATCGGTCATCTCTCGACGTCCCGGCCGCCGTGGATGCGGGCGATCAAAGATGCCCTGGAGCTTGATATCCGTTACGCGCCGCCGGTGCCGAGGTCGACAAGCGCTACTGTGAAGTTGGAAAAAGGCAGACCGTTCGCCTTGCACGAGGCAATGATCCGGCGGTAGTGCGCGATCTCCGCAGTCCTGATCGCTGCCGCTATGACGGCGCTTCCACCGCCAGCGGCGTAGGCAGCCGCCACCGCGGCTTGCCGGGACATCTCGCTATCAGTGCACGTTGCGTTGTGGGCTCGGTTTTCGGATGACACGGTTGCCATGACCGATGCTCCTGTTCACTGAACCAAACGGACGCGATTGCCGATCGGCATAAAGCCGGCCGGGATCAGCGGTCGCGCGAGATCCTGGATTGCGCGCATCCAGTCACTGCTACGCTTCGCCCGCGCGCGCTGCAGAGGCGTGACGGACACGGTGACTTGCCGCTCTTCGTTGCTCTTGGGGTCGACGACATCGATTTCATATTCGTACATCATGTTCAGAAGCCCTTCCGTTCGCCCTTGATACCGTTTGAAAGCACCACGTTTGCCGTAGTCATCAGCCGGACTGCCTCGGCGTCTCCAGCCAAGAAGCGCTTGGAGAATGCCGGATCATTCATGTGCCGGGTCCGCCAGTCCGAAACCATGCGGTATTCCTCCTTGCTGACGCCGGCGCCCTCCAGAGCTTCCCGCACCACTCCGTCGGACAAGCCGAGACTGCGCATCCAAGACGCGCCCTCGGCGAGCCGCTTGGAATCGCCGTCGGGGATCGTGTCGGCTCCGAGGATCACGCCGTTCATGGCGTTCTCGATTTCGTCGCCGCCCTTTCCCAGCACGCCATGCAGGTCGTTCCACTGCTGCGTCGCTGCGACATCGCCTGATAAGAGCTTTGAGCCGAATTCGGCGTTGCTCGTGAGCGCATCGATCTGGGCGCGGGCCTCGGCGGCGGCTGCCGGCGGCTGAAGGTGATCGGTCATGCTGCCTCCGAAATGTGAGATTTAAGCGCGTCGCGCAGAAGCCCGACGAAGTACGCGCCGGCTCGCCGGAAGGCGGTGGCCGCCGGTTCGATGGCAGGCCGATCGTGCGCCAGCAGAGCATGCGGCGGCCGCGCGCCCGGCAGGAATGCATTGGGCCGGCCGTGCTTGAACATCTCGCCGGCGAGCAGAGCGTCAATGGCTACCGGGTTCGCGACGCCGCCCACCAGGATGTCGATGGACTTGAAATCGATCGGATGCGGAACAATGCCGATGGGAAGTTTCCGCTGCAGCTCCTCCGAGAGCGTGCCGAGTTTGATGCGCAAGTCGGCCGCTTTTTCGAGATGTCCAGACAGCTCGATGCCGAGCCGCGTCCACTCCTCTGCCGTCGCCGCGAAATCCCGCAGCTGCTGTTCGCGCGCGGCCGCCTGCCGAGCGCCCTCCGTCTCGGCGTCCTGACGCAACGCCAGCTGCAAGGCGGCGCGCAGCTCGGCAACAGCCGTTCTGGCAGCATCGATCCTGCCACGGTGGGCCGCCAGCTTGTCCGCCGCGCCGGGCTCTCGCTCGGCTGCTTGCAGCGCGTATTCCGCCCCCTGCTCCTCGAGCTCAGCCAGGGCGCCCTCGGCACAATCGAGCTTCTCCCTGACGGCGAGCGCGCGCGCCACCGATGCGTCGGCTTGCGGCTTTGGTTGCTCTGCGGCGGTTTCGGCGGACTTCTTTCGGAACATGTCCACGATCCTCACGCTGCCTCGCTGCTGTGCTGATCCTGCCGACGCGCCGCGGCGACCGCGTCCTCCAGCCGGCACCGGATCCAATCGGAGACTGTGCGCCGATCGCGTGCGGCGATTTCCTTCACTTGCTCCTCGAGATCAGGCTTGATCCGCGCGCCGATCATCTTCGTATTTGCCATCGTCGACCTCTGCTAGCTTTGTGTTGCCAGCATTCGCAATGATTTGCGGATCGCTAGCAACGCACCACAATGTTTCCGGTGGCGAGCTGGGGGCGGATGGCTTCTGCTTCGGCGGACGCCGCTTCCGAGGCCGCCAGCGCGACCGCACGCGCTCCGCCCGTTCTGGGTCCTCCACGATCACCGCAAACGCGATACGCATCCCCAGCGCGTCCAGAAGGGCCTGGAGCGACATTTCACCAAAACCCCTCATCGGTGGGTCGGCGAGCAGCTTGCTCACGTAGCCGCCCTGCAGGCCCGTGATGCCGTCGAGCGTTTCGTGGCTCAGGTCGAGCTCGTCCCGCCGGTCGCGGACGGCCTGGAGCAACTGCTCGCGTGATGCGATGAGGCGAGGTTTCACGTTAGACAATGCTCAACGATGTTTGCGGAAGATGGCGGCCGAATTTTTGGGAGACTGGCGCGAAAAAGAACGGGCAGGTAAAAATCGGATAGCGCGCGGGATTTCCCCCCACCCCCCTCGATCCTGGATTTCGTCGAGCCAAACCATGGCTATCGGGCACGGGATCTGCCGGCTTCCTCGCGCGCGTCAGCTTCCAAGAGTGTTGAAGTTCATGAGAGAGCGCGCGCGAAAACCCTTTCCCGACCGACGCCACATGATTGGGACAAAGCGGTCGGCAACGCTGAGGAGCGAGCGCAATCAAGCGTTTGCGGTCGGGCAGCAATGTGTGACGAGACTGCGGGAAGCGCCCGGGAAGCGAGGAATACCCCAGGGTAACTGTTACTAACGCGTTAGGGCCATAGTCGATCGATCGCATAATGCACCGCCGATCGGCCCTGACCTCGGCGTTACGGCACGCATGCCGATAACGAGGTGCTTTTCCCCCTCTTGCTTCCCTTCCCTTTTTCGGGTCGCCGGACCGACGGGCCCACCGGCCCAAGGCGGGGCTGCGATCCGCCCGGGGGTATGGGGGGATTGAACACAGGGTGATCGCAGATGATCGAAGCCGGATCGCAGGGTGATCGGTACGGTGATCACAGCATGATCGCAGGGTGATTTGGGTGGATCGCAGGGTGATCGCAGGCATGATCAGGCCTTCCGCGCGATGCGTTTGGTCCCGCGGGATGGCGGGCCGTAGGGCACGGCCTCAATGACGCCGGCGGCGAACAGGCGCTCTTGGGCTGCCTGGAAGGCGCGCGCGGTCATGCCATCGGCCTGTGGCATCTCGGCGAACTCCTTGGGCGCGAAGCCGCGGCCCTTGCCGGGACAGACGTGGCGACCCTGCGTCGTCACCGCGTCGAGGCATTCGAGGTAGCGCTGCTCGGCGACCGCGTTGCCGGCGGCCTGGTGCGGAGCGCTGGCCGTGCCCTCTATGACGAAGCAGCCATCCTCCCACTGCAGCTTCACCTTCTCGCCGGTCGGCCCGTAGTTCGATTTCTTCACCTCGAGCACGCGGCCGGTGCTGCCGTCGTCTCCCTGCACGGTCTCGAGATGCAGGCGCGCCCGGGTTGCGTTCTGCCAATCCATGCTGCCGCCGCGGCCGGTGCCGCTGGTGATGCCGGACAAGCTCGGATGGTCGAGTAGCAGTACCGAGCAATCGAAGTCCTGGGCGAGCCGCCGAAAGAGACTGACAAAGGTGCGAGCGCTGACGCGGTCGTTTTGGTTGCCGCCGAATGTCGCGGCGATGCTGTCGACCACGATCAAGGCCGGCCGGATTTGCCCTGCAGCAGTAGTCAGCGCCTCGAACAGTGGCGTCGGGACCATGACCCCGTCGGGCCGTGACACAGCTAGCAGGCATTTTTCTGGGCTGGCGAAGTGGAAGTGCAGGCCCTCGATCTCGTCCGGATCGAGGCCGCGCTTCTCGGCGACGCGGACCAGCCGCCGACGCATTTCGTGGTCCGGCTCTTCGGCGCTGAAAAAGATCACGGGCCCAGCTTCTACGGTGGTGCCGAGCCAGTCACCGAGGCCACAGGCGACGGAAACGGCAAGTTGCAGCGCCACCGTGGTCTTGCCGCCGCCGCCGTCGCCGGAGAGGATCGTGGCGTCACTCGCAGGGATCCGGCTTGTGGCGAGCCAGCGCATGCGCAGCAGCGCGGTACCGCGCCACGCCGATGGGCTGACAAGGGCCAGCGGAGCCACCGGTGAGTTCGCAGCGTAGGCAGGCCTGCCCACCTCAACCGTCGCCGCTACCGACTGTGGCTCCGTCGGATCGCCACCGAAAGCTTCGAACGAATCGACAGGCGGCGGCTCGTCGTGGGATGTGACTTCACCCCTGAAACCAAAGTCTTCGAACACTTGGAGGGCCATCGCTCGCGTTGCAGGGTCCAGCATCAAGCAACCTCCAGCATCCCGACGAGTGTCGGCACATCAGCGGGATGGTTGCGAAGCCACGTGGCCAGCCGCTCGGGATCACCTTCGCGCACGACGTAGTGGAAGGCGTCGATCGTGGACTGCGCCGTGCGATACGGCAGTTTCTCGATCGCGGGGACCTGCTGCATGGGCGGCAGTTCGCCAGTCCAGCGCCAGCGGTCGCGAGGATCAGCAAGCTCCCACTGCATGACAAGCCTGCTCGCATAGTCCGACTGCAAACCTTCAGCCGGCGAGAAGGCTAGCGACATAATCGCCTGCACTTCGTCTTGGCCGATCTCGTCAACGACACCCCACAGCTCAGCGTGCCGCTGAGCGCAGTCGACCGCGTCGGTTTTTTCCAGGATGCCATCGAGCCACCAGCCGACATAGTCCTGGCAAAGCTCTTCGAATGCGCCGACGTTGCTCATTCGGTATTGCTCGCGTCCAGCAAGCCAAGCTCCTGGGCTTTTGCCAGGGCTTTATTGATAGCCTTCGCGAGATCGGGCAGACGCGTGACCTTGATGGCGATGCCCTTTGGGGTCGGCTTTAGCTTGCCGTCGCGATGCATCGCGTGCTTGCGCACGTTGATGAGGTTGTGTCCCTGGTATGTCGACAGCTCGGTGATGATCGCGTCGTGGCGACGGTTGGCCCAAAACTGGTCGACAACGACCGGCTCGGCGAGCTCCGGCTTGCGTGCTCCCATGATCAGGCCGCCGTCTCAGTCATGCGAGATGCGAGCCATCGGCGATTTTCGCCGATCGTCACGCCAATGCGGCGAGTGGAGATCCTTACAAACTGGGGACCCTTGCCATCACGCAATAGGCGTTGCCCCGTGCTACGGCTGAAGCCATTGAGGCGGCACCACTCATCGAACGAGAGCATCCGAATGTCGGATAGTGCGAGGTCGTCGGTCACGAAACGCTCCCTGAGCATCTAAGATGCCAAAGGAGTATTCAGCGCGCGCTAGGCTGTAACCGTAAAATAACTCGGCCTCTCAATCCTTGAACCAACCTTCATCGCGCGCGCGAACCTTGGCGCCGCGAAACAACTGACGCACACGCTCCATTTCGGCTCGCCCAATCTTGTCGGGCCCAAGTCCGAAGTAAGTCTCGGCATACCATCGATAGAAGGCCTCCTTCCCAGCGCCCGGGTTGCCAAGCATCCACGACTGTTCCAGAGCGACAAGCTCTGCGCGCGTGAAATAGTCCTCGCGCTTGCGCTTCTGGTCCCCGACGTGCCGAGGATCGGAAACAAACTTGGAAGGAGGCCTTCCCATCTTTCAGCTCTCAGCCCGACGGAGCTGGACGACGTTGTCGGCCGGCGCGACGATCGCCAGCAAGTAAGCCTCCCACTTGCGCAAAGCTTCTCCGATCTCCGCCTCGTAGGAGTGATGGTCGTAAACCCCGCCGATGCCTGACTTGTGGCCGGCATGGTTCAGGACCAGCTCGGCGATATGCGGGAGCACGCCCAGCTTGCCCAAGCGCGTCCGAACCGTGCGGCGCAGGTCGTGCAGGCGCCATGGTGCCAAGCTCTTGCCGGCGGCCGTGGTAATCGCGGCGTTGATCCGGAGGGTGTTATAGCTCCAGGCGTTGAAACCGCTTGGGCCGCCTCCGAAGACCGTCTCCCGGCCGTGCCGACGCGGTACTTCCCGCAGTATGCCGCGAGCAGTCTCGGGCAGCGGCAGGACAAACGGGCGTTTGCTCTTGATGCGCTCCTTGGGGAACGTGATTTTTCCGGCATCCAAATCGAGCTCCGACCAGCGGAGCGCGCCGATCTCGTCGCGCCGACAGGCTGTGAGGAGCAGAACCCGCACGATGCGGCCGAAGTCATCGTCACCGCAATGGCGCCAGATCGCCCGGATCTCGTCGTCGGTCAGGACGCGATCGCGCGGCTCTTTGCCCTCAATCGGGTTCTCCGTCCCGATCACCGGATTGGCCCTCACCTTGGCCTGACGCATTGCCCAGACGAAGAAGGCCCCCAGGGTGCCGCGAGCGCGGGCCGCCGAGGTCGGACCATGGTCGCGGACGAGATCGCGCAGCAGCCCCGCGACGTCCGAGAAAGTCACCTTCGTGACGCCCTTCTTGTGCAGCGGCGTGCAGTGGTCGAGCAGATACCGCTTGGCAGCGATGTAGGTGTTGGGCCGCATCTTGGACACGCGGGTCTCGAGATATTCCTCTGCCGCCTTCAGGAAGGTGTCGGCCTCTGCTGCCTGCTCTGCCTCCAGGCGCTTCCGATCGGCTACCGGGTCAATGTGGAGCTCGACCTGGGCAAACCGCTTCCGCGCGATCTCGCGAGCGTCCTTCAGCTCCAGCTTCCGCACGTCCCCAAGGCTCTCGCGCCGCTGCTTCCGGCCGATCCGGTACTGAACAACGAACGAGCTTCGCCCTCCTCGGAGCCGGACACCGAAGGAAGGCAGCTCAGGATCCCAGTGGATGAAATCCGACTTGTCAGCCGGCGCGACCAATTTGCGGACCGAGGCGTCAGTCCATTTATTTGCTCTATCCGAAATCATGGGAAGCAGTCCTCGTTTTTGGGAAGCACGGGGACGCGTCAACTTGACCAATAGTGAACACTGCTGAGGCCGACAGTCACGTGCTAGTGCCGACTAAGCCATTGATATCTGTGGATGTTGACGTGTCCTGAATGCTCGTGACGCTTCAGGCTACCTGTTAGCCGGAGATCGACAGCACATGGCCCAAGCCCCGAGATGAACATGGCGTCGTTGACGGGCGTGGTGATGGCATCGCGCCGCCCGGTGAGCAGCGCGGTCGCGATCGCACGGTTGTCGCCCTCGAGCGTCGCACGGATGCGTGCATCGATCGCATCACGCAAGCCCTGCATGAAGGCTGCGTAGCGCAGCCGCAAGCCGCCGGTCTCCGGCGGGGCTGCCACCGTAATCGCGCCCATTGCAAAACCAGAGGCGCCGATGCCTTGAAAGAACATGTCGCGGGAGAAATCGTAGCTGCCCGGGCGCACGGGAGAGATCGGCGGCATCAAGCGCGCCTTCAGCTGCACGAAACTGCCGACCTGCGGTGCCATCCCCTTGCGCACCGAGAGGCGGACGCGCTCGAGCCTGACGTCGCTGCGCTGCGCCTCCGTGGCGGTGACGCGCAGCACGAAGCGATCCGTGCGCTCGCGGATGTCGCGGGTCTCGACGTAGCCCGACAGCAATACCGAATAGAGTGGCTTGGCCAGCACCGTATGGGCAATGCGCGCCGTCTTCCAGGTCGCCATGGCAAAGCCAGCCGCGACCGCCGCGATCATGATCGCGGGCGCGAACAGCCGACTCCGCCGCAACAGGACGGCGCCGAGCATGAGCGCGATGGCGGTCGCGGCAACGACCCACAGCACCGGCTCCTGATCGGCAGCGAAATAGAGCGCGATGCCGCCTGAAGGCGACCGGCAGCCACGGCAGCAGCCGGCCGGCGCCGGCCTCGGCACGCACCCATTCGCGCGCCGTCTCGACGATCGCGGGCCAGACGCCAAAGCCCGCCGGCGCAAAGCCGCCAGCGGGCGCGGCGCGGCCAACCGGCCACGTTCCGGCAACTCCCTGGGAGCGCACTGGCCGGCCAAGCTCCGCCATTTCCTGCACCTTACGATACGCGATAGGTGCAGAGGCTACCGGAACGTGCGGCTGTGCGAATAGCGGTACGGATCAGGAACGAACTTGGACGCCCCTACTTTTCCTCTTCCATGGTCACGGCGACCGAGGCCTTGGCCGAGAGGCGGACCTTGTTGCCTTCGACGTCGGCAACGAGACCCTTATCGATGAAATGATGGTGGCCCTTGTGGCGGCCCTCGCCGCTGTCCTTCTTGGTCAGCTTGATGCGGTTGCCCTCAACGCGATCGACGGTGCCGATATGGACGCCATCGGCGCCGATGATTTCCATATGTTCTGCGATGTTCTGCATGGATGGACCCTCGTTTGGATTCACCCCAACGTCAGAGGCGCGCGTTCGTTTCCCACGCGAAAATGACGATGCCGTGTGCCGCCCGCTCGTCAGATCAGCGGTTCCTTTGACGAGGCATGGTGGTTGACGATCTTCCACGCGCCGTCCTCGCGGATGAGGACCCAGCTCATCTTGACGACGAGATCAGGACGCTCGCCGGCGAGATCGAACGAGACGGTTGCCGCCATGTTGATCAGGTCAGGACCTGCCTGCGCGGCATGCACCTCGGAAAACATCGCACTCGGCTTGCGCCATCGCGGCAGGCCGTTGAAATAGTCCGCAACGCCGTCCCTGCCCCGGTAGAGTTTCGGGTTGGAGCCGAAGAAGAACGCGTTGCTCGCATAGAGCGAGGACAGCGCGGCTGCATCAAGCGTCGCGAAGCCGGCGCACCATTTCGCGATGATGGCGGAAACGATGGCGTCGGTTTCGTTGCTCATGGGTGCCTCAACCTTTCGCGACTTCCTTTGCAAACGTGTCGCGCAGACCGATGGTGCGCGAAAACACCGGCTTGCCCGGCGTCGAGTCCTTGTCGCGCACGAAATAGCCCTGGCGCTCGAACTGCATCGGCTCGGTCGAATTGCTCTCCGCGACCGATGCCTCGATCCGCGCATCGGACAGGATCTCCAGCGACTGAGGGTTGAGATCGGCCGCGAAATTCGAGGCGTCCGGGCTCGGATTGGAGAACAGCTGGTGATAGATGCGGATTTCAGCAGGCTTCGACGTCGCTGCCGGCAGCCAGTGCATCGTCGCCTTGACCTTGCGCCCATCGGGCGCGTTGCCGCCCTTGGTCGCGGGATCGTAGGTGCAGCGCAGCTCCACCACCTCGCCTGCGTCGTTCTTGATCACGCCGGTGCACTTGACGAAATAGGCATAGCGCAGGCGCACCTCGTTGCCTGGCGACAAGCGGAAGAATTTCTTCGGCGGGTTCTCCATGAAGTCGTCGCGCTCGATATAGAGCTCGCGGCCGAAGCTGATCTTGCGCGTGCCGGCGCTGAGGTCATCCGGGTGGTTGATCGCCTCGAGCTCCTCGACCTGCCCTTCCGGATAGTTCTCGATCACCACTTTCAGCGGCTTCAGCACCGCCATGCGGCGCTGCGCTGTGCGGTTCAGCTCCTCGCGGATGCAGAACTCGAGCATGCCGACATCGACCACGCTGTTGGACTTGGCAACGCCGATGCGCCTGACGAATTCGCGCAGCGCGGCCGGCGGCACGCCGCGGCGGCGCATCCCCGCGATGGTCGGCATGCGCGGATCGTCCCAGCCCGCGACATGGCCGTCGCGAACGAGCTGGGTCAGCACGCGCTTCGACAGCAGCGTGTAAGTCAGGTTCAGCCGCGCGAACTCGTACTGGTGCGGCTTCGAGGGCACCGGCAGCTTGTCGATGAACCAGTCATAGAGGGGGCGGTGGTCCTCGAACTCCAGCGTGCAGATCGAGTGCGTGATGCCCTCGATCGCATCCGACTGGCCGTGGGCATAATCGTAGCTCGGATAGATGCACCACGCGTCACCGGTGCGCGGATGATGCGCGTGCAGGATGCGGTACAGAACGGGATCGCGCAGATTGATGTTGCCCGCGGCCATGTCGATCTTAGCCCGCAGCACGCGTGCGCCGTTCGGGAATTCGCCGGCCTTCATGCGGCGGAACAGGTCGAGGTTCTCCGCAACACTGCGGTCGCGGAACGGCGAGTTCTTGCCGGGCTCGGTCAGCGTGCCGCGCGAGAGGCGGATCTCCTCCTGGGTCTGGTCGTCGACATAGGCGAGGCCGTCGCGGATCAGCTGCTCCGCCCATTCATAGAGGCGATCGAAATAGTCGGAGGCGAAGAACAGGTTCTTGCCCCAGTCGAAGCCGAGCCAGCGCACGTCGGCCTGGATCGCATCGATATATTCCTGTTCTTCCTTGACCGGATTGGTGTCGTCGAAGCGCAGATGGCAGCGGCCCGGAAACTCCTGCGCGATGCCGAAATTGAGCGCAATCGACTTGGCGTGGCCGATATGCAAATAGCCGTTCGGCTCCGGCGGGAACCGGGTCACGATCTCCTTGTACTTGCCCTGATCGAGATCGGCCTGGATGATGTCACGAATGAAATCGCGCCCAACCTCAGTCGCCACCGGTTCTGTCATTACGAAAATCCTGTAGGGAAATCAGCGGTTCTTCTGCCAAATTCGTGTGGCCGCGCCAAGGCCCACGAGGTCGGCCGACGGGCTTTAGTTATGTCCCGTTCCTGCTATACACCACCGCTTCCCATGCATAGGCCCTGCCAAGAATGACCGATTCCGTCGTCACGCGCTTCGCTCCCTCGCCGACCGGCTTCCTCCATATCGGAGGCGCCCGCACGGCGCTGTTCAACTGGCTCTATGCGAAGAAGCACGGCGGCAAGATGCTGCTGCGGATCGAGGACACCGACCGCGAGCGCTCCACCGAGGCCGCCATCGCTGCCATACTCGATGGACTCAAATGGCTTGAGCTCGGCTGGGACGGCGAGGTCATCTACCAGTTCGCCCGCGCCGCCCGCCACCGCGAGGTCGCCGAGCAGCTGCTCGCCGACGGCAAAGCCTATCGCTGCTACGCCACGGCCGAAGAGCTCGCCGCCATGCGCGAGAAGGCGCGCACAGAGGGCCGTACTCGCCTCTATGACGGCCTATGGCGCGACCGCGACCCGGCGACCGCCCCGACCGATGTGAAGCCCACCATTCGCCTGCGCGCGCCGCAGACCGGCGAGACCGTGATCGAGGACCAGGTCCAGGGCCGCGTGGTCTGGCAGAACGAGAATCTCGACGACCTCGTACTTCTGCGGGGCGATGGCAATCCGACCTACATGCTCGCCGTGGTCGTGGATGACCATGACATGGGCGTCACCCATGTCATTCGCGGCGACGACCATCTGATCAACGCCGCCCGCCAGAAGCAGATCTACGATGCGATGGGCTGGACGCTGCCGAGCATGTCCCACATCCCCCTGATCCACGGCCCGGACGGCTCGAAGCTGTCGAAGCGCCACGGCGCGCTCGGCGTCGATGCTTATCGCGCCATGGGCTACCTGCCGGCGGCGCTGCGCAACTACCTCGTCCGGCTCGGCTGGAGCCATGGCGACCAGGAGATCTTCTCGACCGAGGAGATGATCGCAGCGTTCGACCTCGCCGGCGTCGGCCGCGCCGCCGCCCGCTTCGATTTCGCCAAGCTAGAAAACCTCAACGGCCACTACATCCGTCATGCCGACGATCAATCACTCGTGAAGATGTTCGAAGATGTGCTCAATCACGTCGTGCCCAGCCGCGACGAGATCAAGGCCAAGTTAAACGACAACACGCGAGCGCAGCTCTTGAAGGCCATGCCGGCCCTGAAGGAGCGCGCCAAGACGCTGATCGAGCTGATCGATGGCGCCTACTTCATCTTTGCCGACCGCCCGCTGCAGCTCGATGCCAAGGCGCAGGCGCTGCTGACAGCCGAGAACCGCAAGCTGATCGGCCAGCTTCATTCCGCGCTGGAGAAAGTCGAGACATGGAGCGGCGCCAGCACGGAAGCTGCGCTGCGCAGTTTTGCCGAGGAAAATAGTCTCAAGCTCGGCGCGGTCGCCCAGCCCTTGCGGGCCGCGCTGACGGGACGGACCACCTCACCTGGTATTTTTGAGGTTTTGGACGTTCTTGGACGCCAGGAGAGCCTGGGCCGGCTTAAAGATCAGTCTACGACGTAAGTCGACCATGCGTGCGGCGATCTTGCAGCGCACACAGCAATAATATACCCATCTCCCCGTACATTCTGGAACATCCGGCCTGCCCCCAACGATCTCCTTTGGGGCTCCGGCTCCGGCCCGTTTCACCACACATCGGGGACCTACGATGGACGCAAAACCAAGCAATAAGACCGCCACGCTGACGGTCGGAAACAAGAATTACGATCTTCCGATCCTCAGCGGCAGCGTCGGACCTGATGTCATCGATATCGGCAAGCTCTACGGCCAGTCCGGCCTGTTCACTTACGACCCGGGCTTCACCTCGACGGCGAGTTGCCAGTCCAAGATCACCTATATCGACGGTGACGCGGGCGTGCTGGAATACCGCGGCTACCCGATCGAGCAGCTTGCCGAGCACGGCGACTTCCTGGAGACCTGCTATCTCCTGCTCTACGGGGACCTGCCCACCGCCGCGCAGAAGAAGGATTTCGACCACCGCGTGACGCATCACACGATGGTGCACGAGCAGATGGCTCGCTTCTTCCAGGGCTTCCGCCGCGACGCCCATCCGATGGCGATCATGGTTGCGGCCGTCGGCGCGCTCGCCGCGTTCTATCACGATAGCACCGACATCAACGATCCGAAGCAGCGCATGATCGCTTCCATGCGCATGATCGCGAAGATCCCGACGCTGGCGGCAATGGCCTACAAGTACACGGTCGGCCAGCCCTTCATCTATCCGAAGAACTCGCTCGGCTTCGCCGAGAACTTCCTGAACATGTGCTTCGCGGTGCCCTGCGAGGACTACAAGGTGAGCCCGGTTCTCGCCGACGCGCTGGAGAAGATCTTCATCCTGCACGCCGACCACGAGCAGAACGCCTCGACTTCCACGGTGCGCATCGCCGGCTCCTCCGGCGCCAACCCGTTCGCCTGCATCGCGGCGGGCATCGCCTGCCTCTGGGGCCCGGCGCATGGCGGCGCCAACGAAGCCGCGCTCAACATGCTCTACGATATCGGCACGGTCGATAAAATCCCCGAGTTCATCGCCAAGGTGAAGGACAAGAACTCTGAAGTCCGCCTGATGGGCTTCGGGCACCGCGTCTACAAGAACTACGATCCGCGCGCCAAGATCATGCAGAAGATGTGTCACGCCGTGCTCAGGGAGACCGGCCATGGCGAGGATCCGATGCTGAAGGTGGCAATGGAGCTCGAGAAGATCGCGCTCAGCGACCAGTACTTCATCGAGCGCAAGCTCTATCCGAACGTCGATTTCTATTCGGGCATCACGCTGAAGGCGATGGGCTTCCCGGTCTCGATGTTCACCGTGCTGTTCGCGGTCGCCCGCACCGTCGGCTGGATCAGCCAGTGGAGCGAGATGATCGAGGACCCGCATCAGAAGATCGGTCGTCCGCGCCAGCTCTACACCGGCGTCGCCAAGCGCGACTACGTGCCGATCGCCACCCGCAAATAAGTTCGGCCATTACGGCTTTCGAAACGGCGCCATCTCACAATGGCGCCGTTTTTGTTGGGCCATCCACGATGACGCGCCAATCGCTGAGCGAACCACCGGCAGCGAGTTTCCCACCGGCACAACTTGCTGCCGCGCACAACAACAAGTCGGCGCATCGGAGCGGTAATCGCTTGACAGCCGAAACGCTCCGCGGGCAAATTCTTACACTAAGTAAGAATGACGACTGGGATGGAAATGCCGGACCAGCCGAGAAGTCGGCGGCAGACGCGCGCTGCCATTTTGACTCATTTGCTGCAGTCGGGCGGCTCGTTTCGGCCGCCGCTGGCGAAGGCGGTGCGCCTGTCCGAGGCGAGCCTGTCGCGCATCCTGCTCGACCTGAAGGCCGAACGCCTGATCGAGGAAGTGCGGCGCCCTGCCCCTTATGTCGGCGGCCCGACGGGCCTCGTGTCCCTCGACGGCTCGGTCGCGCTCGCAGCCGTTGAGCTGACCGCCCAATGGCTCAGCGTCGGCGTCGGCGGTCTCTCCGGCGAACTGCACTACACCGAGCGTCTGCCGTTGCCGAAGGCGCCGACGGTCGAGACGGTCGGCCGCGTCTTCCGCGAAGCGATGACATTGCTGCGCGACTGGACGCGCCGCCGCCACATCACACTCTCACAGATCGGCGTCTCCATTCCGGGCCTTGGCCGCTTGACCATATCCGGCAATCCGATCATCCCCTGCGACGTCGGGCGCATCAGCGGCATGATCGGCGAGATGTTTGCCGGCGTGCCGCTGGAATTCACCAATTCCGTGGTGGCGCACGCCACTTTTCACCGCTGCCGCACGCAGAACTATCCATTCAGCGGCACGCATCTGTTCGTCTTTGTCAGCCATGGCGTTGCCGGCGCCTGGATGGATGACCCGACTGAAGCTGATGCACTCCAGCCGGTCGAACTGGGCCACATGGTATTTGGACCGGAAGGACCGCGCTGCCGCTGCGGCCATCTCGGCTGCGTCGAGGCCTATACTTCGCTCACCGCCATGGCCGAGCTCCTCGATATCTCCGACGCCGAATTGCTCCAGCCCGGCAGCCAATGGGTGCACACGATCCCGCGCTCGGGGCGGGTGCGCCAGGAGCTGCGGCGGCGGCTGTTCCGGCTTGGCCTTGCGATCGGCAACACGCTGAACGTGAAGCCATGCGGTGGCGTCGCCATCAGCGGCTGGCCATCGCTTCTCTCCGACGACGATCGCAATGCCGTGGTCGAGGGGATCGACGCCTGCCTGCTGGGCGGCCGGACATTGGCGCAAGTGTCCATCGCTTTCGTGCCACCCTCGACCGGCAACGATCCGCAGGCTGCCCTCGCCTTCGCCGCCTTTTGCCTGGCCAGCCGCGGCGGCATGCCCGCCGCATCGAGGGAGGCCGCCTGACATGCCCTAAGTCGTTCGGCCTCAACGCGCAAAGCACTTGAAACGGAGGAACTTGCCATGCCGATCACAACAACCAGGCGTCGTCTGCTCGCTGGATCTGCTGCCGCGCTCGCGCTGCCGGCCTTTGCCCGCGCGCAAGGCGCGGTCAAGCCGCGCCTGACCGCGATCTCGCAATGGTCCGCAGGCAGCGATGGGGCGGCTATCACCGCGCTCGGCAAGAAATTCGAGGAGAAAGGCGGGGTTTGGCAGCACTCGCCCGTCCCCGGGTTCACCACGGAGATGATGAACAAGCTACGCGCTCAGATCATGGCCGGCGATCCACCGGCCTGTTCGCAGCTCAAAGGCCCGGAGATTGCGGCCTGGTCGAAGATTGCTCCAACCGTCAATCTCGACGACCTAGTTGCCGCCGCCAGCTACGAAAAGGTTGTCGCTCCTGATCTTGCACGATTGCACAAGCCGGGCGGCAAATGGATTGCACTGCCGCTGCAGATCTACAGCACCAACATGCTGTTTCTCTCCAAGCGCGCGATGGACAAGGCCAAGGCCGGCAAGATCCCCGTCACATGGGCCGACTTCAACGACCTTGCCGAGAAAATGAAAGCGGGCGGCGTCACTTATCCCATCGCCAACGGTGGTACCCGCCCGGACGATGGCCAGAAATTCGAGGCCGCTCTCGCCGGCATCAGTCCCGCCTCCTACCGCGCAGCCATCATGAATCTTGACGAGAAGGCGTTGAACGGGCCCGAGGTAGGCGCTGCCTTCGCACAGGTGCGCAAGATCGCCGACTGGATGGATCCCAATGTCGGTGCTCAACACTTTTCGACCAACCTGAAGCGCTTCGTCGACGGCGACATGGGCATGATGATCATGGGCGGGTGGGCACAGGGCGTGTTGCGCAACGCCGGTTTCAAGTTCGACGACTTCATCATCGCCCCTGGCCCGAGCGACAATACCAAGCCGGTCTTTCTGTTGAATGCCGATGCGTTCATATTCTGGCAGCGCAAGGAGCCCGACCTCCAGGCCGGCCAGACGCTGATGGCCCAGCTCGTCATGGATCCAGCGATCCAGACGATGTATTCGCAGATTACGGGATCGATACCCGTGCGCACCGATGTCGATCTTTCCGGTGAAGGCTGGTCGGATGGTCAACGGCGGACCGCAGCAGCTCTGAAAGACGCTATCGCCAGCAATCAGGCGGTCCTGAGCCTCGCGCACAATATGGCGCAGGAGAACGGCATGACCGCTGCGATGATCGACGTGATCACCGAATATGTGAAGAACAAGACGATCAAGCCGGAGCAGGCGGTCACCCGCCTCGCCGAGGCCGTCGAGGGCGCGCGTTGATCGATACCGTCTCCATAGCAACGCGGCCCGCCCGGCCGGCGATTGCTGGCGCGGTGCGCCGGCTGCCTGAGTATCTGATGATCTGGGTGCCGCTGCTGCTGTCCGCTGTGCACCTCGTGTCGTTCTCGCTGTGGACGATCTGGATATCGTTCACGCCATCCACTCTGGTCCCGGTCTCGGGCTGGGTGGGTCTGCGCAACTACACGGCGGTCGCGGCATCTCGGAACTGGCAGATCGCCTTCGATAATCTCCTACTGTTCGGCAGCGCTTTCGTGCTGCTGAGCGTGATGACCGGCCTTGTCCTTGCGATCCTGCTCGATCAGCGCATTCGCGGCGAGAACCTGCTGAGATCCATCTTCCTCTACCCCCTTGCGGTGTCGTTCGTGGTCACGGGCACGGTCTGGAGCTGGTTGCTCAGTCCTGGCATCGGGATCCAGAAACTGGTCCACGACCTCGGCTGGACCTCCTTCAAGTTCGATTGGCTGATCGACCGCGACATGGCCATCTGGACCATTGTCATCGCTGCGATCTGGCAATCCTCCGGCTTTGCCATGGCGCTCTTTCTTGCCGGCCTCAGATCTGTCGACGCCGACATCATCAAGGCCGCGCAGATCGACGGCGCCGGGCCGATCCGAATCTACCGGCGCGTCATTTTGCCGACGCTGTGGCCGATCACCATCACCGTGGTCGTGGTGCAGCTGCAGTTTGCGATTTCGGCCTTCGACCTCGTCCGCGCGCTCACCAACGGCGGACCGGGAATCGCGACCCAGCTACCGGCCCTTGTCGTCTACGACCTGATGTTCCAGCGCAGCCTGCTCGGCCGGGGGGCGGCGGCAGCGGTGCTCATGTTGCTCATTCTTCTCGCGGTCCTGCTGCCCTATGCAGCGTGGCGTTATGTCCAGCGGCGGCGTGCTACTCATGCGTGACCGAACCTTCGCACCAAGCCGGATATCGATCTATCTCATCGTTTTTTTGATCGCGGCGGCCTGGCTCACGCCATTGGTCGTTGTCGTGCTGAACTCGCTCCGCACCAATGAGGAAATCGCGCAGGCGTCGATGATCGGCTGGCCGAAACACTGGGCTTGGAGCAATTACGCAACTGCCTGGAGCGGATTCTGCGTGGCCGAGACCTGCGCCGGCATCAGGCCGTACATGCTGAACTCGGCGCTCATCACGATTCCCGCGACGATTTTCTCGACCATGCTCGGTGCGATCGCCGGGTACGCCGTGTCGCTCTGGCGTTTTCGCGGAGATACCTGGATCTACGGCATCGTGACCCTCGGCCTCTTCCTTCCCCAACAGATGCGATTGCTTCCCTGGACAATCGTGCTGCGGGACATCGGTCTCATCAACACACTGACGGGCCTCGTGCTGATTCACACGATCCAGGGGCTGTCCTTCACCACGTTGTTCTGCCGAAACTACTATGCCGCCGTGCCCCATGAATTGATCAGGGCCGCGCGCATCGACGGGGCCGGGTTCTTTCGTATTTTCTGGCGCATTATTCTGCCGGTCTCGGCTCCCATCCTGATCGTCACCGTGATCTGGCAGTTCACGCACATCTGGAACGAGTTTCTCTATGGCGTGACGTTCACAAGCGGCCAACAGCAGCCCGTCACGGCCGCTCTCATCGCGCTGTCTGCTGCGGTCGCAGATATCCCCCAGCACGGCGTGCAGAGCGCGGCAGTGATCATCGCAGCCCTGCCCACTTTGTTGATCTATCTCCTCGGCGGCAGGTACTTCGTGCGCGGCCTTACCGCCGGCGCAGTGAAATGATGGATTTGTCATGGCAGCACTGAGCATTCGCGCCCTGTCCAAGCGGTACGCCAACTTCGAGGTACTGAAGGGCGTCGATCTCGACATCGAGAGCGGCGAGTTCACGGTCCTCGTCGGGCCATCCGGCTGCGGCAAGTCCACGCTGCTCAACATCGTCGCCGGGCTCGACCGACCGAGCACGGGGACGATCGAGATTGGCGGGCGCATCGTCAACGACATCCCGCCCAAGGACCGCGACATCGCCATGGTGTTCCAGTCCTACGCGCTCTATCCGTCGATGACGGTGCGCCAGAACATCACCTTCGGCATGGAATGCCGTCATGTGCCGAAGGCCGAGCAGGAGAAGGCGGTCGCGAACGTGGCCAAGCTGCTCCAGATCGAGCCGCTGCTCGGCCGCAAGCCGTCGCAATTGTCCGGCGGCCAGCGCCAGCGTGTGGCGATGGGGCGGGCGCTGGTGCGCAATCCCCTGCTCTTCCTGTTCGACGAGCCGCTGTCCAATCTTGACGCCAAGCTGCGCGTCGAAATGCGGATGGAGATCAAGCGGCTGCACCAGCGGATCGGCGCCACCATCGTCTATGTCACCCACGACCAGATCGAAGCGATGACGATGGCGACGCGGATCGCCGTGATGCATCAGGGTCGCGTGCAGCAATTCGCCGACCCCGATACCGTGTACCGCTACCCGGCCAATTTGTTTGTGGCGCGTTTCATGGGTTCGCCGCCAATGAACACGATGCCGGCACGGCTCGAGAGCGGGAATGACGGGCCGGTGGTCGTGATCGGCGCCGGGCGGCCGGAGGAGGTTCGTCTTCGCCTTCGAGGATATGACGCCGCGGCATCCTACGTCGGTCGCGAAGTGGTGTTTGGCATCAGGCCGGAATGCATTGCCGAAGGCAGCCGCGCATTTTCCGGCGATGCGCCTGTCCTCGTCGATGCGCCGGTAGAAATGGTCGAGCCGACCGGAGCCGAGACCATGGTGTTGCTGCGGCTCGGGGGCGAGCCCGCGATGGCGCGCGTCTCGCCCGATATCCGCCCCGCGCCCGGCGCGTCCGCCTCCTTTGCGCTCGACACGCGCCGTATTTGCCTTTTCGACCCCGAAACGGAGCGACTGATCGCATGACGAAGACCACCTATTCCGGCCTGGCGGGCCGCGTGGTGTTGATTACCGGCGGCGCCAGCGGCATTGGCGCCGCCTTCGTACGGGCCTTCGCGGGCCAGGGGGCCCACGTCGCCTTCCTTGACATCGATACGAATGCCGGTGAAACGCTGGTGCGGGAAGTGGCGGCAGCGCGCGGGACCACGCCGCTGTTCGTGCCCTGCGATCTCCTGGACATCGACGCCTTGCGCACCGCGATGGCAGAGGTCCACCGTTCGCTCGGCGACGCCGCCGTTCTCGTCAACAACGCCGCCAACGATCAACGCCAGGTTCTCTCCGAGGTAACGCCGGCCGAGTTCGACTGGATGATCGGCGTCAACCTCAAGCACGTCTTCTTCGCAGCACAGGCGGTGGTGCCACAGATGCAGGCGCGCGGTGGCGGCTCGATCATCAACATGTCGTCCATCGCCTGGATGCGCGGCGCACCGGCGCTGCCGGCCTATGCCGCGGCGAAAGCGGCGATCGTCGGCTTCACCAACTCGCTGGCCCGGCTGGTCGGGCCCGACCGCATTCGCGTCAACGCGATCGCGCCGGGCATGGTGATCACCGAGCGCCAGCGCCGGCTGTGGTATCCGGACGAGCAGGCCATCGCCGAGATGCGCGCGCGCCAGGCCGTTCCCGATGCGGTGACACCCGACGACATCGCCAACATGGCGCTGTTCCTCGCCTCGGACGAGAGCCAGCGCATCACGCGTCAATGTTTCCAGGTCGACGGCGGCCTCGGCTAGCTCACCGGCCTGCCTTTGCGCATCGTCGCGAGCACGATGTCGGCGGCGAGCACGCTCGGCGACTTGTTGCCGGTCGACATGATCTGATCGAGTCGTGCGAACGCTTCGACCTGCTCCCGCCGCAGCGGCGAATCCGTCAGCAGGGTAGCGAGGGCCGGTGCCAGCTTCTCCGGCGTGCAGTCTTCTTGCAGGAATTCGGGAATCACATCCTTGCCGATCACCAGATTGGCGAGGATCACCGAGGAGACGCGGATCGCGCGGCGCAGGATGAAGGCCTCGATCGCGCCGACGCGATAGGCCGTCACCATCGGAATGCCCGACAGCGCGAGCTCGAGCGTCACCGTGCCGGACTTCGCCAGCGCCGCGTGGGCAATGCGGAAAGCGGCGCGCTTGTCGTTCTCGCCGATCACGATGTGCGGCTTGACCGGCCAATTCGCGATGCCCTCGCGGATGGTCGCTTCGAGGTGCGGCATGGTCGGCAGCATCAGCTCGAAGGCGCGCCCCTCCGCCTGCAACCGTCCGAGTGCTGCACCGAAGACGTCGAGGTGATGCCGGATCTCGCTACGGCGGCTGCCGGGCAGCACCAGGAGCACCGGCGGCTCGCCGTCGCGACGCGCCTGCTCCTCCGCGTTCGGCCGCAGCGACGCCAATTGCTCGACCAGGGGATGTCCGACATAACTGCATGGCGGCCCGCCGAGCTTGCGGTATTCCTCCGGCTCGAACGGCAAAAGGCCGAGCACATGGTCGACATAGCCGAGCATGGTCCGCGCCCGTCCCGGCCGCCATGCCCAGAGCTGCGGCGAGACGTAGTCGACGACCGGGATCGCGTGATTGCGGGCACGCACGTGGCGGGCGACGCGATGGGTGAAATCGGGGCTGTCGATGATGACGAGCGCGTCGGGCGCGGCCTCTAGCACGGCATCGGCCGTCTTGCGGATCAGCCGCAGGATTTTCGGCAATTGCTGAACGACGGCGGCAAAGCCGACGATCGACAGCTCTTCGATCGGAAACAGCGTCTCGAGCCCCTCGCGCGCCATGGTGCGGCCGCCGACGCCGACGAACTCAACGCCGTCGCCGAGCCGCTGGCGCAGCACCTGCATCAAGGCGCTGCCGAGCCGGTCGCCGGATTCCTCCGTTGCGATCAGGAAGATCTTGCGCTTGCGATCGCGGCCCTGCATCACGCCGGCAGGCCGATGACAAAGAGGTATTTTGCGTCGGCGAGCGCAATCATCGCCTGCGGCTCGGCGGCGATGGTGTTGTCGGCGACGACGGCGATGCCGGCAAGGCCGGCCTTGGCAACACCGTCGATGGTGCGCGGTCCGATCGTCGGCAGGTCGAAGCGCAGGTCCTGGCCGCTCTTCGGCGCCTTCACCAGCACGCCGCGGCCCATGGCCGCGCGGATGCGACCCTCCTCACGCAGCCGCGCGACACGCGCGAGCAGCGCGTCGGTGCCCTCGATGTCCTCGATCGCCACGACGTGACCGTCGATCACCACCGCGGCCTGCCCAATGTCGAACGGACCGAGCGCGCTCAGCACCGCCCGGCCGCGCTCGATGTCGGTCTTGCTGGCGTCACTCGGCCAGGCGCGGCTGATGCAGCCGTCGGGCATCAGGAGATCGGGCGCGACGTCCTTGATGCCGACCATGCGAAAGCCGTCCTGCTCGAGCATGCGGCCGACGCCGGACAGGAGATGATCGTCGCCGCCGCGGAAGGCGCGAATGACGTTGCCGAGCAGGCGCAGCGTCTTGACGTCGAACCGGATCTCGGACAGCGAAGGGCGGACCAATGTGCCGATGAAGATCAGGTCGCTGCAGCCTTCTTCGCGAAACAACCGCATCGCGCGGCCGAGCTGGCCGACCGAGATCCAGCGGTGGCGGAATTTCTCGACCCGCGCCGGATCGCAAGCCCCGCGCAGCGGAAACAGCACCGGCGTAATGCCGCGCGCCGCAAGCGATTCGGCGACCGCGAACGGCATGGCGCCGCCGCCGGCGACGATGCCGACCGGTGAGGAAACCTCCGCAGCCGCCGATGTCATGCCCGCGGCCATCCGAGGATCACTTCGCGATGGCGGGAAGACAGAGCGGGCGCTTGCCCTTGCCGATGAAGTCGAGGATCTCGGCGATCGCAGGGTCTTCGCCCGCGAGCGGCCGCGCCGCCTCCAGCCGCTCGGCGAACGTGCCGGGACCATGGAAGAGTTTTTGGTAGAACCCACGCACGGTTGCAAGCCGCTCCTTGGTGAACTTGCGCCGCTTCATGCCGATCACATTGAGGCTTTCCAGGACCGCATATTGGCCGTTGACCAGCCCGTATGGAATGACGTCGTCGCGGACACCGCACACGCCGCCGACCATGACATAGGGGCCGACGCGCGTGAACTGGTGCACCGCCGACAGGCCGCCGATATAGACGGCGTCGCCAATCTCGCAATGACCGCCGAGTGTCGCTGACGTCGCGAAGATCACGTTGTCGCCGACCACGCAATCATGGCCGACATGGCTGTTGTTCATGAAATAGCCGCCGCTGCCGACTCGCGTCAGCCCTCCACCCTTGATCGTGCCGACATTCATCGTCGCGCCTTCCCGGATGGTGCAGCCGGAACCGATCTCGAGTTTCGTCGGCTCGCCCTTGTAGCTGAGATCCTGCGGAGCGCCGCCCAGCACTGCGAACGGCGAGATCACGCAGCCATCGCCGAGCGAGGTGTGGCCGATGACGGTGACGTGTCCGATCAGCTTGCAGTTCGCGCCGATGACGACGTTCGGGCCGATGATGCAATAGGGTCCGATCTCGCTGCCATCGCCGATCACGGCGCCGTCCGCGATCCGTGCGGTGGGATCAATCTTGCTCATCAAGCCAATCTTACTCGTCAAGAAGGTCAGGTTATGTATTGAAGTCGCTCGGTTTTCGGGTGGTTAGCGCGACTATGCCCGATCTGTCCAGTGACGTATCATCTCGCCGTGTTTCATGTGCTGGAGAAGGCGGCGGCCTTCCCGGCTCATCAGCAAGTTCATGCGGAGCTTCAGCGGTCGTGGTCAGAGCCCTTGCCTTGTTGCTCGCACAGCTCGTGGCCACACCGGTCGTCTCCGAGACGATCGAGACCGACCAACGCGGCCCCGTGGATCTGGCGACGTTCGAATGCCGCGACATCAACCGCAGCACGATGCTTCAGCGCGTCTGCTACGACCGGGCGCAGCAGGACCTCGTCGTCGCCATCAACGGCAGGTACGATCGTTATTGCGGCGTGGCGGCGGAGACGGTCGAGGGCCTTCTGGGCGCACCGTCCATGGGTCAGTTCTTCAATCGGAATATCAGCCGCGAGGTGGCCGGCAGCCGCTACGATTGCCGGGCATGACGAGCGCGCTCAATCCGTCAGCATGGCGCCGACGTCGGCTTCCGCAACCACCTGCCCGTTGACCTTGGCATCGCCGTGAAACCACCACATGGCCTTGCGGCGGCCGAGCGAGCGCATGTGATATTCGATGGTATCGCCGGGCAGCACGGGCTTGCGGAACTTGCACTTGTCGATGGTGAGGAAGTAGACCGCCCGCGGCTTCTCGGTGCCCTCGACCGACTTGATGCCGATCACGCCAGCGGTCTGCGCCATCGCTTCGATCATCATGACGCCCGGATAGACCGGGCGCTCGGGGAAGTGCCCCTGGAAGGCCGGCTCGTTGAAGGTGACGTTCTTGATGCCGATGCCGCTATAATCGGCACGGATGTTGATCACGCGGTCGATCAAGAGCATCGGAAAGCGGTGCGGCAGGGTCTGAAGGATTGCATTGATATCCACCAGCTCGAACTTAACAGGCGATTCCTGCGTCATTCCCGTCCCTCGTCCTTCGGATCGACCTTGCTGTCGCGCACCAGACGCTCCACCGCGATGATCTCCTTGAACCATTGCTTGGTCGGTTTGGCAAAAAAACCACCCCAGCGTCCGCCCGGCGGGATGTCGTCCTTGACGCCGCTCATCGCGGTGACCTGGGCTCCATCGCCGATCTTGAGGTGGTTGTTGATGCCAACCTTTGCTCCGAGCGCCACGTTGTCGCCGATGGTCAGGCTGCCCGCCAGCCCGATCTGAGCCGCCAGCAGGCAATTCCGGCCGATGGTCACATTGTGGCCGATCTGGACCTGATTGTCGATTTTGGTGCCCTCGCCGATCACGGTATCGCGCAAGGAGCCGCGATCGATGGTGGTGCCGGCGCCGACCTCCACATTGTTCTGGATCAGCACGCGGCCGGTCTGCGGCACCTTCAGGTGGCCTTCGGGCCCGAAGAAGATGAAGCCGTAGCCGTCCTGGCCGATGGAGCAGCCGGGGTGAATCAGCACGTCATTGCCGATCAGGGCGCACTGGATGGCGGTGCGGGCGCCGACATTGCAGTCCCGGCCGATCTTGACGCCGGGGCCGATCACCGCCCCGACGCCGACCACGGTGCCGCTGCCGATCTCGACGTTCGGGCCGATCACGGCGAGGGGATCGACGATTACGCCGTCTTCGAGCCGGGCCGTGGGATCGATGATGGCTGACGGCGCGATGCCGTCGTTGCCGATCCAGGATTGCGGCCTGAGCGCATCGCCATGCCATTCCCGCGCGAGCCTGACGAAGGCGCGGAAAGGCTGCGCCACCCGCAGCACAGCCACATGTGCGGGCACCCGGGCTTCAAAGCGCGGGCTCACCAGACACGCCCCCGCCTTGGTCGCCTTCAGCTCATCGACGTATTTCAGGTTGTCGAAGAACGCCAGATGCATCGGTCCGGCTTCGTCGAGCGACGCCAGACCCGTCATGGTGTCGTTGCCTCTCGCGGGGTCGACCAGTTGCGCCTTGGCCAGCGCAGCGATGTCGGCCAGCGCTGAGGCAGGCGGCTTTGTGAAGAAGGTCGGCTGCGCCATTCCACCCCGTCGCGGTCCGGCTTCGGCATGAAGCGGCCAAGCCGCATCATGCCTCATCTCCAGGATTGGCACGATCCCTTTCGGAAACCGGCTCCAGTGATCCGGATCGTGCCGTGCTGATCGAATTAGAACGTGGTGCCGCCGCCGAACCGGAACTCCTGCGTGCGGTCGTACTTGCCCTTGCTGAGCGGCACGGCGTAGTCGAAGCGCAGCGGACCGAACGGCGACTGCCAGATCAAGCCGACACCGACGGACGAGCGGATCACCTTGCTGTCGTCGTAGACGAGGCCGGTACAAGTTCCGGTGCTCGTCGGATTGATAGTCGACGGGATACAGCCGGGCGCATTGACCTCGTTAGTGCCAGAGACGCCGTTGAAGGCCCAACTTGTCGGTCCCTTATAATCGTAGAGACCGCCGGCGTCGGCATAGACCGCGCCCTTCAGACCCACTTCCTTGGGCAGGAACCAAAACGGCATCTGCAACTCGAGCGAAGCGCCCCAATATTTGGTGCCGCCGAGCGCGTCCTGCGTACCGAAAGGATTCAGATCGCGCGGGCCGATGCCGTTCGGGGCGAAGCCACGGACGAGGTTCGGGCCCATCTGGAAGTGGTCGAGCATCCGCAGATCATCGTTGATCTTGGTCAGAACACCGCCCTGGAGACGGACGATGCCGACGATATCAGACACCAGCGGGGCGTAATACTTTCCGTCCGCCACGGTCTTCAGATAGCTGACGTCGCCGCCGACGCCGGCGAAATCCTGCCGGAAATCGATGAGCAGACCGTCCGTGGGGTTCTTGTTGTTGTCCAGCGTGTTGTAGGTGAGCGTGTAGCCCAGCGCCGAAGTCAAGGTCTTGCCGTTGGCAAGCTCCTTGCGCACCGGCAGAGAGGCTTCACCATCGCTGTAGCATCCCAGGCCGTTGGTTGAGGCAGCCAGAGGAATACCGGTGGCCGCGGAGAACGCCGGGCTCGGGTTGAACGCGGCCGAACCGACCACATTGTTACAGTTCGCCAGGTAGCTCGGCAGCGTGATTTCCTGCTGGTAGATCGAGTAGCGCAGCTGGAGCGACAGATCTTCACGCAAGGAGAAGCCGAGGCGCGGCGAGAAGCCGAGCGTCTTCGTGCCGTAGGAGATGTAGCTGTTTGAAAGCTGCTGGCGCTGATAGAGGTCGAGGCCGAGCGCGACGCGGTAGTCGAGCAGATACGGCTCGACGAACGACAGCGAGTAGCCGCGCGCATATTGGCCATAGGTCACCGCCGCCTTGGCGAACAGGCCGCGACCGAGCAGATTGCGCTCGGAGACCGAGACCTCGGCCAGCGCGCCGTCGGTCGTGGAGTAGCCGCCCGAGATCGAGAAGTCGCCGGTCGATTTCTCTTCCATGTCGACGACCAGGATCACGCGGTCGCTCGACGAGCCGGGCTCCGTCGTGATCTTCACGCTCTTGAAGTAGTCGAGGTTCTTCAGCCGCCGCTCGGCGCGGTCGACCAGCGCGCGGTTATAGGCATCTCCTTCCGAGATGTCGAACTCGCGGCGGATCACGTAGTCGCGCGTGCGGGTGTTGCCGCGCAGGTTGATGCGCTCGATATAGGTGCGCGGGCCCTCGTCGATGTTGAAAACGACGGAGACGGTGTGCGCCTCGAAATTGCGGTCGCCGCCGGGACGAACGACTGCGAAGGCGAAACCGCGGCGCGAAGCCTCGATCTGCATCTCCTCGACCGACTTCTCGACCGATTCGACGTTATAGAGCGAGCCGACATTGACGCGCGAATAGCCGCGCATCGACGAAGGATCGAAGTTCGGAATGCTGGAGCGGAAGTCGACCGCGCCGACGCGGTATTGCGCGCCTTCCTCGATCTTGAAGGTGACGTTGAAGCCCTTCTTCTCCGGATCGTATTCGGTGAGCGCGGCCACGACCTGGACGTCGGCAAAGCCGTGCTTGAGATAGAAGCGGCGGATCAGGTCGCGGTCGGCCTCGACGCGATCGGGATCGTAGATGTCGCCGCTGGCGAGGAAGCTCAGCAGGTTCGATTCGCGCGTCTTGATGACGTCGCGCAGCCGATAGGACGAGAACGCATTGTTGCCGACGAACTCGATCGACTTGACGCCGGTCTTGGCGCCCTCCTCGATCGTGAAGATCAGGTCGACGCGATTGTTCGGCTGCTCGATGATCTCAGGCGTGACGCGCACGTCATAACGGCCGGACCGGCGATAGATTTCGGCGATTCGCAGCGTGTCGGACTGCACCATGGCGCGGGAGAAGGTGCCACGCGCCTTGGACTGGACTTCAGTGGTGAGCTGCTCGTCCTTGATCTTCTTGTTGCCCTCGAAGGCGACGCGCCCAATCACCGGGTTTTCCACCACGGAGACGATGATCTGGCCGCCGGGGCCGCGATTGATCCTGACGTCCTGGAACAGGCCGGTTTCGATCAACGCCTTGAGGCCGTCGTCAATGGCGCCTTGATCCAGGCGGCCGCCCGGACCCGGCTTGAAATAGGAGCGGATTGTCTCCACCTCGACACGGCGATTCCCCTGGACGGAAATCGACTGCACGGTCTGCGCGAGCGCAGACGAAGACACAAAAACAGCCCCAACCGGGGCAATCACCGGCGCGCCGAACATGATCAGGGTTGCGAGCAAGCCCCCCCGGAGTCGCAGTCCAAACTTCATCGCGCAACGCGCCCTTATCATTCCATACCAGACCCACCCAACACCGGTCTGGAAGATTCCCCAAGTTCACGCCGCTTGTAGCCAATTTCCCGGACGCCGCAAACGGCCGAAAGCGCCGTGATTTCAATTTCATTGCAAGACGTTGCTCAACAGCAACGCCACAAAAACGCCCCTATCAGGACGCCGCCATCCGAAGGATGTCGTTGTAGGTCGCAAACACCATCAACATCAGCACCAAACCGAGCCCGATTCGGAACCCCATTTCCTGAGTCCGTTCGGACAGAGGCCGGCCGCGGACAACTTCTGCCGCGTAGAACATCAGATGGCCGCCATCGAGCAGCGGAATCGGGAACAGGTTCAGCAGACCGATCGACACGGACAGCACCGCACACAGATTGATCACGAACTGGAACCCGGCGCTGGCCGCCTGCCCCGACATCTTTGCGATTCCCAGGACGCCGCTGACCTCGTTGGGATTGCCGTTTCCGACGAACAACGAGCCCAGGAACTTGAAGGTGCTGGTGATGATGAACCAGACCTGCTCGACGCCGATCTTGAGCGCTTCGCCGACGCCCACGGGGGCGGTCGAAGCCTCACCGGCCTGCGACTTGTGCTCGACACCGAGCACACCGACGCGGTGGCGGTTGCCGAACGGATCCTTGCGCTCAAGCAGCGCGGGGGTCGCGGTCAGCGATACGATGGCGCCGTCCCGCTTGACCTGGAACGCAAGCGTTGAACCCGCGCTCATCGCAACGATCCGCTGCATGTCGGCAAAGCTCTCGATCGGCTTGCCGTCGATCTGGACGACAACGTCCCCGACCTTGAAGCCGGCGGCAGCCGCCGCGCCGTCGGCGACGACGCCGTCGACGCGCGCAATCGTGCTCGGCTTGCCGTAGTACAGCGCCATGCCGGCGAAGATCAGCGCGCCCAGGATGAAATTGGCGATGGGTCCGGCCGCGACGATGGCGGCGCGCGGGCCGACCTTCTTGTGGTGGAAGCTGCCGGCGCGTTCCTCGGCCGTCATGGCGGCGAGCGTTTCGGCCGAGGGGGTCGAGGCCTCGCTCTCGTCACCGAAAAACTTGACGTAGCCGCCAAGCGGAATTGCGGAGATCTTCCAACGGGTGCCGTGACGGTCGTTGAAACCGACCAGCTCGGGTCCGAAGCCGAGTGAAAAGGTTAAAACGCGAACGCCCGCCCAGCGCGCGACCAGGAAATGGCCGAGCTCGTGGAAGAACACGACGATGGTCAGGACGAACAGGAAGGGTACCGCGTAGCCGAGGAGCCCATGGCTCAACGTGTTGAAACTATGGACGAAAAAGTCGATCATCGATTCCCCTCATCCAGCGCCGCAAGGCCCTGGCCCGAACCATCTAGGATGCCTTTAAGGCAATTTGAGGCAATAGGGCGGCAGCTCTATTTCGCGCAACATGGTCAACGGATATTGCGTCGTCAGCCGAGGTCATCGCCGCCTGGTTCCCGCTACGTATCCAGTCGTCCAGCGTCGCCTCGACCAGGCGCGCGATCGCACCAAACCGGATCTTGCCGGCAATGAAGGCGGCGACCGCGACCTCGTTGGCGGCGTTGTAGACGGTGGTCGCTCCCTTCCCGGTCCGGAGCGAATCGTAGGCCAGGCGCAGACCTGGGAACCGCTCGAAATCCGGCGCCTCGAAGGTCAGCACGCCGATCTTGGCCAGATCGAGCTTGGCCGCCGGACCCTTGATGCGGTCGGGCCAGCCCAGGCAATGCGCGATCGGCGTCCTCATGTCGGGCGCACCGAGCTGCGCCACGACGGAGCAATCGGAAAACTCGACCATGCCGTGGATGATCGACTGCGGATGAACAAGCACGTCGATCTCGTCGGGCGCGAGCGCAAACAGATAGGACGCCTCGATCACTTCGAGCCCCTTGTTCATCATCGAGGCGGAATCGATCGTGATCTTCTGGCCCATGCTCCAATTTGGATGCTTCAGGGCCTGCTCGAGCGTCGCCTGCTCGATGTCGGCAGGCTTCCAGATCCGGAACGGGCCGCCCGAGGCGGTGATGATGACGCGGACGAGCTCGTCGCGATTGCCTGAGCTCAACGCCTGGAATAGCGCATTGTGTTCGGAATCGGCCGGCAGGATGCAGGCGCCGGCTTTTGCCGCGCGCTGCATGAAGAAATCGCCGGCGCAGACCAGACATTCCTTGTTGGCGAGCGCGACATGCGCACCGCGATCGACCGCGGCCAGCGCCGGCTTCAGCCCGGCGGCGCCGCTCACGGCCGCCATCACCCAGTCGGCCGGACGCGCACCGGCCTCGATCACCGCGCTTTCGCCGGCGCCGCATTCGGTGCTGGTGCCCGCCAGCGCAGTCTTGAGCTCGCCGAGTTTGGAGCTATCGGCGATCGCGACGAAGCGCGCGGAAAATTCCTTCGCGAGCTTGGCCAGTGCTGCGACATTGCCGTTCGCCGTCAGCGCCTCGACACGGTAGCGCTCGGGCGAGGCGCGAAGCAAATCCATCGTGCTGTCGCCGATCGAGCCGGTGGCGCCGAGAACCGTGACGCTGCGAACGTCGGACGCAGCAAGCCTGTTGTTACGCAATGGGACTGCGCTCATATCCTCACCAAACCATAAGACCGCTTCCGGCGCTATGCACACCATGGCGGAGAAAGCCGATAATCCATGCCGCCAGGATGGCGGCGACAAAGCCGTCCAGGCGATCCAGAAGTCCGCCATGGCCGGGAATTAAGTGACTGGAATCCTTGACACCGAAGCGCCGCTTCACCGCGGATTCGAACAGATCGCCCAGGGCCGACACCACCGATAGAGCAGCGCTGACGAGTAGCAATGGGGCCAGCTTTCCGAGCCCGCACGCCGCGAAGCCTGCCGCAACCAAGAGGCTTGCGACAAAGCCGCCGAGAGCGCCCGCCCAGGTCTTCTTCGGACTGACGCGCGGCCATAGCTTCGGTCCACCAATGCTGCGGCCGGCGAAATAGCCGCCGATGTCTGTCGCCCACACCACGAGCAGCACGAACATCAGGGCGGCGAAGCCGTTGACGAGATCCTGCCGCACCAGGATCGAGGCCAGCAGCGCCGCCGATGCATAGGCAAATCCGGCAGCCGCCCAGACGAACTTGCCCCGCGCGATCAGCAGCACGATCACGCCGCCGATGAAGCCGGCGATGACAGCGGTCCTGAGCGCGCCGAAGGCAACGCAGAATCCCATGATGGCGATAACGATGGTCCCCGTCCCCGTCAGCGCGGCCGAACCCGCGCCCACCACCATCAGCCATTCAGCGAACAGCCCGATCGATACCAGGGTGACGAGAAGTGCCCACAGCCAGCCGCCGGCGTAGGCGAGCGCAATGGCGAGCGGCGCCAGCACGAGCGCCGCGAGGACCCGCAGCACGAGATTGCTCGAGGCAGGCGCGGAGCCCGCCGGTGCGGCGTCGGGTTCGCTCACGAGGCGGTTTTCGCGACCAGGCCGCCGAAACGGCGCTCGCGCCTGGCAAATTCGGCGATCGCGCCTTCCAGCGCTGCCTTGTCGAAATCGGGCCAATGGATCGGCACGAAGACAAGCTCGCTATAGGCGGCCTGCCACATCAGGAAGTTGGACAGGCGCTGCTCGCCGCTGGTGCGGATGATGAGATCGGGATCGGGAATGTCGGGCGCGTCGAGATGCGCGCCAAGCGTCTCGGCGTCGATCGTATCCGGATCCCGCCTGCCCTCTGCGACCTCGCGCGCGAGCTTCTGCGCGGCCTTCGCGATCTCCTGCCGCGAGCCGTAGTTGAAGGCGACGACGAGCGTGAGGCGCGTGTTGTCGCGCGTCAGCTCCTCCGCCTCGTTGAGGAGCGCGCAGATGTCGCTCTCGAGCCCTTCGCGCTCACCGATGATGCGGACCTTGACGCCGTCGCGATGCAGGCTCGCCAGATCGTTGCGGATGAAGCGCCGCAGCAGGCCGAAGAGATCGCCGATTTCGCTCGCCGGGCGCGACCAGTTCTCCGAAGAGAACGAGAAGATGGTGAGATAGCGAATGCCGAGCTCGTGCGAGGCGCGCACCACGCGGCGCAGCGCGTCCACGCCGCGGCGATGCCCCTCCGCACGCGGCAAGCCGCGCGCAGCCGCCCAACGCCCGTTGCCATCCATGATGATGGCGACATGCGCGGGCGCGTCGGACCGGTCAGATCCTTCCGTTGCGGGCGCGGCGGCGTTGGACATGAAGGCGATGCCTTAAACGGTGAGGATTTCTTTTTCCTTGGCGGCCAGCAGCTGGTCGATCTCGGCAATCGTGCCGTCGGTCGCCTTCTGCACCTCGTCGGCGTGACGCTTCTGATCGTCCTCAGACATCTCGTGATTCTTTTCGAGCTTCTTGAGCACGTCGAGACCGTCGCGACGGACATGGCGCGCGGCGACCTTGGCGGCTTCCGCGTATTTGTGCGCGACCTTCACCAGCTCCTTGCGCCGCTCCTCGTTGAGCTCGGGGATGCGCAGGCGCAGCACCTGGCCCTCGGTCGCGGGCGACAGGCCGAGATTGGAATCGACGATCGCCTTCTCCACGGCCTTGACCATCGACTTGTCCCAGACCTGCACCGAGATCAGGCGCGGCTCCGGCACGCTGACGGTGGCGAGCTGGTTCAGCGGCATGTGGGTGCCATAGGCATCGACCTGCACCGGATCGAGCATCGAGGCCGAGGCGCGCCCCGTCCGCAGGCCGCCAAGCTCGTGCTTGAGAGCCTGCACGGCGCCCTGCATGCGGCGCTTCACTTCGTTGAGGTCGAAACTACCCGTGGCCATCACGTTTCTCCTTCAAATCCCGGCGACCGGTCCGCGCCCTTCTCTCGGGCGCGACGACGAGCGGTCAGCCGGCGACAATGGTTCCGTGGCCGGTGCCACGCAGAATCGCACCGATCGAGCCCGGCTCCGCGATCGAGAATACGATGATAGGCAGCGACGTCTCGCGGGCAAGCGCGAAGGCGGTCGCATCCATCACCTTGTAGCCACCCTCGATGGCCTGCGAGTGCGTCAGACGGTCGAACCGCGTGGCGGTCGGATCCTTCTTCGGATCGGCTGAGTAGACGCCATCGACATTGGTCGCCTTGAGCACTGCCTGGGCGCCGATCTCGGCGGCGCGTAGCACCGCGGTCGTGTCGGTGGTGAAGAACGGATTGCCGGTTCCGCCGCCGAGCAGCACGATCCGGCCCTCGGCGAGGTATTTGTGCGCCGCGGTGCGGGTGAACAGCTCGGAAATCTCCGGCATGACGAAGGCCGACAGCGTGCGGGCCGGCGTGCCCTTGCGCTCGATCGCCGCTTCCAGCGCGAGGCAGTTCATCATGGTGGCGAGCATGCCCATGGTGTCGCCGGTCGGGCGCGACACGCCGCGGGACGACACCTCGACCCCACGCACGATGTTGCCACCACCGATCACGACCGCCACTTCGGCGCCAAGCTTGCGGGCGGCGATCAGATCATCCGCGACCCGGTCGACGGTCACCTGGTCGATACCAAAACCCTGCTGTCCCGCGAGATATTCGCCGGACAGCTTGATCACGACGCGACGATAGACCGGATCAGTCATGAGCACTTTCCTCGTCCGGGCGCCGCTTCCGGCGGCACGCCGGAAGGAACGTTCCGGCGCTTACTTCTTGCCGCTGGCCGCCGCGACCTCGGCTGCGAAGTCGCTTTCCTGCTTCTCGATTCCCTCACCGAGAGCATAGCGCATAAAGCCCGCGATCTTCACGGGCCCGCCGACCTTGCCTTCGGCCTCCTTCACGGCCTGCGCCACCGACTTGCCGGTGTCGTGGATGAAGGCCTGCTCGAGCAGGCAGACTTCCTTGTAGTAGGTCTTGAGGCCGGACTCGACGATCTTCTCGATCACGTTCTCGGGCTTGCCCTGCTGGCGGTATTTGTCGGCGAGCACGTCCTTTTCGCGCTTGACAACCGCCGGATCGAGGCCGGTGGGATCGAGCGCCAGCGGGTTGGCGGCGGCGACGTGCATCGCGATCTGGCGGCCGAGGGCGGCGAGCTCGTCGGCCTTGCCGGGCGATTCCAGCGCCACGATCACCCCCATCTTGCCGGCGCCATCGACGACGGCCCCATGGACGTAGCTCGACACCACGCCCTGGCTGACTTCGAGCTGGGCGGCGCGGCGCAGCGTCATGTTCTCGCCGATGGTGGCGATCGCGTCATTGATCGCGGTCTCAATCGTGACGTCGCCGACCTTGGCGGCCTTGATCTTTTCGACATCAGCACCGACGTCGAACGCGACCTGGGCGATCATCTTGACCAGCCCCTGGAACTGGCCGTTGCGCGCCACGAAATCGGTCTCGGAGTTGACCTCGACCACGACGCCCTTGGCGCCCTTGGTGAGCGCGCCGATGAGCCCCTCGGCCGCGACGCGGCCCGACTTCTTGGCGGCCTTCGACAGGCCCTTCTTGCGCAGCCAGTCCTGCGCCGCTTCCATATTGCCGTCGTTTTCGGTGAGCGCGGCCTTGCAGTCCATCATGCCCGCGCCGGTCGACTCGCGCAGGTCCTTGACCATCGCAGCTGTGATCGTTGCCATCGTTGAAAATCCTTTGTGCCTGCCGGTTCGCCGCGGCGCGGCATCGAGGCGCCCCGCCGCGGTCCATCTCAGGAATTCGCGTCACTGAAATGGTGGCCGGACCCTATCCGGCCAACCCATCGCTCTTTTTGACTATTCCGCTTCCGCGGTCAGCGCCTTGGCCTTGGCCACCCAGGCATCCGCGCGGCTCGGCAGACCGACTTCTTCCCCGATCCTGTGCGCGGTGTCGTGGTCGAGCTCGGCGAGCTGCCAATAGTGGAAGATGCCGAGATCGTTGAACTTCTTCTCGATCGCACCCGACACGCCCGGGAGTTTCTTGAGGTCGTCGGCGGTGCCCCGGGGACCCGCAAGGCCCTGGAAGCCGCTCGAGGAAGCGGCCGGCAGCTCTTCGGCGACGACCGGCTGGGCCGAGGCGCCGATATCGATGCCCGAATCGCCCTGAGCGCGCGAGATGCCGTCGATCGCGGCACGCGCAACCAGGTCGCAATACAGCGAGATCGCGCGGCCGGCATCGTCATTGCCCGGCACCACATAGGTGATGCCCTTGGGATCCGAATTGGTGTCGACGATCGCCGCGACCGGGATGTTGAGCCGCTGTGCTTCCTGGATCGCGATGTCTTCCTTGTTGGTGTCGATCACGAAGATCAGGTCGGGCAGGCCGCCCATGTCCTTGATGCCGCCGAGCGAACGGTCGAGCTTGTCGCGCTCACGCTGCAGCGTCAGGCGCTCCTTCTTCGTGTAGGAATTGGCTTCGCCGCCCGACAGCACGTCATCGAGGTGACGCAGGCGCTTGATCGAGGCCGAGATCGTCTTCCAGTTGGTCAGCGTGCCGCCGAGCCAGCGCGAATTGACGAAATATTGCGCGCAGCGCTTGGCCGCGTCCGCAACGCCGTCCTGCGCCTGGCGCTTGGTGCCGACGAACAGGATGCGGCCGCCCTTGGCAACCGTGTCGCTGACGGCCTGGAGGGCCTGATGCAGCATCGGCACGGTCTGGGCGAGGTCGACGATGTGGATGTTGTTGCGGGTGCCGAAAATGAACGGAGCCATTTTCGGATTCCAGCGGTGAGACTGGTGACCAAAGTGCACGCCAGCTTCGAGCAGCTGACGCATGGTGAAATCGGGTAGCGCCATCGTTCTAATTCTCCGGTTGGTTCCTCCGGAAACGTGTGAGCAAAACGGAGCGTTCTCGCCCCGGTTGCCACCGGACGGCCTTGTGAGCCATGTTTCCGTGTGAGATGGCGCGCTATATAGCGCCATTTCGGCCAGAAGCAAGGAAATAAGGCGGGTCCTCCAGGGCGCCCGAAAGCTTCAGTCGCTTCCTGGCGCCCCCTTTTCAGATCCCTAGCACTTCGGCTGGCCGGGCGGACAGGTCTTCGGTGGCGGGCCGGCCGGTCGCGGTGGAGGCGCCGGGCGCGGCGGCGCGGCGGCCATGGGAGGTGGTGCCGGCCGTGCGACTGGGGGTGGCGGCGGCGCAGGCCGTGCGATCGGAGGAGGTGGCGCCGGTCGCGCCATCGCAGGCGGAGGCGGCGCGGGCCGGGCCACGGGCGGCGACGGCGCCGGTCGAGCTACGGCCACGGGCGGAGGGGCGGCCCGCGGCGGCGAAGGTGGCGCGACACGGGGCGGCGGCGGTGGCGTCGGTCTCGCCACAGCTTGGGGGTGCTGCGGCGCAACGGGCTTGGACGCCTGCGGCGGCGGCGCCGGTCGATGATCCTGAACCCTGGATGGCTCTCGCGCCGCCACTGGCGCCGGTGGAGGCGCCGCCGGCTTGGCCGTGCTTGGGACCGCCGGCTTACCACCGGCGGCTGCAGCCGGCGGCACTGCGCCCGGCTGCGGACCGGCTGGCCTGCCGCGCACCTCCGCTCCAGGCGGCATCGTTGCCCCTGGCCTAGATAACCGCGCTGACGGGGTCATCGGACCCGCGGGAGCCGTCGGGTTTGCCGGCGCCGTCGCCGCGTGCGGCGGCGTGGGCGGAGGGTTGCCGGCAGGCGCCGTCGCGGTCGAAGCAGGTCTGCCATGGGGCGTGGCAGCACCAGGCGCTCCCGGAGGTGGCGGTCCGCCAGCGGTGCCGGGCGCAGGCAACGTATTGGCCTGCGGCAGCTTGGCCGGAGCCGGCGCTTGCGGCGTGGCAGCAGGAGCACCTCCGGCGGGGGCTGTCGCGGTCGGACTGGGTGCACCCGGTCTCGCACCAGGAGTGACATTGGCGGGAGCAGGAGCCGGTGCCGAGATCCCCGGTCGCGCCGTCGGCTGGATGGTCGCACTCGGCGGCATCGGCGCCTTGCCCTGCTGGATCAGGGCGGCGCGCTGGATGACGGCCTGCGGCACCGCTGGACCTGCCGGGTTGGCGCGTCCGGCGACGGCTGGTGCCAGATTGCCCAGCGCGGGCGCTGCCCCGGTCGGCGGCGCTGGCGGCCGGTTGATCACGGTGTTGATGACCGTCGTATTATGAATGTTCGCATAGATGATGTTGTTCGGCGGCGGCGCGACATAGGCCGGCGGCCGGACGAACACCGGGATTGGGACGAACACCGGCTGCGGCAGCACGAACAGGCCGACCACGGGCAGCGGCGGCGGCAGCACGACGAAATCCGGCGGCGGCGGCGGCAAATAGTAGACCGGCGGCGGTGGTGGCGGCGCGAAGCCGAAATCGGGATCGCTGAAATACAGCACGGAGCGGTCGACATAGACCACCTCCTCCGGCGGCGGTGGCGGCACGTCGTAGTCGATCATCGCAAAGCTCGGCGGCGGCTCGGGCGGTGCGGTGAGGATCGCAAGGCGTCGGCGCGCATCGGCCGCATGCGGCCCGCGCGGATAACGGCGCAGATAGGACCAATACGCCTCCGGCGTGTCGGTCCGATAGGTCCGCCGCCAGGTGATCGCCTCGCGGCGCGCCGCGACGATCGCCATGACTCGCTTGGACAGCGGATCATTGGGAAAGGCGGCGAGGAATTCCTCATAGGCCGCCAGCGTGTCGCGCTCGAGCGCGGCGGCGTAGGCATCCTGCACGCCGAGATCGCGGATCGGCTTGCTCCGGATCGCGGCGACTTGGTCGGGCGAGGCCTCCGGCGGCGGCGCGTCCGGCGCCCGCTCGAAGAAGGAAAACTGGGTGGTGATCTTCTGCTCGTTCCAGGGCACCTGCGCACCCTTGGAGGCCTCGTTGACGCGCAGGCGGACGCGGTCGAATACCTCGGGCAGCAGCAGGCCGCCGGTGCGGATCATTTCGGCGAGCGACTGCGCATAGATGCCGTAGGGCCCCGCCTCCTCCGGCGCTACCGTGCCGGGCGCCGCATTGAAGGCGATCAGCATGTTCGCCTCGGGCTCGACCAGCGCAAGGCCACTCGCGATCGGCTGGCCGCCCTCGATGAAGGGCTGCGCGCGGGCCGCATCGAGCACGACGATGCTCGCCTTGAGCGGAATGGCGGCGAGCTGGCGGATATAGTCGCTGACGCGCAGGGCCTCGGTCGGAATATCGGTGTCGCGGGTGATGTTGGAATCGACCGGGATGAAATAGTTCTCGCCGCCAAGCTGTACGCCATAGCCTGCGAAATAGATCATCGCGACGGTGCCAGGGCCTGAGGCCTGCGCCTTCTGAATGAAATCGCGAAGGCTCTTGCGCAACGTGTCGCCGTCGAGATCGCGCGCGCCGACGACGTCGAAGCCCGCGGCCTGCAGCGTCTGCGCGATCAGGCCGGCATCGTTCGCAGTCGTGGCCAGCGGCGACTTGGCATAAGCGCCATTGCCGACCACGAGCGCGATGCGCTTCTCCTGCTGCTGCGCGTTTGCGGGGCTCGCGATGTTAGCGGCCGCAAGCAACAGCATTGCCAGCAAGGCAAAAATAAAAACTCGGTTTGTCCCACGCATGGCTTGTCCGCCGCTGTTGTTGAAGTCCCTACCGTACACTAGGCCCGTGGCAGCCTGAACGGAATTTGAACGGATTGCGGCAGCCGATGGCCCTAGCCAACGTCTGTTCGGCAAGCCCGCCTCACTTGAAAGTATGAAAGCGCACTACTCCGCCAGCCGGAGCTCCGCGACGGTCGTCCTCGCGGCCGCCTCATCAACCGGCGAGAAATCCACCGGGCCCGGATTCTTGTAGGCCGAAGTCATCGCCAGGGTGAGGCCGTATCCCAGCAATCCGGTGCTGGCATTCGCGATCACGGCGTTCTTGCGGTCGCTGTTTCGGGCCAGATAGAAATAGGTTCGGCCGGATTGGACCGAGATGTCCTGACGCGTCTCGCCGGGAAAACCGGGCTCTGCCGCGAAAAACTGATGCTGGCCGGCCGGCCGATCGACGTAGAGGTAGGTGCCGGTCTTCAGTCCCTTGAGCACCGCACCATCCAACGCAAACTCCCAGCCCGCGTCGGCTACGCCACCGAAACCCTTCTCGCGGAACACCACGATGCGCGCCTGCCCCGCCTTCGGCGCTCCAATCTTCTGCATCGCGGTCGCGTAATCCAGCCCGCTCCGCTCTGTTTGACAGCCACATAGCATAGCCGCCGCAATGAGCAGCAAAACCCACGCAAAACCATCGACGCCCCCGCCTACCCGGGCGTGAGGCTAGCGCAATACAGCTTTTGATTGCAACACAGTCAGCATGGTTGTCCTGTGCCGCTCCAATGCAATTGGTGCCGGAAAAGTCAGAGCTGCTGCACGTCCACGACGCCCGCGACCGCCTTGATCGCGCCGGCGATCTGCGGCGAGACCTTGAAGCGGCCGGGCAGCTTCATCTCCACCTCGGTCTCCAGGTCGAGCATCATCACCAGCGAGACCTCGCCGTCGCCGTTGGAGCGCGGTGCGGTGCCGGGACTGCCGATCTTTGGCGCGGCACCGTTCGCGGGCGCCATCTCTGGCCCGGCGAGACGCTTGGCGATCGATTCCAGCGGCTTGGTGTCGCGCACGAAGATGCGCAGGCCCTTCTGCGTCTTGGCGGCGGCATCATCCAGCGGCTCGGCATGCAGCACGCGGGCGCGGACGTCCTCGCCCTGGAGCTCGGCGCCGAGCTGGAGCAGCACGGCGGCGCCCGGCTCCAGCACGTCGCGATATTGCGCAAGGCCTTCGGAGAACAGCACGGCCTCGAAATGGCCGGTCGGATCGGACAGGCCCATGATGCCCATTTTGTTGCCGGTCTTGGTGCGCCGCTCCATGCGTGAGACCACGGTGGCCGCGACCTTGCCGGCAGTCGCGCCGGTCTTTACCGCGCGCGAGAACTCCGCCCAGCTCTGCACCCGCAGGCGCTTCAGCACGGTGGCGTAATCGTCGAGCGGATGTCCGGACAGGAAGAAGCCGATCGCGTCGTATTCACGCCGCAGCCGCTCGGCCGGCAGCCAGGGCTCGACCTGCGGCAGCATGATGCTGGGCGCATCAGCCGAGCCGCCGAACATGTCGTTCTGGCCAATCGTCGCGGCTTCATGCGCGCGCTGGCAGGCGGCCAGAATCGCGTCCGCGCCGGCGAAGACGCGCGCCCGGTTCGGCTCCAGCGTGTCGAAGGCCCCGGCGGCGGCAAGACTCTCGATGATGCGCTTGTTGATCGCGCGCGGCGACACCCGCGCGGCAAAATCGGCGAGCGAGGTGAACAGGCCGTTCTTGGTCCGCTCCGCAATGATCTGATCGATCGCCTGAATGCCGACGCCCTTGAGCGCGGCGAGCGCGTAATAGATCGTCTTCTCGCCGACCTCGAAGGTCGCCCCCGAGCGATTGATGTTCGGCGGCTCGACCTTGATGCCGAGTCGCTGCGCCTCGGAGCGGAATTCGGAGAGCTTGTCGGTGTTGTTGAGATCGAGCGTCATCGACGCCGCGATGAACTCCACCGGATAATGCGCCTTCATGTAGGCGGTGTGATAGGACACCAGCGCATAGGCCGCCGCGTGGCTCTTGTTGAAGCCGTAGTCGGCGAATTTGGCGAGCAGCTCGAAGATGGTCTCGGCCTGGCCCTTGGGCACGCCGTTCTTCACCGCGCCCGCGACGAAGATCTCGCGCTGCTTCTCCATCTCGGCGCGGATCTTCTTGCCCATGGCGCGGCGCAAGAGGTCGGCGTCTCCGAGCGAATAGCCCGACATCACCTGCGCGATCTGCATCACCTGTTCCTGGTAGATGATGACGCCGAAGGTCTCTTTGAGGATCGGCTCCAGCACGGGATGCAGGTATTCCGGCTCCTCGTCGCCGTGCTTGCGCGCGCAATAGGTCGGGATGTTCGCCATCGGACCCGGGCGATAGAGCGCCACCAGCGCGATAATGTCCTCGAAACGGTCGGGGCGCATGTCGATCAGCGCGCGCCGCATGCCCTGGCTTTCAACCTGGAACACACCGACCACGTCGCCGCGCGCCAGCATCTGGTAGCTCTCGGCGTCGTCGATCGGCAGCGTGGCCAGATCGACGTGGATGCCGCGCGGTTTCAAGAGCTTCACCGCGACGTCGAGCACGGTCAGCGTCTTCAGGCCGAGGAAGTCGAATTTGACGAGGCCCGCCGGCTCGACCCACTTCATGTTGAACTGGGTCACCGGCATGTCGGATTTGGGATCGCGGTAGAGCGGCACGAGCTCGCTCAAGGGGCGATCGCCGATCACGATGCCGGCCGCATGGGTCGAGGCGTGACGCGTCAGGCCTTCGAGGCGCTGGGCGATATCGAAGGCGCGCGCCACCACCGGGTCTTCGTCGCGGAACGCCTGGAGCTTCGGCTCGCTCTCGATCGCAGCCGCCAGCGTCACCGGCGCGGCCGGATTCTGCGGCACGAGCTTGGTCAGCTTGTCGACCTGCCCGTAGGGCATCTGCAGCACCCGGCCGACATCGCGCAGCACGCCCCGCGCCTGCAGCGTACCGAAGGTGATGATCTGCGCGACCTGGTCGCGGCCGTAGCGCTGCTGCACGTATTGGATCACCTCGCCGCGACGGTCCTGGCAGAAGTCGATGTCGAAGTCCGGCATCGAGACGCGCTCGGGATTGAGGAAGCGCTCGAACAGCAGGCCGAACCTGATCGGATCAAGATCGGTGATGGTCAACGCCCAGGCGACCAGCGAGCCGGCGCCGGAGCCGCGGCCCGGCCCGACCGGAATGCCTTGCGACTTCGCCCATTTGATGAAGTCCGACACGATCAGGAAGTAACCCGCGTATTTCATGCGGGTGATGACGTCCAGCTCGAAGGCAAGCCGCTTGGCGTATGTCTCCTCCGTCGTGCCTTGCGACAGTCCGTGGACGCGCAGGCGGTTGGCGAGCCCCTCCTCCGCCTGCCGCTTCAATTCGGCGGCCTCGACCGCGGCGGCATCCGAGCTCGATGCGGCGCCGACGGTGAAGAACGGCAGGATCGGCTTGCGTGTCATCGGGCGGAACGAACAACGCTCGGCGATCTCCACCGTCGAGGCCAGCGCCTCCGGAATGTCGGCGAACAGCACCGCCATCTCCGCGCGGGTCTTGAAGCGGTGATCGGGCGTGAGCTGCTCGCGGTCGGTCTCGGCGATCAGGCGCCCACCGGCGATGCACAGCAGCGCGTCATGCGCTTCGTAATCGTCGGTCGCGGCGAAATACGGCTCGTTGGTCGCGACCAGCGGCAGGCCCTTGGCATAGGCGATGTCGATCAGGCCGCTCTCGATGCGCCGCTCCTTGTCGGTGTTGTGGCGCTGCAATTCGACGTAGAGGCGGTTGCCGAACAGGCTGGCGAGACGCTCGCAGCGCAACGCCGCAATTTCGGCCTGCCCGGTGGCGAGCGCCAGCGATACAGGTCCATCCGGACCGCCCGTGAGCGCGATCAGCCCCTCGGTCTCGCCTTGGAGCCAGTCGAACTTGATATGGGGCGCGTGCGTGTCAGGCGTCTCCAGGAACGCCCGCGAGTTCAGCCGCATCAGGCTGCGATAACCGCGCTCCTGCGCCGCCAGCAGCACCAGGCGCGACGGCCCCAGCGCGTTGCGCGCATTCGGATCCTGGTCGCCGAAATCGACCGCCAGCTCACAGCCGACGATCGGCTGAATGCCAGAACCCGCCATCTTGTCGGAGAACTCCAGCGCACCGAACATGTTGTCGGTGTCGGTCAGCGCCAGGGCCGGCTGGTGGTCTTTCTTGGCGAGCTCGGCGAGCTTGGCGATCTTGATCGAGCCCTTGAGCAGCGAATAGGCCGAGTGAACGTGAAGGTGGACAAATCCGGCGCTCGGCATGGTCGCGTGACGGCCTCTTGCAGGGGGGATGGAGCGGTCGCCGGCTTCTCAAGGCATCATGCACTCGCCCGGCCGACTCGCCTCCCAATGGTGCGGCGTGGCGCCGCGAGAGTCCACGCCGGAGCGGCCAATCCGCCGCGTCGTCCCGCTTTTCCCCAACCGCGTCCTTTAGAGCTGCGGAATTACCTGGGCCCAGATCGCGATCATCCCGACGAACAGTGTGATCGAGGCCAGTGCGGCGGCTTCTTCCACGAAAACCCTGAACATGTCTCGCTCCTTTTGCTAGAACGTATGAAGAACATTGTTCTCATTTCGTTCTCAGGAGTCAAGCCAGCTCAATCATTCCGAAAGGGAATGGTTAACTCGTTGAACTTGATAACAAAAAAGCCCCGGCGCATGGCCGGGGCTTTTCGACGAACGCTTCCTGAACGAAGCGGTTTGTCTTAGTAGCGGGCAACCATCGGGCCGCCGAACTTGTAGTTCAGGCGGACGAGGCCCATGTCGACGTCCTGACGGATGCGCTCGGTGCCAGCGAAGCCAGCGAACGTCACGTCCTTGTCGGCCAGGAAGATGTGGTTGTACTCGACGCCAACCGACCAGTTCGGGGCGAAGCCGAACTCGAGGCCGGCACCCACCGTACCACCCCAGCGGGTGTCGCTCGATGAGGCGAGCAAGGGACCGCCGAGGCCATAGATCTCGTACTTGTCGCCGACCACAGCCGCACCGCCCTTGACGTAGAGCAGCACGTTGTTCCAGGCGTAGCCGACCTGGCCGGTGATCAGACCGAACGAATCGATCTTGGTCCGGTTGCGGGTGGCGAACAGCGCGCTGACGTTGTCGCCCGTGAAGTCAGCCCAGTTGCCCTGGCCTTCCACGCCGAACACGAACTGGCCGGACTGCCAGCGATAGCCGATCTGGCCACCGACCGTGCCGCCGGTCGCATCGTGCGAGCCTTCGCGGCCGACACCAACGAAGTCCCAGGTGGTGCGAGCCGAACCGCCACCGCCGTTGATGCCGATGTAGAAGCCGCTCCAGTCGTAAACTGCGGCGATCGCCGCCGGCGGAGCCTTGGTGTAAGGCCGCGCCGCCAGGTCAGCAGCCACCGCCGGCGCAGCCGCGCTGAGCGCAATCAGGCTGACAGCGGCAAGCAACAAATTCTTCTTCATTTGATTCCCGTTCCAGTTTCTTCAGTAGGCCCCCGGGCCGTGCCGTCGTCATATCAGCGATCGACGGAATTGCTGTAACCGCGACGCAACAGTTAGAGCCAAAGGGCCGCGCTTCATTAATGAACATTTAGCGCAGCGCACCGGAAACCCTTTGAAACAAGTGTTTTCACGAGTTCCAATGTCGACTACACGACGTAACCTGCACGCGCGCGTAACAACGTCGCGGGCACATTCGCGTGATTGGAGAATTCAGATGCGAGTCCAGCCTACTCTCCCCATTGTCGCCACATTTTCGCTCGGGCTCGCCACATTTGCGCTCGGGCTCAGCGCGAGCTCGCCGGCGCGCGCCTTCGGCACGCACCATCCATTCTGCCTCACCGGCGACGAATGGCCGGGGCTGAGCAATTGCAGGTTCGATACCTACGCGCAGTGTCAGGCGAGCGCATCCGGCCGCGCGCTGACCTGCATCGCCAATCCGTTCTTCGCAGGCCAGAGCGATGATCCCTACGCGTATCAAAATCGTCCGCGCGCGCAGACGCCGGGCTATGCCTTGCCGCGCTGAAATACGCGGCGCGTGGACCATGCTCGTCGCAATCGGATTGCTCCTTACGAGCACTCTTGCGCACGCGCAGACCTACGATCCGCGCTATCCGGTCTGCATGCAGATCTACGGCCCCGTCGGCTATTTCGATTGTCGCTACAGTTCGCTCGAGCAGTGCAGATATCTCGCCGTCGGACGTTCGACGGGCTGTGTCGTGAATCCGTATTTCCCGCCAAAGAAATCGGCGTCCCCTCGCCGACCGAGCCGCGCCGCCGCTGGCGCCGGCTAATCCAGCGATCGTATGGTCTGGCGTCTCTCAGCTTTGCCAGGGCGTGTTGCGGATGCGCGTACACGCATTTGGCTTGCGGATCCCGCCCTACACCGGCGTATAGATCACGAGCTTCAGCGCGGGATCGTCGTTGGCCTGAAAACTCGTGTGCTCGAACCGGAGCACGCCCTTGGTCGGATGGTTCATGGTCTTCAGGCCCGAGGCGGTGCTCCGGATCTCGTGCGCCTCCCACCAATCGACGAATTCCGGACTGCCCTGACGCAGCCGCGTGAGCAGCTCGGTGAAGGCGGGATCGCCGGCCCAGACGTCGTGGGTGGCGCGAAACATTGCGACCATGCTCTTGGCCACGTCGGTCCAGCTCGCGCCGTAGAATTTTCGCGTCTGCTTGTTCGTCAACACCAGGAGCAACGTATTGCGATCCTGCTCCGGCAGCTGGCCGAACCCAAAGATCTCCTCGGCCGCCGCGTTCCAGGCCAGCACGTCCCAGCGCCGCCCAGTGACATAGGCGGGCTGGGTCAAGCTGTCGATCATCCGCCGGATCGGCGGCGGCACGATCTCGGGCACGAAGGCAGCCCTCGCGCCGTCGCGCGCCAGCGCCTTCAGATGCGCATGCTCGGTCTTGCTGAGACGCAGCGCGCGGGCGAGCGCATCGACGGTGGTGATCGAGGGGCTGACGGTGCGGCCCTGTTCGAGGCGGATGTACCAGTCGACACCGATGCCGGCGAGCTGCGCGACCTCCTCACGCCGCAGCCCCGCGGTGCGCCGCCGCCGGCCCGCCGGAAGGCCTACTGCCTTCGGTGACAGCTTTTCGCGGCGGGACCTGAGGAAGTCGCCGAATTCGACGCGGCGTGGGTCGGCCATGATGTCGTTCCCGCCATGGAGGGTCCTTGCAATACTAGGATAATACCAGGCCTTCTTGTCCCCTCCAAGGCAGCGCATATGCGCTTCACCCGACCTTGAGAGGTGAAACATCGTGAAAGCTGCCGTACTCAAATCCTTCGGCTCGCCACTGGTGATCGAGAATGCCCCCGAACCGGTGCTCGGAACCGGCGAGGTCATCGTCGATGTCGTTGCCACGCGCGTGCTGTCCTACATGAACGAGGTCTTCGACGGGACACGCAATTATGCGCTCGAACTGCCGATGATCCCCGGCCCCGGCGGCATCGGCCGGGTGCGCGCGGTCGGCCCGGACGCAACCAGGCTTGCGATCGGCGACTGGGTGTTCTGCGATCCGACGGTGCGTTCGCGCGACGATGCCGTTGCGCCCGACATTGCCCTGCAAGGGCTCACGGCCGCCGGCCCTGGCGGCATGCGCCTGCAACAGCATTTTCGCCACGGCTCGTTTGCCGAGCAGATGCGGGTGCCCACCGAGAACGTCACACGTCTCGGCGCGATCACACCGGAGGCAGCGGCGCAATGGTGCGCCCTTGGGACACTGCTCGTGCCCTATGGCGGCTTCCTCGCCGCGAACCTGCGACCAGGCGAGACCGTGCTGGTGAGCGGGGCCACCGGCAATTTCGGCAGCGCGGCCGTCTCGGTCGCGCTGGCAATGGGCGCGGCCTGCGTGGTCGCGCCCGGCCGCAACGAAACAACCCTGGCCGACCTCGTCCGCCGCTTCGGCAGCCGCGTGAAGCCGGTCAAGCTCGCCGGCGTTGAGGACGACGACCGCGAGAGCATGAAGCACGCGGCATCAGGTCCGATCGACTGCGTGCTCGACATCATGCCGCCCTCGGTCAGCACCAATGTGGTGCGCGCGGCGGTCATGACGGTGCGCCCGTATGGCCGCGTCGTGCTCATGGGCGGCGTCGGCATGGCGGGCGGTGCAGGGCTCGAGCTGCCCTACCCATGGATCATGCGCAACTGCATCAGCATCCACGGCGTTTGGATGTACCCGCCGGACGCAGCAACCCGCCTGATCGCGCTGGTGCGCGCCGGGCTGCTCAGGCTCGACGAATACGAGGTGACGGCGTTCGATCTCGACCACGCCAACGGAGCCGTGGAACACGCCGCCGCCAATGGCGCGCCGTTCAAACTGACGGTGATCCGGCCTTGAGCCCCAGGGGCGCGGCCGAGCGCCGTCGCCGATTCTTTTCGCAAGTCCGGCCAAGCACTTGGCTACTGTGCATGGGGTTGTTTTCGCATTTTAGTCGAGCTCGACCACCTGGCCGTTCGACAGCGAGACGCGCCGGTCCATGCGCCCGGCGAGCTCCATGTTGTGGGTCGCGATCAGCATCGACACCTGCGTCGCCTTGACCAGCTGCATCAAGGCCTGGAACACGTGCTCGGCGGTACCGGGGTCGAGATTGCCGGTCGGCTCGTCCGCAAACAGCACGCGCGGCGCGTTGGCAACCGCACGTGCGATCGCGACGCGCTGCTGCTCGCCGCCCGACAATTCCGCCGGACGATGGGTGATGCGGTCGCCGAGGCCGAGATAGCCCAGGATCTCCTTGGCGCGCTTGACGCTCTCGGATTTCTTCAGGCCGCGGATCATCTGCGGCAGCATCACGTTCTCCAGCGCCGAGAACTCCGGCAGCAGCCGGTGCGACTGGTAGACGAAACCGATATCGGTGCGGCGCAGCTGGGTGCGCTCGATGTCGGGCAGCTGCGAGGTCGGCGCGCCCGAGACATAGACCTCACCGGAATCCGGCGCCTCGAGCAGCCCCGCAATGTGCAGCAGTGTCGACTTACCGGACCCCGACGGCGCCACCAACGCGACCGACTGCCCGCGCCACAACGCCAGCTTGGCGCCGTCGAGGATCGTCAGCGGCATCTCGCCCTGCACGTACTGCCGCTTTATCTCGTGCAGATAAATGACCGGTACATCATCCGCCCCATGCTGCTGCTCCATCAGCCCCTCACTCGTACCGGAGCGCTTCGACCGGATCGAGGCGCGCGGCGCGCCACGACGGGTACAGCGTCGCCAGGAACGACAGCGTCAGCGCCATGACGACGACCGCCGTGGTTTCGCCGACGTCGATCTCGGCGGGCAGCTTCGACAGGAAATAGAGTTCAGGCGAGAACAGCTCGGTGCTGGTGAGCCAGGACAGGAATTGTCTGATGGACTCGATGTTGAGGCAGATCACGAGACCGACGAAGAAACCGACCAGCGTGCCGACCACGCCGATCGAGGCGCCCGTGATCAGAAAGATGCGCATGATCGAGCCCTGCGAGGCACCCATGGTGCGCAGGATCGCGATGTCGCTGCCCTTGTCCTTCACCAGCATGATCAGGCCGGAGACGATGTTGAGGGCGGCAACCAGCACGATCATGGTCAGGATCAGGAACATCACGTTGCGCTCGACTTGGAGCGCGTTGAAGAAGGTCGAGTTGCGCTGGCGCCAGTCGACCAGGAACACCGGGCGGCCCGCAGCCTCCGTCACGGCCTTGCGGAAGGCGTCGATCTTGTCGGGGTTGGTGGTGAACACCTCGATCGAAGTGACGTCGTTGCTGCGGTTGAAGTAGGCCTGCGCCTCGGCCAGCGGCATGAACACGAAGCCGAGATCGTATTCGGACATGCCGATCTCGAACACGGCGACGATCTTGTACGGCTTGATGCGCGGCGTTGTGCCCATCGGGGTGACCGCGCCCTTCGGCGCCACCAGCGTCACGCTGTCGCCGGCATGCAGCGACAGCTGGTCGGCGAGCCGGCGGCCGATCGCGACGCCCTGCCCCTCGTCAAAGCCCTCGAGCGAGCCCTGCTTGATGTTCTTGGCGATCGAGGTGAGATTGTTGAGGTCGTCGGAGCGGATGCCGCGCACCAGGACGCCCGAAGCGTTCCATGGCGATGACGCCAACGCCTGGCCATCCACCACGGGAGCAGCGAGCCGGATGCCCTCGACCTGGCTGAGGCGGTCGGCGACATCCTTCCAGTCGGTCAGCGGCGATTCCAGCGGCTGGACCAGGATATGGCCGTTGAGCCCCAGAATCTTGTCGAGCAGCTCCTTGCGGAAGCCGTTCATGACGGCCATGACGATGATCAGCGTCGCCACGCCCAACATGATGCCGAGAAAGGAGAACCCGGCGATGACCGAGATGAATCCCTCCTTGCGGCGCGCTCGCAAATAGCGCCCCGACAGCATCCACTCGAATGGCGCAAAAGGCGCGGTCTGCACGGTTTCGGTCATGGTCTCGTCCATCGCTCGATAATCCCATGATTCGGGGTCAATTGTGGCCGGATTGGCGGCCGCAATATCGCGCGATGAACAATATTCAGCCGACCAAGCGGGCGACCGCGTCCGCAGGCGACATGGTCTCGCGTGCGCCGTCGGCTCGCCGCTTGATCTCGACCTTGCCGTCAGCAAGCCCCTTCGGCCCGATCATGATCTGCCAGGGGATGCCGATCAGGTCGGCGGCGGCGAACTTGGCGCCGGCGCGCTGGTCGGTATCGTCATAGAGGACATCCACGCCCTTGGCGGTGAGCTCCTCATAGAGCTTCTCGCAGGCTGCATCGACCGCGGCATCGCCCTGCTTGAGGTTGAGCACCACAGCGCGGAACGGGGCGACGGCTTCCGGCCATTTGATGCCGGCATCGTCATGGCAGGCCTCGATGATGGCGCCAAGCAGGCGCGAGACGCCGACACCGTAGGAGCCGCCATGGATCGGTACCTCGACGCCGTCGGGACCGGCGACCAGCGCCTTCATCGGTTCGGAATATTTGGTACCGAAGTAGAAGATCTGGCCGACCTCGATGCCACGGGTGTTCACTCGTTTGTCCGCAGGCACCTCTCGCTCGAACCGTGCGGAATCGTGAACGTCCTCGGTAGCAGCATACAGCGAGGTCCACTGCTTGATGATCGGTGTCAGATCGCCCTCATAATTGACGTCCTCGCCCGGCACCGGCAGGTCCAGCACGTCGCGATTGATGAAGACGCCGGATTCGCCGGTCTCTGCCAGCACTATGAACTCGTGGCTGAGATCGCCGCCGATCGGGCCGGTCTCGGCGCGCATTGGGATCGCCTTCAGCCCCATCCGCGCGAAGGTTCGCAAATAGGCGACGAACATCTTGTTGTAGGCGACCCGCGCCGCCGCCTCGTTGAGGTCGAAGGAGTATGCGTCCTTCATCAGGAATTCGCGGCCGCGCATCACACCGAACCGCGGACGCTGCTCGTCGCGGAATTTCCATTGAATATGATAGAGATTGAGCGGCAGGTTCTTGTAGGACTTCACATAGGCGCGGAAGATCTCGGTGATCATTTCCTCGTTGGTCGGGCCGTACAGCAGCTCGCGCTTGTGGCGGTCGGCGATGCGCAGCATCTCCGGACCATAGGCATCGTAGCGGCCGCTCTCGCGCCAGAGGTCGGCGAGCTGGAGCGTCGGCATCAGCACCTCGATTGCGCCCGAGCGGTCCTGCTCCTCGCGCACGATCTGCTCGATCTTCTTGAGCACGCGGAAGCCAAGCGGCAGCCAGGCATAGATGCCGGCGGCCTCCTGCCGGATCATGCCGGCGCGCAGCATCAGCCGATGCGAGACGATCTCGGCTTCTTTCGGATTTTCCTTCAGAATGGGCAGAAAGAATCGCGACAACCGCATGGCAACACTCTAGGAATCAGTGACGGGTTGCAGTGAAACCGGATTGGGAGCGAAAACACAAGACCGCGAGTGAGGAAAAGCCGCTAACGCGGCGGAATTCCTGTCATTTTCCGTTGACTTCAGGTTTGGCTTGAGGAGCAGCATGCCATGCAAAGCCGGCGAGCCTAGGGCGGCGCCACCTCGAGTTCATCCTCCAGCGTAATGCTTTCGAAGTCGCTCACCAGCGCATTGATCCGGATATGCCAGCGGCCTGCGAAAGGCAGTTCGACCTCGCGCACATGCCAATAGCCGTCCGGCCCCAGCGAGGTACCCCGTTCCATCGGCTCGATGCCGCGCTCGGGCAGGCTCAAGGTCAACGTCACCTCCTTGGCCGCGAGCGGCGTCCCCTCGCCGGTCATGAGTTGGAGTACAAAATCGTCCACGCCGGGCTTCCCAGGAGAGACCAGCACCTGGAACATTGCCTTGTCGCTGTGGATGTGGATCGCGAGCGGCGCCTCGGGAAGCATGGTCCGCGGCGGCGGCGTGAAGCGCCACCCGGCGACGACCGCGACGATGACGAGTGCGATCGCGCATTCGAACAGGATCGAGCGCTTGAGGGCGGAGGCGGCCTTGTGATCGCTTGCCAGCGCCGGGCTCAGGTGAAACCGGTTGAGCGCGGCGAGTGCGAGCAGCATGAGGACGAGCGCGAGCTTGATGGAAAGGATGAGGCCATAGCGGGTCTCGACCAACGCTGAAGGCCTTTCGAGCTGGACGATAGCGAGCCCAAGGCCGGTCAAGGCCAGCGTGGCGACGACCGGCACGGCGATGCGCGAGAAGCGGTTTACGACAGGCAAGGCCGCGGCCGCCGGCTTTGACACCAGCACAACGAGCGGCGCGAGCGCCCCGATCCAGAACGCGACGCCGAGACCGTGGAGGAAGACTGCCGGCCGCGTCAACATTTCGGGTGGCGCCGTTGCGGCGTGTCCGGTCATGGCCAGTGACAGGCCGACGCCGATGAACGCGATAAACGCAAGAGCGCGCGCGTACCAGGCAGCACGCAGCGCCATCAGGGCCAGCAGCATCGCAGCGACGGCGACCAGCAAGGCGGGGCCTGCGCTGGTCGCGAACGCGACCTTCCAAGGCGCGGCCGTCGCAAGAGCTGCCGGTGGCAGGCCGAGGAGATCGACACCCAGCGCACCGAGGGACATCACCGCGCTCGGAAGGCCGACCGCGAGTGCCACCCGCGGCACGATCATGCTGGTCGTCGACCACGCGATCCAGCGCGCGAACAACGCACCGCCGACACCAACAAACATCCCGATATAAAGACCAACCCGCGCCAGCCAGATGAGTATGCTCAATCCGCTATCCGTATTCGCGAGAGGCTTCGTCCCCGTCGGCATGCCGATCGAGAAGATCACCGATCCGGCCACGGGATGGCCGTCCTGCGAAATCACGCGATAGCTGACGACCGCCGTACCCTGCGGCAGGTCCGGCGGCATCGCAACCGAAATGGCCTCCCCCGACGCGTCGATGCGCACATCGTCCCGTGTCCTGCCCGCGCCATCGATCAGCCGGATCGCGCCGGGCGTGACGGCCTCGTTGAAGCGCAGCACCACAGCCTCCGGCGCGGCCATGAGCCTGCTGCCGCTCGCCGGCTCGGCCGAGACGAGTGCCGCATGCGCCGAGGCCCCGGTCGCAAAGCCGACGACCAGGAGCAGCGTCGCGAGCGCGGCGAGCAGGCGCATCAGGGTTTCGGCAGCAGCTTCACACCCGGGGCGGGCGACTTGCCCTCCTGCGAATGCCCGGCCCCCTCAGCCGGGATCTCGATCCAACGGCTGACACCGGTCTCGCATTCCTGGACAACGGGGAAATACAACGTCGTGTTCGGCTTGAGCTTGTCGGTGAGGACCGTATGCATGACGAACTCGTCATAGTTCTTGTCCGGCAGCTTGCCGCCGGCCCACGCCACCTCCTTGACGCCGGACGAGACCTTATTGCCGTGATAGTCATATTCGCTGGCATATTTGCCTTCGACGACATCGATGGTCCAGCCTGCCTTCGGCATCGGCTTCACTGCGATCACCCCTTCCGGGATCTGCACGCGGATCTTCACCGTGGGCGAACCCGCACAACCATGGGGCACTGTGAACACAGCCTTGTAAGACGCACCGACCGTGGCTTGCTTGGTCTCGAGCGACACGTGCGCCGCCGCCGGCGAGGCGGCGAACGCAGCAATCAGGATCAGGCGGAATAGCTTCGACATGTTCAGCCTCCCGAGAGTTCGGATCCGTCTCACTTCATCTTCATCCCCGAGTGATCCGGCATTTTCTTCATGTCCATATGACCTGAATGCTCGGCATCGCCCGGCGCCTGCGCGCCGACGCCCTGCACGTCGAGGGAGACTGCGACTTTGCCGGCCTTCTCGAACTGAAGCGTCACTGGCACCTTGTCGCCCTGCTTGAACGCGCCCTTCAGCTCCTGGAGCATCAAATGATTGCCGCCGGGCGCAAGCCTCACGGTCTTGCCGGGATCAATGACGAGCCCCTTGTCCAGCGGGCGCATCTTCATCACGCCATTGTCCATCGCCATCTCGTGAATCTCGGTCTTCCCCGCGAGGTCCGCGGAAGCGCTGACCAGCCTGTCGGCCGCCGCCCCCTTGTTCTCGATGGTGAGATAGCCGCCCGCGACCTTGGCGCCGCCCGGCGTCGCCCGGCTCCAGGCTTGCGAGATCACGAGATCGCCCGCCTTGACGTCGTCGGCCGATGCAACGGCGCAGCCGCCCAGCAGCAGCGCGATTGTGAGGAGAGTCTGCTTCACTTTCTTCATTTCGATAGCCTCATTGATGATTACTCCGGCGGAGACGTCCGTGGTCATCTGCTATTTGGTGCGTCACCATCGATACCTCATTCCGACGTATACCGCCCGCCCGGTGCCCGGCTCGAACAAGGCTGACGTCGCCGTTGCCCGATCGATGATGCTCGCGCTAGCAATGTAGGTCTTGTCGGTGAGATTGCGTCCCTCGACATAGGCGGATAGCGGACCGCCATTGTCGAACCCGGCTTTCAATCCCAACAGCGCATAAGGCTCTGTCTTGAGCGTGTTCATGCTATCGACAAAATAGGCTTGTGGCACCCATTCGACGTTGGGGCCGACATAGAGACCCGTCGGATGCTTGTAGAGGAGCTCTGCGCGCAGGTAATGACGGGGCGCGCCCGGCAATTGATTGTCCCCAAAGACAGGGTCGCGGTCGAAACGGAAGTCGTTGAACGTGTAAGAGACGTTAAGCCAGACCTTGTCCGGCGCGGAGCCACTGACGAAGATGTCGCGAAAGATTGTTGCACCTGCCCCGGCCTCGATTCCCTGGTGAAGCGTCCGGTCGGCATTGGTCACGTTGCAATTCCCGAACGCGCTATAGAGGCATTGCAGCTCATCGCGAATATTGGCGCGATAGGCGGTGAGCTCCCAGGCATAATCCGGCCGCCTCATGCGCGTTCCGACTTCGTACGTGGTCGCGATCTGTGCGCGGATCCTGGTGAACGGGATGGTTGGAATGCCGGGACCAATCGAGCTCTCACCGAAGCTCGGCACCTCGGCACTTCGCGAGACATTTGCGAAAGCTTGCCATGTTGGATCGATTTGCCACAGGAGGCCTGCCTTCGGCGACCAGAGATTGAACCGCGTTGCTCCCGATTGATCTCCGTCGCCGAGGAAGCGATCCTGCCGATTGCGAGTTGCGTACAGAAACTGGGTACCGGCTATCATTGCGACACCCGGAAGGAAGTAGAAGCTGTCTTCAACATAAACGGAGGCGTTCTCCGAGCGATCGATCGAGGAAGAAAGCAGCCTGCCCTTCTGACCGGCAAGATTGGCAAACTGCTGATTGTCGATGCTACCATTCAATACGTAGACACCCGCGACCAGTCTGTTGCGAAAACCGCCGATGGTGCGGTCATCCGTGACCTTCGCGAAGCCTCCATAGTCCTTGTAGCGGTAGTCCAGCCACTGGAAAATCGGATGCATCAGATGGCGGTCGAGCCCGAAGGCGCCGAATTCAAGCTTGGTGTCATCGAAGCGGACGGTCGTCTTGTTGGCCAACCTGACTGTATCGATATTACGCTGCTGATCCATGGCAACGTTCCCCGGAGCGGCAGCCTCCGGATCGGTCAAGGCAGACGCCTTGGTCACGGTACCAGGGATCCGCTGCCGCACCTCGTTGGCGTTGAGGTAAAACCGTGTCTCAACGTCCGGAGAGAATTGATAGCCGAAATTGCCGCTCAAGCGATTGCTCGAGCCGAAGCTATGATCGCGAAATCCATCAGCGGCCTGCGTGGAAGCGGTCACGAAACCGTCCCACGGCCCGTTCGCGCCACCTGCGTTCGCCTGAAGCCGCTTGAAGCCGAAACCTCCGACGTCGAAAGACACGCCGTTCGGAAATGAATCGCGGCCGGACGGAGTTACAAAGTTGATGGCGCCCCCGAGGGAATTCGCGCCGAACTGGAGTGCGTTCCCGCCCTTGTAGACTTCGACATATTTGTAGGCAGTAGGGTCAATCTCCTGGAAATCGCCATAGCCGTCGGCAGTGTTGATCGGGATGCCGTCCATGTAGAGTTGGACGCCGCGAAGGTGGAAGTTGCGCGACAGGCCCGACCCGCGAATCGAGAGCCGCGTGTCGTCGCCCCATTTAGGCTGGGCGAACACACCAGGCACGTAGTCCAGCACGTCCTTGATCGTGTTGGCGGGCGTCGAATTCCTGTAAGTTTCCGCCGTTACGAGCGCTACGCCGCCCGGCGTCTGGTTGATTTCCGCAAGCGCTTGTTGCGCGGTCAGCACCGTCAGGGACCCCGGGACCCCGGCGCCTTGCACGCTCGCGGCTTGCTGCGGCAGCCCAGCCGGTCGTGCGCTTCGCGCCACACGCGCTGATCGCACGGCCTCACGGTGGGGCCGGACCCGAGCCGCGCGCTTTTGCTGTGGAGCTTCAACAATAACCGAGGGAAGTTCCGACCGACTTACCTGGGCACCCGAAGTGTGTGGAAAAGCCAAAATCGATACGGACGCGAGCAGAATGCAGCGCGCGTGCACACTCCGCAAAGAACGAAGACAAGGCATGGGACATTTCCTGACAGCGGCACGCAGCCGATCTGTTGCGAAGCGAGATGCGGCATCAGCAAGCCGCACCGAGCGCAAGTTCGTCGCGGGTCAGGAAAATTGAGGGGGCGCGCGCGCCTGGGCGCCAAAGCCCCTATCGGCAGCGACGACGGATATGTCCAAAGCGTGCCATGCCACGCGCTTGGCGTGACGGAAGGGGATGGAGAGCCCAACTTGGGGCGGCGAATCGAGCGAGGCGTTGGCCTGCGCCAAGCAACACAGCGCGCACGCGCCGGTGTGCGCGGTGGGGCTGCCGGTCTGATCGTTCAGGCCCCTCTGCTCACCGCCGCTGTGGCAGATGACGCCGGCCGACAGCGGATCGGCAACGGCCTGGCCGGCCGCCAAGCAGGCGGCAATCGGCGCCAGCACCTGCATCACCAGGGCGAGCAGGACAACGGGTAGGAATTTTTGCAAGCGCGCGCGCATCCGCCGAACCGTTCGTTCGTCCCCTAACTAAACACCGCCCCAAGCCCCGAGTCGAGGTCAGTTCCGCCGCCTTGTTGGCCCAGCGAAGACATCTCGAAGTGGTCGGAGCCACCCTACCCCGGGGCGCGAGGGGTCCGGCATTGAGGCAAGTCAAACCACCTCCCTCACCCAAAAATCCGTTATTTCCCATGCATTTACAGGGATATGAGCCCGATCATTTCGTTACATGCTCGAATTTTGAACATTCGTTGCCGAAAATGATGACAAGTGATAAAAGTTGATCTAGCATCCCTCTTGCTCAGGCTGGCCGTGAGGTCGAAGCCTGGTGGTCCAAGTCTCGGGAGGAGCCCCTGGCGCGCAAAACGCAGCGTCGCCCCGTCAATCAAGAGCAAATCTTAGAATCGGGGATAATAGGGTCGACACAATTTTTGAGCGGGGCCAGGGCCCCGCTTTTTTTTGCCCGCATGTTATTTGCCCATGGCTTCGATGCCAATGAGCGCGTCCGCCAATCCGGTCCAACGGAGCTTCGAGCTCGTGGCGGCGCGCTGCGAGAAATCTGACGCCGCTGGGTCTATCGGCGTCTGCTCGAAGAGTATCCCGAAACGTGGGGCGACGTTCCGCTCGAAAGGCAGCGAGCTCGTGATGGGATCTATGCTCACGCTGATGATCGAGGCGGACGCTGATGCTGCGATCCAGCGATTGATTGCAGATTGAGTGGCATCAGCTCTTGTGAGACACTTTCGGACATCGGTCGCGCATTCAATGACGCGCCGACGATAAAATTTTATGGGAGCGAGCGATGTCCGGGACGAAAGATTTCTCGACGACGAGGCGCGATCTTCTTCAGGCGGCAGCGACCGCCGGCGCCGCGACTGCCATCCTCGGCAGCATGGGCATAAACCCAGCACTTGCAGCCGAAGTCGGACGAAGCGAGAAACCGCTGAAGGCGGCCTTCTCCAACGCGGGCCTCCAGGCCACCTGGTGCGCACAGGGCAAGCAGGCCGCGGAGTTCTGGGGCAAGCTGTTCAATGTCGAGGTGACCTGGTTCGATGGTCAGCTCGACGCGGTCAAGCAGCGCGCCGCGATCGACAACATGGCCTCGCAGAAATGGGATTTCGTCGCGATCCAGGCTTTTGGCATCGGCACCCTCACCCAGCCCGTGCAGAAGATGATCGACGCCGGCACGCCCGTCATCGACATGGACACGCTGATTGCGCCGCTCGACCAGATCAACGTCCACTCCTTCCTTGCCCCTGACAACGAGTTCATGGGTGCCTCGGTAACTCAGGCGCTGTGCAACGCGATGGGCGGCAAGGGCAAGATCATCATGACGCAGGGTGCGCTCGGCCACACCGGCGCGCAAGGACGCGCCAAGGGTTTTAACTCGGTGGTCAAGCAATTCCCTGGCATCGAGGTGCTCGACACCCAACCGGCCGACTGGGACGTCTCCAAGACCGCCCGCCTCTGGGAGACCTATCTCACCAAATATCCGCAGATCGACGCTGCGTTCTTCCACAATGACGACATGGCGCTCGCCGCCTACAACATCATGAAGGCCCGCAACCGCACCAACATCCTGATTGGCGGCGTCGATGCCATGCCGCCGGCGATCCAGGCGGTGAGCGAGGGTCGCATGTTCGCGACCGTGCGCAATCCGTCGTGCCGCATCCATGGCGGCGCCATCGTTGCAGGTGTATCGGCCGTGGTCGGCGGCGAGAAGAGCGGACAGGGAATCCCGAAGAACGTCGTCACCGACGGCCCGGTCGTGACCAAGGCCAATGCCGCCGGGATGCAATGGATGCAGGATCACTTCCTGATCTGAGCCTCCATGCCTGCGGGACATCAGCCCATCCTCGAACTGAAGGGCATCACGAAGAGCTTCGGCGGCGTCGAAGCGCTTCGTGGTGTCGACTTCGCGCTTCTTCCCGGCGAGATCCATGGTCTCGTCGGCGAGAACGGCGCCGGCAAAAGCACGCTGATGAAGATCATCGCCGGCGTGCACACCGAATTCTCCGGCCGCTTCCTGGTTGACGGGGCGGAAACGCGTTTCCGCTCGGCGCGCGATGCCCATGCGGCCGGCATCGCCATGGTGCACCAGGAGCTCAGCGTTGCGCCCGACCTCACGGTTGCGGAGAACGTCTTTCTGGGCAACCAGCCGGTCAACCGGTTCGGCCTCGTGCAATGGCGGCGGATGGCGCGCGAAGCGGGCGAGCAGCTCGCCCGCTTCGGCATCGACGTCGACCCGATGTCGCGGCTTGGGGACCTCCCGATCGGACTCCAGCAGTTGATCGAGATCGCCCGCGTGCTGTTCTCGGGCGCTCGCATCGTCATCCTGGACGAGCCGACCTCCGCCCTCTCCCCACCCGAGGTCGAGCGGCTGTTCACAACGCTCCGGCGTCTGCGCGAGGAAGGCACTGCAATCGTCTTCATCTCGCATTTCATCGAGGACATTCTGCGCGTGTCCGACACGGTGACCGTCTTCCGCAACGGGCGGAAGGTCGCGGAGACCGCCAGCGCCGCGACCAGCAAGGGCGCGCTGATCGAGGCCATGATCGGCCGCGGCGGCGAAACGCTCGAGCATAGCTACACTGACGATTTGATGCTGCCGCGGCCGAGCGACAGCCCGGTCGTCCTGAAGGTCGACCAGCTCTCCCTCGCGCGCAGCCTTCAGGATGTCTCGTTCGAGGCCCGCGCCGGCGAGGTGCTCGGCATCTACGGCTTCATGGGCTGCGGCCAGCAGGAGCTGTCGCGCATCCTGTTCGGCAAGCTGAAGCCGGACAGCGGCACGCTCGCCGTCGAGGGCGCACCAAAGACCTTCGCCAGCACGGCGGCGGCGCGGCGCGCCGGCGTGGCGCTGGTGCCCGAGAGCCGGCGCGACATGCTGTTTCACCAGGAGCCGGTCTACAAGAACATCTCGATCAGCATTTTGGATCGCATCTCGGCGCTGCTGCTCAAGCCGGCGCAGGAGCGCGATATCGCAATGCGCCAGGTCGAGCAATTGCAGATCAGACCGCCCGTGGTCGGCCTCGACCTCGGCATGCTCTCCGGCGGCAACCAGCAGAAGGTCGCGCTGGCAAAATGGCTGACCTATCCGCCCAAGCTTCTGGTGCTGTGCGAGCCGACCCGCGGCATGGATGTCGGCGCCAAGAACGACGTCATCAACATCGTCCGCGACCTCCGCGCCAAGGGGCTTGCCGTCATCGTGCTGTCGACCGAGCCGGAAACGGTGCTGTCGCTGGCCGACCGCATCCTCGTGCTCAAGCGCGGCGCATTGGTGCGGGAATTCAGGAACGAGCCGGTCAGCAAGGACCGCCTGCTGGAAACGGCGTGACGGAGAAGCACCATGGCGAGCAGTGACACGGTTCCGGCGGTGGCTGTGCGAGCGCGGGGACTTGCGCCCTTCCTGCGCTCGCAGATGCGTAACATCGCGCCATTCCTGACGCTGATTTTCCTGTCCGGCTTCTTCGCCTTCGCCAGCCCCTCCTTCGCGACGCTCGACAATCTCGGCAACATCCTCACGCAAGTGTCGGTGACAGGCATCATCGCGGTCGGCCTCACCTTCGTGATCCTCTGCGCCGAGATCGACCTCTCGATCGCCAGCATCGCCAACGTCACCGGCATCGCGGTCGCCTATTTCACGCTCCAGGAATCCTACGTCAACATTGCGAATGTGCCGCTGCCCGGCGCGGTCGCCATCATCCTGTCGATCCTGCTCTGCGCGCTGCTCGGCCTCGTCAATGCGCTGGGGCTGACCGTGATCGGCATCCCCTCCTTCATCATGACACTGGCGATGATGCAGATCGCGGCCGGCATCTCGGCGCTCCTGGTGCGCGGCCAGATCGCCTACAAGGTGCCGAGCCTGATCACGACGCTCGGCTCGGGCTCGATCGGTGGCATCCCCTGGATCGTCATCGTCGCCGCCATCATGCTGCTCGGCGGGCATCTGGTGCTGACCTACACGCGCTTCGGCCGCTACGTCTACATGGTCGGAGGCAATCGCGAGGCGGCCGAATATTCCGGCCTCAACGTCAAGCTGATCCTCGGTGCGGTCATGGTGATCTCGGCGATCTGCTCCGGCATTGGCGGCATGCTCGGCGTTGCCCATTTCGGCAGCGCGCAGCAGAACGAATTCGACACCTACCTGCTCGACTCCATCGCCGCCGTCGTTGTCGGCGGCACGAGCCTGTTCGGCGGCCGCGGCGGCATCGGCAACACCATCGTCGGGCTTTTCGTTCTTGGTGTTCTCAATAACGGACTCGACCACGTCAACATCGACAGCTTCCTGAAGATCCTGATCCGCGGCCTGATCCTGCTGGCGGCACTGGTCATTAACGTCTATGCGCAGCGCTTGAGGGAAAAAGCGACGGAGTAGACGGGACCTCAAAACGAAAACAGCGAAAACAACCCCATGCACAGTAGCCGGGACCAGCGAAATCAATGACTTGCCGGCGGCTTCGCAGAATTGCGGATTTTACGAAGTGGATTTGACTCGTCGGGCAAAACAGGGGCATGATGTCACCATGGCCGGCGGCTCCGAGAGGCGGTGCCTGCCCCCGTCATTGCGAGCGCAGCGAAAATCCAGAATCTTTCCGGCGTGACAGTCTGGATTTGCTTCGCTGCGCTCGCAATGACGATCTGAAGCCGGCAGAGGAATCCTGGATCGTCTCAATCGCGAAGCCAGGGAACGCGTCCTAACTCTGGACCTCCGTATGCGACGGCAGCCGCGAGAAGCGGAAATTGCAGTGGCTCGCGCCGCCCGCCAACGTCTGCGTTCTTTCCAGGCGGATGCCTTTCGTGGCATAGGCGTCGAAATCAAGCCCGCAAATGTTCGGCAGGACGTCCTTGTCACCGTGGCGCGCTGCGAGCTTGCAGAAGCCACAAGCCTTGTAGTTGATGCCGAATTCGAACTTGTCTCCTGGATCCGGCTCTACGAAATCGTAGACGAAGTCCTCCGGAAACTCCCTCTGGTGGCTTTCCGTGACGCTCTTTGCCGCCTGCTCGCGCAGCAGAGCCTGGTTCTCGGACGACATGAACTGACGACCCGAGGCAAGGCGTTCCGCCTCTGACACGGTGAGCAATTGCGCTTTGTAGGTTTCCCGTTCGATCTCCCCGATCACCGGGACCGGCACGCCGTGGCGCCGGAGCACCCGACTGATGGCCATAAAACCCGTGAGACGCATGAAGAAATCACTCATGCGGCTGGCCGCGCCGCCGACATAGGGCATTTGGGTCAGCACGATTTCGAATTCGTCCATGACTTCCTGCCTGATCTTCTCGATGTCGGATAGTTGCGCGCGCTCGCGCAACATCGCATCGGCAAGGTCGAGGCGGTGCCGCATGGCGGCTTCCATTGCGTCCCGATGCGTATCGTAGAAAGGATGGATCTCAGCCATTGGACACCCGATGATTGGCTCATTGCAATGTGGGCGACGCCGGTTTCATTCTGCGGCGATCGCCTCGATCTCCAGCAGCCATTTGCTGTCGACGGTCTCGACGATCACGACCGTCAGTGCGGGCTGGTGCTCCCCGAGCACCGCGCGACGAATAATACGGTTGGTCACGACCTGGTTGCGGTCGGTCAGGAACGTGGTGACCTTGACCAGATGCTCGACGCCCAGACCCGCAGCGGCGAGCACTTCCCTGACGTTGCGCCAGGCCTGCTCGCATTGCGCCTCGAAACCTTCGGGCACGGTACCGTCCGATCTCTCTGGCACCTGGCCGCTGATGAACAAGAGACGGCGATGCTGCTTCAGTTCAAGTCCCATGCTGTAGCCGCCGGCAGGAGCGTGGACCGTTGCGGGATTGTGGATGACGACGTGAACTTGCGGCATGGGGTCTCTCCGTGTTGTGGCCGAACCCTATCCGGCGGCATCGCTGCGGCGCAAAGCACGATTGCTGCGGTTCAGCGCAAGAAAATCTATTGCAAGCACGCAGCCATTCAGTGACAAACTGGGCAGCAATGACTTACATCCTTCCACCGCTCAACGCGCTCCGCGCTTTCGAAGCCGCCGCGCGGCATCTCAGCTTCAAATTGGCCGCGCACGAGCTGCACGTAACGCCCGCCGCCGTAGGGCAGCAGGTGAAAGCGCTGGAGGCGCGCCTCGGCGTACGCCTGTTCGACCGGCTGCATAAGCAGCTCATCCTCACCGCGGCCGGCCGGGCCTATCTACCGGGGATATCCGAAGGCTTTCGCCACATCGCCGAGGCGACCTCGCAATTGAAGCCGGCAGGTGCAGTGCTGCTACAATTGGGCGTTCATGGCAGCATCGACCTGCGCCGCCTCCAATTGGCAGAGTTTCGCAGCGCGCATCCAGATATCGGTTTGCGGCTGCTGCAGCCCGCCGGCCTGCACGAGCTGGTCGAGGGCAAGGTCGACTTGCTGATCGCTCGCGGTCTTGGCCAACATCCGGGCTATCGCTGCGAGCGGATGGATGAGGGATCGAGACTGGGTGATTGGCTCGTCGCGCCTGAAGGCACCGCGGATTGCCCCGAGATCGTGAGCTTCCGCGAATGGCTGCGCGCCTTGCTGGCCGAGCACGCACTTTCGAATACACCCCCGCGCTTGGTCGGCAGCATCAGGAGTTGAGGCGACCGCAAAGCCGCAACAACTCGGCGTCAAGCGACCGCGGCGCCGGTGTTTCTTCTAGCAAAACGGCCATCAACCGGCCGGCAAGTCCCCGCTGCGTCGGTCTAAACTGATGCGAAGGGGATGGCGCCTGCCATCATTTCCGATACTGGTCGTCCCTCACCTTTTCCAACCAATCAACATTCTTGCCGCCAACGGATTCCTGGATCGCAATGTGGGTCATTGCCGTCGTCGGTGAAGCGCCATGCCAGTGCTTCAGTCCGGGAGGAAACCAGACAACGTCGCCGGGCCGAATCTCCTCGATCGCACCGCCCTCACGCTGCACCCACCCAAGCCCGGCGGTCACAATTAGGGTCTGACCTAGGGGATGCGTGTGCCAGGCTGTCCGAGCGCCGGGCTCGAACGTGACCTGGCCAGCTCCTACTCGGGCCGGATCGGGAGCCTGGAACAGCGGGTCGATCCGGACCGTCCCAGTGAACCAGTCTTCCGGTCCCTTTTGGGAGGGACGCGAGCCGTTTCGTTTGATGTCGATATCCATTTGAGATTCCTTCTGTGTTTCGGACGAGAGCGCCCGGTGAACTCCGATGGTAACAGCGACGGCGCCGCTGACGAGTACGTTCCGACGTGTGATCATCTCACGCCTTCGCTCATCGAGGGTCGTACCCGGGCTTCTTGTAGATGGTGTCCGGCTTGGCAATGATGTCGGGGTTGTAGACCTTTTCGGTCCAGTGTTTCGGCTCGACGTCCTCGATGCCGACGGAAACGGATTCCTCTCCGTAGCAGAGCGCGCCAGTGACCGCTTCGGCGACCGCTTGCGCAAGGGCTTGCTTCTGGAGTTGGCTTTTGCCCGAATAGAGTTTGACGATGACGTGTGGCATTGCTGGATTCCTCAGTGTGGACGCTTCTCGATGACGTCCTTGACGACCGGCGCTGCGGAGAATGCGTTGGGCCAGCCGGCGTAGAAGGCGAGATGGCCGAGCACCTCGCCGGCTTCCTCCCGCGTCAACCCGTTGTCCATCGCGCGGTTCAGGTGATAGGCGATCTGCGCGACCTGACCGGTCGCGATGAGAGCGCTCACGGTGACGAGGCTGCGGTCGCGGGGAGCGAGAGCCGGCCGGAGCCAGAGATCCCGGAACAGCACGTCTGTCGTGTACTCGACGAGGCTTGGCGTGGTTTGCCCGAACTGCTCTCCGACGCGCGTGGCCCGCTGCTTCTCCGCCGCCTCGTCGAGCGGGAGCTGCGGTCCTAAGGCCGGCGGGAGCTGGTCGGCTCCGATGTTGCGGCTCTTGAACACTTCCCTGGCCGCCGGGATCGCATCCATCGCGTTTGCCCAGCCCGTGTAGAACGCCAAGTGGGTGATGATCTCCGATATCTCCGACGCCTTCACGCCGCTGTCGAGCGCGAGGGCCAGGTAGTGCGGCAGTTCGACGATTTGGTCGCGGGCGATCAACGCGGCAACCGTGACGATGCCGCGGTCGCGACGGGAGAGGCCCGTTCGCTTCCACAGGTCGTCGACGATGAATTTCTGCGCATACCCTTCGAGGGCCGGCGCGACGGCGCGGATGTCTTCGGGCTTGGGCATGCCGTTTGCTCCTTGGTGGGGTGCCTGCGCCGCGGCCGCGACGGCGAACAGGCAGAGTGAGATCAAAGTCGCGGCGAGCGTTCTCATTGTAGGGATCCTTCCGATGTCATCGGGTTCGCGATCAGCCACCAAGCGACGAGCGACGCGCACAGCACGGTCGCCGAACTGACGAGAAACAGAGCGTTCAGTCTCCCTCCGGCCGCGATCAATCCGAGCGCAGGGCTGGCGAGACCCTGGGCGAGATCGAGGAAACCGGTGTAGGCGCCCATGGCGAGGCCACGGCTCTGCGCCGGCACGCGGCGGACCGCCTCCACGCCGAAGCCGGGATAGACCAGCGAGAAGCCGAAGCCGGTGAGCGCAGCGCCGGCGAGGGCCATCTCCGGACGAACGGCCAGCCAGATCAGCGCCTGGCCGACGGCCTCGATCGCCGCGCAGACCAGCGCGACCTTCGCTCCGCCGATCCTGTCGGCCAGATGGCTGAAGAACACGCGGGCCAGGATGAAGGCGATCGCATACGTGGTGTAGGCGGACCATCCGTTGGCCCATCCCCTCGTCGCGAACAGCAGGGCGACGAACGTGGTGACTGCGCCAAAGCCCACGGAGCCGAGTGCCGAGCCCAGACCTGGCACCCAGACTGCACCGATCACTTCGACGAAGGAGGCGCGCGCGTGCTTCTCCGGCGCGACCGCCGGGAGCAGAGCGACCAGCGGCAGAGCGACGAGCGGCGCCAATGTGGTCGCGAGCGAGATCGCCGCGAAGCCGTGGGCCGCATATAGCGCGGAGCCGGCAGGGGCGCCGATCGCGAAGGCTGCGAACATGGGCGATCCGACCCAGGCAATGACCTTACCGGTGTTGCCGGAATGGGCGAGCGCCAGCCCCCAGCTCACCGCGGCCGTGATGATGAAGCTTTCCGCTCCGCCGAGGAGCCCACGGCCCAAGAGGAGGATCGCGACCGAGCGCAACGGAGACCCGCTGAAGCCAAGCGACAGCAAATACAGCAGCCCCGCGGCGGCCGCCGCCAGCAGGCCGGCGACGACCCCACGCTTGGCTCCCCGCGCGTCAGAGAAGTGACCGGCCCACGGCCGGGAGATCAACGATGCGGCGAACTGGCTTCCGGCGACGAGGCCCACCACGAACGTGCCGAGACCCAGCCCATCGTGCACGTGAAGAGGAAGCACGGGCATGGCCACGCCGATGACGAGGAAGGCGACGAAGACGACACCCATGATCGGGAGCAGCGTGGCCGTGACTCCGGGCGCCGAGACAGGCTGCTGCGTGGCTGCGATCGACATGCCTCAGAGCTCCTGCCTGGTCGGCCTGTAGAGGATCTCGTTGATGTCGACTTCCGCAGGCTGGCTCAGCGCGAACGCAACGGCCCTCGCGAACGATTCTGCGGGCACTGCCACCTGATCATAGAACGAGCGGATTCCCGCCGCTGCCGCGGGGTCCGAGATCGTATTCAGGAGCTCGGTCGCCACCGCACCCGGCGAGATCACCGTCGTCCGGATGTTGTAAGGCTTCACCTCCTGCCGCAGGCCTTCCGACAGCGCGCGGACGGCGAACTTCGTCGCCGCGTAGACGGCGAAGCCGGGTCCGACCTTGTGTCCCGCGACGGACGACACGTTGACGAAATGACCCGACTTCTGCCGCTGCATGTGCGGAAGCGCGGCGGCGATGCCGTACGTCACTCCTTTGAGGTTGACGTCGATCATCCGGTCCCACTCGTCGACGTTCAGTTGCTCGAGCGGAGCCTGCGGCATCAGACCGGCATTGTTGATCATGACGTCGATGCGGCCGTAGGTCTGCACTGCAGAGTCGACAAGTGCCTTCACCTGTTCTCGGCGGGTCACATCCGTTTCCAGAGCATGCGCGTTCCCGCCGCGCGCCTCGATCTCGTTCGCGAGCGCCTGGAGGCGATCCGCCCGCCGGGCGCCGAGCACGACAGTCGCGCCCTGCGCCGACAGGAGCCGCGCAGTGGCCTCGCCTAGCCCGCTGCTCGCTCCGGTCACCACGACGATCTTGTGCTTGATTCCGTCTGTCATAGGTCCTTGCCTTCTTCTGGAGCCGTGCTGCGGCTCGATGGCTGATCAGAACCTAGGCCTTCCTCGCCCGCGCGATTAGGTGATAAATTGTGAATGCAGTCATTAGGCAGGCTTATGGATGAATCGGGACGACGCAAGCGACCTCATCGCCTTTCTCGCTGTCGCGAGGGAACGCAATTTCACGCGCGCGGCGGCGAAGCTGGGCATGACGCAGTCCGCGCTCAGCCAGATCGTCCGTGGCCTAGAGGAGCGGCTCGGGGTTCGATTGTTGAACCGGACGACGCGCAGCGTCACCCCGACACAAGCCGGGGAACGGCTGTTCCTAAGTGTCGGCCCCAAGTTCACCGAGATGGATGCAGATCTCGCCGAGCTGGGCAAATTGCGGGAGAAGCCTGCTGGAACCGTTCGGCTGACGGCTACCGAATACGCTGCCGCCGAGATCCTTCTGCCGGCGCTTGGGAAGCTCCTGCCTAAGTACCCCGACATCCATGTCGAGGTCATCATCGACTACGGGCTGACCAACATCGTGGCACAGCAGGTCGATGCCGGCATCCGCCCCGGGGAGCTCGTCGCCAAGGACATGATCGCCGTGCGCGTCAGCCCCGATCTCCGAATGGCCGTCGTCGGCTCGCCATCGTACTTCGTCGATCGCAAGCGGCCGAAAACGCCGCAGGACCTGACTCAACACAACTGTCTCAACCTGCGCCTGCCGACGCACGGCGGCAGCCTCTACGCTTGGGAGTTCGAGAAGAATGGGCGCGAGCTCAATGTGCGGGTCGAGGGGCAGCTGGTATTCAACAGCGCCGGTCTCCTTCTCGATGGCGCGTTGAAGGGTCTAGGCCTCGCCTACCTGACTGAGGGACACGTGCAGCCGTACGTATCGCAAGGCCGGCTGCTTCGCGTACTGGCGGATTGGTGTCCGCCGTTCTCTGGCTATCATCTATACTATCCGAGCCGGCGGCAACCCTCGCCGGCGTTTACGCTGCTGGCGGACGCTCTCAGATATCGTGGCAAATAGGGCTGATCCCTCTTGGCCCATTGCATCACTTCGCGGCAACAAAGCCATTCCGTCGCTTTCGGGTCGAAGCGGACATTGAGCAAGCTGCTACGTCGCGGCCAATGACGTCTGATAGGCGATCTCGTCAGCTCGCCAGCACCTCACCGCGTGCCCGTCCGGCCGCGTCTCCAGCGCCGGCCCCGGCTCGCTCCGGCACACCGCTTCGGCGTAACGACAGCGCGGGCTGAACGCGCATCCGTCCGGGGGATTGAGCGGATTGGGCAGGTCACCGCCCGTGGTCGCCAGCGGGGCGTGGCGCAAGGGATCGGGGATGGCGGCGATCAGGGCCTGCGTATAGGGATGCGCCGGCCGTTCAAAAATCTCGCGCCAGTGGCCATTCTCGACGATGCGGCCGAGATACATCACGGCGACGCGGTCGCTCATGTGCTCGACGACGCCGAGGTCATGGCTGATCATGATGTAGGACAGACCGAGTGTCTCCTTCAATTCCAGCAAGAGATTGATGATCTGGGCGCGGATTGAGACATCGAGCGCCGAGACCGGTTCGTCGCAGATGACAATCCTGGGATTGAGGATCAGCGCCCGCGCAATGCCGATGCGCTGACGTTGGCCGCCCGAGAATTCATGCGGGTAGCGGTCAGCCTGTTCGGGCCGCAGTCCCACATGCCGCAGCATCGTCGCGACGCGATCCTCGATCTCGCTTTTCGCGGTCACGCCATGGACGCGCAAGGGATCTTCGAGCGTGCGGCGAACGGTCTGGCGCGGATTGAGCGAGGCGTAGGGATCCTGGAACACGATCTGCACGATGCGAGCCAGCGCCTTGCGGTCCGCGGACTGCCTGTTCGTGACGACCTGCCCGTCCAGCACGATGCGGCCGCGCGTCGGTGTCAGGAGACCGAGGATCGAGAGCGCAATCGTCGATTTGCCCGAGCCGGACTCGCCGACGAGGCCGAGGCATTCGCCGCGCCTCAAGCTGAGATCGACACCGTCGACGGCACGGAGCAGCCGTCTTTCGCGGCCTAGCAAGCCGCCCCGCAGCGGAAAATGGACTGCGAGATCCTCGACGCTGAGAATGAGATCGTCGTCCGGCCTCCCCTGTGGCTCATGCATGATGGTGACACCTCACCAGACCGCCGGCGCCCAGCAAATCCGTCCCCGGCGCAGTGGTTCGGCAAATATCGGTCGCCTGCGCGCAGCGCGGATTGAACCGGCATCCGTCCGGGAAGCTTGTGATCGCGGGAACGACGCCCGCGATCTCCTTGAGCCTGGTCCGGCCAAGCGCAGCGCGACTGCCGAGCCGGGGCAGCGAGGCGACGAGGCCTTGCGTATAGGGGTGCGAGGGCGAGCGGAAAATATCCGCCGAGCCGCGCTCCTCGACGATGCGGCCGGCATACATGACGGCAACGCGGCGGCAGACATTGGCGACCAGGCCGAGATCGTGGCTGATCATCAGGATGGCCGTCCCCCGCTCGGCGCATAGATTGCGCATCAGCTCGATGATCTCCGCCTGCACGGTCACGTCGAGCGCGGTGGTCGGCTCGTCTGCAATCAGGAGATCAGGACCGCAGGCCAGCGCGATGGCGATCATCACGCGTTGCCGCATGCCGCCCGAGAGCTGGTGCGGGTAATCCTTCACGCGCCGCTCGGGCGCGGGGACGCGGACGCTCGCCAGTGCATCCACCGCCAGCTGATTGGCTTCCCGCCAGCTCTTGCCCTTGTGCAGCACGAACATCTCGGCGATCTGTCGGCCCACAGGCGAGACCGGGTTCAGGGCCGTCATCGGCTCCTGGAAGATCATGGCGATGCGGTTGCCGCGCAGCGCCCGCTGTTTGGCGGCGGAAAGGTGCTGGATCTCCCGCCCCTCGAAGCGGATGACGCCGCCCCCGATCGACAATGGCGGCCGCAGCAGGCCGATCAGAGCAAGCGCCGTGATGCTCTTGCCGCAGCCGGATTCACCGACAAGACCGAAGGTCTCGCCACGATCGATGCGGAACGAAACGCCCTCGACTGCGGGGACCTTGCGGGATCCGTCGTTGAGATCGATGCGCAGATCCTCGACTTCGATCAGCGGCGAGCCCGTCATGTGCGCCGGCTCCGCGACTGCGGATCGAGAATGTCGCGCAGGCCGTCGCCAAGCAAATTGAGGCCGAGCACCGTCAGGAAGATGGCAAGGCCCGGGAAAACCGAGAGCCACGGCGCCGTCGTGATCTGGTCGCGGGCTTCCGACAACATGCTGCCCCAGCTCGGAAACGGCGGACGCACGCCGAGGCCGAGGAACGACAATGCGGCTTCGGACAGGACCGCACTGCCCATGCCGAGCGTGCCGATGACGACAATCGGTCCGAGCATGTTGGGCAGCAGCTGCGTGATCATGATGCGCATATCGCCGTAGCCGAGCACGGTTGCGGCCTGCACATAGCCCTGGCTCCTCAGCGACAGCGCCGAGGCCCGTGCGATCCGGCAGGAGAAGGACCAGTTGGTCAAGCCGAGCGCGATGAGCAGGCTGGTCAGGCCGGGTCCAAGCACCGCCATGATTGCCAGCGCGAAGATCAGCGACGGGATCGCGAGCATGAGGTTGGTCAGGGCGTTGACGACATCGTCCCACCAGCCGCCCCAATAGCCGGCGCTGAGGCCCAGTGCCACGCCGATGACGCTGTTGATGAGCTGGGAGACGATGCCGACCGTCAGCGAGACGCGCGCGCCATACACGACGCGGGAGTAGATGTCGCGGCCCTGCCCGTCGGTGCCGAACCACCAGGTCCAGCTCGGCGCCTCCTCTGCATTCATGAGGTTGGCGTCCATGACGGGATCGGTGTGCGCCAGCCATGGCGCGAGCAGGCCGACCAGGATCGCAAGCGCGAACAACGCGCCGCCGATGACGAGATTGGCGCGGAGCTTCATGCGTATCTGATCCTGGGATCGATCACGCCGTAGAGCACGTCGATCAGCAAATTGAGCGCGAGAAAGAACAGCACCACCACGAGAATTGAGCCCTGGACGGCCGGAATATCGCGTTGGAGGACACTGTCGACCAGCAGCGAGCCGATGCCCGGCCATGAGAACAATTTCTCGACGACGACGGCTTGCCCCATCAACGCGCCGAATTGCAGGCCCATTGTCGTGAGAATCAGGACGAGAGCGTTGCGCATCACGTGCCACTTCACGACACGCGTCTCGCTCATGCCCTTGGAGCGCGCGGTGCGGACAAAATCGGCGGTCATGATCTCGAGCACCGCGGCGCGCGTCGTCCGGGCCAGCAGCGCCATCGGCGAGACGCCGAGCGTCACGGCCGGCAGGATCAGATATTTGAGGCTGCCGTCGCCATAGCCGAAGCTCGGCAGCCAGCCAAGCTTCAAGGCGAACAGGTACATCAACAGCAGCCCGAGCCAGAATTTGGCCATTGAAAGGCCCGACACCGCGACGACCATGGAGACCGTGTCGACGATGCCGCCTGGTCGCAAGGCTGCGACAAAGCCGAGCGGAACGCCGATCGCGATCGCAAACGTCAAGGCTGCGAATATCAATTGCACCGTCGGCCACATCCGTTTTGCGATCATGGTCGTGATCGGCTCGCGGGTCCGGAACGACGTCCCCAGATCACCTGTCGCAAGCTTGCCGATGTAGGCGCCAAAGCGCATGTAGACGGGATCGTCGAGGCCGAGCTGCTTCTTCATGCGCTCCACGACCTGCGGGTCGGCTGCACCGCGGCCGTCATCGCTCATGCTCGATACGATGCTGCCAGGCACCACGCTGAACAGGACGAAGACCACCAGCACCACGGCCAGCACGGTCGGAACGGTTTGCAGGATTCGACGGATCAGGAAGGCGAGCATTGCAACTGTTCCTCCCTCCCTCCGTCGCTTCCTGCGATCGAGGAAGGGTGAGAGCGCGGGTCACTTGGCGGGCGATGTCTCGTCCACCCAGAGGTCCTCGACGTTTTGATGGGTCAGTTCCGTCGCATTCAGCTGAATCCCCTTCAGCCACGGCTGCACCGCCATGACCGCCTTGTTGTAGTTGAAGAACCAGACCGGAGCCTCTTCATAGAGCAGGGCATTGGCCTTCCGGAGCAATTGGTCGCGTTTTGCATCGTCGTCGGCCTGTCCGGCCTCGTCGATCAGCTTGTCGAAATCCGCGTTTTTGAAGGACGTGTAATTGCACGCTGATTGCGGCGTCGACGAGTAGAAGCATTTCAGCGCCGCCTGGGGATCCGGGCCTGTCGCCATGGAATAGACATAGGCCTGGAAGTCGCCCTTGCGGATCACCTCCGCCAGCACCGCGGTCTCGACCTGCTTGACCTTCACCTTGACGCCGACGCGGTCCAGCATCGGGATGATGGCCTCGACGATCGGCAGACCCCAGCTTTCGTTTTGACTGGTCGTCCATTCGAACTCAAAGCCGGTGGGATAGCCGGCGTCCGCAAGCAACTGCTTTGCCTTCGCGGGATCGAAGGCATAGGGCTTCATCGCCTTGTCGTAGAGCGGCGAGGTCAGAGGCAGCCAGCTCGTGGCGCGATAGGCCTTGCCCTTGACCAGCTTGTTGATGATCAGGTCGGTATCAATCGCGTGGTTGATCGCCTGCCGGACGCGCTTGTCGGCGAACGGCTTGAAGGTCGGATTCATTCCCATGTGACGGGTGAAGACCTCGGCGACTTCGACGATGGTGCCCTTGAGGCCAGGGTCGGCCTGATAGGCGACATATTGCGCGGGCCCGAGCACGGACGTGTCGATCTCCTTGTTGCGGAAAGCGACATCGCGGGCCGCGGCCTCGCCCATGATCGACACGATGAGCTTGTCGGCATAGGGCTTGCCGGGCTTGTAGAACCGGTCCCACCGCTCCAGGACGATGCGCGATCCCGGCACGTGCTCGACGAACTTGAAGGGTCCAAGACCGATCGGCTTCTGGATGAAGCTTTCCTTGGCGCCCTCGTCGGCGGGATAGATCGAGGTCAGCGCGTTAAAGAAGTAAAAGCCCGGATCGACCTTCTCGGTCAGCTTCATTTCGAGGGTGAAGTCGTCGATCTTCTTCAGGCCGGAGATCTCTTTGGCCTCTCCCTTCTCGACCGCGGCCGCGCCCTCGATCACACGCACGAAGCGCGCGCCGGGATAGGCCTTGGTGCCGTCCATGATCCGATTGTAGGACCAGATGACGTCGTCAGCCGTCATCTTGCGGCCATTGTGGAAATACGCGTCGTCCCGCAGCTTGAAGGTGTGAACGAGGCCTCCGCCGGAGACCACATGCTCCTTGGCAAGCTCCAGAACCGGCTTGCCTTCCGTGGAATTCCAGATGTAGAGCGACCGGTGCAGAGCCTTGGCGTAGATCTCGTCCTGGGCGCGCTGCGTCGTGTGAATGTCCAGGCTAGTGAAACTCGAGCCATAGGGCGCGGTCATGCGGATGGTTCCGCCCTTGCGCGGTGTCTGGGCCTCCGCCGTGGCGGCAAGCGCCAGTCCCAAGCCAGCAACGATCGCCATTGTCCTGAACATCATGTGTCCCCCGAATGTAGGCGTGCTCTGATCGGCGAGTTGACCATTCACAGCATGTCGAATGCAAGCGCCTTGAAGGAATGACCTATGCGGGCTTCACCTCTCCCGTGGGAGAGGTGAAGCCGGATCGCCGACCGGGTCCAAATTCGTCACGCCTGGCCGACGGCGAACTCCGGCTGCCAGTCGCGCAGTTTCCGCGCTGCACTGGTGACGTCGCCGATAGCTGCAAACGCCCCCGCCTCCACCATCATCGCCCGCGCCAGCCGTACGGCGCGGGCTTCGCTGATCGCCCGCGTGCGCGGGTCCGCGATCAGCTCGAAATCGATGTTGTGGGCGAGCCCGAAGATGCGGCGGATGATTTTTGCGGCTGCGAAGCCGACCGCGTCGGCGAACAGGCGCTGCATGTAGGCCTGCCGCTCGGCTTCTAGCCGTGCGGCGCCCTGCTCGCCGGCAAAGAGCGAGACGGGATAGGCATCGCCTCCGGCTCCGGCGCGCCAGAGGTCGAGGAATTTGCGGGCGAACTCGCGCCAGACCTGCTCGACCGTCTCCAGCACCCAGGCCTCGAATGCGGCGCGCTCGCCCGGCGAGCGCTCGTGGCCGGCGGAGGCGAAATAGGCCATCAGGAGGTTGGCGAGCACGGCCCCGACGTCGAACCCGATCGGGCCGTAGAACGCGAATTCGGGGTCGATCACACGCGTCTCGCTCTCCGTCACCATGATCGAGCCGGTGTGGAGGTCGCCGTGAATCAGCGCCTCGGGGCTTGCCATGAACTTCAGCTTGAGGCGGGAGATCGCCACATGCAGGTCCATGTCATCGCGGAGGCTTGCCGCCAGGCCGTCGAGATACGGCGCGGTCCAGCGGTTCTGCTCAGCGATGCGGTAGGGATCGGTGAAGATCAGGTCCTCGGTGATCTTGCACAGCGCATGATTGCCGGCGAAGGCGGCGATGCCCTGCTTCTTCTCGGCCGCGGAGAGCGCAAGGTCGGAGGTGAAGAACAAGGTCCTCGCCATGAAGGTGGTGATGTCGTCGACAAAGCGCGGATATTGCGTTGCCGCGACCAACCCCTTGCGCATGATGATGTGGGGCTCGAGCAGCTCCATCATCGTGAGCGCCAGCGCCTCGTTGTGATGCAGCAGCGCCGGCACGAGGCCGGGCGCGAGCTGGGCCTGCTTCGACAGCGCCAGGTATTCGTAATGAGCCCGCGACAGCGGCAGCGGCCAGCTCTCGCCGACGAGCCGAACATAGGGCAGCGCCTGCTTCACGGCGATGCCGCCGCGGTTGCCCTTGACGATAAAGACGAGGTTGAGATTGCCGTCGCCGACCTCGGTGATCGCCCAGGATGGCGGCTCGCCGCCGAGCAGTGCCCTAAGCTCCGGCAGGCCTGCGAGATAATCCCGCAACGCCGCCTCATGCAGAATCCGGTAACCCCCGCCTGCGCCTCGACCATGACGATCCCATCCCATGTTTGGCATGGATCGTTACTCCCGCTCCAGGAAGCTCGAGCCGATCTCGGCCTTTCTTTTGATCGGATCGTAATCACAATAGACGCTATCCGCCACCAGGGTGTAGCTGGCGCTGACGGTGTATTTGTCGAGCTTGACCGAGTTCAGGCCGATCACCGAAGTGCTCTTGCCGCCGTTCCATTTGAACGGCGTCGAGCTCTTGGCCTGCTCGCAAGCCATCACGGCTTCGTTGAAGACGTAGCCCTCGACGAACGCCTTCAGGGTGCGCACCTGCACCGCCATCTTCCATTCGACATAGCCGACGGCACCGAGACCGGCGACGATCAGCACCAGAAGCGCAATAACGACCCGCTGAAAAGTCCTTTTGACCCCAATAAAAAAGCACAAAATTTTTAGGCAAGACGAGCGCGCACGCCTCCCCTTCGAGACGACCGCTTCGCGGTCTCCTCGGGATGAAGCTAACGGACATCGGCGCTCGTTGGAACTGCTGCCGCGCACTCTGTCCTCATCCTGAGGGCCCGCCAACGGCGGGCGTCTCGAAGAATGGGCCGCACGGAAACCGCTCACAGGACGCGGTAGTCCCGCTCGGTTGAGAGATAGCTAGAACGGCATTCCCATCATCTTCGACAGGCGCTCGATCGACAGATAGCCGGCATGATACGCCATCATGCCTAGCGCATAGATGATCGCCGAGATGATCGTGGTCCAGATCAGCTTGCGTCCCATCCGCGTCAGGACCGGCGCGCCGGGATCGGTGCCGGGCGCACCGACGCCGTCCTCATGCTGGCTGCGCACGCCGAACGGCAGCGTCAGGAACAGCGCGACCCACCAGATGACGAAGTAGATCGCGATGGCGGTCGATATCTGGATGGCCATAGGGCGGCCTTATGCCTGCTCGATCTCGACCAGCGCGCCGGAAAAATCCTTGGGGTGCAGGAACAGCACCGGCTTGCCGTGGGCGCCGATCTTGGGCACACCGTCGCCGAGCACGCGCGCGCCCTCCTTCACCAAGGTGTCGCGCGAGGCGATGATGTCGACGACCTCGTAGCAGACATGATGAATGCCGCCGTCGGCGTTGCGCTCGAGGAATTTGGCGATCGGCGAGGCCTCGCCATAGGGCTCGATGAACTCGATCTTGGTGTTGGGCAGCGTCACGAATACGGTGGTGACGCCATGCTCGGGCAGCGCGACGGCTTCCGAGATCTGCGCCCCGAACGCCGCGCCATAGATCTTGGCGGCCTTGACGGCGTCCTTGGTCGCGATCGCCACATGGTTGAGCCGGCCCAGCATCTTCCCCTCCTCAAACTGTCAGCACGTGTACCAGACAGGGGGGCTTCTTGCCCCAATGTTCGTTGATCACGGCCCGGACAGCGCGTCGCACCGATTCAGCCAGCGCGTCAGGATCGCGGCGGCGCGGCCGCGGCAGGCCCTCGATGGTAGAGACCACGGCGTCGAAGACGATGTCGTCGAAGGCCTCGCCCGCCCTGTTCTTCTCGGGGATTCCGACCAGATCGATCTCGGGATCATCGGCGAGCTCGCCCTGCTCCGTCATGGCGACAGCAACGAAGGCGCAACCGGAAAAGGCCATGCGCCGCCGCTCGACCACCGCGCGGGACTTGGAGTCCTCCAAAATCGTGCCGTCCTTGTAGAGACGGCCCGACGGCACCTCGCCGATAATGCCGGGATCGCCGGGCCCGAGCTTGACGAGGTCGCCGTTGCGGCAGACCAGCACGCGCGGCACGCCGGCGGCGCGCGCGAGCTTTGCGTGCTCGTGCAGGTGCAGGGCCTCGCCATGGACGGGGATCAGAAGCTGCGGCTTCACCCAGGAGATCAGGTCGCGCAACTCGTCGCGGCGGGGATGGCCGGAGACATGGACCAGATGGTCGCGGTCGGTGATGATCTCGACGCCCTGGAGCACCAGATTGTTGATGATCGAGCCGACGGCCTTCTCGTTGCCGGGAATGGTGCGCGAGGAGAAGATGACGCTGTCGCCGCGGTTGAGCGTGATCTCGGGATGATCGTCATTGGCGATGCGCGCTAGCGCCGCGCGCGGCTCACCCTGGCTGCCGGTGCACAGCGCCAGCACCTTGTCCTGCGGAAGATGGCCGTAAATGTCGGGTGAGCGGAAATTCTGCACGCCGTCGAGATAACCGGTCTCGCGCGCGACCTGCACCACGCGCTCCATGGCGCGGCCGACCACGACAACCTCGCGGTCGGCGGCTTTCGCAGCCTCAGCCACGGCCTTGATGCGGGCGACGTTGGAGGCGAACGTCGTCACCGCAACGCGGCCCTTGGCGGCCTTGACCAGATCGATAATGGTTCTGGCGACCTCGGCCTCCGACGGCGAGCGGCCGTCGCGCACGGCGTTGGTGGAATCGCCGATCAGGGCGAGCACGCCCTCCTCGCCCAGCTCGCGCAGGCGCTTCTCGTCGGTCGGGGCCCCCAGCGTCGGGGTCGGGTCGATCTTCCAGTCCCCGGTATGCAGCACGATGCCGACCTCGGTGTGGATCGCCAGCGCATGCGCTTCCGGAATCGAGTGCGCCATCGGGATGAACTCGACGTTGAACGGGCCGACATCGATGCGGCCCCCCGACGGGACCACCGTCACCGGAATGTTCGGAGCACCGCGCTCGGCGGCGCATTTGGCCTCGAATAAGGCCGCGCTGAATTTGGTCGCGTAGATCGGGCATTGCAGCTTCGGCCAGAGATCGATGATGGCGCCGAAATGGTCCTCATGGGCGTGGGTCAGCACCAGACCCATCAGGTTCTTGCGCTCCTTCTCCAGGAAAGAGATGTCCGGCATGATCAGGTCGATGCCCGGCAGGTGCTCCTCGTCGCCGAAGGAGACGCCGAGATCGACCGCGAGCCAGGCGCGCTGTTGGCGGTTGCCGAGGCCGTAGATCGACAGGTTCATGCCGATCTCGCCGACACCGCCGAGTGGCGCAAACACGAGTTCGTCAGGCCTCGCCATCACACAGCTCCCACGGAGGCGGCCGGGCCGAAGAACACCTCGCCTGCTGCGACCGGCACCCGCCGCCCCTCCGCGGTGCGGACGATTAGGCAGCCTGTGTCATCGATAGTGTCAAAAATGCCTTCCAGCGTCGTCGCTCCCGTGTGGATTGCGACCTTCTCGCCGAGACCGGCTGCGCGTTGCAGCCAGAGCCTGCGGATCTCGGCAAAGCCGCGGCCATTGTCCCAGATCCCGCGGAACTCGACCCAGGCGTCGGACAGGGCAGCAAACAGCTCCTCCGCGCTGATCTGGACGCCGAGCGCGGCCAGCGACACCGCCGGCGTCGGCGTGCCCTCCGGCGCCGCGACGACATTGGTTCCGATGCCGACGACCACGGCAAGGCGATCGCCAATGGCCTCGGCCTCGAGCGCAATGCCGACCAGCTTCTTGCCGCCGGCAAGCACGTCGTTCGGCCATTTCAGGGCATAGCGGGGACGACCCTCGCCGAGGCGAAGCGCCGCCTCCAGGCTGACCTTCTCGAGCGCCGCCTCCTCCGCGAGCCCCGCGGCGAAGCCGAGCGTCGCGGCGACGGCAGGGGCGACGTCCATGACTTCGAGGATGCTGGCCGCGAGATTGCCCCGGGGCGCGATCCAAGCGCGCTGGCGCCGGCCGCGGCCGGCGGTCTGCTCGGACGTGACGAACCACATCGGGCCGCGTTCGCCGGCGCGGGCGTGCTCGATCGCGTCGGTATTGGTCGAGCCGGTCCGTTCGAAGGCCGCGAGCTTGTAGCCCGCCGATTGTGCACGAGGACCGAGCGCGAACCGCATCCTAGAACAGCGACTTTGCCGCGGCGGAGGCGACGCTCACCACGGGGCCTGCGAACAGCGCAAACAGCAGGTTGAACAAGCCCGCGACCGCCAGCACCGTTCGCACCTCGATCCTGACAGGATCGACCTGGCCGGCCGGCTCGTCAAAGTACATCGTCTTGACGATGGCGAGATAGTAGTAGGCGCCGACGACGCTGGTCAGCACGCCGATGACCGCGAGCGTGAACAGGTTCGCCTTGATGGCGGCGACGAAAACGTACCATTTGGCGAAGAAGCCGGCGAGCGGCGGGATGCCGGCGAGCGAGAACAGCAGCATCGCGAACATGAAGGCGAGCAGCGGATTGGTTCGCGACAGACCTGCGAAATCGCTGATCTGCTCCACGGCCTGGCCGTTGCGCCGCATGGCAAGGATGATCGAAAACGAGCCGAGCGTCATCGCGACATAGATCACGATGTACATCAACACGCCTTGCGCACCTTCGACCGTGCCGGAGGCGAGGCCGACCAGCGCGAAGCCCATGTGGCCGATCGAAGAGTACGCCATCAGGCGCTTGATGTTGCTCTGGCCGATCGCGGCGAAGGAGCCGAGCGCCATCGAGGCGATCGCCACGAACACCAGGATCTGCTGCCACTGCGAGACGATGCCGGGGAATGCGGTCAGCGTGACGCGGGTGAAGACCGCAAGCGCGGCCACCTTCGGCGCCGAGGCGAAGAAGGCGGTAACCGGCGTTGGCGCGCCTTCATATACGTCCGGCGTCCACATGTGGAACGGCACGGCCGAGACCTTGAAGCAGAGGCCGGCGAGCAGGAAGACCAGGCCAAAGACGAGGCCGACATTCGAGACCGTCGCGGCCGATGCGATGCCGGTGAAGCTGACCGTGCCGGTGAAGCCATAGACCAGCGAGGCGCCGTAGAGCAGCATTCCCGACGACAGCGCGCCGAGCACGAAATACTTCAGACCAGCTTCGGTCGACTTGGCATTGTCGCGGTTCGAGGCCGCCACGACATAGAGTGCCAGCGACATCAATTCGAGGCCGAGATAGAGCGAGATCAGATCGCCGGCCGAGATCAGCACCATCATGCCGAGCGTCGAGAGCAGCACCAGGATCGAATATTCGAAGATCCGCCGCGACGGATCGGACAGGAACTCGGTCGAGAGCACCAGTGTCGCCGCCGAGCCGATCAAGGCCAGGATCTTCATGAAGCGGGCGAAATCGTCGACGATGAAGCTGCCGCCGAAGGTGACCTGCTTGCCCGCGGGCTGCATGTAGACGAGCGCGCCGACCACGATGAGCAGCACCACCGCCAGCGAGGTGACGGTCCTGGTCGTCCCCTGCCCGCGATAGGCTCCCAGCATCAGGAGCGCCATCGCGCCGACCGCGAGCACGAGCTCGGGCAGCACCGGCGCCAATTGATATCCTGCAGTCTCAAAGCTCATGACGATATCCTGACCTGCCCGATCACTGGAGCAGTGCGGCGGCCTTCACGGCCGTCACAGCGGTGTTGTAATTGTTGACGAGTTGCTGGACCGAGGCGGCCGAGATGTCGAGCACCGGCTTCGGATAAACACCGAACAGGATCGTCAGCGCAATCAGCGGGAACAGCGTCACGCATTCACGCAAGGTAAGATCTTTCATGCTCATCAGCGATGGCTTGACCAGCGCCCCGAACACGACCTTGCGGTAGAGCCACAGCGCGTAACCTGCCGACAGAATCACGCCGAAGGTGGCGAAGAACGCGGTCGGGATCGAGACCTTGAAGGTGCCGAGCAGCGTCATGAACTCGCCGACGAAGCCGCTCGTGCCGGGCAGGCCGACATTGGCCATGGTGAAGACCATGAAGGTCATCGCGTAGAGCGGCATCCGGTTGACGAGGCCGCCATAGGCCGCGATCTCGCGGGTGTGCAGGCGGTCGTAGACGATGCCGACGCAGAGGAACAGCGCACCGGAGACGATGCCGTGCGAGATCATCTGGAACATGCCGCCGGCGACGCCCTGCATGGTGCCGGCGAAGATGCCCATAGTGACGAAGCCCATATGCGCCACGGACGAGTATGCGATCAGCTTCTTCATGTCCTCCTGCATCAACGCCACCAGCGAGGTGTAGATGATGGCGATGGCCGAGAGCGTGAAGATCAACGGCGCGAAGTCATGCGAGGCCAGCGGGAACATCGGCAGCGAGAAGCGCAGGAAGCCGTAGCCGCCCATCTTCAGGAGGATCGCGGCAAGGACGACCGAGCCCGCGGTCGGCGCCTCGACGTGCGCGTCGGGCAGCCAGGTGTGCACCGGCCACATCGGCATCTTGACCGCAAACGAGGCGAAGAAGGCCAGCCACGCCCAGGTCTGCAAGGAGCGCGGCACGGCGGTGTGCATCAGGGTCGGGATGTCAGTGGTGCCGCCGTTCCAATACAGCGCCATGATGGCGAGCAGCATCAAGACCGAGCCGAGCAGCGTGTAGAGGAAGAACTTGAACGACGCATAGACCCGGCGCGGACCGCCCCAGACGCCGATGATCAGGAACATCGGGATCAGGCCGCCTTCAAAGAACAGATAGAACAGCACGAGATCGAGCGCCGAGAAGGTGCCGATCATCAGGGTTTCCAGGATCAGGAACGCCATCATGTATTCGCGGACGCGGTTCGTGACCGCCTTCCAGCTCGCAATGATGCAGAACGGCATGATCGCGGTGGTCAGGATCACGAGCGGCAGCGAAATGCCGTCGACACCCATGTGGTAGGTGATGCCGGTGGCGAGCCAGTTCGCCTTCTCGACGAACTGGAAGTCGGGGTTTGCGGGATCGAAGCGCATGACCAGGATCACCGACACCACAAAGGTGATCAGCGTGGTCCAGAGCGCAATCCAGCGCGAGTTGCGCTTGGCCGCCTCGTCATCGCCGCGGCTGAGATAGACGATCAGCGCTCCGACCAGCGGCAGGAACGTCGTGACCGAAAGGATGGGCCAGGTCGTCATTTACTGGCCTCCAAAGCCGAACATGAACCAGGTGATCAGGCTGGCGGCGCCGATCAGCATGGCGAATGCGTAGTGATAGAGATAGCCGGTCTGGATCTTCACGACGTTGCGGGTGACGTCCAGGACCCGCGCCGAGATGCCGTCCGGACCGAGGCCGTCGATGATGAAGCCATCGCCCTTCTTCCAGAGCTGATAACCAATCCACTTCGCCGGACGGACGAAGATGATGTCGTAAAGCTCGTCGAAGTACCATTTGTTGAGCAGGAACTGGTACAGCATCGGCTGCGTCTTCGCGAGCTCGACCGGCAGGTAGGGCCGGCGGATATAGAACAGGTACGACACCAGGAAGCCCAGCACCATCATCACCGTCGGCAGGAAGGCGATGGTCTCGGGGATGTGGTGCATCTCCTCGATGATGTGCGGGTTCATCTTCACGGATTCGCGGAAGAACTCCTCGATGCCGTGGCCGGCGAACAGCTCCTTGAACGGCAAGCCGGCGACGAATGAGCCGACCGCGAGCACGCCGATCGGGATCAGCATCCAGATCGGAGCCTCATGCGCGGCCTCGTAATGATGCTCGTCATGCGGTTCGCCGTGGAAGGTCTTGAAGATCAAGCGCCAGGAGTAGAACGAGGTCAGGCCCGCGGCGGCGACCGTCATCAGGAAGCCGTAGACTCCGAATGGGTTGTGCGCGGCGTAGGCGGACTCGATGATCGCGTCCTTTGAGAAGTAGCCGGCGGTGAGTGGGAAGCCGGTCAGGGCCAGCGTGCCGACCACCATCACCGCGTAGGTGTAAGGGATCTTGCGCCAGAGGCCGCCCATGTTGCGGATATCCTGCTCGTGGTGCATCGCATAGATCACCGAGCCGGAACCCAAGAACAGCAGCGCCTTGAAGAAGGCGTGGGTGAACAGGTGGAACATGCCGACCGAATAGGCGCCGGCTCCCATCGCCACGAACATGTAGCCGAGCTGCGAACAGGTCGAATAGGCGACGATGCGCTTGATGTCGTTCTGGACGAGGCCGATGGTCGCCGCGAAGAACGCGGTGGTGGCGCCGAAGAACATCACGATGGCCTGAGCGTTCGGGGCGAGCTCGAACAGCGGCGACAGCCGCGCCACCATGAACACGCCCGCGGTGACCATGGTCGCGGCGTGGATCAGCGCGGAGACCGGCGTCGGACCTTCCATCGCGTCCGGCAACCAGGTGTGCAGCAGGAACTGCGCCGACTTGCCCATCGCGCCCATGAAGAGCAGCAGGCAGGTCAGGGTCAGCGCGTCGGCGTGCCAGCCGAGGAAGTCGATGGTCTTGCCGGTCAGGCCGGGCGCGGCATGGAAGATGGTCTCGAAGTCGGTCGAGCCGACCAGCATGAAGATCGCGAAGATGCCGAGCGCGAAGCCGAAATCGCCGACGCGGTTGACCAAGAAGGCCTTGATCGCCGCCGCATTCGCCGACGGCTTCTGGTACCAGAATCCGATCAGGAGATAGCTGGCCAGACCCACGCCTTCCCAGCCGAAGAACAGCTGCACGAGGTTGTCCGCGGTCACCAGCATCAGCATCGCGAAGGTGAACAGCGAGAGATAGCCGAAGAAGCGCGGCCGGTTCGGGTCCTCGTCCATGTAGCCGATGGAATAGAGGTGCACGAGCGAGGACACGGTGGTCACCACCACCAGCATCACGGCCGTGAGCGTGTCGACCCGCAGCGTCCACCAGACCTGGAGGTCGCCGGAGAATATCCAGGGCAGCAGCTGGATACGCGCGTCGTGGTGCATGAATCCGACATCGACCAGCGTCATCCAGGACAAGGCCGCCGACACAAACAAGAGCGCGGTCGTGATCAGCTCGGCGCCGCGCGAACCCGCCGCCGGCGGCTCAGTCGGGCCGTGGCCGTGATCGTCATGTCCGTCGCCGGGCTCGTGATGGGTCTCGTGGATGACGGACGCATCCTCGTGGATCGTATCGGACGCATGGGCGTGCGCGCCCTTACCGTGGTCGCCGTGATGCTCGACCTCGTCGCCCGAGGGGTTACGGGCGTGCGCGCCCACGAGCGCGATCAGGCCGGCCAGAATGGCGCCCAGCAGAGGCAGGAAAACGATTGCCTGAACCATTTGAGAGCTCAGCCCTTCATCAGATTGACGTCCTCAACCGCGATCGAGCCGCGGTTGCGGAAATAGACCACCAGGATGGCGAGACCGATCGCGGCTTCGGCGGCGGCGACGGTCAGCACCAAAAGCGCGAAGACCTGGCCGACGATGTCGCCGAGGAAGGTCGAGAACGCCACGAGGTTGATGTTGACCGAGAGCAGGATCAGCTCGATCGACATCAGGATGACGATGATGTTCTTGCGGTTCAGGAAGATGCCGAGAATCCCGAGCGTGAACAGGATCGCGCCGACCGCCAGATAGTGTCCGAGCCCGATCGTCATTTCACCCACTCCGCCGCGTCGGCATCCGAAAGCCCCTGCCCCGGCGCCACCTTGCGCATCGCCATCGCCATTTCCGGCGTGCGCGCGTTCTGAACGTTGATGTCCTGCCGCTTCACGCTCGCCTTGTGACGCAGCGTCAGCACGATGGCGCCGATCATGGCGACCAGCAGCACCATGCCCGAGAGCTGGAAGTAGTGGATGTACTTCGTATAGAGCACGAGACCGAGCGCCTCGGTGTTGCTGACATTGGCCGGGATCGCCGCCGTGATCGTCTTGCTGACGCTCGGATTGATGACCCAGAAGCCGACGGTGAGCAGCAGCTCGAACAGGAAGATGCCGCCGACCACGAGGCCGACGGGCAGGTACTCGATGAAGCCCTCGCGCAGCTCGAGGAAGTCGACGTCGAGCATCATGATCACGAACAGGAACAGCACCGCGACGGCGCCGACATAGACGACGATCAGGATCATCGCCAGGAATTCGGCACCCATCAGCACGAACAGGCCGGAGGCGTTGACGAAGGCCAGGATCAGGTACAGCACGGAGTGCACGGGATTGCGCGACACAATCACCATCACCGCCGACGCGACGCAGACGGCGGCGAACAGATAGAAGAACAGCGCGGGAAGGATCATCGGGCAGTCCCCGTCATTCCGGGGCGTGGGCAAAGCCCGCGAGCCCGGAATCTGGAGGTTGTGGCGCGAGATTCCGGGTTCGCGGTTCGCGCGCCCCGGAATGACGAGAGGATGGCGGGAAGGATCATGCTCTCATCTCACCGGTACGGCGCGTCGAGCTCGATCGCTTTCGCGATCTCGCGTTCCCAGCGGTCGCCATTGGCGAGCAGCTTGGCCTTGTCATAGAACAGCTCCTCGCGGGTCTCGGTCGCGAACTCGAAGTTCGGACCTTCGACGATGGCGTCGACCGGACAGGCCTCCTGGCAGAGGCCACAATAGATGCACTTCACCATGTCGATGTCGTAGCGCACGGTGCGGCGGGTGCCGTCGTTGCGGCGCGGGCCGGCCTCGATGGTGATGGCCTGCGCCGGGCAGACCGCTTCGCACAGCTTGCAGGCGATGCAGCGTTCTTCGCCGTTCGGATAGCGGCGCAGCGCATGCTCGCCGCGGAAGCGCGGCGAGATCGGGCCCTTCTCGAACGGATAGTTCAGCGTCGGCTTCGGCTGGAAGAAATAGCGCATGGCGAGGAAGAACGCCGAGACGAATTCCGACAGCAGAAGCGAACGTGCAGTGGCGTTGACGTTGATACCCATGACGGCCCTCACTTCGGCGCGATGCCGGCGAAATGCAGCACGCCGGCCACCACGATCACCATCGCCAGCGAGATCGGCAGGAACACCTTCCAGCCGAGACGCATCAGTTGATCGTAGCGGTAGCGCGGCACGATCGCCTTGGCCATCGCGAACAGGAAGAACATGAAGAATAGTTTCAGGGAGAACCAGATGATCCCCGGCACCCAGTTGAAGGGCGGCAGGTCGACCGGCGGCAGCCAGCCTCCGAGGAACAGGATCGTCGCCATCGCGCACATCGTGACGATCGCGACATACTCGCCGAGCATGAACAAGAGGTACGGCGTCGAGCCATATTCGACCATGAAGCCCGCGACGAGCTCGGATTCGGCTTCGACGAGGTCGAAGGGCGGACGGTTGGTTTCTGCCAGCGCCGAGACGTAGAACACCACAAACATCGGGAACAGCGGCCAGACGTACCAGTTCAGGATGGTGAGCTGCGGCAGCCCGATCAGGCTGGCAAGCCCGCGCGCATGCTGGGCCTCGACCACGGCCGACAGGTTCAGCGTGCCGGCGCAGAGCAGCACCGTAATGATGACGAAGCCGATCGAGACCTCGTACGACACCATCTGCGCCGCCGAGCGCAGCGCGGCCAGGAACGGGTATTTCGAGTTCGACGACCAGCCGGCCATGATGATGCCGTAGATCGACAGCGACGAGATCGCGAAGATGAAAAGGATGCCGACATTGATGTCGGAGATCACCCAGCCGAGATTGGTCGGGATCACGGCCCAGGCGGCGAGCGCGAGCACGCAGGAGACCAGCGGTGCCAGCAGGAATACGCCCTTGTTGGCGCCGGCAGGGATGATCGGCTCCTTCAGCACAAACTTGAGCAAGTCCGCGAAGGACTGCAGCAGGCCCCAGGGTCCGACCACGTTAGGGCCGCGCCGGATCTGCACCGCCGCCCAAATCTTGCGGTCGGCGAGCAGGATATAGGCGATCGCGACCAAGAGGACGACGAGCACCAGGACGCTCTGCGCGACCATGATGATCAATGGCCAGAGGAAACCGGTCCAGAATGCGCTTTCGAAGAATTCCATCAGATCACGCTCACTCCGCTGCGGTCAGCATCTGCCCCGAGGCGAGGCGCGAACATTCTGCCATCACGGCGGACGCACGCGCGATTGGGTTGGTCAGGTAGAAGTCCTCGACCAGCGGCTTGAACGGCGCCTTCTCGGGCGAGCCGCCCTTCGCCGCCAGCTTCTTGATCTGGTCGGCGGAGCCGGCCTCGATCTGGTCGAGACGGATCAGATGCGGCACGGCCTTGAAGATAGCCTGGCGAAGCTGCGCGAGCGAGTCATAGCCGAGCTTCTTGCCGAGCGCTTCCGACAGCGCACGAATGATCGCCCAGTCCTCGCGGGCTTCGCCCGGCGGGAACGCGGCGCGGCCAGTCATCTGCACCCGGCCTTCGGTGTTGACATAGATCGCCGACTTCTCGGTGTAGGCGGCGGCCGGCAGGATGACGTCGGCGCGATGCGCGCCGCGGTCGCCATGGGTGCCGATATAGACGACGAAGGTGCCGTCCGGCGCCTTGATCTCGTCTGCGCCGAGCAGGAACAGCAGGTCAAGCGTTCCGAACGTGGTCATCTGCGCCGCGTTGAGCCCGCCCGCCGTGGCGGAGAAGCCGATGTCGAGCGCACCGACGCGCGAGGCGGTCTCGTGCAGCACGCCAAAGCCGTTCCAGCCGTCCTTCACCGCGCCGACGTCGAGCGCGAGCTTGGCGCTCGCGGCGAGAATGGCGGCGCCATCGTGACGCGAGGCCGCGCTCGCGCCGACCAGGATGATCGGCGTCTTGGCGTCCTTCAGCACCTCCATGAAGGAGTGCTTGCCGGCCGCCAGCTCACTGAGCGTCTCGGTGCCGGCGCCCAGATGGTCGTAGTGATAGGTCAGGTCAACCTTGGGGCCGATCAGGCCGACCTTGAAGCCGCCGGCGCGCCAGCGCTTGCGGATGCGGGCGTTGAACACCGCCGCTTCTTTCCGCGGATTGGCGCCGATGATGAGCAGCGCGTCGGCCTGCTCCACGCCTGCCAGCGTCGGGTTGAAGATGTAGGCGCCGCGGCCGAGCGCTGGATCGAAGGCATCGCCGCCCTGCACCGCCAGATTGGTCGAGGCGTACTTGGCGAGCAGATCCTTTAGCGCGAACATCTCCTCGACGCCGGCGAGGTCGCCGGCGATCGCGCCGATGCGCTTGCCGTCGGTGCGCGCCGCCTTGGCGGCGATAGCGGCGAAGGCCTCGGGCCAGCTCGCCGCGCGCAGCTTGCCGGCTTCGCGGATATAGGGCCGGTCGAGGCGCTGGGTGCGCAAACCGTCGACGACGTGGCGCGTCTTGTCGGAGATCCACTCCTCGTTCACGGCCTCGTTGATGCGCGGCAGGATACGCATCACCTCGCGGCCGCGGGTGTCGACGCGGATCGCCGATCCCAGGCCGTCCATCACGTCAATCGACTGGGTCTTGCCGAGCTCCCAGGGACGCGCCGCAAAGGCATAAGGCTTGGAGGTCAGGGCGCCGACCGGACAGATGTCGACGAGGTTGCCCTGCAATTCCGACGTCAGCGCATGCTCGAGATAGGTCGTGATCTCCATGTCCTCGCCGCGCCCGGTCGCGCCCATCTCAGGGGCGCCGGCCACTTCCGCCGAGAAGCGGACGCAGCGCGTGCACTGGATGCAGCGGTTCATCGAAGTCTTGACCAGCGCGCCGAGATATTTGTCCTCGACCGCGCGCTTGTTCTCGGCGAAGCGGCTGGTGTCGACACCATAGCCCATCGCCTGGTCCTGGAGGTCGCACTCGCCGCCCTGGTCGCAGATCGGGCAATCGAGCGGATGGTTGATGAGAAGGAATTCCATCACGCCTTCGCGCGCCTTCTTCACCATCGGCGAACGCGTGGAGATCTCCGGCGGCTCGCCCTTGGGGCCCGGACGGCAGTCGCGCACGCCCCAGGCGCAGCTTGCGACCGGCTTCGGGCCGCCCTTCACTTCGACGAGGCACATCCGGCAATTGCCGGCGATCGACAGCCGCTCGTGATAGCAGAAGCGCGGAATCTCGGCGCCCGCCGCCTCACACGCCTGAAGCAGCGTGTACTCGGCGGGGACATCGATCTCTTTGCCGTCGATGATGAGCTTGGTCATACCTTAAGTCTTTCTCAGTGCGGCTGATCGACCAGATCGAGACGCCGCTCGATACGGTCCAGCCGTTCTTCCACACGATCGATCCGTCGGTTGATGCCCGTAATGGCGATCTCGACCTGCGCCAGCCTCAGATCAATGTGGCCCATTCTCTCTTCAACGTTGGTGACGCGGGTCTTCAGATCGCTCACATCCGCGGACACGCGATCGAGCTTTTCGTCGATCCGACGAAGATAAACGAGCACGATGTTGTCCGGCTGGTCGGTCATCGCCCTACTCCGCCGCGACCATGTTCACGGGATCGCGGACGCCGATATCGTCAATGTCGGCCTTGTGCGAATACTGGTCGATGCGCGCTTCGATCTCGTGACGGAAATGCGCGATCAGGCCCTGGATCGGCCAGGCCGCTGCATCGCCGAGCGCGCAGATCGTGTGGCCTTCGACCTGCTTCGTCACCTCCAGCAGCATGTCGATCTCGCGCTTATGCGCACGGCCCTCGGCCATGCGGGTCAGCACGCGCCACATCCACCCCGTGCCCTCGCGGCACGGCGTGCACTGGCCGCAGCTCTCATGCTTGTAGAAATAGGAGATGCGAGCGATCGCACGGATCAAATCGGTCGACTTGTCCATCACGATCACGGCCGCGGTGCCGAGGCCCGAGCGCAGCTTGCTCAAGCTGTCGAAATCCATCGGCGTGTCGATGATCTGCTCGGCCGGCACCATGCGCACCGACGAGCCGCCGGGGATCACGGCCTTGAGATTGTCCCAGCCGCCACGGATGCCGCCGCAATGCTTGTCGATCAGCTCACGGAACGGAATGCCCATGGCCTCTTCGACGTTGCAGGGCCGCTCGACATGGCCGGAGATGCAGAAGAGCTTGGTGCCGACATTGTTCGGACGGCCGATGCCGGCGAACCAGGCCGCGCCACGGCGCAGAATGTCCGGCGCGACGGCGATCGACTCGACGTTGTTGACGGTGGTCGGGCAGCCGAACAGACCGACATTGGCCGGGAACGGCGGCTTCAGCCGTGGCTGGCCCTTCTTGCCCTCGAGGCTTTCGAGCAGCGCGGTCTCCTCGCCGCAGATATAGGCGCCGGCGCCGTGCGCGACATAGATGTCGAACGGCCAGCCGTTGACATTGTCCTTGCCGACCAGCTTGGCCTCATAGGCCTGGTCGATCGCGGCCTGGAGGCGTTCGCGCTCGCGGATGAACTCGCCGCGGACGTAGATGTAGCAGGCATGCGCATTCATCGCGAAGCTCGCGATCAGGCAGCCCTCGACCAACAGGTGCGGATCATGCCGCATGATCTCGCGGTCCTTGCAGGTGCCGGGCTCGGATTCGTCGGCATTGACGACGAGATAGCTCGGCCGGCCGTCGGTCGATTCCTTCGGCATGAACGACCATTTCAGGCCGGTGGGAAAGCCGGCGCCGCCGCGGCCGCGGAGCCCCGAAGCCTTCATCTCGTTGATGATCCAGTCGCGGCCCTTGTCGATGATGGCCTTGGTGCCATCCCAGGCCCCGCGGCGCCGCGCGCCCTCGAGCCCCCAATCGTGGAGGCCGTAGAGGTTCTTGAAGATGCGGTCCTTGTCCTCGAGCATTTCAGTGCTTTCCGATCAACGATTGGACTGCTTGTAGGCAAGTCCGGCGGCGCAGACGCCAAACGTCAGCGCCCAGAGCAGGCTGGATTCCAGCGATGCGTTCAGGCCGAAACGCTGCAGCAGGAAGATGAACACGGCCGCCACGGCGGCATGCATGGCGATGAAGCCCCACTTCTTCACGGCACCGCTCCCCTGCACTGAACGCGACGAGAGAGCACGCATCAGGTGACCTCCTTCAGCGTGGTCGGCCCGGTGATCGGCGCCGAGAACTGGCGGCCGTTCTGCGGACCCGGCTTGGGCGGATTGCCCGAAGCAAAACCGTCGAGCACCTTGCCGAAGCTTTCCTTGGTCAGGTCCTCGTAGGTGTCCTTGCCGATCAGCACCATCGGCGCGTTCACGCAGGCCCCCAGGCACTCCACCTCTTCCCAGCTGAAATTGCCGTCCTTGGACAGATGGAAGGGCTCGTGATGGATGCGGTGCTCGCAGACGTGGATCAGATCCTCGGCACCGCGCAGGCGGCACGGCGTGGTGCCGCAAACCTGGACGTGGGCCTTCTTGCCGACCGGCGCGAGCTGGAACATCGTGTAGAAGGTCGCAACTTCCAGCACGCGGATATAGGGCATGTCGAGCATGTCGGCGATGACGCGGATTGCGGCTTCCGAGACCCAGCCCTCGTTCTGCTCCTGCGCGCGCCAGAGGATGGCGATGACAGCGGAGGCCTGGCGTCCGGCCGGATATTTCGCGATCTGCTGCCTGGCGAATGCGAGGTTCTCCGCCGTGAACGCAAAGCTCGCGGGCTGGACTTCCTTCGGTGCTAATCGGCGAACGGACATAGCTTCAATCTCTCACTGCATGCGGCGCGCGGTCTTGGCATTCGGATTCTTGGCATTCAGGGCTTCGATCCTGTCCTGCCAGAATGCGCTCGCGGTGCCGAAAACGTTGTAGCCGACGTGGGTCGAGACCTTGATGCGATCGAGGATCGACAGCTCGGTCACGGTCTCCATCCGGTTGCTGCGCGGATCGAACACGATCAGCTTCAGCGGGGTCTGTTCGAGGATGTAGCGCGACACGGCATGGGAGCGGTCGCTGCCGTGCTCCTCGCACATGATGACGCTGTCGGCCTGAAGCAGCCGCGCCCCGCCCTTGATCGCCTCGATCTCGACGCCCTCGACGTCGAGCTTGATCAGGTACTTGCCGGCGGCGGCAACCTTGCCGTCGTCGATCAGGTCGTCGAGGGCGATGACAGGCACCTCCTCGCCGCCCACCGAGGGATCGCCGGCGATGCTGAAGGCCTCGTGCTTGGTGCCGGATAGCCGCGCGGTACCGCGGGCTGCGCCGATCGCGCACTTCATCGTCTCGAAGCGGTTGCCGTTGACGCGGGCGTTGTTGGCGAGCTTCGGATAGTTCTGGCCCGACGGCTCGATCGCGATCGCCTTGTGCGAACCGAACGGCCTGCTCGACACCAGCACCGACCAGTAGCCGTAATTGGCGCCGCAATCGAGCAGCGTGTAATCGACGTCGACGGAGTCGGAAAACAGCAGCTCGAGCTCGTCCTCGTAATTGTAGGAGCGGTTGAGCAGCTTGCTCCAATAACCGTCGCCGTAAGGAAATTCGAATACGGCGTCGGGATTGAGCCTGATCGCGATGTTGCGCTCGGGCAGCGTCTTCCGCAGCAGGTTCGCGCAGGCGATGTAGCCCATATGCGAGAAGTGCGACGAGATCTTCGATCCCGTCACCAGCGCCAAGGCAGCCGTCCGCTCCCACAGGTTGGCCCCTTCAAGGGCCCCCGAGGCGCGGTCAAACTGAATTGGCGCCTGCGCCATCACCGATCGACCTCTCCGAACACGATGTCGAGCGAGCCGAGGATGGCCGAGACGTCGGCGAGCAGATGGCCGCGGCAGATGTGGTCCATGGCCTGGAGATGGGCAAAGCCCGGCGCGCGGATCTTGCACTTGTAGGGCTTGTTGGTGCCGTCGGAGACGAGATAGACGCCGAACTCGCCCTTCGGCGCTTCGACCGCGGCATAGACTTCGCCGGCCGGCACGTGGACGCCTTCGGTGTAGAGCTTGAAATGGTGGATCAGCGCTTCCATCGAGCGCTTCATCTCGCCGCGGCGCGGCGGCGCGACCTTGTTATCCGCGACGACGATGGGCCCCTTGCCATCGGGCGCGTTTAGCTTCTGGATGCACTGCTTCATGATGCGTACGGACTGGCGCATCTCTTCCATGCGGATCAGGTAGCGATCGTAGCAGTCGCCGTTCTTGCCAATTGGAATGTCGAAATCCATCTCGGCGTAGCATTCATAGGGCTGCGACTTGCGCAGGTCCCAGGCCGCGCCCGAGCCGCGCACCATCACGCCCGAAAAGCCCCACTCCCAGGCTTCCTTGAGCGGCACGACGCCGATGTCGACGTTGCGCTGCTTGAAGATGCGGTTGGCGGTGAGCAGGCGATCGAGGTCGTCCACCACTTTCAGGAACGGATCGCACCAGGCCTCGATGTCGTCGACCAGCTTCTGCGGCAGGTCCTGGTGCACGCCGCCGACGCGGAAATAGGCGGCATGCATGCGGCTGCCCGAAGCGCGCTCGTAGAACACCATCAGCTTCTCGCGCTCTTCGAAACCCCACAGTGGCGGGGTCAGCGCGCCGACATCCATGGCCTGCGTGGTGACGTTGAGCAGATGCGACAGGATGCGGCCGATCTCGCAATAGAGCACGCGGATCAGCTGGCCGCGGCGCGGAACCTCGATGCCGAGCAGCTTTTCGGCAGCGAGGCAGAACGCGTGCTCCTGGTTCATCGGCGCGACGTAGTCGAGCCGGTCAAAATAAGGGATCGCCTGCAGATAGGTCTTCTGCTCGATCAGCTTCTCGGTGCCGCGGTGAAGAAGGCCGATATGGGGATCGACGCGTTCGACAACTTCGCCGTCCAATTCGAGCACAAGACGCAACACGCCATGGGCCGCGGGATGCTGCGGTCCAAAATTGATGGTGAAGTTGCGGAGATTTTGCGGTTGCTCGTTCATGGCGCAGCTCCTGCTGCGAAGCGAATAGCGAATGGCGAATGGCGAATGGTCATTTCGTGGACTTGTCCTGCAGAGAACGTATCAACGCGCGGAGCATTTTGCCCAAGCTCTCGCATCGACCCAAGACGCGCTCCAGATCGGATGCGGCCAAAATCCCGACACGCTCCGCCAAGAGCAGATGAGTTTCCAACTCCTTCAGCGATCCCTGCGAAATTCGCAGCGATTGCACGAAGCTGCCGGTGTTTTTGCGCCCGTGTCCTTCCGCCACGTTTGCCGGAATGGACGCCGCCGCCCGTCTGATCTGCGAGGTCAGGCCGAACAGCTCGTCGCGAGGGAAGTGAGCCGCCAATCGATAGCAGGCCTCCGCCAGAGACATGGCATCCTGCCACACTCTCAGGTCCCGATACGAACTGATGGACTGGTCGCTCAATTAACATCCCTATTCGCCACTCGCTATTCGCAACTCACTGCTTCGCCTTTTCATCGCCCGGAAGGACCGGATAGTCCGCCCCTTCCCACGGCGAGAGAAAATCGAACTTGCGGAATTCTTGGTTGAGCCTGACAGGCTCGTAGACCACCCGCTTCTCCTGGTCGTCGTAGCGGACCTCGACGAAGCCGGTGAGCGGGAAATCCTTGCGCAGCGGATGCCCCTCGAAACCGTAATCGGTGAGGATGCGGCGCATATCGGGATGGCCGACGAAGATCACGCCGTAGAGGTCATAGGCCTCACGCTCGAACCAGTCCGCGCCAGGGAACACATCGATCAGCGAGGGCACCTGGGTGGTCTCGTCGGCCTGGGCCCTGAGCCGGATCCGCGCGTTCAGCGTCGGCGACAGCAAGTGATAGATCACGTCGAAGCGCTTCTCGCGATCCGGATAGTCCACCGCCGTGATGTCGGTGAAGTTGACGAAGCGGCAGTTCGGATCGTCACGGAGGTACTTGACCACCTCGACAATCTTGCTGGCGTCGACGTCCACCGTGAGCTGGTTGAAGGCCACCGCGTGACCGGTGGCGGCGCCCGGCAGCGCGCTAACGATCGTCTGCCCCAGGGCGTCGAGCTTGGCGTCGTCCATGACGTAAAACCTTAGCGTTCGATGGTGCCGGTGCGGCGAATCTTCTTTTGAAGCAGCAGCACGCCGTAGAGCAGCGCCTCCGCCGTGGGCGGGCAGCCCGGCACGTAGATGTCGATCGGCACGATGCGGTCGCAGCCGCGCACGACCGAGTAGGAATAGTGGTAGTAGCCCCCGCCGTTGGCGCAGGAGCCCATCGAGATGACGTAGCGCGGCTCTGGCATCTGGTCGTAGACCTTGCGCAGCGCCGGGGCCATCTTGTTGGTCAGGGTGCCGGCGACGATCATCACGTCGGACTGGCGCGGCGAAGCACGCGGCGCGAAGCCGAAGCGCTCGACGTCGTAGCGCGGCATCGACATCTGCATCATCTCGACCGCGCAGCAGGCGAGACCGAAGGTCATCCACATCAAGGAGCCGGTGCGCGCCCAAGTGATGAGGTCGTCGGTCGCGGCCACGAAGAAGCCCTTGTCAGACAGCTCGGAATTGACCTCGAGGAAGAACGGATCATTGGCGCCGACCGGCTTGCCGGTCGATGGATCCAGGATGCCCTTGGGGGCCGGCGCAACAACCGGACCCGTGGACGATGTAGGGTTCAATCCCATTCGAGTGCTCCCTTCTTCCATTCATAGGCGAACCCGACCGTCAGCACGGCCAGGAACACCACCATGGACCAGAAGCCGGTCGCGCCAAGCTTGCCGAACGCCACCGCCCAGGGAAACAGGAACGCCACCTCGAGGTCGAAGATGATGAAGAGGATGGCGATTAGATAGAAGCGGACGTCGAACTTCATGCGGGCGTCGTCGAAGGCGTTGAAACCGCACTCATACGCCGACAGCTTTTCCGGGTCCGGCTGCTGAAACGCCACGATGAAGGGCGCGATCAGCAGCACGAGGCCGATGAGGCCCGCTACCCCTATAAAGACGACGAGTGGAAGATAGTTCTGTAGAATGCCGCTCATGACGAGCCCTTTTTCCCGCAGCCTCGGGACAGCCACGGATTCGTCCGATTTGGAATTATTCTGAGCCTTAGCGCAGTGCACCAATGGGCGCAAGACACGCTCTTTTCAGGCCCTTTGCCGCTCCCAGAACGGTGGAAATCCCGGAATCACCCCGCGCTGGTATGGAGCAGATCAGCTGACCCAGCAAGGGCGATCCCCGATCGGTCCAGGCGCGCTCGGCCGTGACGTCCACTATTGGGAAGGCGCACCTTAATCTAGGCTGAGACGCAGCAAAGTCCAGATTACAACCAGGACAGGCGCTCCCACTGCCCCCAGGCGACATTTTGGCCAACCCTGCCCCAGAGCAGCGCCGCCAGCAAGTCGGCGATGGCGGCGGCCCCGAGCAGTGCAGCAAAGGCACGAATCCACAGGTGCGAACGATCGGACCGGCCATGCATCACGACGGGACCGGGGCTCGTCTGGCGAATGCTTCGGCGCGGGCGGCCGCCCGCTTCCGCCACCGTGCCAGCCACAGGCCGCTGCCGATCACGAGGATCGTGAGCACGTCCAGGCGTGGACCGCGGACCAGAGCCTGACCGTTCGCGCCTTCACGATGCTCTCCGCTCGCCCGCCATCACCATTTGTAGGCGAGGCTCGCGGTGATGCGGCGACGGTCGCCATAGTAGCATGAGGTGACGACCGCGCAGCTCGCGACGTAGATCTTGTCCGTCACGTTCACGACGTTGAGCGCCGCGCGCCAGTGGTTGTCCCACTCGTAGTGCACGGCGACATCGCCCAGCACGAAGGACGGAACGAGCGCGGTGTTCGCGGTGTCGGCAAAAGACGAGCCGACGTAGCGCACGCCGCCGCCAAGGCCAAAGCCCCGCAGCGGGCCCTCGCTGAAGGTATAATCGGTCCAGACCGAGGCGAACTCCCGGGGAGTGTTGGTCGGAACCGTGCCGATCAGCGCGGAATTGAGGTCCTGGCTCACGAACAGTTCGTACTTGGTGTAGCTCGCCACCAGCTTGAAATCCGGCGTGATGTTCGCCACCGCCTCGAGCTCGACGCCACGCGAGGTGACCTCGCCGTTCTGGGTCTGGAACAGCGGATTGTTTGGATCGGTGGTCAGCGCATTCTTGCGCTTCAGATCGAACCACGCGACGCTGAACCGTGCGTTGAGCCCGATCGGCTCGTACTTCACGCCGACCTCGGTCTGCTCCGATGTTTCCGGCAACTGCAGCCGTCCGGCCGCATTGATGCCGATAATCGGATTGTAGCCCGTCATGTAGGAGGCATACGGCGCGACGCCAAAGTCGAGATTGTAGATCGCGCCGACGCGGCCGGAGAACTTGCTGTCTGCGCGGCTTTGATCGGGGCCGAGCCGGTTGTGGTTGACGAGATCAACCCAGTCCTGACGGCCGGACAGCACCACCGTTAGCCGATCGAGCTTGACCTGATCCTGGAGATAAACCGCCGCCATGCCCTGAGTGAGATAGGCGTCCCGATACAGCGCTCCGTTGAACGGCGCGTTGACGCCGTAGACCGGATTGAGCACGTTAAGATTGGTCCCCGCGCCAAAGCCCTGCCGGTCGTCGAGGGCGTAATGCTTGAGGTCGACGCCGAGCAGCGCGGTGTGCTGCAGCGCGCCGGTGGCAAAGCGGTACTCGAGCTGGTTGTCGAGGTTTAATTGATTGGCGACCCCGCGGGCGTAGAAATTGCCGCGCATGATGTCGGCGGCCGCCGGCGTCGTCGCGTAGCCCAGCCCGTAGAGGCCGGTGTAGAAGACGTCGACATGTCCGAAGCGCGCGTTCTGGCGGAAGTCCAGGCTGTCCGTGATGTTCTTCGCGAACTGGTAGCCGAGCGTCTCCTGCTCGCGGCGAAACTGGTCGGCGCGGGGGTCGCCGACGAACAGGCTGGTAGGAATGCGGCCGAACGGCGCATTGGTGACGGTGCCGACATAGGGCAGGAAGTTCTCCGCCCTGGTGTTGTTGTGCGCAGCCGTGGCGTAGACGGTGAGCTTGGTGTCGGCGTCCGGCCGCCAGGTCACCGACGGAGCGAAGAAGAAATTGTTGTCGTAGACATAGTCGGTCTGAGTGCCGCCGCCCTGCACCTGGCCGACAAACCGGTAGAACATTTGCCCGTTGCCGGACTGCGGGACCACGCCGCCGAAGTCAAACGCCGTATAGGCGTTGCCGTAATTGTTGATGCCGGCCTCGAGATAGCGCACCGGCTCGGCGAGCGGCAGCTTGCTCACCGCGTTGACGAGACCGCCCGGCGCCGAGCCGCCGTACAGGATGCCGGACGGCCCGCGCAGCACCTCGACGCGCTCGAGGTTGAATGGTTGCAGCTTCCAGCTCGCATAGGAGGTGTAGAAGAGCTGCAGGCCATCGAGGAACAGTGACTCGTTCTGCGCCGGGAAGCCGCGGATCAAGAACCAGTCGTTGCGGAAATCGGCGCCGTAGGTGCCGCCGATCACGCCGGGCGTGTAACGCAGCACCTCGTCGAACTTGCTGACGATCTTCTGGTCGCGGATCTGCTCGGCACCGATCACGGAGACCGATTGCGGCGTCTCTATGATCGGCGTGTTGGTCTTGGTGCCCGACGAGCTGCGGCCGGCGACGTAGCCGTTCACCGGACCGAGCGGCGTTTCGACCACGCCGACATTGCGCTGCGGCTGCGGCTTATTCCTGTTGGCGGTCTGCACCGACGAGCGCGGCACACGACGCTGAGGGGTCGCCGCGGCGCGGCGGCGCGCTTCAGGCGCCGTGACCGTCACCGACGGAATGTTCTGCGCGCCACTCTGCGCCGATGCTTGTGCGAGCGATGCCTGCGGCACCAAGACCCAAGCGGATGCGGTCGCCAACACGGCCGACCGCAGCATTCCAAGACTGTTCAACGCGCCACCCCAAAGCTGCATGTTTTGATGCATCATGCCGCCAGTCCCCGCGGCGACATGCGCTTAGGGGGACGCTTATGGGAGGGCGCGCGAATTGCCTAATTGAAAGCTTCTTAGAAAAATTCTTGAAGCACTTCAATATCTTCAGAACCGGAGATCTGAACGCGAATTCTTCTCGTTCGCGAGCATCTCGGCGGCGGTCGCCGTGAGCTGCCCAATCTGCCGCAGCAGTGTGTGGGATCGCTTCGCTCAAATGATCCAGCAGGCGCCGATTGCGTTGCTGCGCGCCGACGATCGCATCATGCGCCGGGGAGATGAAACCATTTTGCGGAACCCGCGAAACCATCCGGAAACAGAGAGTGCCTAGAAGAGGAGCCCATAGACGACGGCAAAGTCCGTCGGGAGGCTCATATGAACCACTCAATTCACTCTGCTGATCGTGCGACCCACCTGAAGATCGTGGTGGTGGCGCTGGTTGCCGGCATTGCGGTGGCCGGCTTCGGGATTGCAGCCCGCACCCCTGCCGATTACAGCCAGACCGCCCAGTCCACCCAAATCATCAAGGCCGGCAAGCCGGTGGTGGTGACCAGCGCAGGCGCGTCGCAGATTCGCTGAGACGCACTCGACCGGGCTGACCAATGGCCGCCGCCGGGCGGCCATTTTCGTTTTCCAGAGCAATGCTTAACCGAGATGCACCGGCGGAGCGCAACGTCCTTGACTTCACCATGTCCCCCCTTTAAGTCCCCCCACGTTCCGCACGCGTTCAGCGCGCCACGCGGGAGTAGCTCAGTTGGTTAGAGCGCCGGCCTGTCACGCCGGAGGTCGCGGGTTCGAGCCCCGTCTCTCGCGCCATTTTGGCAATCCCTTCATAGTCTTAGCCTGAACTTCTCGACGCTGTCGCATCGGCGCAAGCCATGGACGACATTCGAGCCGGCATAGTCAGGCCGCGCCCGAATCGTCTACGCCTCCAAGAACTTGCGGGGTTCAGGGGTGTCCCCGAGCCACCGGCCAGAACGAGGAGGTCAGACATGGCGAAGAAGGCAGCCGCTCCCGCCACCATTACGCTCAAGCACCTCGCTGCTGACATTGCGGAAAGCCAGGACCTGTCGAAAAAGCGCGCCGAGGCCGTCCTGACCGACATGGTCGACCTGATCACCAAGCACCTGAAGAAGGGCGACCGCGTCCGGATCGTCGGCCTCGGCATTCTCCAGGTCCGCAAGCGCGCCGCCCGCACCGGCCGCAATCCCGCCACTGGCGAGCCGATCCACATCAAGGCCAGCAGGAAGGTCGCGTTCCGCCCCGTCAAGGAACTAAAAGAGGCGATCTAGAACATTAGTTTTCAGAATGTAACCGAGATTCTCCTAACCCCTCGAAATCACACGGATTTCGAGGGGTTCTTCTTTTTCGAAATGTAACCGAAAGCGCCTCCAAGAACATTAGTTTCGAAAAATGTAACCGAAAGCGCGAGAAACGCCTGCGCCACAGGCATTTCAAAGAATCCATCGCCGCACGTTTTCGCCGTCGAAAATGCACGTACACAAGGCTCCGCCGACCTGACAGGCTCAGACCGGGAACAACCCGGAAACGAACCTTGATCGAGCCGACCCCATTCCGCACCGAACAGCTTCGCCTCGAAACCGGCGAGCGCTTCTCGCTGACGGTCGCCGCCAACGGCATGCCGGCCTGGTGGCCGAACCTCTACTGCCAGATCGCCATCCGCGAGAGGAACATCGGTTACTCCACGATGCAGGCGTACATGAACGCCATCTGCGTCTTCCACAACGTCTGCGCCAAACTCGATATCGACATCGACGCTCGCATCGAAAGCCTCGAACTCTTCCGCGAGAACGAGATCGCGACGATCCGCGACGAGCTACGCAAACGTCAGATCGTCAGACCCGGCGACTCGAACGCCGTGAAGGCCGCGCACTGGAAGAGCAGACTGACCGCGGTCAACGACTACATCGTCTGGCGGACGGACCCCGTCATCGACCGCGTCTCCACACGCGACCCGAGACTCGCGGAAGTGCGCCGTCGGGTGGACCGTCTGCCGAAGCGCCTGGTCGGGAAGATCGTCGTGAGCAAGAACTCGTCCAAGGAGGGCATGGACGAAAAGACGGAGGTCGCGTTCCTAGACGCCATCACTCCCGACCACCCGACCAATCCTTTCAACCCTCGCAACCAGCATCGCAACCAGGCACTCTGGCTGCTCTACCATGCCGGGCTGCGCCGCTCGGCGCCGCTCACGCTCACCGGGCGCCACCTGCATCTCAACGAGGACGAACCATACGTCTACGTCCCGCGCGTCCAGGACGACAAGGACGACTCCCGCGCGCACGAACCGCGCAACAAGACGAAGGCCCACCCGGTGAACCTGAGCCCCGATAGGGCCGCCATCATCCATCGTTACATCGTCAACCACCGGCCCACGTACAAGGGCGCGAAAAAATCCAAGTACGTCTTCCTCTCCCAGGAAAGCTCCAACACGGCGCCCAAGCCGCTCTCGATCGGCTCTGTCGAGCACATGTACAAGCAGCTGCGCGCGAAGGTACCCGGCATCCCGGAGAACTTCGGACCGCACATGGTCCGTCGCACCAACAAGGATCACATGAAGGACGCCGCGGACGAACTCGAATGGACCCCCGACGAGGAGGAAGAGGTCGTCAACCAGGAGAGCGGTTGGACGCGAAACTCCAAGACGCGCCTCAACTACCAGCGCCGCAGTCTCCGGAAAAAGGGCAACAAGCTCGCCGTCAAGATGCAGGACATGGCTACAAAGGGTCGCAAGGATGACTGATTCCGCAATCCGCCAAGTCACGGCCGCCCTCCCCACCTTCCCGAGCCAGGGCACGATCATCGATCGGGCCGACTGCGAGGTGGACGCAACCGGTTGGGAGTGGAAGCTCCATCATCCGGTGAATGCGACGGTGCTCAATTTTCGGAGGTTGGCGATCGGATCCGGCGCGCTCCTCTCCTCCGTCGCCCGATTCATCGCCGACCTGATCAAAGTCACCTCGGTCGACAATGTGCGCGGCACGTTCGAGACCTTGACCTACCTGCAGCGGTCCGCGCACTTCCGCGAAGTCGACGCCGCTGGCGGCATCGTCGGCGAGCAGCTCATCAGCGACCTGCGCCAGCTTCCCGAGTTCGCCGAATACAGGCTTCACTACGTGCGCGCCTGGTACTGCTGGTGCGCCGACCATGGCATCGATCAATTTCCGGAAGAGACCGCGCTGCGGATCCGCGAGCTGAGCATCCCCGGCAATGAACAGGGCCACGCGGTGCGCACCGAAGACCCGGTCCGGGGAGCGTTCGACGACATCGAATTCCTGGCCATCACGACCAAGCTGCGGGCACTAGGCCCAGATCGCCTGACGACCCTGGAGAACACGCTCTGCTGGCTCGCCGTCGCCTGCGGCGCGAACGCACTCGCCTACGCCCTGACGCGCGAGGAAGACTACAAGCCCCTACAGGAACCAGAGACCGGTCGCATCCACGCCCTGCTGGACCTGCCGCGGATCAAGAAGGGCGACGCGCTCTACCGCCAGCAATTCCATCCGCGGATGCTCAACGACGACGTCGGGACCTGGGTCAACCGCCTGGTCATGGAGAACCGGGCCCATCGCCAGCAGCAGGGCTGGCCAGAAGGCTGCGAATACCCGCTGTTCAGGCGCTTCGACCCCGATCCGGCGCGGGCGAACGGCCCCTACCACGCCTACGCCATGCACATGACTCCGGACGAGATCACCAGGACGATCCAGCAGGCGATCGCCAAGCTGGAGATCATCTCGCACCGGACCGGCGAACCCCTCGTCGTCAACATGCGCCGCTTTCGTCGCACCTTCGCCACCCGCGCCGTCGAGGCCGGCGCCACGCCCTCGGAGCTTGCGGTCATGCTCGACCATTCGGACCTCGGCACCGTGATGACGTACTTCGAAAGCCGCGTCAGTCAGGTGCTGCGCCTCGACGCCGCCACGGCCATGCATCTCGGTCCGATCGCCGACGCGTTCATGGGGCGCATCGTCCGCACCGAACGCGACGCGGTCAACGGCAACGACCCGTCCAAGCGTATTCCGTTCTACAACCGCCATCCCGACCGCCCGCCGGAGAAGGCCGGAGACCTGGGCACCTGCGGCTCCGGACCATGCGGCCTGTTCGCGCCGCTCTCCTGCTACACCTGCAAATCGTTCCAGCCTTGGCGCGACGGCCCCCACGAAGAGGTGCTGAACTGGCTGTGCGACGAGCGCGACCGCAGGCTCAAGGAAGGGCGTAACCAGCAGTTCATCCGCATCCACGACGCCACCATCCTCGCGGTCGCCGAAGTAATGAAGGCCTGCGAGGCTCCGTCGCCATGAACGTCGTTGCCCTTCCAGATCGCAGACTGCTTGACGCAGCGACCTCGCTCGCGCACCTATCCGAGCGCGCCCGCGCGCTTCAGGTCTTCGGTCCAACGGTGGATTTCGATGCGCCGGTCTGGAATCTCTCGGACGTGAAGATCGGCCGGCCATCGGCCCAGCAGACCCACAACCTGTACTTCACCCGCATCACGCAGCGCGAAACCAGAAGCATGGAGGGACGCGTCCCCTTCGATCCCGCGTTCGGCAACCTCATCAAGGCCATCATCGCGCTCCGCGAATTCGCCAGACCGGTCGGCGCGGACCGCTACCGCAAGCTGCTGCAGGCGGCCCGCCTGCTCTACGAAACCATGGAGAACCGCGGATTCGATCCCGCCAGGCTACGAAGCGACAACTTCCACGCCGCGGCCCGGGCCATCGAAGGAACACCCGGCTACAAGTACAATCTGGCGCAGGATCTCGAGGTGATCGCCGAGTTCGTGAACAAGAACGCACTCTCCCAGTCGCGGATCGTCTACACCAATCCGCACCCTCCGCAGCGGCTCGACGCCCAGTCCAACAAGAAGGCGCAGCAGCATCGTGCCAGCAAGATGCCGTCGGAAGAACTCATCGACGCCGTCATCGCGATGAGCGACATCGTGCGCGAACGGGGCGACGATCGCGACATCCTGCGCGCCGCCATCGTCGAACTCCTGCTGTGCGCCCCATGGAGGATCAACGAGACCCTGATGCTGCGGGCCAAGTCCGACCGGGCGAAAACCGGGCTCGATCCCGCCACGGGCGAAACCTACGAAGGCTTCGGCTTCGCCTACGACGGTTCGAAGGAGGCCGACGACGCCGTCAAATGGGTCGCGCCGAAGATGGTCGAGATCGCCAGACGCGCGTTCGCGGACATCGTCCGGATCACCGAGCCGACGAGGGACATCGCGCGCTGGATGGAGCGGCATCCGGGCCGCGCGTATCTGGCCGAACCGTTCCGTCTGGCCGACCCGTCCACTCAACTCTCGATGAAAGACCTCGTCGTCGCACTCGGCGTCAGGAGCCTGACCGCGGCCGTCGACTGGCTGACATCGAACAAGGTTCCGACCGAAAAGCGGGACGGCAAACGCTGGTGCCGCCTCGACGAGGTGGAAGCCGCGATGCTGCGGCTGCAGCCGAAGATCCCTGCGGATCTGCCGCAGACACTGTCGCAATACCTGATGCTCGTCCCGCAGCACTACTTCCGCGACGATCTGAGCACCCAGTACGGCGTCGTGACGTTCGTCAGCGACTTCCAGATCAGCGATTTCCTGACTTCGCACGAAAGGAAAAATCCCTCCTCGGGCAAGACGAACAAGCGTCCTTCCGTGTTCGAACGGCTGGAGATCAACGACTCCAACGGCAAGGCCTACCGGGTCACCAGCCACGCCTTCCGGCACTATCTCAACACGATCGCGAAGGATGGCGGCATGTCGGAACTGGACATGGCACGCTGGAGCGGCCGCAAGCGCATCGAGCAGAACGCCGCCTACTACCATGGCGACGGACGCCAGACGAAGAAGCGCGCCCGCGAGATGCTGAAAACGAAGGCGATGGGCGGACGCATCGTCGACGCGGTCGACAGGCTTCCTCCGACGGACCGCGATGCCTTCATCGAGGCCCGCATCAACACCTTGCACATCACCGACATCGGAGCGTGCATCCAGGACTGGTCCCTGACGCCCTGCTCCAAGTACGGCCAGTGCGGCGGCTGCGGCGACCACCTGGTCATCAAGGGAAACCCAGAACACAAGGCCCGCACCGCGCGGCTGCTCGCCGAGCACGAAAGCATGCTCGCGCAGGCGAAGGCGGAAATGGACGAGGGCACCTATGGCGCCAGCGACTGGGTCGCGCACAACCAGAAGATCGTCGACGGCCTCAGGAAGACCCTCGCGGTGCACGAAAACCCCGACCTCGAGGACGGGAAGATGGTGCAGGTCTGAGAGAGCCGCAGGCCGATCACGCGTCATCTGCAGGAGATATCCGATGCCCCAATCGATCGTTCCCGAATTCCTCAAGGACCTCGAACTCTATCTCGATCGCCAAGCGCGCGACTGGCTGGCCCAGACCGGCGAGCGCACGCCGACTTTGCCCGCCACGCTCGACGGAAAGGTGAATGTCCGCGCGCTCGTCGCCGCGCTCGGGCGGCCGCAATCGCAGGAGCAGCACATCTTCCGCAAGGCCGAATTGAAATCGGCGGTCAACGCGGTCGCGATCGAACAGGGGCTAAAGCCGATCCGCAGCCGGCCTGAGTCCGAGGAGCCCGACAAGGCGGTCGCGGACCGGATCCGCCGGACCGACATGCGCAGCAGCGAGGTTTCGAAGCTGGCCGCCGAACAGGCCGCCGTCATCTTGAAACAGCGTCGCACGATCGAGAGCCTGCGCGAGCAGCTGAGGATGTTCGAGGAGACCGGCCAGGTGTTGCGGACGGGGCCGGTGCTGCGGTGAGGGTCGCGGTCGACGGGATCGTTTCGGAAAGGCCCTTCGGAATCATATTCGCCGGCACCGTGACGGACGGCGCCGTCCGGGGACAGCAGCTTCGCGTACGCGCCGGCTTCGACAGGCTCCTCGGCATTCCCGTACCCGGCGACACCTGGGAGATCGAAGGCGAGATTCTCCAGACCGCGTTCGGACCGCAGATCGCCGCCAAATACGGTCGCCGCATCCTGCCGTCGGGACTCCTGATCAAGCAATTCCTGGCGAGCCACGTGCCTGGCGTGGGTCCCGAACGCGCCCACCGCCTCTGGGCGGCCTTCGGCGAGAACCTTCCGGAGATCCTGTCCAACAATGACATGCTCTCCGAGATCGCCGCCGTCATGTCGCCCGACAAACCGTCGCTCGGGCGCCGCCTCGCCGTATTCGTTACCTCGGCCTGGCAGAATGCCGCTGGCGAAGCCGACCTCGTCGCCTGGCTCGACCGGCAGGGCGTACGCGACCTCAGGATCGTCCGCCGACTGCACCGGGTGCTGGGCGCGTCTGCGGCCGAGACCCTGGCCGAGAACCCCTACAGCATGGTGCCCCTTCTGCCGTGGAAGCAGATGGACGAACTCGGCCGCCGCCTGCTGCGCGAAGATGGATGCGACCCCGCCGCCGACACGCGGCGGCTGGTCGGCGCCGCCGACGAGGCAGTCAAAAGGATGCTCCGACGGGGCGACACCGCAATCGAGGTCGACGAGTTCGCCGATCAACTGGGGATCCTGCTGGCGACCGAGGAGCAGCGGGTGATCGAGACGGCCGTCGCCGCCGCCCTGAGGAACGGGGCCGTCGTACCTGCGGACCGTGTGGTGAGGGCACCGGGCGCCGCAGCGCTCGAAGACGACCTGGTCGAGATGCTCGCCGCCCTATCGCGCACGCCGCGCGAGGCGCGCCTGGCCCTCCGCAGCGCCAGCGGCTGGTCAGAATTGCTCGCAGATATCGCCGGGCCCGGACGAACGCCCACCGACGAGCAGCGCGCCGCCGCCGTCGGCATGATCTCGCGCCCGCTCGCCTGCCTCGTCGGCGGCGCCGGCACCGGCAAGACGTACACGTGCAAGCTCATCTGCGATCTGTGGGTGCGTCTCGGCGGTCGCGTGCTGTTGTGCGCCCTCGCGGGCAAAGCAGCGCTGCGGCTGTCGCGCTCGACCGGGCGCCTCGCCAAGACCCTGGCACGCATGCTGGCGGAGCTCGCCGAGCGCGACGAACTGGAATCCGCCCTGAGCGATCCGGACACGTCCGAGAGCGAAAGCGCGAAGATCCGGACCAAGCTCGAATCCCTCAGCCTCGTCGACGACAAGACGCTGGTCGTCGTCGACGAGGCCTCGATGACCGACCTGCCGACGGTCCACGCGATAGCGAAGCGCCTGGTCGCCGGCAGCCGCCTGCTCTTCGTCGGTGACGAGGCGCAACTGCCGCCGATCGGATTCGGGATCGTCTTCCACAAGCTGGTGCAGGATCCCGCCGTCGCGCTGCGGCTGACCGAAGTCCATCGGCAGGCCGAAGCGACCGGCATCCCGCACGCCGCCGCCGCCGTACGGTCCGGCACCATGCCCGCATTCTCCGAGTTCGCCGGCGCGACCGCAGGCGTGTCGTTCCTGGATGTCGACCCTTCCGCGCTGGACCGCAAGCTCGACGAGGTCGTCGCGAGGCTCGCCGGCGACGGCGAGGTGCTCGTCGTCACGGCAACGGTCGCGGGCGCCGCTGGCGTCGACGCCGTCAACGAACGTGGCCATCGTCGGCACGTCGTCGGCGGGAGCGCCGAACTGCGAGGCTTCTTCGGCCGCCGCTTCTCGGTCGGCGAGTCCGTCATCTTCGGCAAGAACGATTACCGCGCCGGCCTCTGGAACGGCCTCCTCGGCCATGTCGTCGCGATCGATCCCGACGAACGGACCATCGACATCCTGTTCGACGGCGACAGCCAGCCGAAGCGGCTGGGCGACGAGCACCTCGTCGACCTCGATCTCGCCTACGCGGTCACGTGCCACCGGATGCAGGGGTCGAGCGCGAAGCGCGTCGTCATCCCGATCTACGAAAGCCGGCTACTCGACCGGTCGTGGCTGTACACCGCCGTTACCCGCGCCGAAGAGCAGGTCGTCCTCGTCGGCGATCGCGACGTGTTCGCGAGAGCCGTGGCGAAGCCTCCCGCGGCGGAAAGCCGGATCCACGGCCTGCGTTGGCCTCCAACCGCGGAGACGACGGCTCCCTCGTCGATGTCTTCATGATCCCCGGTGTCGCCGTCGCAGGCGACCCGCAGGCGACGGCGCGCACAGCACGGCAAGGGCGAAGAGCGCAGCGTCCCTTGCGGGCGAGCACGCCGATGCCAAGGACGAGCCGAAGACGGCGACATCCGGGGATCATGCGTCATGATCCCTGGAGAGCCCGAGCGCCTTCGCTCGGAAATCATCCCGCAAGTGCCGAGACCGCTCCGTTCTTCTTGTCAACTTGCGGCGAATCTCCGAGCAACCTAACTGTAGGCTTTTGGGGCGCGTTGCAACCAACGGTTATCGGCGACGCCTTCGCCGCATTGCGAAAAGGAGGGCCTGTGTCCGCCGAAAAGGTCACGCCGCTGGGCTATCTGAGCGATAAGGAAACCAAGGTCGATCTTCTCAACAATGAGGCGATCGCGAAAACCATCGTCCGGCTAATCGCGGAGACGGCCGATTCCGCCGTGACGATCGGCGTCCACGGTGACTGGGGTGCAGGGAAATCCAGCGTGCTGGAGATGGTCGAGGCCGCCTTCCCCGACGGAGGCGACGTCCTCTGCCTGAAGTTCAGCGGCTGGCAGTTTCAGGGATTCGAGGACGCCAAGATCGCGCTAATCGAAGGCGTCGTGAACGGCCTCATCGAGAAGCGCTCGCTCACGACCAAGGCGGTTGAAGAGGTCAAGCGCGTGCTGAAAAGCATCGACTGGCTGAAGGTCGCCAAGAAGGGCGGCGGCCTGGCGCTCACGGCCTACACGGGCATTCCGATGTTGGGCCTCGACGACCTGGTCGGCTCCGTCGTCGATCGCGTGAAGAACGCCTTGACCGACAAGGATGCGCGCGAAGCGGCCATCAAGCAGATCGAGGAATTCAAGAAGGAAAAGAGCGACGAGGCCACCAGCAAAAGCGTGCCGACGGAAATCAAAGAATTCCGCGAGGCCTACAAGGATCTGATCAAGAAGGCCGGCATCAAGCGCCTCGTCGTGCTGATCGACGACCTCGACCGCTGCCTGCCTCAGACCGCGATCGAGACGCTCGAGGCCATCCGGCTGTTCGTGCTGTGGGACAAGACGGCCTTCATCGTCGGCGCCGACGAAGGCATGATCGAGATCGCGGTCCGCGACCATTTCAAGAACCTGCCCGAAGTCGACGTCGCATCCAGCAACGCACGCGATTCCAACCAGAACTACAGGCGGTCGTATCTCGAAAAGCTGCTGCAGGTGCCGTTCCGCATCCCGGCGCTGGGCGAAACCGAAACCGGCATCTACGTGACGCTCCTACTGCTCGGCCGGGCTCTCGGCGAGGACTCGGAGGAGTTCACAAAGTTGCTGGCTCTCGGCAGGGCAGCCTTGGGCAAGCCGTGGGAGGGCAAGGGGATCGATCACGACGCGATCAAGACCGCGGCCGGAAAGAGGTTCGACGAGATCGTCGATGCCCTGGCGCTGGCCGATCGCGTTAGTCCGGTGCTCGCCGCCGGAACGAAGGGCAATCCGCGACAGATCAAGCGCTTCCTAAATGCCCTCGCCCTCAGGCTCGCGATCGCGGAAGCTCGCGGCTTCGGCAACGCCATCGAACAACCCCATCTGGCGAAGGTCATGTTGGCCGAGATGTTCCTGCACACGACGGTGTTCGATCATATCGCCACGACGGCCGCCAGTTCGGAGGACGGCATCTGCCCGGAGATCGCGCTGATCGAAAAGATCGCCGCCGGCGGTAGCGGACCTGCATCGACGAGCGAGGAAGAAGAAGCGACCGAAGCGGGCAATCCCGTGATCGACGAATGGAAGACGCGCCCCGACGTCATGCGGTGGGCGGCGGTCAAACCGGACCTCGGCAAGGTTTCGCTCAAACCGTACCTCTTCGTGATCAAGGACAGGAAAAACTATCTCGCCTCCGCCGCACCGCTGCCGGCCAAACTCGCTGCGCTCCTGGAAAAGCTGCTCGGCGGCGACATGTCGGCCAAAGGCGCCCTCCCCGACGTCAAGAGCCTCAATCTGCCGGAGGCCATCCTGCTCTTCGATGCGCTGGGAAGGAAGGTGCGGGAGGCGCCGAATTTCGAGGCCCGACCGGCAGCGATACCGGGCGTCGCCGTCGTGGTGGAGGCTCACCCGTCCCTTCAGGGCCGGTACGTCGACATCCTCGAAGCCCTGCCGCCCGACCGCGTCGGCCTGTGGGTTGCATCCGGACATGCTTTCGTGACCGAAGCGGCTCCGAAAGCCCGGATCGAAGCCCTTCGCGACAAGTGGAAGAAGGCGACCAAGAACCCGTTGCTGAGGGCCGAGCTGGAGCCGAAGAAACCGGCACGAGGGGGCCGCGGCCATGGGAACGTCTAATCCCTTCAACGGCGGCAACAACCGCAATCCTCTCGTGCCCGACTGGGTCGGCGGGGCCGGACCGGGTGCTGCACCCCCGGGCGCTCCTCCCCCCAGTCCCCCCGGCGCACCAGGTGCTCCGGGTGGCGGCACTCCCGGCAACGGAAATCCGGGCGGCGCGAACCCAGGTGGAGGCAATCCGGGCGCCGCGCCTGCGGCTGGCGGAAACGGCGGCGCTGCGGGCCAAGGCGACGCGCCGGCGCCAAACCGTTTCCAAAGCGCGCGCACCAACTTCTTCAAGTTCGCCAAATCCGGCGGGGGCGGCGGAGGCGGAGGTCGCGGCGGCGGGACCAACCGCAACCTGCGCCGCGCGGTCCGGTCGTTCGTCGGAAAGTCGAGCGGCGGCGCGCGCCGGGCCACGCAGCGCATGGCGGCGGAGCGCAGCGCCACTGCGAGCCTGGGACGGATCCTTTCCACTGCCGGCACCGCCGGCATCCAGGAGACCGTCCGCCGGCTAGGCTTCGCGCAGTTGGCAACGCTGCCGGTGCAGGACATATATGCCGCCCTCGTCGACGTCATCTGCGAACCGGGCGGCGAACTCGACGAGTCATTCGCCAGAGAGGCCTACATCAAAGCGCTGGCTGAAATCAGCGAGGCCCAGGCAGATCTCGAACGTCCGTCACCCGAGACCACCATCTCCTTCCTTGCCTCCTTCATCACCAACGCGATCCAAAACCGATTGCTCAACGCGGTCGGAAACAAGGTCGTCGCGATTCCACGCGACGTCGCCGCGGTCCAGAACGTCGAGCAGCAGATCAACGACTTCATCCGGGGCAAGGTGAACGACGCGATGACGGAGGCCGGCGAAGATTTTCCCGCCGACATTATCGTGTCGACCATCGACGACATCTACGAACGCTCCGTCGTCCTGTTGGAGGGGTCGGACCAGGAAGGTCCGGACGTCGAAACGGGTGACGAGCTCGAAGTGGAAGCCCATGGGGAGATCGCGTGATGACGGCCTACGCTTTGATCGGTCACATGGGACCGGCCGACCAGGCACCTGATCTCGCAGGACATTGGCATGCCCAGTTCCGCATCGACCTTTTGAGCGGCAATCGGACGCTGGGATACGGGATGGGTGGCGTCGTCCGGAACCTCGCAAGGCTCGGGGTCTATCCGAGCGAAGTCGGCGTCGACGTTCTGGTCCTCGCGGCGATGGTGCATGCCGCCGACACGCGCATCAATCGCGTTCAGACGTCGCAGGACGCGTGGACGCGCGAACTCGGCATCTGTGTGCCGGCATCCGATCCCGAACTATGGACCGGGCAGCGCGCTTTGCTCGAAAAGACGCTCCGGTTTCTCACCGGAGACCATTGGACGGTCTCGTTCAGGCCACGCCCGGAGGGAATGGCCGACTTCGTCAGACGACCCGTCGCGGGTCTGCAGGACCACGGCTTCGACGGGGTTGCCCTCTTCTCGGGCGGATTGGACAGCCTGATCGGCGCGATCGATCGTCTTGAGCAGGGCTCCTTTCCCCTGTTCGTGAGCCATGGAGGCGACGGAGCGATCAGCAAGCCTCAGAAGGATCTGTTCGTGGATGTCGCCGCGGCGTACCGCAACGGCAATCGCGAACCGAGGCGGGTCCGCCTCGGAATGAGCTTCACCGACAAGATCACGCCGGGGGTAGGACGCGAGGAAAGCACCCGCGGCCGGTCGTTTCTGTTCATCGCCCTCGCCGCCGCGGCTGGGTCCGGGCTGGGTCGTCGCTTTTCGCTCGAAGTCCCGGAGAACGGCCTGATCGCATTGAACGTCCCGCTCGACAGCGTCAGGTTGGGATCGTTGAGCACGCGCACGACCCACCCCTTCTATCTGCGCCGCTGGAACGAATTGCTGTCGCAGGTCGGAATCGACGGCGGCATCGTCAACCGTTACTGGGACAAGACCAAGGGCGAGATGATGGAACGCTGCCTCAATCCGGACCTGCTGCGCGAGCTCGCCGGCGCGTCCCTCTCCTGCGCCCACCCAGCCGCCGGCCGCTGGGTCAAGTCGGCGGCCGGCCGGCATACCCATTGCGGCCATTGCGTCCCGTGCCTCATACGCCAGGCTGCGTTCGACCGCGCATGGGGCCGAGGCAACGATCCCACCGGATATCGGGTCGACATCCACCAGAATCGCTTGAGTACGCGGGCGGCGGAAGGCAAGCAGGTGCGGGCGTTCCAATACGCGGTGGCCCGCCTCGCGGGACGCCCCGATCTCGCCCGCGTCCTGATCCACAAACCGGGACCGCTGCTCGAGGACATCGCCCAGCTCGACGGGCTTGCCGGAGTGTATTCGCGGGGCATCATGGAGGTCGGCCAATTGCTGCGCGACGTAGAGACGTTTTCACCGGCTGCAGAGGCCGAGATGACGGCATGAGGCTCGTCGATTTCCACTGCCACCTCGACCTGTATCCGGAGTTCGAGACGCTCGTCGCCGAAAGCGAGCGGCTCGGCATCTTCACGCTCGCGGTCACCACCACACCGAAGGCCTGGGCGCGCAACAACAAGCTGGCCTCCTCGACCAAGTACGTCCGAGCAGCGCTCGGCCTGCATCCCCAGTTGGTGGCGGAGCGGTGGAGAGAGATCGACCTCTGGGAGCGTCTTCTCGACGAAACGCGGTACGTCGGCGAAGTGGGCCTCGATGCCGGTCCCCGCTACTACTCCTCGATGGATCGCCAAACCGAGGTTTTGCGCCGCGTCCTGCGCTGCTGCGCACAGGCGGGCGGCAAGATCCTGTCGATCCACAGCGTGCGCGCGGCGCCCAAGGTGCTCGATCTGATCGAGGAAGAGGTTCCGAAGGGCCGCGCGAAATTCGTTTTCCATTGGTTCACGGGTTCGGCCGCGGACGCAAGGCGTGCCGCGCACCTTGGCTGCTACTTCTCGGTCAACAGTCAGATGCTGCAGACGGACCGTGGGCGCGCGCTGGTCTCCTCGCTGCCGATCGACCGCCTCCTCACGGAGACCGACGGCCCCTTCACATCCGAGGGCGACCGCCCTGCCCGGCCGTGCGATGTCGCGACGGCCGTGAGGCACTTGGCGATGGCGAGAGGCATATCGAGCGAAGAGAGTGCGGCCGTCGTTCTACGGAATCTGAAGACCCTGACGGCTTAGCTGTTGGCGGACCCGATGAGCTCAGTCCGAAGCTGGAGCTTGCCAGGGAGCAGATCGAGGTGGTCGGCAGAAAGGCTCCTCCAGAGCGCGCTGTCGTGCTGAACGGCCCCTTTTCCGCTTGGAATGAAGACAGAAGCTCCTGCCCACTCTTCCGCCGACGTAAACGGCGGCATCAATAATACGCGCCTACTGACGATGCCGCCCATGGTCGTCAATCCTGTGTCCATTCGACGAGCCTCTACAGACAAACGCAAGATCGGTAAACCTCAGGCGTCAACGAGGGCTCGCCTGCCCCTCGTACATGAAGGTCATAGGCTTCAGCCCATTCATATATCCGGTACGCATGTCTTCGATGCCAAAGCCGTTCCTGGTCAGGACGTCAGCGATGTCCCGATTGAGATGACAACCGCCCGAGATGCGCTTCCACGCGGGGGTCAGGCGGTCCTGCCACCAGCGCACGCGCGGTTCCGGCGCGCGGCCGTGCTCGACAAAGAGTAGCTTTCCTCCCGGTCTCAGCACCCGCCGCACCTCCGTCATGGCGCGATCGACATCCGGGATGCTGCACATGGTCCAGGTCGTCACGACCGTGTCGATGCTGCGGTCCTCGATCGGAATCGCCTCGGCCGAAGCTTCGACAAACTCAACCGGAGTTCCCGGATGTGGAGTGTGCTGCGCCATCTCGAGAAGCTTTGGACCGGGTTCAAGCCCCACAACCTGCTTCACGGCCGGCCCGTAGAACGGCAGGTTGCGACCGGACCCGAGGCCGATCTCGAGCACGCGGCCCCGCGCCGCACGGATCGCCCGCTCCCGGTAGGGAAGAAGATCCTTGTTGCGCATCGCAAGGTCGCATAGACGCGGAAGAATGACGTCGTTGTAGAAGCCCATCCGCGCATCTCCTAGCATCGCGGCTCGATCGACTTGCTGATCTCCTCGGGCGCGGCGAAGATCACGTCCGCCCGGTCGCCCATCATTCCGGCGGGTACGATGGCGGGCGCTCCGCTCTGCGGTCCGTCCTGGCCGGAATCCGTCTTCAGGCGCAGATTGCGCTCCCAGAAGTGCCGGGTCTTGCCATCAGCCGTGGTCACTCGGTAGGTGTCCTGGCAATGGGTGATGCCGGTGACGTGTTGGGAGGGATCCAGATCCTTCAGATTGGGGGCCCGGCCGCCACCCATCATCCCACCCATCATGCCGCCCATCCCGTTCATGCGGTTTTCGGCCGTCCGCTCCGGCGCGGCCCCAGGCTTGGTGGCCTCCTTGAGGAATGCCAAGAGATCCGCGCGAGCGCGTGAGTCCTTGATACCCTCGAACGGCATCTCGTTATCCGGCACCATGCGCGCAGGATCGGTCAACCAAGCGTCGAGCGACCGGTCGTCCCAGATAATTCCGGAAGCCTTGAGAGCGTCGGAGTAGCGGTCGAAGCTCGGCAGGCTTCCGGCTTTCCTTCCCCAGAGGTTCGCAAGACTCGGCCCCGTCATGTTGCGGTCGGGCTCGAGCGAGTGACAGGCCGCGCAGGCGCGAAAATTGCGTTCGCCCGGCGCTGCGCTGTCCTGCTGCGCGCCGGCCGGCGAGGAGACGAAGAAGGCGACTAATGCCACGACGAGAAGGCGATCCATCTTCAATCTCCCCGGTTTGAGAAGAACAGGTACTTGACCAGCGCGGCGGCCCCCAGCGCGAGCACGATCACGACCAGCACTGCGATCAGCCCCATGCCGCCCATCATTCCCGACATCATGTCCTGCATCATCGGCTCACCTCATTTGGCAGGCTCCGGGATTCGCAATTTGGTGACGATCGCTTTCGACTTCGCCGACGGCCCCGGTTTGCCCGCAGGGGGCAGACGGAAGCCTTTGACCAGGCCGAAGATTGCCGGGATCACGATCAGCGTGAGCAAGGTCGACGAGATCATGCCGCCGATCATCGGCACCGCGATCCGCTGCATGATTTCGGAGCCGGTACCGGTGCTCCACATGATCGGCAGCAGTCCCGCCATGATGGCGACCACCGTCATCATCTTGGGTCGGACGCGCTCGACCGCGCCCTCCATGATGGCCTCGCGGAGGTCGATCCGGCCCAGGGTCCAGCCCTCGGCGGCGCGGCGCTCCCTGATTTCCGCAAGCGCCTGGTTGAGGTAGATCAGCATCACGACGCCGGTCTCGGCGGCGACGCCGGCGAGCGCGATGAAGCCGACCGCGACGGCGACCGAGAGATTGAACCCGAGCCACCACATCAGCCAAAGCCCGCCGACCAGCGCGAACGGCAGCGACAGCATGACGATCATGGTGTCCGTCACCGACCTGAAATTGAGATACAGCAGCAGGAAGATGATCAGCAGCGTCGCCGGCACGACGATCTTCAGACGGGCCATGGCCCGCTCGAGATATTCGTACTGGCCGCTCCAGACCACGTAGTACCCCGGCGGAAACTGGATGCTGGCCTGGACGGCGCGCTGCGCCTCCGCGACGTAGCCGCCGAGATCGCGGTCGCGGATGTCGATGTAGACGTAGGTCGCAAGCTGTGCGTTCTCCGTCCGGATCGATGTCGGCCCGCGTGCCAGTTGGACGGTCGCGACTTCCGCGAGCGGGACGGCGCCGCCCCCCGGCATCGGAACGAGGACGTCGCTGGCGATCTTCTTCGGATCGTCCCGGAGGTCGCGGGGGTAGCGCATGTTGACGGTGAACCGCTGCCGGCCCTCGACGGTGGTGGTGACCGCCTGACCGCCGAGCGCGGTCGCGATGGTGTCCTGGACGTCCTGGACCATGATTCCGTAGCGCGCCAGCGCCGACCGGTCGGGCGTGATCTCCAGATAGTAGCCGCCGATGCCGCGCTCCGCGTAGGCGGACGAGGTCCCGGGCACCGCCCTCAGCACCTGCTCGACCTGTTTGGCGAGCCTGTCGATCTCGACGAGATCGGTGCCGATGACCTTGACGCCGACGGGCGTGCGGATACCGGTGGAAAGCATGTCGATGCGGGCCTTGATCGGCATCGTCCAGGCGTTGGAAACGCCCGGGAATTGCAGCGCCTTGTCCATCTCGGCGATCAGCCCGTCGATCGTGAGACCTGGCCGCCACTGCTCCTTCGGCTTGAGGTTGACCACGGTCTCGAACATCTCGGTCGGCGCCGGGTCGGTCGATGTGGACGCGCGGCCCGCCTTGCCGTAGACGGACTCCACTTCCGGAAACGACTTGATGATCCGGTCCTGCGTCTGCATCAGTTCGGCCGCCTTGGTGACCGAGATGCCGGGTAGCGTCGTCGGCATGTAGAGCAGCGTGCCCTCGTTGAGGTTCGGCATGAATTCGGTGCCGAGCTGGCGCGCGGGCCAGATCGTCACCGCGAGCACGGCGAGCGCGAGCAGGATAACCAGCGTCTTCGCGCGCAGCACGCCCTTGATGACCGGACGGTAGATCCAGATCAGGAAGCGGTTGAGCGGATTGCGATGCTCCGGAACGATCCGCCCGCGGACGAAGATCACCATCAGCGCGGGCACCAGGGTCACCGAGAGCAGCGCGGCCGCGGCCATCGCGAAGGTCTTGGTGAAGGCGAGCGGGCTGAACAGCCGCCCCTCCTGGGATTCCAGCGTGAAGATCGGCATGAACGATACCGTGATGATCAGCAGACTGAAGAACAGCGCCGGTCCGACCTGCGAGGCCGCCTCGATCAGGATCGCGATCCGCGACTTATTCGGCTCGGCGCGCTCGAGGTGCTTGTGGGCGTTCTCGATCATGACGATGGCGGCGTCGACCATGGCGCCGATGGCGATCGCGATGCCGCCGAGGCTCATGATGTTGGAGCCGATCCCGAGCAGCTTCATCGCTCCGAACGCCATCAGCACGCCGACCGGCAGCATCAGGATGGCGACCAGCGCGCTCCGGACGTGCAGCAGGAAGACCACGCAGACCAGCGCGACGACGACGCTTTCTTCGACCAAGGTGTGCTTGAGCGTGTCGATGGCGGCATAGATCAGGTTCGACCGGTCGTAGACCGGCACGATCTCGACCGATTTCGGCAGGCTGGTCGCGATGTCCTTGAACCGCTTCTTGACGTTCTCGATGACGTCGAGCGCGTTCATCCCGAAGCGCTGCAGCACGATCCCGCTGGCGACTTCCCCCTCGCCGTTGAGCTCGGTGATGCCGCGCCGCTCGTCCGGTCCCAGTTCGACCCTGGAGACGTCCCGCAGAAGCACCGGCGTGCCCTTGTCGGTCTTGAGGACGATGTTGCCGAGATCGTCGATACTCTTCAGGTAGCCCTTTCCGCGGATGACGTACTCGAACTCCGACAGCTCGACGGTACGCCCGCCGACGTCGGCGTTGCTGGCGCGGATGGCGTCCCGGATCTTCTGCATGGTGATGCCGAGGTCGCGCATCCGCTGCGCGTCGAGGACGACGTTGTACTGCTTGACGAAGCCGCCAACGCTCGCGACCTCCGCGACGCCCTCGGCCTTGGCGAGCGCGAATTTGAGATTCCAGTCCTGGATCGTGCGTGTGTCCGCGAGATTCAGTTCCTTGGACATCACCGCGTACTGGTAGACCCAGCCGACGCCGGTCGCGTCCGGACCGATGGTCGGCGTCACCCCCGCCGGCAACCGTGAGGTCGCGGCGTTGAGGAATTCGAGGACCCGCGAGCGCGCCCAGTAGATGTCGGTGCCGTCCTCGAAGATCACGTAGACGAAGGAGACCCCGAAGAAGGAGAAGCCGCGCACCACCTTGGATTTCGGCACCGTCAGCATTGCGGTCGCGAGCGGATAGGTGACCTGGTCCTCGATCACCTGTGGCGCCTGCCCCGAATACTCGGTGTAGACGATGACCTGCGTGTCGGAGAGGTCGGGAATGGCGTCGAGCGGCAGATGGACGAGCGCGTAGATTCCGGCGGCAGCGGCAAAGCCGGTGCCGAACAGCACCAGCAGCAGGTTGCGCGCCGACCAGGCGATGAGGCGGGCGATCATGGGCGCGCTCCCGTCGTGCCTGCCGCCTGGGCGGGTTGCGTACCCTCGGGCGCGGTAAACCCCTTCAGCGCGGCCTTCAGGTTGCTCTCGGCGTCGATCAGGAAATTGGCCGAGGTGACTACGGCCTCGCCCTCCGACACGCCTTGGGTCACCTCGACGAAGCCGCCGCCGCGACGGCCGAGCTTCACTTCACGCGGCTCGAAACGGCCCTCTCCCCTGTCGACCAGGACGGCCTGGCGGCTTCCGCTGTCGAGCACGGCGCTCTCCGCCACCGCCAGCACCGGTCCCGGCGTGCCGGCCTCGATCTCGGCATCGACGTACATCTCGGGCCGCAGCACCTCGTCGGGATTGGGCACCTCGATCCGGATCCGCGCGGTGCGCGTCGCGGCGTTGAGATGGGGATAGATCAGCGCCACCGTGCCACTGAGGCTCTGGCCGGCGAACGCCCGCGGCCTGATGGTGACCTTGGTACCGAGGCCGACTTGCGGCAGATCCCGCTCCGCCACGTCGACGATCACCCAGACAAGGCGGTGGTCGGCGATCCTGAACAGCACGTCTCCAGGCCCCGCACGCATGCCGGGCACGACGTTGCGCTCGAGGATCTCGCCGTCCTGCGGTGCAAGCCACGGAATCGAGAGCGATATCTCCTTTGTGCGTTCGAGCTCCTTGATGGCCGCCTCCGGGGTCGCGAGGTTCTCCAGTCTGCGGCGTGCGCCCTTCAGTTCTTTTCCGGTCGCGCCGGCGTTGAAGGCCGAGAGATATTCGGCGGCGGCGCTCGACAGCGCGGGGCTGTACACGTTCAGCAACGGTTGCCCCTTGTGAACGTGATCGCCGGTCGTGACGTTGGCTACGCTCTCGACGAATCCCTCGAACCGCAGCGCCACCACCGAGATGCGCCGCTCGTCCTCCTGGACGGTCCCTGGCGCGCGGATCAGGGTCGTGACGGGCCGCCGCACGACCGGCTCGGACCTGGCTCCCGTGCGCTGGATCTTGCCCGGCGAGAGCTTCACGGAGCCGTCGTCGGTGTCCTCGCCTTCGTAGACGGCGATGTAGTCCATCCCCATGGAGTCCTTCTTCGGTACCGGCGAGGTGTCCGGCAGGCCCATCGGGTTGCGGTAGTATTTGATCTTGCGCTCCGTCTTCGCGTCGACGGCCTTGGTATCGGCCGTTGGCTCCTCGGCTTCGTCGAAGCTAATTTCCGCACTCGCTGGTACGGCGCGCCAGGCGCGCCCGTCCGGCGTCTTCTTGGGCGTGAGCGAATAGAACGGCTTCCCGTCCGGATCCTGGTAGTAGATCGTCGCGCCGCCTTCGGCCGCGACGGCGACCGTCACGGCGCCGGCGAACGGATTCGCCCGCGGGATCGCGCCCGCGTAAAGGCCGGCGCCGGCCGCTGCGCAAACCGCAGCGGCCGCACCTATCGCGATGGCGCGCCTCATTGCTTCGCCGTGACGACGAGCTTGTTTTCGACGGTGCCGGTCTCGCCCTGCACCTTGGCGCCGAGCGACAGTTGCCAGCGGCCCGCCATGCTGAAGTTGGCCTTGAACCGGTACGTCCCGGGCTCCGTTCCCGGCATCGAGGTCAGCTTCGTAGCCATCTCCTGCATGCCGTCCGGCGCCATGTCGAGCCGGGACGCGAATATGACCGCGTCCGGCACGGGTTTGCCGGTTTTCTTGTTCACCAGCCGCACCGTCACGACCTTCTCGGGGCCCGTCTGAACCGTCGGCTCGACGAGCTGGAATTCGTAGTCCTTGATGTCGGCGAAGGCGAACTTCGGCGCTGCCGTAAGCGAAAGGCCGACCAGCGCGGCGGCCAGCCCGCGCGCAGCAGTGGAGATCTTCATGATGTCTATTCCTCGAAACGTCTGTTGAACCGCCGAAGCGGCATGCGAAATGCGCGCGGTGGACGCGCGCCAGCGTTCCGGCGCCGGAGCGCCGGTCAGACGATTGATCGAGGGGGCTGGTCTGGAGGGGGGCGGGTTAGGCCGTCGGCAATCATGTCATCGAGCGGCCGCAGCAGTTCTCGCATAGGCTGCCTGATGCTCCCCGCCGCCGCCGACGGTCCGGTCTGGAGTACCTTCAACATGCAGATCGCGATGAGAGGACAGTCCTGGCATTGCTTGCTTTTCTGCTTGTCGGGGCAGCACGCCATGTCATCCGGCATGTCTTGCGCGTCTGCCATCTGCATCGCGCCCATTGAATGCCCCGCCGCCGCCGGTGTCACCAGCGGCGCGACCGTCAGTCCCACGGTCACAAGGACCGCGAGCAGGAACCTGAGGAAGCGGCGAGCATTCATGGTGTCACAGTCTCACAGGGGCGGAACGCTGGAAAGTGCCCCGGTTCACAAAAGCGCGAGCCTGGCGCCTGGTGGTTAACCTTTCAAACGGTCAGTCGACGGCTTCCTTGCCGACGAAACGCATGAACGTCGTCCGACCTGCCGGTCCAAACTGCACCACCGCGTAAGGCTGCGGGTGTCCACCTTCCATCCCGGGCGATCCGACGGGCATGCCGGGTACGGCAAGCCCCAGAGCCTTCGGGCGCTCTGTCAGCAACCGCCGCACCGCCGGCGCCGGGACGTGTCCCTCAAGGATGTAGCCGTTCACCTCTGCCGTGTGACACGCGGCCAGATCGGCCGGGACGCCCAGGCGTTTCCGGACGCCAGGAAGGTCGGAAGCATCGTCCACCTGGACCGTGAATCCCGCGTCGCGCAAGTGTTGCACCCAGCCCGAGCAACAGCCGCAGTTCGGATCCTTGTGGACCTTGATCACGGATTCAGCGGCAACGGCGGGGCGAGCCGCTGCTCCAAACGTCGCGGCAGCGATCAGGGCCAAAAAGGATCGTCGCGCAAAGCCGTCCTTCTCGGCGCTTCGTTTTTGGTCGGTCATCAGACGCCTCTCCGTGATGAAGGTAGAAGGATTGCGGAGCTTATCCGCGATCCCTCGATGGGCCAATCAGCGAACGTCGGCCACGAAAACTAGCGGGATTTGGGTCCGCCGTGATAGCGCCATGGGGATTCACCGGCCATCGGAGCGGTCACGGCCTCATACCCCAACGCTCCGCGATCATAGGCGAACGCCGCATACGGACTGCGCTGCGGGATGGTAGTTCTTTCTTGCGCGGGTTGCTTGGCCTCGTTTGGCCAATAGCTTCTGTCGGAAATCGTCGAGCCCGCCTGGGCACTGGCGGACAACGCCGCCAGAAGCGTGATTGCGAGAAGGCTTTTCGTCAACATGGTCCCGGCTCCATCATCTTTGCTGAAACGCATCCGTTGCGCTTCTAATGAGGAGTTCGAAGCCGAACGTCTGGCGGTTACACGCTCACGCCGATGTGAGACGTCGGCTACCAGCGCAGCAGCCGCGGTCCCAGGATTGCGCCCGCGAGCGTGCACAGCACGATCGTGCCGCCATACCAGAGTGCGACAAAGGGCAGCGAGTCGTCGGTGCAGTGGAGCGCATAGCCGATCGCACTCACACCACCTGCGACAAGGCCGCTGAACGCGCCTGTGCGCACCAGGTTGGTCGGAGCCGCCTGTCGCACCGCCCAGATAACGACCGCAAACGGAACGATGGCAATGACCGGAATGGAAATGAGGCATTCAAGCCAGTCTTTCCCCATCACCATCTCGTCCCAGTGCGAGCTCGGCGCCTGTCCAAGGCGGATGCCGGCGAGCAGCAGGATTGCCACAAACGGTAGGGCGGCGAGGCCAGCAGAGACTCTTCGCTCGCCTCCTGGACGGGCAAGCCGCGTCAAATAGACGGACGCCGCGCCTACCGTTCCGATCGCGAACGCGAGCTTCAGGAACAGGAAAATCGCGGCGCGAGGCGTCGTCAGGTCGCTACGGACGCCCAGCGCGAAGAACGCGATCCCGATCGCAACGACGATTGCGACCGCAAGCGCGATGCCCACGTTCCGATCGACCAGCCGCCGATTGACCGGCTCGACGTTCGTGCTGAGTGCGGCGATCAGTTCGTCGGTCTTCATGTTTGCGCTCTCTGAGCGATCAACGTCGCCAAGGCCCTCAATCCACGATGAATATTGACCTTCACGCTCGATTCCGAGATGCGGCACCGCCGTGCGGCTTCCGCTACGCTCAGGCCGTCGACCTTCACGGCCTCGATCGCGCATGCCATCTTCTCGGGCAGCAGCTTCAGCAGACGCTGGAGGTCAAGGCTGCTCTCCACGCTGAGGTGATCGTCGCGCGCCGTGACTTCACTGGCTTCGTCGATCGGCACATCGGCCATAAACGCCCGGTTCCGGCGGAGGAAATCGATCAGCTTGTAGCGCGCAATCGCGTGTAGCCAAGGTGTCAACGGCTCTCCTGGACCGTATGTGTGTCGCTGGGTGTGAATGGCCAAGACGGCCTCCTGAACCAGATCCTCCGCCTCCGTTGCGCCTCGACCGATCTGCGCGAGCTTGCCTTTGTAGTAGGCGCGCAAATGCCGACTCAGCCGCCCAAGCAGCATGCGATGCGCGGCCGCGTCACCGTCCTGACTGGCAAGCATGAGCGCCTTCAGCTCCATTTCCGCGGTCATGCTCGCCATCTACACCTAAGTTCGATCGCGCGATCGTTTCGGTTACAGGCCGACTATCAAATTCTTGCAGATAAAATTCCGCGTTTACACCTTCGTACCCAGAGAAGGGGCGGCTACGCCGATTTCCGCTGCGGGCTTGGCCGCGGCTTCTTCGCGGCCGTTTCCTTTGATCGGCATCTCCCTCTGCCTGCCTTCCGCGGGTTCTTGGCCGGGTTGGCGTTCGCCGGCGCAGCTTTCCGGCCGCCGCTCCACGTGAACCGCGTCACCTCGGCACGGCCACATACTTGTCCGGCGCCAGCCACAGGCCGGCGTCAAGCGGCGGCTTGATGTCGAACATCTCCGCGCCATTCCGGAAGTGGAAGACCCTGCGGACGCGGTAGGTCGACGGGTTCTGCGCGGCCGCCTCGTACTGATTGCGCGACAGCCAGAACCGCGTGCGGGCGTGCCCGTTGGTGGTCTTGATCTCGAGCAGCCGCTCCTCGCCGTTGCTCGGTTCGAAGGATCTGATGTCGTAGCCCCGATGGTCCTCGCCGCGATCGGCGGGCCAGTCCATCTCCTTGGCCAGGTCACGCCGGCCGGCCTGACACAGCCGGTCGAACTCGAACTTGAACACCATCTCCTCGCCCGCGCGTCCCAGGAAGCGGTTGAGCTCGTCCCTGGCCGCCGGGTCGTACTTGCCGACCAGGCGCCGCAGCGCCGGCTGAAGATCCTGCGGGTCCGAATTCAAAAACGCCGGCGGCGGCACCAGGGCCGGCCCTCCCGCCGAGGTGAAGCGCGGCTTCACCGATACCGCATCGATCAGGAGATTCGGATGCAGCCCCAATTGGGCCTCGACAGCCTCCACCAGGGAGTCCTGATAATTGTGGGCCGGCAGCAGGCCCGGGATCCAGGCGATCCCTAGCTCCTCCAAGACGGCCGACACGTTGCGAAGCTTCCACTCGATCGACTTCTCGGAGCGCCCCACTTCCGGCGCCAGGCGCCGGTACAGGTGGGCCTTGTTGATCTTGTCGCCGGCGCGCTCCCGCTCGAGCATCTGGAAGTAGCTCGCGACCACGATGGCGACCTGCTCAGCCGTCCAGTCGGTCCCCTTGGCTCCTGGCGCTACGCCCTCGGCGTCCACTGATCGCTTCCCCCTGCTCCCGCCGGGAATCCTACCAGGCAGCAGCCGATCCTCAAAATTCCGCAAATCGGGCACGTCCCGGCGAACGGCTCAGGCTCATCGCCTGCGCATCCGTTGACGCATGATGTGAATCGCCGGCTGGACTCGAAAAATCACTCTTCGAAACTGCAACAAAATAAGGGGTCTGTAGAAGCGATCGCGGGCTTTCTTTTGATGAAAGCCAGACCAAGGAAGATCGCGCTGCGCGCCACACGGGCGCGTGCTAGATTCCGCCCCCAGGTTTCTACGGTTCCCCAGGGATTCGATGTTTCAGGACACCAGCAGCCTGGCCGCGATGGCCGAGGCCTTGAGCCAGTCGCCGGACTACCGCGTACTGCGGCGCCTGGTGGCGCGCCTTCCGTTCACGCCGTCTTCGGACCAGGAGACTAAAACGGCGGTCATCCTGGACACCGAAACGACCGGCCTCGACGCGCAGCGGAACGAGATCATCGAATTGGGGATGGTGAAATTTGACTATACTCCCAACGGCAACATCGTCGGCGTGCGGGACACATTCTCGGCCTTCAACGAACCGATCGATCCAATCCCCGCCGACATCACCGACTTGACCGGCATCAGCGATGAGTTAGTCGCCGGTCACCGCATCGACGCCGTAGCGGTGGAGAAATTCGTCGATGACGCGGTCTTAATTATCGCGCATCACAGCCAATTCGACCGCGGGTTTGCCGAGCGATACTGGCCAGTGTTCGCGCAGAAGGCATGGGCCTGCAGCGCGACCGAAATCGAGTGGCGCAAGTACGGCTTCGAGGGCGCCAAACTGGGCTATCTGCTGCACGGTGCCGGCTATTTCCACCAAGCCCATCGCGCCGTCGACGATTGCAACGCCTTGCTCGAAATCCTAGCGTTCGAGCTGCCTACCATCGGCCGCCCAGCGCTCGCCCTGCTGCTGGAGAACGCGCGGAAGAGAACGGTTCGCGTGTGGGCGGAGCAATCGCCGTTCGAGCTCAAAAATCGCCTCAAAACCCGCGGCTATCGATGGAGCGACGGCAGCGACGGAAGACCCAGGAGTTGGTTCGTCGACGTCTGCGAAGCCGCCCTCGACGACGAAATCGCGTTTCTGAAAACGGAGATCTACCTGCGCGACGTCGAGCCGCGAACGCAGACGCTGACCGCTTTCACGCGGTTCTCGGCAAGGGTTTGAGGACAGGATGCGATACATCGAGATCGAACAGATCGGCAGTCCGATCCGCCGCCGCCGAGATCAACGCGAGACGCTGATCGGGCTCAAGCTAAATAAAATCGGACGGGTAGCGTGGCCAGCCGACACGCCGGCGACCCGGGGCATGATCCACAAGGTCCGGCACCTCGTGAAGATCACCCACGATCCGGCAGCGCCGAGAGTTTCCGCAGGTGTGCCCGTTCCAGACGAGGCCGCGGACGTCCAGCTGCTGCACGATCTGATCTGCGACGGCGCAGGCATCGTGCTTGAGCCCTACGACAATGCCGCCCTCAACGCCGGCAAGACACCCGACTTCAAGCTGACGAAGGATGGCGAATTCGTCGGTTACTGCGAGGTCAAATCCTTGTTCGACTTCGAAGCCCTTGGGGATCCGCCCGAAGGCGAAATGGCTGTCCGCAGGAACGTCCCCTTCTATCGGAAGCTGGGGCAACGCGTCATCGGCGCAGCGAAGCAACTGGACGCGGGAAATCCAGAGCACGACAAACCGAACGTCATCGTGTTCGTGAGCCACACGCCCGAGATCGAGCGGCGCGATCTGATCGCGACAATCGCGGGCCTACCCGTTCCAGGCCGCCCGCCGCTCTTCATGCTGGGCAAAAAAATGCAGGGCCAGGTTTGCGACGCTGCGCGCACGATCGACCTCTTCCTCTGGATCGACGCGTCCGCCGGGACCTGCCAACACCTCACGGCTCCGGACGCCAAACATCGTGCCACCGCGCTCGAGATATTCGGGCTGCCCGCCTAGATCAGCGCTTCCGCCCGTTCACACGGCCGCCTCGATCGAGGTATTCCCTTGCGATCTTCTCGAGAAGCAGCGACGCGGTGGTCTGCTGCGCGGCCGCAGCTACCTTGATGTCTCGGATCACGTCGGCGTCCATGACAGCCAGGAATTGCTTCCGGTTCTCGGCATTCGGCGGGAGCGGCCGTCCGGTCTTTTTCTTCGCTTTGTCTTCGGTCATCTACTGCTTTCCGCCGTCGCCTCGCTACAAAGTCGACTACCAATAGCGCTCCCGTCCGGATTCACCACAACATATCAACATAGATATATATCTATAATAACTATGTTGCCATTCGTGATGAGACCTGCCATTAGTGTCGAGCGTATTGGAACAAAACAAGAACAAGTATCGAGCGTCACATGTCCCGTTTTGCGTTCGCCTCTCTCGCCGGGTCCCATGCCTTCGCATCCGCCAAGTGCGTTCGATCCATTCCCTCCGTCGGCGGCCTCGTCAAGGACGCGCTCATTCAGGCTACGCTCGCCACCGACGTAACGGCAATCGACTACGTCGGAACGACGACAGTCTGCGACCAAGCCGTGGCGTTGGACGCTATCGTCCTCGACCGTGCCGACGGCCGCTTCCACCTCGACGTCGTCGCCGCGCGCCCGTTGCGGACGATCGAGCAGGAAGGCCTTTTCCTCATCGGGCTCGAAGATCTCGGTCTGCGGTCGCTTGTGCTGACGTCGGCACGCATCATGGAGCAGCCGCGCTTCGCGAATGCGCGCGCCGTCTGGCGCTGCCGCAACCACCCCGTCTCCTTCGACTTACGCTGCCGGGTCCTCGGTCACCTCGAAGACGTCGGCCCCACGAAACTGGGACGGTTGCTCAAGACCGTTGGAGCCGAGCCCGATGGCGGCGCGGCCATCTTCGCGCTGGCATGCGCGGACCGGCTCTGCATCGATCTGGATGAGCACACGCTCGGGCCCGATACCCTGGTCATCGCGAGGCGCCGATGATCCGTTCCAACCAAACGGAGCCCGACGACAACCCGCCCGCTCCGGAGGAAGCCTCCGAGGAGCGCGCGGCGATGTCTTCCTTCCGCCGTCCGTCGGCACCCCTTGCCCTGTTTCGCGCCGTGTTCGAGACCACGCTCGATGACGCGCAGCGCGCCCTCATCGAGAACTCGGTAAATCTCGCGATCATCGTCACCGTGCCGAGCGCGGCATGGGTGAAACCCGCACAGAAGTTCTGCGCGTCGCTGAGCCGCTCGTCGTGGGTCTGCATCGCGAGGGACGGGACCGACCGCTCCCGTCACAAATCCTCGCTCGGCAACGACGAGGTCGCGTCGGCGCTTGGCAGGGGCTGCTGCACGGTGGGCATCGCACCGTCCATTGATATCCTGCCGGCTGCACTGATCACCGCTGCGGACCATTACATCTCCCTCAGCGGCGTGAACGGCAAGGCGCTCTCACGCGCGATAAAACTCTTCACCGGCGACTGCTCAAAGGTGGCCGACGACGATCTGTGCGCGGGGCTGGATTTCGACGAGATCGCCACCGCCTTCCGTCCTGGCTCGGACGCCGACGCGATCGTCCAGCGGCTGACCAGGGCGCGCAACCGAGGCCCCTTCGCCACGGTGGCCGAACGTCTGCCCGATCTCGACTCCGCGCACGAACTCGGACCTCTGCGGACGTATGGTCTCGAGCTCAAACGGGATCTGGAAGCATACCGCGCCTCGGGGCTTCCATGGGCTGACGTCGGGCGCGCTATCCTGTGCCATAGCGAGCCCGGCTGCGGGAAGACCTACGGAATCAAGCTGGTAATGGATGCGTGCTCGGTGCCGATGCTGCCGATGTCGATCTCCGAACTTTTCACGAAGAGCGCGTTCCTGGATGAGGTGATCCGAGGAATCCGCGAGGTCTATTCGAGGGCTGCCGCGATGAGCGCGATCAACGACGGTTCGGGCGGTCCTCCCCGCCCGGTCTGCGTCCTCTGGGACGAGGTTGACGCTTTGCCCAATCGTGCAACTTTAGGTAGCAGAGGGGCCGACTATTGGCGGCCTGTAATCACTGAGTTCATGCTCGCGGTGGATACGGCTCTCGCCGGCCCCCGTCGGACCACCAGCGGACCGGGAGGCGGCGCGATCATCCTGGCGGCCGCGACAAACTACCTCGCCGGCGTCGACGCCGCGCTGCGCCGCCCGGGGCGCTTCGAGCGCATCGTCGAGCTCGGCCGACAGGACCGTGCCGGCGCCGCCAACGTCCTGCGCCACCATTTGCGCGGGTCGCTCGGTGAAGCGGACATCGAAGCCGCCGCCCGCATCGCGGAACGGCTCACCTCGGCCGAGATCGCGGGGCACGTTCAGACCGCGCGGCGCAGCGCGCGCCAGGCCAATCGGGCTCTGCACGTCGACGATCTCGTCGCCGCCATCCTGCCCGCGAGTCCGACGACGCTCGAGAAGCTGTTCCGCATCTGCATCCATGAGAGCGGTCACGCAATCGGTAGCCTGGCCTTGGGGTACGGGACGCTGCTGTCCCTCTCCGCGGCCGAACGCGGCATCTCGCTCGGGCGCACGGACATCGATCCTCCCGACGAGTTCACGCGCGTGACCATCGAGGATCACGTGACCGTGGACCTCTGCGGCCGCGCCGCCGAACGTATCTTCCTGTCCGCGGAGGGCGTGGGATCCGGAGGCGAGCAAGGCGACGTCGCAACCGCCACGCGCTTGATCGCCGGCCTCCACGCGAGTGCCGGCCTCGGCGACAGCATCGCCTACCTCGCAAGCTGGGAGAACGCACTGCAGGCGGTCCGGGCGGACCGCGGCATTCGCCGCGCCGTCGAGCGCGACCTACGGCGCCTCGAGAGCCGCGCGCTCGACATCATGCGCGCCAACCGACACGCCCTTCTCGAACTCGCCGAGCTGCTGATGGAGCAGCGCCACGTCGACGGCGACGAGGCGCGCAGGATCTTCGCCGCGAGCGGCACGGCCGCCGATCGCATCCTCTTCCTCGGAGAACGGAGGCCCCATGCTGGCCGTTACCATTGATGAAGTTCCGGACGGCGACGAGACGCGCCGGCGTCGGTTGGTGGCCATGCGCATCGAAAGCGTCTCGGCTCCGTACTCGATTTGCGAGGTCGATGTGTGCGCCATCGAGGACGACGGAGGCCTGGCCGTCACCTCCTGCGTGGTCGAGATACGCGGCCGCGGCGACATCTGGTCCGTCGTCGAGAGCGCGTGCCGCGCGATCGCGGCCGCTGAGCGCGATTGCGGGTGAGTCTTCCGAGCAAGGATTCGGAAATGCACGCCATCGAATTTCGAATCCTTGAAATAACCTTGTTGTTTCAATGCCTTGCGATGATTTTCCTTGTCAAACCCATCGACTCAGCGGCGCGGGTTGCGTAGGATTGGAAGGAAAGGGAACCAGTGGAAAGGAGTTGGCAGCCCCGCCCAAAAGCAGAAAGGACGTCCGTTAGTGGCGGACGCCCTTTCCAGAGTGGAACCGGAAACACCATGGGTCGCGAAACCCACGGGGCCGAGCCCAACCAACAGACCGACTCTATCTCGAGGTATCGAGATGACAAGCGGCCGGCGCTCAAAATCTCTCCTGTTCCGCGGTATCAATGCACTCCCGACGTCGGAGCGATCACTCCGGCGAACGGGGGCGCGTGGCTCGATGGCGGGCCGCATGTCATGGCGAAGCGCTCCGTTCCCATCAACGCCAATGCGGCCAAGGGCCCGTCGTCTGTCGCGGAACGGGTCACCGTTGGTGCCCGCACCACGCTCCCCCCGACGTTACCTGAGCAGGATCGCGCCGTCCCACCCTCTGATCGCTTCACGTTGACGCCCGCGATCAGAGCATGGATCAAGAAGGAAATCCTCGCCTGGGACGCGGAAGCGTTTTCATGGGAATTGGTATGCGAGCTCGTTCGGAAAAAATTCCGCAAACCTTATCCGGACCTGAAGATCAACCGGCAGACGCTTTGGAAGCACAAGGCCCTCCGGGAGGCCTTCGACGCCACGAAAGTCCGCTACCGCAACGCGCGCCAGAGCAAAGAAGACGAACGGAAATCCCAAGCGGGGAAGCCGCGCAAGTCACGCCGTTCCTCCGGCATGGAGGAATATTTCGAGGAGCAGATCAAATCTCGCGACAACCGCATCGCTTTGCTCGAATACGAAAACAAGAGCCTCAAACAGCAGTTCATCCGCTGGCAGCGAAACGCCTTTGCGGCGGGGATGACGATCACGCAGCTCGACGAGAAGCTCACCGACATCGATCGCGGCCAAGAGGACGAGTAAGCTCGGTTCCGGCCGGCATTCTCCAAACTGTGGACTGACGTTGCGTTAAACTTGACGGCAGCGCTTCCCGCAGATTCCTTGGAACATCAATCCCATAAAACGGGTCGGCCGCGGCGGCTGCGCTGCGGTCCGACGAGGGGCAGGAGTATAATGTATGAGCGGGCCGGTTACGTTTCCTCACCAGCACCCCGATTCCGTGTTGAGTCACAGCTACATAGCGCCCGGTTACATACATACCGGGATTCTTGACGTCTAGCAATTACGCTTCGTGACGCCCGACCCGACATCGTTCTGTCCGCAACGCAGCCCGCTTTTCTGGTATACCGCCAGCTTCCCCCTGACCCGGCGGTTTGAGCAGAAATGTCCCCCCTCACCTTTTCGCATACCGTGACCGAGCGCTTCCTGCGCTACGTCACCATCGACACCCAGTCCGATCCGGAATCGGCGGCCTCGCCTTCGACCGAGAAGCAGAAGGATCTCGGCCGCGTGCTCGCCGCCGAGCTCAAAGCCATGGGCGTTGCGGACGCGCATCTCGACGAGTTCGGCTATGTCTATGCAACGATCCCGGCCAACACACCTAAGAAGGTGCCGGTGATCTGTTTCTGCTCGCACATGGACACCTCGCCCGACGTCACCGGCAAGGACGTCAAGCCGCAGGTGGTGAAGAACTATCGCGGCGGCGACATCGTGCTGCCCGGCGACACCAGCCAAGTGATCCGCTTCGCCGAGCACCCTGCGCTGAAGAACCAGATCGGCAACGACATCATCACGACCGACGGCACCACGTTGTTAGGCGCCGACAACAAGGCCGGCGTCGCCGAGATCATGGATGCCGCGCATTTTTTCATCAATAATCCGGATGTGAAGCACGGCACCATCAAGATCCTGTTCACGCCAGATGAAGAGATCGGCCGCGGCGTCGACAATGTCGATTTGAAGAAGCTCGGCGCCGATTTCGGCTACACCATGGACGGCGAGAGCGCCGGCTGCGTCGAGGACGAGACTTTCTCGGCCGATGGGGCCACCATCACTATCAACGGCGTCAGCGCCCATCCCGGCTATGCCAAGGGCAAGATGGAGCACGCGATCAAGATCGCCGCCGCCATCGTCGAGCGCCTGCCCAAGGAAGGCTGCTCGCCGGAGACGACCTCAGGCAAGCAGGGCTTTCTGCACCCGGTCGGCATCGAGGGCGCGCTGGAACAGGCGACGCTCTCCTTCATCGTCCGCGACTTCAACGAGGATGGGCTGAAGGAGAAGGAGGTCCTGCTCGAGAACATCGTCAAGGACGTGATGAAGGACTATCCGCGCTCGACCTACAAATTCGAGGTGCGCGAGCAGTATCGCAACATGAAGCAGGTGATCGACCGTCACCCCCACGTCCTCGAATACGCCATCGAAGCGATCCGCCGCGCCGGTTTGCGCCCGATGCGCACCGCGATCCGCGGCGGCACCGACGGCTCGCGCCTGTCCTTCATGGGCCTGCCCTGCCCCAACATCTTCGCCGGCGAGCACGCGTTTCATTCGCGGCTCGAATGGGTCAGCCGGCAGGATATGGAGAAGGCGGTGCAGACCATCGTGCATCTCGCGATGATCTGGGAAGAACGGGCCTAGCGCCTCTTATCGTTGTGCATGCGGAAATGGCCGGGCTTTATCCCCGGCCATTTGCTTTGGGATCAGGGCACCGGCATCGCGCGCGGGTTGCGATGGAACCGGTTGGCACTCGCCATCCACTTCGGCAGCGGTTCTCCGTCACGATGTCGCCCGCCGGCGACCGCTGCGGCCCAGGCCACTGCGGCCCCGATCAGGGTCGCGGCCGCAACCGAGAACGCAACGATAATCGAGTTGCGCCGCGCGCGGTTGATGGCTGTCCTGGCATCCGCGATCGAAGCATCGACCCGTCGTTCGGCGTCCGGCGCTGCGAGACCCGTCAGCGCGGCCACCTGCTGCACGAGATAGTTTCGATCATCGGTGCTGACACCGCTGTGGCTCGATGACGTCATCAGGATGCGTCCTGCTTCGGCGCGGGGTTCCCGCAGATCGGTGTTGGGCGGGCGCCGCGGCGCGCGGAACAGCTTGTCAAGCTCATAGCTCAACAGCGGTTCGGCGGCCGAAGTGTTGCTGGCCGAGCTGCGCGTCGGCGAACGGTCGATCGCAGCTGCACCGAGCAGCGCGAGCAGCGCGGCGCCGAGAAGCACCGCGAGAGCCCACGACGTCAGGCCATGCAGCCCGTCCCGCCGCTCGCGATCATCCTCGATCGTTGCAAGTGCCGGCGCCGGTCGCGCGGTCCGGCCGGCGATGTAACCGCCGAACCCAAAACTGACGATCGCCTGGATGATTAGATACAGGCCGGACAGCAACGCAAGCGCCGCTGAGGCATCCCGCCACGTCGGCGAGGCCGAGCTGACACCCAGGCCGACCGCGACGCCAAAGCCGATCAGGATGAACGACATTGCGCTGGCGGCGAGAGAGCCTGCAAGTACCGAGCTCCATTGGATGGTCCGGCGTTCGTCGGCTGTAGCCACGCCGCCCTCCATGACGTCTTCCCGTACGAGAGTTTCAATAGCCATTGCCGTTCTCTCAGCGCAGGCCGAAGAACGACAGGATCGCCATGATCACGACGATCAAGCCGATGAGATAAATCAGTCCGTCCATGGTCCCTTCCTCCTCAGATACCTCTGCTCGGTAATCACAAGGAATGAGGAACGTTCCAAATTTGGCATCTGCCATGGAACGCATCGGCGAGATGCGGATTGTCTGCCCGAGTCCCAAGGATGAAGATTGTGAGCACATGAGGCCCCAGCCGGTCAGTCCCGGGCTGGGGCCTTTGCGCTTAGGGCCGCCTCCCAAGTCTTGCTGTCATATGTTAACCACGCCGAGGGCGGATGATGAAATGTGTCGGCCGGAACCTTCCGGATCGGGAGCGCCGCGTGGACCGCAGAACAGCGTGACTGCATCAGGCAAATGCATTCCGGAAAAAGGCCATTCCCGTTTCCACCATCACGGTCGAGCCGCGACTTTCTTTGCGATCTGCTGGCCACCGAACGATCTCGTCGCGGCAACGGAGCGCTCCGCGCTGGTTAATGCCTGATTGCGGGAGCTCCTTTTGCACAAGGTACGCAAACGAATGGCCAAGTCGTGATGCCCGGCCGGTTTGCAGGTTCCGCTCCGCCGTGCGACAATGGGGCATGTTCGTGAAACCGTTCGCCAACGCTGTGGTGATGCTGCTGGTCGCGGCCGGGCTCGTGCTCGCGCCGCTGGCGACGCCTGCATCCGCCATGCCGGTATCCGGTGCTGTTGGCAGCATGCCCGCAATGTCAGACGACACGCAAGGCATGTCCGAAGACATGCCCTGCTGCCCGGATCAGACCAAGAGCAAGGCCTGCGATTCCTGTCCGTTCGTCGCATTGTGCATGCTGAGCCTGTCGCTCTCCGCTCCGTTCGGAGCGAGCACTTTGATCGAGCGGCAGCCACAGAGGAGCGCGCTCGCGCCGCGCAATGACCGCCTGCGCGACGGGCTCGCCGCCAAGCCACCCGACCATCCTCCTCGAACCCGGGCCTGATTGGGCGCTGACGCGCCTGATGATCGTGCGCGCCGACATCGGCGCGCGCGATTGCCTGCCGCTTGGCTGCATCCCGGCTCGCCGCGTGCAGCTCCGGCGGCTCCATCAGACCCATCGAGGAACTATAAATCATGACGACGCCCAAGCTCGCGCGCACCGCTCTGGCCGCGCTGATCGGTGCTGTGCTCACGGGGAGCGCTCACGCCGAGATCAAGAACTACGAATTCCAACTGGTTCAACCGACCATCAAGACCGGGGCCGATCGCATCGTAACCGTGCGGCTGGTCGACAAGACCAGCGGCAAGGCGATACCCGATGCGGTGATCTTCGCCACTCGGCTCGACATGGCGCCTGACGGCATGCAGGAGATGGTCACTAAGCTCACGCCGCTGCCGGGCACCGAACCCGGGACCTATCGCTTCAAGGCCAATTTCAGCATGGCCGGACGTTGGCAGCTCTCGCTGGGCGCCAAGGTGCAGGGCGAGACCGGCACGGTCGAAAACAAGCTCATCGTCACGGCCGAGAAATGACCCGGCTCGCCGTTACTGGCCGTGCCGCTGCGATTTTCGCGGCGGCCGCTGTCGCGCTGATTGGCGGCCGCGCCATGCAGCCTCATTCGGAGTCAAGCTCGCTGACTTTCGCCGCGCATGCGGCGGACACGGGCGCACCGATCTATTTCCGGGATCCGGACGGCAGGCCGTTCTACTCGCTCACCCCGAAGAAGACGGCCGACGGCCGCGGCTATCGTGCCGTGCGGGCGAACGAGGACATCAGCTTCGACGAGCCCGACGAATCGCCCAGGGTTGTAACTGCTGACGCCAAGGGCGATCGCAAGATCAAATACTACCGCAACCCGATGGGCCTGCCGGACACCTCGCCAGTGCCGAAGAAGGACTCGATGGGGATGGATTACATTCCCGTCTACGAAGGCGAGGACAGCGACGACGGTTCGGTGAAGCTGTCGCCCGGCAAGATTCAGCGCACGGGCGCCAAGTCCGAGCCGGTCGTGAGGCGGCCCGTCACGACCCTGATCCGCGCGCCAGGGACCGTCCAGGAGGACGAGCGACGCGTTTCGGTGGTCGCGCTGCGCTTCGAGGGTTTCGTCGAGAGCGTCGCCAACGTCACGACCGGCGATCACGTTCACAAGGGGCAACCGCTGCTGAACGTGTACAGCCCGGCGCTGTCGAGCGCCGCCGCGGAATATCTCTCCGCGATCAACGCCGGCGCCACCGGCAAGGAGCTGAAGGGTGCGCGGCGGCGGCTGGAGAATCTCGCCACGCCGGAGCCCGCCGTCAAGGAGCTCGAACGCACCCGGGAAATCTCACTCTCGATTCCGTGGCTCGCGCCGCAGGACGGCGAGATCCTCGAGCGCAACGTCGTGCCCGGCATGCGCGCGGGGCCCGGGGACGTGCTGTTCAGGATCGCCGACCACCGCCTGCTCTGGGTGCTCATCGATGTGGCGGAGCGCGATCTGCCGCAGGTCGCCGTCGGCACGAAGGTGACCATCCGGCCGCGGGCGCTCGCCGGCCAGAGCTTCGCCGGGACGGTGGCGCTGATCTATCCCCATCTCAACGCCGCGACGCGCACCGCGCGAATCCGGATCGAGGTGCCCAATCCCGACGAAGTGCTGCGGCCCGAGATGTATGTCGATGCCGAGATCGAGGCCGGCACGCCGGGACCGGTGCTGGCGGTGGCGGAGAGCGCCGTGCTCGACAGCGGAAGCCGCCAGGCCGTCCTGGTCGACAAGGGGGAGGGCCGCTTCGAGCCGCGTGAAGTGAAGCTCGGCCGTCGCGGCGGCGGACTCGTCGAAGTTACCCAGGGCGTGTCGGAGGGCGAGGCCGTCGTCACCTCGGCCAATTTCCTGATCGACGCCGAGAGCAACCTGAAGGCCGCGCTGAAGGGGTTTGCCGCGCCCGAGGGTGCGCAACCCGCCCCAGCGGCAGGCACGATGGGAGCGCGCCCATGATCGCCCGCGTGATCGCCTGGTCGGCGCGCAACCTGCTGCTGGTGCTGTTCGGCACCGGCTTCGCGGCTGCCGCCGGACTCTACGCGCTCGTCCATCTGCCGCTGGACGCCATTCCAGACCTCTCCGACACGCAGGTCATCGTCTATACCGAGTATTCGGGGCAGGCGCCGCAGGTGATCGAGGACCAGGTCACTTATCCATTGGCCACCGCCATGCTCACGGTGCCGAAATCCAAGGTCGTACGCGGCTTCTCCTTCTTCGGTGTTTCCTTCGTCTACGTGATCTTCGAGGACGGCACCGACATCTACTGGGCCCGCTCGCGGGTCCTCGAATTCCTCAACGCCGCCACCTCACGGCTGCCGGCAGGAGTGACGCCGACCATCGGTCCGGACGCAACCGGCGTCGGCTGGGTCTACCAGTACGCCGTGATGTCCAAGGAACTGAACCTCGCGGACACGCGCACCATCCAGGACTGGAATCTCAAATTCGCGCTCGCCAAGGCCGAGGGCGTCGCGGAGGTTGCGAGCGTCGGCGGCTTCGTCAAGCAGTACAACGTCGTCCTCGACGCGCAGCGGATGCGCGATCTCGGCATCACGATGCAGAAGATCCGGGACGCGATCCGTGCCAGCAATACCGACGTCGGCGGGCGTACCGTCGAGCTGTCGGAGTTCGAGTACGTCATCCGCGGAAAGGGTTACCTGAAGAGTATCGACGATCTCGGCAACATCGTCCTCAAGACCGACAAGGGCACGCCGGTGCTGCTACGGGACGTCTCCAGGGTCGAACTGGGACCGGACGAGCGGCGCGGCATCACCGAACTCAACGGCGAGGGGGAAGTCGCCAGTGGCATCGTCCTCCAGCGCTTCGGCATGAACGCGCTCGACGTCATCGAGAACGTCAAGAAGCGCTTCAGGGAGATCGCAACCAGCCTGCCCAAATCAGTCGAGATCGTGCCGGTCTATGACCGGTCGAACCTGATCTATGCCGCCATCGACACGCTCAAGCACACGCTGGTCGAAGAAAGCGCCGTCGTCGCGCTGGTTTGCATCGTGTTCCTGCTGCACGTCCGCAGCGCGCTCGTCGCGATCCTGATGCTTCCCGTGGGCGTTCTGATGGCCTTTGGTGCCATGAAGCTGCTCGGAATTGGCTCCAACATCATGAGTCTCGGCGGCATTGCGATCGCAATCGGTGCCATGGTCGATGCCGCCATCGTCATGATCGAGAACGCCCACAAGCACCTGGAGCGCGCCGAGCCCGGCCGCTCGCGGATCGCGATCCTGATCGATTCCGCCTCCGAGGTCGGGCCGGCGCTGTTCTTCAGCCTGCTCATCATCACCGTGTCGTTCATGCCGATCTTCACGCTGGAATCGCAAGAGGGACGGCTGTTCAGCCCGCTCGCCTTCACCAAGACCTTTGCGATGGCCGCGGCGGCGCTGCTCTCGGTGACATTGGTCCCGGCGCTGATGGTGATCTTCGTCCGCGGGCGGATCGTTCCGGAGCACAGGAATCCGATCAACCGCTTCCTGATCTGGATCTACCGACCGGTCATCAAGGGCGTGCTGCGCGCAAAGACATTGGTTATTCTGCTCGCGCTCGCCGTGCTCACGGTGACGATTTGGCCGGCGCGCCAGCTCGGAACCGAATTCATGCCGAATCTCAACGAGGGCACGCTGCTCTACATGCCGACGACGCTGCCCGGCATCTCGGTCACCAAGGCGGCCGAACTGATGCAGACGCAGGATCGCATCATCAAGTCGTTTCCGGAAGTGGCGTCCGTCTACGGCAAGGCGGGGCGCGCGTCCACGTCGACCGACCCGGCGCCGACCGAGATGTTCGAGACCGTGGTCAACCTGAAGCCGAAGGGACAGTGGCGGCCAGGCCTCACCATCGACGGGCTGATCGCCGAAATGGACAAGGCGCTGCAATTCCCAGGCGTGTCGAACGCGTGGACCATGCCTGTTAAGGCGCGCATCGACATGCTCTCGACCGGCATCCGGACGCCCGTCGGCGTCAAGGTCATCGGCACCGAGCTCGTCGAGATCGACAAGCTCGCGAACCAGATTGAGCAGGTGCTGCGGGCGGTGCCGGGGACTTCGTCCGCCTACGCTGAGCGGAGCATCGGCGGCTACTATCTGGAAATCGCGCCCGATCGCTCGGCGCTGGCGCGTTACGGGATCATGGTCCAGGACGTCCAGGACACCATCGCGACCGCACTCGGCGGTCAGGCGATCACGACCACCGTCGAGGGCCGGCAGCGCTTCACGGTCAATATGCGCTATCCCCGCGACCTTCGGGACAATCCGAAGAAGATCGCAAGCGACATCCTCGTTCCCATGCCGGCCGGCGGCGCCGTCCCGCTCGCGGAAGTCGCGACCGTCCAACTCGCGCGCGGCCCGACATCGATCCGGACGGAGAACGCACAGCTCGCCACTTACATCTACGTCGACATCCGCGACCGCGATCTCGGCGGCTACGTCGCGGAGGCGCAGCGCGTCGTCCAGGCCAGCATCCAGTTTCCGCCCGGCTACTACGTGGTTTGGAGCGGCCAGTACGAATATCTCGAGCGGGCCATGGCCCGTCTGAAAATCGTCGTGCCGGCCACGCTCCTCATCATCTTCCTGTTGCTGTACCTCAATTTCCGGTCGGTCATGGACACAATGATCGTGATGCTGTCGCTGCCATTCGCGCTGGTCGGCGGGCTCTGGCTGATGTGGTGGCTCGGGTTCAACCTCTCCGTCGCCGTGGCCGTGGGCTTCATCGCGCTCGCCGGCGTAGCCGCCGAGACCGGCGTGGTGATGCTGATCTACCTCAATCAAGCGCTTGCGGAGATCAAGGAGCGCCGCGCCGCCGAGGGTTGGACATTGAGCCGGATAGACCTTCGCGAGGCCATCATGGAGGGCGCCGTCGAGCGCGTCCGCCCGAAGATGATGACGGTGGTCGCGATCATGGCCGGCCTGCTGCCGATCATGTGGAGCACCGGCACCGGCTCGGAGATCATGCAGCGCATAGCTGTGCCCATGATCGGCGGCATGATCTCCTCGACCCTGCTGACGTTGATCGTGATCCCCGCGATCTTCGGCATCGTGAAGGGCTTCCATTTGCCTTCTGCGGGCAAACCAGAACCTCCGGGAAAATCGAAGGCGACCGTTGCAAAGTCGCGAATCCAGGAGCCAGCCGAATGAGGTGAGCCATGATGCAGGACACGATGTCGGGAATGATGGGCGGCATGGGGCTGATCGCGGTTCTGGTCATCGTCGTGCTCGCGCTCGGGGCGGCAGCGCTGATCAAGTATCTCTTCTTCTCAAATCGGGGAGATTGAACATGGATCGCCTTCTCTTCGTGGCATTCGCGGCCGTCCTTGTCTCGTCGCCGGCCGGCGCGCAGCAGGACAGCGTGGCTCGGGGCGAACGCGATTTTCGCGTCTGTGCGGCATGTCACTCGCTCGAGCCCGACCGCAACATGACGGGGCCAAGTCTTGCAAATCTCTGGGGGAGGAAGGCCGCAAGCTTGCCGAGTTTCGAGCGCTACTCCGACGCGCTCAAAGCCTCCGGGATCATTTGGGATGACCGCTCGCTGGACGCCTGGTTAACCGATCCTGCGCGCATGGTGCCTGATAACGAGATGCCGTTCGAGGGTATCAAGGACTCACGCGTTCGCGCGGATCTGTTGGCGTTCCTTAAAGAGTCCACCAGGCCGGGGGCCGCGCCGGAGCGAACGGCCGAAAACCGCATGAATGGGAGTGGCATGATGGGAGGGATGATGGGTAGCGGCCGCGCCCCCAATCTGAAGAAGCTGAATCCCGCGCAGCGCGTCACCGGCATTACCCACTGTCGGGACACCTATCGGGTGACAACGGCCGACGGCAAGACGCGCCCCTTCTGGGAACGCAATCTGCGGCTGAAAACAGATTCCAGCGAAGACGGGCCGCAGAGCGGCGCGCCTGCTATCGTATCGGCCGGCATGATGGGTGACCGGGCGGACGTGATTTTCGCCGCGCCGAACGAAATCTCCAAAGCGATAGAAGATCACTGCTGAGTTCGTGGCTGGTCGCCATCTGGCCGCCACCAAGGTTTTGTTATTAGGCCGGAGCAACCTTCAGCTCCATGCGGGAGTGCCGTACCACGACAACCGCTCCCTGAAGCGCGAGGCCGGCCATGATTGCGGCCACGATGATATCGGGCCAGCCCGCACCGGTCCCGAACACGCCGAGGGCGGCCGACAACACGGCGATATTTCCGAGCACGTCATTGCGGGTGCATATCCAAGCGGAGCGCATATTGGAGTCGCCCTTGCGATGGGCCCACAGCAGCCCGAAGGAGGCGACGTTCGCGGCAAGCGCCGCGACGCCAACCATCCCCATGGTGAAAGCGTTCGGCAGCGTGCCATGGGCTGCGTGCCAGACCACCGTGCCGACGACCCACAGGCCAAAGGCACCCATCGTCAGCGCCTTTGCGAGCGCTGCGGCGGCACGATAGCGCAGCGCCATGCCGACCACCAGAAGGCTGATGGCGTAGTTCGCGGCGTCTCCAAGAAAATCGAGCGCGTCAGCCTGGAGCGACGCCGATCCCGCAGCAAGGCCCGCGCCGATCTCGGCCAGGAACATGACGGCATTGATGGCGAGCACAGCCCAAAGCACGCGACGATACGCCTTGTTGTCGCGATGGCGATCGAAATTGAGCGGCGGCGGTGAGCAGCATGCATCAGCCATGCTCACAGTATAGAGCGGTTGCACGCGCCGGACAATCACGGGGCCCGCTCCGCGAGATCAAGTTCCCCATACGTAACATTGTTGCGGGTCGACACTGTTCCCATCGCTGTGGTAGGCCAGCCTGATCGACAAGATGAGTAAATTCGTGATCTTGAACCGCCGGCCCCTCAGACTCAGGCACACGCGCAATTGGCGTGGGCTCGTGGCTGTGTTTGTCACGGTCATGTACCTGCTGTCCGGCGCCCTTCACGGCACTCATGACATCGATGTGACCAGCCCGTCCGGCGGCTCGGAAATCGCTTCGATTCTCGATGGCTCCGCAGGCCACGGCGACCACAAGGTGATCGGCGGACACCATTGCCATGGCTGCTTCTCGGTGACGGTGGCGCAGCCGGCGCTGTCCGCCGCATCGGTCGCGCTCGTGTCTGCATCGCGCCCGCAGCGTGGACCCCGGCTCGCCGGAATTACTCCCGATACCGACTCGCCGCCTCCCAAACACATTGCCTGAACGGATTGGTCGGGCGCCCCGCGCCCATTAGGTTCATCCTTCACAGGTCGGCTTCATGTTTTGCAGGGCTATGGCCGCGCGCCTCGCGTGCGCGGCGGCATGTCTCATCGCCGGATTGGCGCTTGCACCGGCTTACGCCCAGACTTTGACGATGCGGAGCGCCCTGTCGCGCGCGCTGGAGGCGAGCCCGCGCCTGACGGCAGCTGAGCGCGACGTTGGCATTGCCACGGGCCAGCGCATCCAGGCGGGCGCGCTGCTCAATCCGGAGCTGTCCTATGAGCAGGACGATTCACTCGGCTCTGGCAAATATCGCGGGACGCGGTCGGCCGAGACTACGCTGCAAATCAGCCAGGCTTTCGAGCTGTTCGGCAAACGGGAAGCGCGGATTGCCGCCGGCGCAGCCGGCATCGAGGTCGCCGCGATCCAGCGCAAGGCCGTCAGGCTGGAGCTGCTGTCCGAGACCGCGATCGCCTTCCTCAGCGTGCTCGGCGCGCAGCGGCGCATCCAGATCCTCGACGAGCAGATCGCCGCGATCGATCGCCTGACGCCGCTGCTGCACCGCCGCGTCGAGGCCGGTGCCTCCTCGCCGGCCGAGACCGGCCGCGCCGAAGTCGCCTCCGCCCTGGTGAAAGCCGACCGCGAGCGCTTCAAGGCGACGCTGGCCAGCGCCCGGCGCGAGCTGGCGGTGCTGATGGGAGATCCCGCCGCGAAATTCGGCGAGGCCTCCGGCCGGCTCGACACCACCGGTCGGCCGCCGACGTTCCAGTCGGTGGTCGCCGCCATCGATGCCAATCCGCAACTGGTGCGCTGGACCGCCGTCTATGCCCAGCGCAATGCCGAGCTGCTGCTGGCACGGCTCAAGCCCTATCCCGACGTGCGGATCGCAGCCGGCTGGCGCCATTACAACGAAACCAATGACGATGCCGTGCGCTTCACCGTCTCGGTGCCGATTCCCGTGTTCGACCAGAACCAGGGCAACATCCTCTCCGCCCAGGAAAGCCTCGCCAAGACCAAAGCCGAGCGCGAGGCCAACCGCAACATGCTGATCGTGATCGCCGGCCGCGCCTATGACTCGCTCCAGGGCTCACTGCGCGAGCTCGCGGTCCTGCGCGAGACGGCGATCCCCAAGGCCCTCGAAGCGTCCGAGGCGATCTCGCAAGGTTACGGCCAGGGCCGCTTCACCTTGCTTGAAGTGCTGGACGCCCAAGCGAGCGTCGCCCAGGCGCGGCTGCGGGAGCAGGAGGCGCTGCAGAATTTCCATGCAGGCGTTGCGACCATCGAAGGCCTCGTCGGCAATCCCTTCACGCTGGCGCGGGAGAGCGCACGATGAAGACGTCCTCCACCCTTGTCGTCGCCCTCGTTGCCGCCGCGCTCGGCGCCTACGCTTATTCCATGCTCGCGCCGGCCAGGCTCTCGCCAGCCGAGCATGCCGCGGAGAAGAAGCCGGAGAAACCGAACGACCATGTCGAGCAGGACGAGCACGGCGCCGAGCGCATCCGCATCTCCGACGTCAAGCTCGCCGCCGCCGGCGTGGTGCTGGCGGAGGCCGCGAGCGCGACCCTGACCGACACGCTCGCCTTCAACGGCATCCTGCGCGCCAATCAGGAAGCCGTGGTGCAGGTGACGCCGCGCTTTCCGGGGATCGCCAAATCGATCCTGAAGCGCATTGGCGACAAGGTCGCCAAGGACGATCTGCTCGCCGCGATCGAGAGCAACCAGAGCCTCACCGTCTACGAGCTGAAAGCACCGATCGCGGGCACCATCATCGAGCGCCAGATCTCGCTCGGCGAATACGCCTCCGAACAAAAGCCGGCCTTCGTCCTCGCCGATCTCTCCACCATCTGGGTCGACCTGTCGATCTACCGGCAGGACCTGCGGCGCGTCCGCCTCAATGACGAGGTGCTGATCGATCCCGACGATGGCCGCGGCGAGATCAAGGGCACGATCTCCTACATGGCGCCGATCGGCTCGAGCGAAACCCAGACCGCGCTGGCCCGCGTCGTGCTGCCAAATTCGGACGGGCGCCTGCGTCCCGGCCTGTTCGTCACGGCGCGGCTGATCCTCGCCGCGCGCAACGTCGCGGTCGCGGTGCGCCGCAGCGCGATCCAGACGCTGGAGAACCGGACCATCGTGTTCGTCCGCGAGGACGGCGACAAGATCGAGGCGCGGCCGGTGGAGCTTGGGGATGCCGATCCGCGCCATGTCGAGATCAAGGCGGGCCTTACGGCCGGCGAGCATTACGTCGCGGAGAACAGCTTCGTCGTGAAGGCGGAGATGGGCAAGGGTGAGGCCGAGCATGACTGAGCGTCTCATCGCCGCCTCAGTTCATCAACGCTGGCTGGTTCTGCTCCTGGCGCTCGGCGCCCTCGCCTTCGGCGTCTGGAATTTCCAGCACCTGCCGATCGACGCCGTGCCTGACATCACCAACGTCCAGGTCCAGATCAACACCCGCGCGACCGGCTATTCGCCACTGGAGACCGAGCAGCGCATCACCTTCCCGGTCGAGACCGCGATGGGCGGCCTGCCGAAGCTGGATTACACCCGCTCGCTGTCGCGCTATGGCCTGAGCCAGGTGACGGTCGTCTTCAAGGACGGCACCGACATCTACTTCGCCCGCCAGCTCGTCGGCGAACGCATCCAGCAGGTGAAGGACCAGCTTCCGGCCGGCGTCGAGGTCGCGATGGGCCCGGTCTCGACCGGGCTCGGCGAAATCTTCATGTATACCGTCGAGGTCAAGGCGGGCGCCAAGACGCAAGGCGGCCACGACTATTCGCTGACTGATCTGCGCACCGTGCAGGACTGGATCATCCGGCCGCAGCTTCGCAACGTGCCGGGCGTGATCGAAGTCAACACCATCGGCGGGTTCGAGCGGCAGTTCCACGTGCTGCCGGACCCCGGCAAGCTAATGGCGTACCGGCTCGGCTTTCGCGACGTCATGACGGCGCTCGCCGCCAACAACGCCAATGTGGGCGCCGGCTATATCGAGCGCAACGGCGAGCAATACCTGGTTCGCTCCCCGGGCCAGGTCGGCAATATCAACGAGATCCAGGACATCGTCATCGGCTCGCGCGGCGGCAATCCCGTCAGGATCAGGGATGTCGCGACGGTGACGGAAGGCCGCGATCTGCGCACAGGCGCGGCGACGCGGGCCGGCGAGGAAACCGTGCTCGGCACCGCGATGTTGCTGATAGGGGAGAACAGCCGGACCGTGGCGCGCCGCGTCGCAGCCCGCCTCGAGGACATCGCCAAGTCGCTGCCCGAAGGCGTCGTGACGCGGACCGTCTACGACCGCACCGATCTGGTCGAAGCCACCATCCGCACGGTCCGGAACAATCTGCTGGAAGGCGCGGCGCTGGTGGTGGCCGTGTTGTTCCTGATCCTCGGAAACATCCGCGCCGCGCTGGTCACCGCCTGCGTCATTCCGCTGTCCATGGCCATGACCATTACCGGCATGGTCGAGACCAAGGTCAGCGCCAACCTGATGAGTCTCGGCGCGATCGACTTCGGCATCATCGTCGACGGCGCGGTGATCATCGTCGAGAACTGCTTGCGCATGCTGGCCGCGGCCCAGCGCGAGAAAGGCGGGCTGCTGACGACCTCGGAGCGGCTGCGTGCGATCCTGCGCGGGTCGAGCGAGGTGATCAAGCCGAGCCTGTTCGGAACCCTCATCATCGCGGTGGTGTACCTCCCCGTGCTGACGCTGACCGGCGTCGAAGGCAAGATGTTCACGCCGATGGCGCTGACCGTGCTGATGGCGCTCGGCGCTGCCGTGCTGTTCTCCATCACCTTCGTGCCGGCGGCGGTTGCCATCTTCGTCACCGGAAAGGTATCCGAGCACGAGAACCTGTTCATGCGGGCGGCGAAGCGCGCCTATCTTCCCCTGCTCCGGTTTGCCATCGACAACCGGCTCGCCGTCGCAATCATGACCGCGCTCATCGTGGTCGCAAGCGGCATCGCTGCCGCGCGGATGGGTGGCGAGTTCATTCCGAGTCTGGACGAAGGCGACGTCGCCCTGGCCTCGATCCGGATTCCCGGGACCAATCTCACGCAGTCACTTGAGCTTCAGAAGGCGTTGGAGAAACGCATCAAGCAGATTCCGGAGGTGAAGGAGTTCTTCACCCGTATCGGCACCGCCGAGATCGCCACCGACGCGATGTCGCCGGCGCAGACCGACGGCTACGTCATGCTGAAGCCGCGCGCCGAATGGCCCGATCCGAACAAGCCGAAGTCGGAGGTGATCGAAGCCATCGACCATGCCGCCAACGAGATTCCCGGCAGCGCCTATGAGATCTCCCAGCCGATCCAGTTCCGTGTCAACGAGTTGATCTCCGGCGTGCGCAGCGACGTCGGCGTCAAGATCTTCGGCGATGACCTCGACATCCTGCAAGGCACGGCAAAACGAGTCGAGGCAGCGATCCGCGGCATCCGCGGCGCCAGCGACGTCAAGATCGAACAGGTTGCGGGCCTGCCGATCCTCACCGTCCGGCTCGACCGCCAGGCGCTCGCCCGCTATGGCCTCAGCATCAGTGAGGTGCAGGGTATCGTCGAGATCGCAGTGGGCGGCAAGTCGGCCGGCAAACTGTTCGAGGGCGACCGCCGTTTCGACATCGTGGTGCGCCTGCCGGAGCATCTGCGTGGCAATCTCGAGGCGATCAGGGCTATCCCGATCCCGCTGCCGCCCGGTGAAGAGGCCAGTTCCGGCACGGCCGTGCGAACCGCGCTGGCCGCCTCTCCCCTCGCCCAGATGCGGTATGTGCCGCTGTCATCGGTCGCCACCGTCGATGCGACGCCCGGCCCCAACCAGATCAGCCGCGAAAATGGCAAGCGGCGCATCGTCGTCACCGCCAATGTCCGCGCGCGCGACCTCGGCTCCTTCGTCGCCGAGGCCGAAGCGGCGGTGGCTGAGAAGGTCAAGCTGCCGCCGGGCTACTTCATCGGCTGGGGCGGGCAGTTCGAGCAACTGGTCTCCGCGACCAAGCGGCTGACGATCGTGGTGCCGGTAGCGCTGCTGCTCGTGTTCCTGCTGCTGTTCATGGGGATGGGATCGGCTGCGGATGCGGCACTGGTGTTCTCCGGCGTGCCGCTGGCGCTGACCGGCGGCGTCGCTGCGCTGCTGCTGCGCGACATCCCGCTGTCGATCAGCGCCGGTGTCGGCTTCATCGCGCTGTCCGGCGTCGCCGTGCTCAACGGGCTCGTCATCATCGCCTTCATCGAGCGGCTGCGCAGCGAGGGGCGATCCGTCGTCGATGCCGTGCGCGCGGGCGCGCTGACGCGGCTGCGCCCGGTGCTGATGACGGCCCTCGTTGCCTCCCTCGGTTTCGTGCCCATGGCGCTCGCGACCGGCGCCGGCGCCGAGGTGCAGCGGCCGCTCGCGACCGTGGTGATCGGCGGCATCATCTCCTCGACGGTGCTGACGCTGCTGGTGCTGCCGGCGCTCTACGTGCTGTTCCGCCGTGACGAGGTGCGCGAAGCGCCTACAATGGCGCCTGATTTGGCAGCGTCCGGGGAGCGCTAGAGATGGCCGGCCCCGACTATCACGGACATCACCATCATGGTCATGGCGGCCATCCGCACGATCATGATCACGATCATGCTCATGGTCTTGGCCACGCGCATGTGCATGCCCCGACCAGCTTCGGCAAGGCGCTCGCGATCGGCATTTCGCTGAACATCGCGCTGGTCGTGGCCGAAGCCGTGTATGGCTATATCGGCAACTCCACCGCCCTGCTCGCGGATGCCGGGCATAACCTTTCCGACGTGCTCGGCCTGGTCGTGGCCTGGGGTGCGTCGATTGCAGCGCGACGCGCGCCGAGCGGCCGCTTCACCTACGGCCTGCGCGCCTCCACCATCCTGGCCGCGCTGGCGAATGCGGCGTTCCTGCTGGTCGCAACCGATGCGATCGGCTGGGAGGCGATTTTGCGTTTGCGCGAGCCGGAGCCGGTCGCCGGCGTGACCGTAATGGTGGTGGCAGGTATCGGCATCCTCATCAACGGTTTTACCGCCATGCTGTTCGCACGCGGACGCAAAGACGATATCAACATCGAAGGCGCCTATCTGCACATGGCGGCGGATGCCGCCGTCTCGCTCGGCGTCGTCGTCTCGGCGGCGCTGATCATGTGGACCGGCTGGCTCTGGCTCGATCCTTTAACCAGCCTCGTCATCTGCGCCATCATCCTCTGGAGCACGACCAGCCTGTTGCGCGGCTCCATCGACATGTCCATGGCGGCAGCGCCCAAGAGCACCGACCTCGCCGCGATCAGGGCGTTCCTGCTGGCGCGGCCGGGCGTCTCCGCGATCCACGATCTCCACGTCTGGCCGATCTCGACCACCGAGACGGCGCTGACCTGCCACCTCGTCATGCCCGCCGGCAGCACAGGCGATGCATTCCTGATGGAGACCGCGCAATTGCTCAAGACCTCATTCCGCATCGGCCACACCACGCTTCAGGTCGAGACGCATCTTGACAACGGCTGCGCCCTGGCGCCGGACGATGTGGTGTAGGATCTCACGCCTCATCCACCCGTCGTTGCGAGGAGCACGCGACAAAATCGCGTAGCAATTTTGCGCTGATGCGACGAAGCAATCCAGACTGTCTCTGCTGAGGCCGCCTGAATTGCTTCGCTGCGTGCAATGACGATCGGGAAGTAGCGCGCTTACGCCGCCTTCGCCGTCACGATCCAGATCGCGCCCTGCAACGTCACCGACTGCCCTTCCTGAAACGGCGCGAGCATGTCGCGGATCGAAGCCTTGGCGGCCTCGTACGTCTCCGGCGGATGGCCTTGGAGCGCGCGGCTGGCGGGGCCGATCTGGAGCGCGCCGTCGACAGCGGCATCGAGGCCACCGCCGATCGCGATATCCATCGCCAGATTGTGCGGCTGCAATGCAACGTCCACGAAGCCGGCACCTTTCAGGATGCGCATCACGCGCTCTTCGGAGGCGAAGGCGAACGGGCCCGGCTCTTCCGGTCCGACCGGCGGCATTTTCGGCACGTGCTTGTAGACCGCCATCAGCGGCGCCATCATCCAGGGGTTTTCCTTCGGCTCGCGCCAGCAAACGAAAGCGAGCCGCCCTGTCGGCTTCAGCGCTGCCCGCAAATTGGTGAAGGACACAATGGGATCGGCGAAGAACATCACGCCGAAACGCGAGGCGAGCAGATCGAAGCTCGCCCGTTCGAACGAATGCACCGTGGCATCCGCCAGCACGAAATCGAGCGGCAGGCCCTTCGGCGCCAACGCGCGCGCCTGCGACAGCATCGGCTCGGAGACGTCGAGACCGAGCGCAAAGCCATCAGGCGCCACCGCCTTGGCGAGCGCGACCGTCGTTGCACCGGAGCCGCAGCCGACGTCGATCACGCGCTCGCCCGGCTTTGGCTCGGCACGGTCGATCAGCACGTCCGCGATCGGCCCGAGCAGTTTTTCCTGCACCGCATGACGATCGGCCCAACGCTGCCCGCTCGGGCCGTTCCAATAGGCGATCTGGTCGGCGTTGAGCTCGTGTCCGCTTGACTGTTCCATCAACCCTCTCCGCGACGGTGCCGAACGTCCGCGCTCGGCCCGAGACGCTTATCCACATGCCGATCCCAGCCGCAAGGCCGATTTCCGCGCGGGACAAGCCTCGATGCCGCTTTGCCAAGCAAAGTCGACGCGGCCAAGCGGCCCTGTGTGAACTCAGCGAACAGGAGAAAACCCCTGCAGTCGGAACGATCAGTCGACATCGATTGCCTGCGGGCAATCTCGATCATATGGGTGCCTGACCCACCCGCTCGCCTGGCTTCGCCAATGGCAGCCGGAGGCGGTCAAATCCTCCGTCGCTGCCCGCCGCGGCGATGTCACGCCCCAGGACTTGCCAATCCGATCGCGCCGGCGTTCGCGCAGGCGGGCGCGGCAGCACATCGATAGATGACATACAGTCCGGCAGACGGTCTGATCCCGGACGGATGACGGCGCAAGGCGATCAGCACCGGCTACATCAGGAGGATTTACGACGAGTCGAGGAGGAGCTCAGTCATGAGGCGCATCTCCGCCGCGGGTGCCCCTCGTTTCTAGCCACAGCAAATCGTGGGCCGGCGCCTTCATCGACGCAGCGCCTCAGTCGCCGTTCCTCCAAGCTAGCGCCAGAACAGCGCCAGCAGCAGGATGACCGGGAGCGGAATTCCTAGCAGCCACAACAGGGCGCCTCGACCAAGTGTCATGGTGTTCGGCCTTTTCCAGCTTTGACGTAGACCAAGCCGCGAAGCCCTCGGGAGTTCCTGCTTCAGGAACGGAAGATTTGAGGGCGCGTTGGAACAGAAAGTGGAAGTTCATGGAGGATCTCACCATGGTGACACGTGCAATCCCTAATCCCTTTTTTGGCTGGACATGGTCGGCCGTGCTGGCTGGCATGTTCGCATCGTTGGTCGTCCAGATCTTGCTGACGATGCTCGGTCTGGGCATTGGTCTGCTCGCGATCGACATTCCCACAGCCTCAACGGCGCCCGCTGGCGCTGGCTGGGCGGCGTTCGTGTGGTGGGCGGTGTCGGGAATCATCGCCGCTTTTGTTGGCGGTGCCGTTGCGGCAGCCAACTCGCCGGATCAGTCCGGGCTCGGCCGCGTCGGTCACGCACTTGCCGCCTGGGCGGTCACAACCGTCGTCGTGGTGGCTGCGGCAGCGATGATGCCGGCGTCCGCGACCAGCATCGCCAGCAACCTGGTCGGCCCCTCATATACAGCGAGCGCCCGGGTCGCCTATTGGTCGAACAATACCGGACGGGACACGGTCGGTGCGACGACTCGGCCGGCCACGCCGGCCCAGCTCGATGAGGCCCGCAAACACTTCTCGTACGTGATGTTTGCAAGCTTCTGTTCGCTTCTCCTCGGCGCAGGAGCGGCCTATGCCGCCGGTATGGCGACGACGGCCCAGGCGGTCAAGGAAACGGCAAGGCCGATGACGTAACGGCACAACGCAGGGCTCGAGAACGGAACGCTGGCGCGGGATCTGTGCGCATTGCGGCCGCATTGGTTTCAACGAACGGCCACACTGGAATCAGATGTCAACCAGATTTCCTCGATAGGTTGGCCGTTCCTCAAACTGAAAAGGCACGACCATGCGCAGCTTCACGGCATCCGTCATCGTTGCAGCTCTCTCCCTCGGAACACCTGCTCTGGTGCAGGCACAGGGCACATCGTCGCAACCCGGCAAGGAACAGCCGTCGACTCAATCCAGCACGGTGATCCGGAGCATACAGGTTGTGGACATCAAGGAATTGCAGCCGGCGGTGCGCGCGAAAGTCGATGAACTCGTGGCGCACACCAGCGATCAGGACATCCAGTCGCTTCGGAAGTCCATCGACGACACACCGGAGGCAGCCTCCGTGCTCAAGGCCAAAGGCTTGAGTTCGTCCCAAGTCGTCGCGATCAACATCGCCGACGGTGTTCTGACCATGTTCACCAAGACAGCCTGACATCAGACGGGAGTTGAGGCGCTGCACGGCGGCCACGAGCATGATGCCGCCTCCTCGGCCGGACGACGAGATCCGCGCGACGAAAGAGGGCAGCCCTGCAGCGGGCCTGCTGCAGGGCTGCTCGTGTCCAGCATCGAACCCTGCCGCAGGCGGCAAATTGGAGCCAGTTGGCGGCGCGCCCTTGCTTCGGCACCCGCGGGGGCGCTAAAGAGGCGCACTTGGGCGGTTAGCTCAGCTGGTTAGAGCATCTCGTTTACACCGAGAGGGTCCGCGGTTCGAATCCGTGACCGCCCACCAGCCTTCGCTTGTCCGGCCCGGACACATGGGTAACAGGTCGTACCTGAGACATGGGTGACAACCTCGTGCCGTTCGGGTGTCGAGGGTTGCAGGGTCAGTCCACGCCTTCATGGCGCCGGACCATTATTGCTCGGCACGCACTTTCGCCGTCAACCCCGCGCCAAGGGGGCGCGCCCCTGCGGGCTTCGGGGGTTGACCGCTCAGCGCGGCCAAGCAAGTGGCTGGCCATGCCCAAGAATGAGCAAGAGTGCCTTATCAGTCAGAGCGACGATGTCGTACCGGAGACCTCGGTGACGGGCTTCGGGCCGAATGGGTTGTCGAGAGGTTGCAAGGTCTTTTGCTCCAGGTCGAAGTATCCCAGATCGTAGTGCATGAAGCTGACGAGCCAAATGCCGTCGTCGACTTCCTTG
>NZ_JADPKD010000019.1:0-1234 GCF_023073735.1 Bradyrhizobium sp. 160
GGGTTGTCGAGAGGTTGCAAGGTCTTTTGCTCCAGGTCGAAGTATCCCAGATCGTAGTGCATGAAGCTGACGAGCCAAATGCCGTCGTCGACTTCCTTGATGCCGAGCTTCTGGCCGGCCAGCACGGTCGAGATGTTGATCCTCTTGCGATGCAGGCAGAGCCGGCCGCAGGCCGTGACAAGGACGTCGCGGTCATGGAATGGATAGGACAGTTCGGGTAGGCCGTCATAGCGGCGCGGTGACGCCGCATACAATTGCGCCGGACACTTCATCTCGAGCGCCTCGTGCGGTCTTTCCGTGTTGAACTCGTGCACGAAGGCATCGAAGCGGCCTTGTTGTTGCAGAATGTTCGCGCCCGGTGGCCGGGTCGCCTCCTGCTTCAGCGTCAGGTGCATGCGCTCATGACGGCCGTTCTGCTGCGGATGGCCAGGCTTGATGCGCTCGATCGCGATGCCGAGGCGAAGCCACCAGACCGCGAGTTTCGACAGGTTGAACAGCGCATTGGGGCTGGCGAACGGCACGCCATTGTCGGAGCGGATCGACAGCGGCAGCCCGCGTTCGGCAAACAGCCGCTCGAACGCCGTCACTGCCAGTTCCTCTCGCGTCGACTCCATGGCTTCGCACATCAGCAAGAACCGCGAAGCCTGATCGGTCACGGTGAGGGGGTAGCAGTAGCGTCCGTTGCCGAGCTTGAACTCGCCCTTGAAGTCGGCGCACCAGAGGTCATTGGGCGCAACCGCGGCCGACAACCGCGTGCCCTGCGCGCGGTTCTTCCGTTCACGGGCGCGCTTGACCAGGCCGTGGCGATCGAGCACGGCATGGATGGTGCTCTTGGCCGGCACCCTGACGTCACCATCCAGCCGCCGGACCAGGAGCTCGCGGATCTTGCGGCCTCCCCAATGTGGCTTCTCTGCCTTCAGGCGGACGATCTCGCTTTCAAGCTGCTGCGGCAGCTGGTTGGCGTAGCGCACCGGCCGTCGCGACCGGTCCGTCAGGGCCTCGAACCCGTGTTCCTTGTACCGGCCAAAGATCTTGTAGCCGGTCTTCCGCGAGATGCCGAACTCCCGGCATACCTCCGTCATGGCCTCGCCGTCCAGCAGCCGGGCGACAAACCGCAGGCGCTCCTCCATCACCGAACTCGCTTTCCACGGCATCTACACCTCCCGCAGAACAAAAGCGGAAAGTGTAACCCGTCTGTCCGGTACGAAATGTCACCTATGTCTCGGGCCGCTCA
>NZ_JADPKD010000036.1:0-150362 GCF_023073735.1 Bradyrhizobium sp. 160
TGAAATACCTCACCCCGGCGGCCTACGCTGCCACATTCACCGCAACGGGCGATCGGCTGCGCAACCCCGACCAGCTCCGCCGATCGCCCGTTGCTCCACTTGCGCCACTCGGCGTACAAACCCCCGAGACTCTAACCGCTGCCGGATGAAAGTTCAGTGGCAGGTCATCTCGCCTTGATCTTGCTCGCGAGATCCGCACATCCGGCGATCCCGTTATGCGCTCGGATGAACCGCACTAGGTCGTTCGGATCAATGTCTTGCGCGACTGCATATTCCAAAGCTCGCGTCCATCGGCTCCGCATTCGCAGATCGGGTTGAATGCAACTAGCTTCGATGATCACCCGCAAAGGATGCCAACCCACTCGGACTGGTGTCATCAGGGTGCTCGGGGCGACTTCCAACAGATGGGATAATAGATCCTCGTCGTCGAAATAGCTGTATGCACGCAAAACGGCTCGCAGGTATCTGTAATCCGCGAACCGTTGTTTTCTTTTCGCAGCTCTTTCAGCAGCCCTCCGCACCTTTTGGATTCGGGCGACAATCTTACGGCTCGACCTCCCCAACGACGCTGCTGACTTTTTCATAAGCACCTCCAAAGTTGAGATGCTGTAAATTAGAATCGCCTGCGACGTTTCAGGCGATGGTCGAGGCGAAACGTGGCCGCGACGCGAAGACTTTAGAACGCTGATTTTCTGTAGATTGTTTGAAACTGCTGAATGAGAGAGGCGGCCGCATCATCCTATTGATGAGATGCGCGCTTAGTATCGCCGGATTGGATGACCCTCAGAATTTCATCCATAGATTCTTTATCGGCTTTTGGATTGTGCTCCATGCGCCAACCGTTGAAGACGTAGGGAGGCGCCCTATCCTCGAAGCCGTGGTGAACCCCTTTGAACAGAACTGTTTTGATCAGGCTGTCCTTCCCATCGATAGCGGTGCATAGCTTGAAGTCGTTGGCCATATCCTTGTCGCCGATGAAAATGGTAACCGGGATTGCAAAGTCGAACTTTTCCATCTCGTTACAGGCGGGGGAGATAGCAAATGTCCGAGCGAACTTATATTCTTGATGACCGGCAACAGCGGACTTTGTTGCGATCATGATTGCTGTGGTTCCGCCATTGCTGCGGCCTATGACAAATACCTTATCCGGGAGAGCTCGTTTAGTATCAATAAGCCAAGCCAATGCGGAGTATGCATCCTCTACTCGACGCCATCCCCAGTGGTAATTGGGCGGACCGCAGGTTTTGTTAACCTGACGAGGGCCAAAGCTGTCGAGGACGAGCACGCCCATGCCATTGTCTAGAAGCATCCTTCCTTTTTCTTTGGCCCAGTCGAGAACCGGCTTGGTTAAGCCAGAGCAACCGTGCATCAGAATGACGATAGGCACTGGTCCCGTCACTCTCTTGGGGTGACTATACTCGCCCCTAAGATTGCCAGTCTTTTGTACTTTCCTCCCCTCTTCGGGAGCGCCATTCATAAAACGAATGGTTCGGCCTGTTCGGCCTACGGTAAGCGGCTTGCTGGAATCAAAGACCTCATCGGTCGTGTACGTAAAATTCTGCTTCCAAGGGATTGTCACTTCTTCAGCGTCGGCCATTGAGACGCTCAGAGCGACGATTATTACCGTGATAACATTGCGGATCATCCAAACTGCCCCCTTGGCCGAACTCAGTAATAGAGCCCACCAAAAATCGAAATTTGTGTACTACGGCGTAGCTCTGTCAAACGCTCGTTTGAAGTATTCCCTTGTTCGCTTGAATGAATCCTCGGCGGCTTTCGGATCTCCGCCTATTTTGTGTTTCCTCACGCCGCCTCCCACACTCCAGCCGCTTACTTCTGTCGCGCCCTGTGGGCGATCAAAGGCATGGCGCGCTCCAGGATAAAATACCATCTCAAACGGAGCGACTTTCGATATAGCGGCCTGCAATTCGCGGCACAGCGGTGCGGGCGTCCAGTCGTCATCTTCTCCGATGAGAACGAGGAGAGGGACGTCAATGTTGGCGTCAAGTTTGGGATTGCAATACGGGTAGTAGGCCACTGCACCGCGGACTCCAAACAGCTTTAATTGGTACTTCACTTGAACGGCCTTCATGATTGTCCAAGCTCCGTGCGAAAAGCCGAGCAAGCCGATCCTGTCCTTAGCAATGTAAGGGAGTTTCCGGAGATATTCCGCGGTGCCATAGATGTCCGAAACGCGCATCTCGGGGGTAACAGAGGTAGTCTCTTTGCAAATGTTTCCGAAGCCCCGCGGCGAGAAGCTGTCAATGACAACGGCAACATAGCCCCAGGAGACCAGCCTCTCAGCCCACCGCTTGTGATGAGCGTCAACGGCGCCACAACCATGAAGGACCATGATCGCAGGAAAGGTGCCGGTGCCGGGGGGGCGGTATACCTCTGCATGCACAGTTGTCCGCTCGACATTGGAGCCTGGCAACACAACGTTAGGGTACCGGACGTTCTCACTGCCTTGCGCGTTGGAAGCTATTCCGAAAGCGGCGAAGAAGCTGGCGCTGTATAGAACCAGAAGTCCGGGTGCGCTTAAGATCACCGGCAGTTTGCAGCGTCTTAACCAATCTCCTCGGCCTTTGCCTTGGGCTTGTGTTACTTCGCCGCGCTCAACATGTTCTTCAACTTCTGCCGTCCTACCCATTTGAACCCCGCAGCCAATCATGCGTTTGAAATAATATCTGTTTTTTAGATAATCCGGAACCCGGATTATTTGTTTGCCCCCTTACCTGGTGGGCGAATCGATGTCTCGGACACTCCAATCGACGCGGCACGAGGCGCTTCGATTGTTTCTGATTGAGAAGAGGAAGAAGGCCGGTCTTACGCAGACCGAAGTCGCTGCGAAGTTGAAGCGGTACCAGTCTTTTGTCGCTTCCGTCGAGACCGGCCAGCGGAAGCTCGATGTCGTGCAGCTTATCGCGTTTGCAGAAGCGATTGGTTTCGACACCCGAGAAGCCATCAAGCGAAGGGTGGCAACTAAGGACGACTGACTGGGCCGCTAGTACTCTTCCGCCAGCATGATTGTGAGAATTCGTTTGTAACGGTAGGATCCGATGGGTCGGGCGACCCTTGAGTCATATCGTTCGACGAAATAGTCTACTTTGAAAAGGATCGTGTGGCCGTCGACTTTCACCGAGCCGAAATCATGCTCTCCGTAGGGATCGGAATCTTTGCAAAAATCGTCGTGTACGGTGATGGCCTCTGACCTTGCCCCCAAGTTTTATCCAGTCCTGAGTTCGCCCCGGCTGTTGGATTTATGCGAATGGGCGGTGGTAGCGACGGGAGCTGGTGCGGAGCCATCGGCATAGCGCAGCGCCAGATCCCGTCGCGGGTTGCAGGTGAAGGCAAACTCCGATGGTGTTTTCCATCCGAGTTGCGAGTGAGGTCGCGTATCGTTGTAGTCGGCCCGCCAATGTCGGAGTTCGACCCGTGCCTGGGCCAGCGACGTGAACAGCGTCTCGTTCAACAATTCGTCTCGGAGACGGCCATTGAAGCTTTCGATGAAGGCATTCTGCGTCGGCTTGCCGGGCGCGATGTAATGCCAGGCGATGGGGCGCACAAACTCGGATTGCCCAGGATAGTCTCGCCATCTAAGCGTTAAAGCGTCAGCACTTTTTTTGACAATGATCGCCTCCCACCAGCCGTCTTCCAGACCGTCTTGAGCAAGGACCACATGGCCAGGTACAAGCTCCTTCCAAGACTTTGGGAGAGACGAAGAAATCGAGCCAGTGTCTCCGCCGACTAGTGCATTGATCTGGTCATAAAGTTTCTGATCCACGTTCGGCACAAGACCGTTGCCGGTCGCATGGATCTTACCGACCGGCAGTTTGCTCACAATTTCCAAGTGCTTTTTCGAGATCGGCACCGCGAGCCGCATTCCCATTGTGGCTGCGGCTTTTGCCAGCACGCTTCATTCTCTCCCGAGAAGCGTGCCGCGTGTGGCTTTCGGTCTTTATCTAAACCGAACATGCGACAGTCCTGGTTGGAAGCCGCGGCGTTTTCGATGTTGCGGGCTTCGTCGTTTTCGATTTGGTCGGCTTCTTTGACATCTTCTTTCTCCCTTGAATCAAAAGAGGCCCCGGATGGGCCTCATGATGGTTTCCAATGCTTAACCGGAGCGACCTCTCGGTCGAGCTGGGTAGTTAGGGTTTTGGGTTCACTGCGGCGGGTTCGAAAGCAGGCGCATTCGTGTTGTGGAAACTGATCAAGCTTTCCGCGACCGCTAGTGCTTTGCGAATTAGAGGGTCGGTTAGCTCGACCCAATCCTTTGACGGCTTTTCAACAATGAGTCGAAACATCGTCGTCGTTCCACTAGTCACAAACGATGCTCCAGGTGGCACCTCAGAACTGGCGGTAGGCTTGTGGGGCGCGCCGTTCCAGAACGAGAGGTCCACCAACCCATTCTTCACTTCCAATCCACGGTGATGCGTGGCGGAAGATTTCCTTTGAAGATCACCCACCACGACTGCTCACCTTTATCGGTTGGTGCCTTCATCCCTAGCGCCGGGAATTCAGCTCTAGCGATCTCATAGATCCGCTGCCACATGGCCGTAACGTTAGGTGCGGGAATGACCATGTATGAGCTTTTGGACTGCTGCACAGCTCGAAGCAGGAGCGCAGCTCGGTGTTTTCCTCGCTCCGTGTCCTGGGCGTTGATAGCCCGAGCGAGGTCCTCGTATGTGACACACGCATCAAAATGCTCGGCGGCTGTATTGCCGTTCATGTACTTCGCTGGAGCAATCAAGACGCAATATGCTGCATGGTCGTTAGTTGCCATCTCGCGCGCGCGAGCCTTATATCGTTCCGGCAGCGTCGGCTGGAACGCCGCATCGATCTTGTTTTCAATTAGGAGAACGCCAATCCTATCTTCGACTCGAAAGCGCGCAAACAAATCTGTTTCGCTCATCCACGACAGACAATGAACACTCGCTGATCCGCAGCGGAGCGTTTACGCCCAAAGCCGAGGAAAAAACGTTGCAGACTGCTTCGTTGAATATCAACTCCTCCTGCAGCAACACATCGATATCTCTTTCGTAGAGACGAGGCAGAATTATTTCTGTCGGCATGAATACCCTCCTCAAAATCTGAACAGCCAAGCATCAATCCGCGGCGTTCGCGCTAGTTGAGCTCGTGCGTGGGGGACGTCAGGACAAAACGTCAGTCCCGTAGAGGCTTGCGGTCGCAGCGTCGAAACAATGCACAGTTCCCATTTCGACATCTACGGCCATCGTCGATATCGATGCCGTGGTGCAGAAGGTCGCCGATCGTCGGATCACCAATTCGAAGGATTTACGCAAACTGCGCCAAGTCTTGGCCGATCCCGTCGCCGACGCAATGTTGCTTTGCGGTGCCGAAAGGCGTGTCCGCAGAGAAAATGCCCGTCGTCATCGATCTGCTCAAGCCTGAGATATCGTAGGTTTGGATCGTGGGGGAAAATGGCGGTAGTGCTCCCCCGCTACCAATCGTACGATTTTCTACGCCAAACTACGATTTCGTACGACTTGTACCCCTTATCGGTAGCGCTGACGACCAGCGCGACCATTGTGCTCTCCGTCGTGAAGCAACGCCGTGATGATGGGCGATGCCAGGCGATCGACCGGCACATCTCGCATGTCCACTCCATGCCGCCCTAGCACGCAAATACTGATGGCGGCCGCTCGGAATTCAGCATCATGATCGTCAATCCTGAGTTCGACTGTCACTGGGCCTGCAAATTTGGAAGGTCGCAGGTGGACGGGGTGGAAGGCCTCGTCCTCGCGGCGGGCTGCTCGGGTCACGGCTTCGGTTTGGGCCCGGGGCTCGGCTATCTGGCCGCGCAGCTTGTCGTCACGACACGCCTTGCGTCGATCCCACACCATTCCGGCTGTCGCGTCTGGTCGACGGCTCGAAGCTGGACATCGCCGCCATCTGAAGATCGAGCCGGAAGTCAGGCCTGACGCGCACCCTGACGAACAAAGGATTCGGAGTTGTGCTCGAAGATCGCCATCTCGTTGCAGGACTTAATGTCCATCGCGGACAGCTAACTTCAAGGCCCGTGGCCGAGAGCCTCGGTCTGCCATCCTCACCGATCGAACAGGTCGCGGCCTGATCGCGATTTAGCAGTCCCAAAGCGGCGTTTCCTGCCCAACTTGAGTCACTCTTTCGGAGTGGCTCTTTCTTTATGGACAAGATGATTTGGCTGATCGAGGTGCCTCGGCCGAAGACCCACCGTTTGGACCTGGACGAAAGCATCGCCAGCTCGCCGGCCGATGGTTCAACAGGCAGACTTCTCTCCCAATGGGCGAACGATCGTGCCGGCGTTCATGATGTCCGCCGGATCAAAGGCGGTCTTGATCCGGCGCATCGCCGCGATGCGTCCGAGATCGCCGTACCGCTCCAGAAGGTGCTTCTTGAATCGACCGACGCCGTGCTCCGCGCTGAACGTGCCGCCGAGCGCCGCGGCCGTGTCGTAGAGTTGCAGCGACAGGATGCCTTCCTTCCACCCGCTTGGTGAACTCCAGCCGCTCGAGGCCGGTAGGAACGAGCACGTTGTGCAGATTTCCATCGCCGAGATAACCGTAGATGGACAGCTCAATGAGCTATCAATTCTAGCGTGTAACGCTCAAGCCGTAGCAAGCGGACATCAATCCAAGTTGCGGATATTGCCGGTCGATCGTGGCCACTTCTTTTCGCATCTGTGCGACGATCCAATCTCGGATTTCGGCGGCGATGGGCCGCATGGGCCGGTGGCGGGGCGGCAGAAACTCGCAGAGACGGCGTGTGGTGACCAGTGTGCCGGAGGCCGGCACCAGTGCGCCGGTCAGAAGCCAATACGAGGTCACCGTCAGCCAGCCGAGAGCGATGCCCTGACCTAGCAGGGCGGCCTGCACCACTACGGCATAATCCGTGAAACTCAGTCCCTTGGCTACGCCGCGGCGCCCGGTCAGAAGCGATGGGTAATCCGCGGCCCAATCGCCCGGTGTCTCGGCGAGACGAATGATGGTGTTGCCCTCGGTAGGATCGGTCTCGCCGAGATAGCCGGGACTGCACATCGGCAGCATCACTTCTTTCATGACCAGCGTACCGCCGGAGGACGGCTCGTCGCGATCGCGGAAGCGCATGCCGAGATCGACATTCTCGACCGGCCCGCGCAGCGCGCCGGAGATCAGCTGAAAGCGCAGATCGACTTGCGGAAACTGTTTCTGCAGCTTGTCGATGCGTGGCATCAGCCAGTGTGTGGTGAAGGCGGAGGAGACCGACAGCGTCACCGTCTCGGTGCCCTTGCGGCGCCGCTCGATCTCGACGAGCCCGCTCTCGATGCTGCGGAAGCCTTCGAGCACGCGGCGATACAAGAGCTCGCCTTCCTCGGTGAGCACCGCGCGCCCCGCTGTGCGATCGAACAGGCGGACGCCGAGATGCTCCTCGAACTGGCCGAGCATGCGGCTCACCGCCGGCTGCGTGACGTTCAGCTCGGCGGCCGCAGCCGTGAAGCTGCCATTGCGCGCCGCCGCGTCGAAGACGAACAAGGCGTTACTGGAAGGCAGCATGCGGCGCAGCTCGGGCATAACGTCATGTTATGGGCACGGTGAGAATTTGGCAATTGCCGAGTTTTCGCAAGTCTGGTGTCATCGACAGGACAGCCCAAATACAGGGGCTCTGAACGGCGATTTGCTGCAGCGCACGCTTCGGCGGTGGCTGCACAAATTCCCTGTATATAATGCAGGCTTATGGCGCGCAGCGAGGCACGCCAGCTAGGGACACGCGAGGTCGATCATTGGACAAGCGAGCCGAAAGCGTCGAGATCAGGTCCGCCAGCAAGGCCTATGGCGCCGTTCGCGCCCTCGACGACGTTTCGCTCACTGTCGGCGCCGGTGAATTCGTCTCGCTGCTCGGCCCATCCGGCTCCGGCAAGACCACGCTGCTCGGCATTCTGGGCGGCTTCATCCTGCCGACCTCAGGCACCATTCTCTTCGGTGGCCGCGACGTCACCTATATGCCGCCGCACAAGCGCGATATCGGCGTCGTCTTCCAGAACTACGCGCTGTTTCCGCATATGAGCGTCGGCGAGAACGTCGCCTTTCCGCTGCGTGCGCGGCGCCTGCCGAAGTCCTCCTGGCCGGACAAGGTGCGCGCGACGCTCAGCATGGTCGGCCTTGCCGGATATGAAGAGCGCGGCATTGCGCAGCTTTCCGGCGGCCAGCGGCAGCGTGTGGCGCTGGCACGCGCCATGATCTTCGAGCCGCGCCTGATCCTGATGGATGAGCCGCTCTCCGCGCTCGACAAGCAGCTGCGCGAATCCATGCAGATCGAGTTGCGCGCGCTGCACCGGCGAATCGGCGCCACCATCATCTACGTCACCCATGACCAGCGCGAGGCGCTGACCATGAGCGACCGCGTCGCGGTGATGAAGGATGGCAGGCTGGTCCAGATCGACAAGCCTGAGCGCCTGCACGATCATCCCGCCGATTCCTTCGTCGCCAGCTTCATCGGCGAAGCGACGATGCTGCCGGTCCGCCGCGTCGATGCTTCCAGCGTCGCGCTCGGCAATGCCTTGCTGCGCAGTGCGCGCGCCATCCGCGATGGCGATGCCTTGATGCTGGCCGTGCACAGCGAGAAGCTGCTGATCGACGACGGTGCGCAGGATGAGGCCTGTAACCGGCTGACCGGGACTGTCACCGACATCGTCTACCAGGGCGAGAGCCTGCGCATTTTCCTCGCGCTCGCCGATGGCATCGCGCTCAGCCTGCGCCAGCCGAGCTACCACCAGGCCTATCACCGCATCCCACCGCCCGGCGGCAGCCTCACCGTCACGCTCCACCCCGAGGACACCATCATCGTGCCCAGGGTGGGGGACTGAACTCAAGCCTCATCCAACCCGAGAGAAGAAACTGATATGTCGACCCAAGCCGCGTTCAGCAATTTCAAGGTTCTCACCTTCGACGTCGTCGGCACCTTGATCGACTTCGAAACCGGCGTGCTCGAAGCCGTGCGCAAGATCGGAGGCAAGAAGGCGGCCGAGCTGAGCGACGAGCAGATATTCGAGCCCTACAAGCGTGGCCGCGACAAGCATTACGAGCGCTCGAGCGACGTGATGTTCCACGTCTATCGCCATCTCGCCACCGAACTCGGGCTGCCAGCGGACGATGCGTCCTGCGACATGTTCCAGCTCTCGGTGCTGCGCTGGGGACCGTTCCCGGATTCGGTCGAAGCGCTCAGGCGCCTGCGCACTAAATTCCGCCTGGTCGCCATGACCAACGCAGACCGCGTCGCGCTGTCCTGCTACGCGCACGCGCTGGGCAATCCCTTCGACGACACCGTCTGTGCCGACGACACGGGCGTTGCAAAACCGAACCCGGAATTCTTCGCCTACAACAGGGGCCGCCAGTCGGCGTTCGGCTACAAGCAATCCGACATCCTGCACGTCGCGCAGAGCCAGTATCACGACATCGGGATCGCGCGGAAGCTCGGCTACAAGGTGTGCTGGATCGAGCGCCGCCAGGGCATTGCCGGCTTCGGCGGCACGCCGGCGGTGGAGAGGCTGACCAAGCCGGACTTCCATTATCCCACCTTGAAGGCGCTTGCCGACGCCGCGATCGGGCCGGCGGCGTAACGGAGAGCTGCGGCATGACACGGGACTCCAGCACGCTGCCATCGGTCAATTCGCTGTGGGAAGCCACGGCGGGGCCGGCGCGCGCGTTTCCCGTGCTGTCGGGCGAGAGCCAAGCGGATGTGGTGGTCATCGGCGCCGGCTACACCGGCCTCTCCGCCGCGCACCACATCGCCAAAAGCGGGCTCAGCCCCGTCGTGCTCGAGGCGAACCGCCCCGGCTGGGGCGCGAGCGGGCGCAATGGCGGGGTGATCACGGCGAAATTCCGCCTGTCCTTCCGCGAGATCGATGCCGTGCACGGCCGCGACATGGCACGGCGCATGTACGAGATCGCGCATGAATCGACCGACATGGTCGAGGAGCTGGTCTCCGAGTTTGGCATCACCAGCGCGAACCTTGTGCGCACCGGCCAGGTCAAGGCCGCCCATAACGAGACGACGCTCCGGGCCGCGATCGACGAGGCCAACTGGATGACGCGCGAGATGGGCTCGGCCGCGGTTCGCATTCTCGACAAGAACGCCGTGCGCGAGGAGACCGGCTCGGACATCTTTGTCGGCGGCGTGCTCAATCCCGGCTCGGGCGGGGTCCATCCGCTGAACTATTTGCGCGGCCTCGCAAATGGCGTGGCGAGCCGCGGCGTTCCGATTTTTCAGGAGTCGCCCGTCGTCAAGCTCCGGCGCGAGAAGGACGGCATCGTCGCCGAAACGCCGCAAGGCGCGGTGCGGGCGAAGCAGGCGATCATCGCCACCAACAGCTATTCGGATCTGACCGATGCCACCGTGCAGATACAGCGCACGCTGATCCCCTTCCGCAGCGCCATCATCGCGACCGAGCAGCTGCCGCGCAATCTCGCGGGAAAACTGATGCCGACGGGGCGCACCTATACCGAGACCAAGCGCATGATGCGCTGGTTCCGCATGGTCGACAACCGCGTCATCTTCGGCGGCCGCGGCGCCTTCGGCAAGCAGGATTCGCAAGCCGCATTCGACGCCTTGCGCAAGGCGATGGTCGGCATCTTCCCTGATCTCGCCGATGTCCCGCTCGCACACAAATGGTCGGGGCTCGTCGCGATGACGCTGGATTCGGTGCCGCATATCGGCCGGCTCGACGACTGCACGCTGTTCTCGATCGGCTACAACGGTGCCGGCGTTGCGATGTCGAGCCTGATGGGCCGCTATCTCGCCGCCTTCGTGCGTGGTGAGACGCCCAACGTCGGCCTGCTCGATGCGCGGCGCATGAAGGCTATACCGTTCTATCCGCTGCGTGAGCCCGCCGTGCGCATGGTCGCGGGCTGGTACCAGTTTCTCGATGCGATCGGTCAGTAAGATCTATTTGGAGGAGGCGAGGATGACCATGAAGCGGACTATTGGGTTGGGCTGCGTGCTGCTGGGCGCAATCGGACTGACCAGTGCGGCCGATGCCGCCGAGCAGATCACCTTCGTCTCGCAGGGCGGGGCCTATCAGCAGGCGCAGACGGTGGCGATCCTCGATCCCTCCGCCAAGAAGCTCGGCATCACCATCAACCAGGACTCCATTCCGGATGCCTGGCCCGCGATCAAAACGCAGGTCGGCAGCGGCAAGCCGATCTGGGATGTCGTCGACACCCCGACCGGCAACTGCCTGCGCGGCGGCGAGCAGGGGCTGATCGAGAAGCTCGACTTTTCGAAGATTCCCAAGGGCGCGGCGATGCCGGAGGCCTATCGCAGTCCCTATTCGGTGTCTTACGAGTTCTATTCCAGCGTGCTGTCCTACAGCCAGAAGACCTTCCCGAAGGACGCGCCGAACAGCTGGGCCGATTTCTGGGACGTCAAGAAATTCCCCGGCCGCCGCGCGCTGCGCAACCACCCGTTCGCGACGCTCGAGGCCGCGCTGATGGCCGACGGCGTCGCGCCCGACAAGCTCTATCCGCTCGACGTCGACCGCGCCTTCAAGAAGCTGGAGGAGATCAAGCCGCATATCACGGTGTGGTGGACCTCGGGCGCGCAGTCGGCGCAGCTGCTTAATGACGGCGAGGTCGACATGGAGATGGCCTGGAACGGCCGCGTCAGCGCCGTCGCCAAGGAGGGCGCCAAGGTCGCCTTTACCTACAACCAGGGCATCCTGCAGAGCACTTCGCTCTGCATCCTCAAGGGCGCGCCGAATCTCGAGACCGCGATGAAATTCCTCAACGAGGCCGTAGATCCCGTGCACCAGGCCAATCTGCCGCTGCACATCGATTATGGCCCGGGCAACCCCAAGGCCTTCGAGACGGGCGTGGTCAAGCCCGAGCGCGCGGCGCAATTGCCGAGCGAGCCGGCCAATGCGGCGAAGCAAGCGCTGATGTCCTACGCCTGGTGGTCCTCGCCGGCCGGAGAGGCCGCCGAGAAGCGCTGGGCATCGTTCATGCAGAAGTAAAGCGAGGCAGCGTTGGCGGCATCCGTGCTAGATCCCTCCCAGAAGCATCAGCGCCGAGAGCACGGCCTGATGCTGGCATTGGTGTCGCCGGCGCTGCTGGTGATCCTGGCGCTGATCGTGCTGCCGGTCGGCTGGCTCGCCTGGCAGTCGATCTACCATGACGGCTTCACGCTGGAAAACTATCGCCGCATCTTCACCGAAGACGTCTACTGGCGCAGCTTTGCGCTGACCTTCGAGATCAGCCTCGCAGTCACGGTGATCGCGTTGCTGCTCGGCTATCCAGTGGCCTACCTCGCCAACTCGGTGCCGAAAGGGTGGAGCATCCTGATCCTGTCGCTGGTCGTGCTGCCGTTCTGGACCAGCGTGCTGGTGCGCGCCTATGCCTGGCTGGCGCTTTTGCAGCGCACCGGCGTGATCAACCAGTTCCTGCGCTATCTCGACGTCATCAGCGAGCCGCTCGCGCTGGTCCACAACACGTTCGGCACGGTGGTTGCCACCGTGCACATCCTGCTGCCATTCATGGTCCTGCCGCTCTATGCCACCATGCAGAAGATTCCGAACGATCTCATGCAGGCCGGCGCCAGCCTGGGCGCGAGCCCGTCGCTGACCTTCATGCGGGTCTTCCTGCCGTTGTCGCTGCCCGGCGTGCTCGCGGGCTGCACCATGGTGTTCGTGCTCTGCCTCGGCTTCTACATCACGCCGGAGCTGCTCGGTGGCGGGCGCACCGTGATGGTGTCGATCCTGGTGAGCCGCAATGTCGAGCTCTACAACCAGTTCGGCGCCGCGAGCGCGGTCGCCGTGGTGCTGCTCCTATGCGTGCTCGCGATCTTCTTCGTCGTCAGCCGCTTCATCTCGCTCGATCGCGTGCTGGGGCAGAAATGATGCGCGCCTCGCCCGCCCGGATCGTCCTCTACGTGGTCAGCGCGCTGGTGCTGGTCTATCTGATGCTGCCGGTGCTGATCATTGCGCCGATCTCGTTCTCCAGCGCGCGCTTTCTGACCTTCCCGCCGCCGTCCTTCTCACTGCGCTGGTACCAGCAATATTTCTCAAATCCGGCCTGGATGCAGGCGACGCGGGTGACGCTGACGGTCGCGCTGCTGACCGTCGTGATGGCGACCCCGCTCGGCGTGGCCGCCGCCTATGCCATCAGCCAGTCGAAGCTGCGGACCATGCGGCTGATCCACATGACGCTGCTGCTGCCGCTGGTGGTGCCGATCATCATCACCGCGGTCGGCATCTTCTTCGTCTATGCCAGGATCGGCCTGGTCGCGACCATGCCCGGTCTTGTGCTGGCCAACGTGATGCTGGGCCTGCCCTATGTCGTGATCTCGGTGCTGGCGGGTCTGCAGAGCTTCGATCCCGCGCAGGAGATGGTGGCGCGCAGCCTCGGCATGAATCGCCTGCGCAGCTTCTTCGCGGTGACGCTGCCGCAGATCAAGTCCAGCGTGGTCGCCGGCGGCATCTTCGCCTTCATCTCGGCGATGGATGAGACCATCGTCGCGCTGTTCATCTCCGGCGGGCAATACCAGCCGCTGACCAAGCGCATGTTCACGTCGCTTCGAGACGAGATTGATCCCACAATTGCGGCGATATCGACGCTGATGACGGCGGCTTCCTTCTTCCTCGTGCTGCTCGGAACTGGTCGACCGAGAAAGAAAACGTAGGGCGCACCCCACCTGAGGTCCGGTAGATTGAATCGTATAGGAGGGTGGGCCCTAGTTCAGCTGCGCGTTGACAATGCGGATTTGTGCGACGAATGCCCATCTTCGGCCGGATAAGTCCAGTGGTGCGACCAGTAAGTCATTGATTGTGCCCAACCCGTCGCTATCTCTTAATCAGCGGGTCTCAGATTCGAGCCCTGGTGCGCCCACCATATAGATCAAGAGGTTAGCAAGAAAACCGTTTGAGCGAGCCGAACTAAAACGGTTTTCCAAACGGTGTTTTCCTGGACGGGTTGCCAAGCCAGTCTCGCAATCGTGATAACGGCCAGGCGACTGCAACCTATTTGACTGCCATTGAGAGAATGGGCAAATCGCTGTCGATAACCCGACCGACCATGCTTTCGGGGCGAATCCTCCTGCGTCGCGATCATCCATTTGCATCTTGCGCGATGCGGACTTGTCCCGCCGAGCCACGCCTAAACGATTGCGAGACGTGAAGGCTGCCTCAGCTGATCGGTTCGGCGTGGATGAAGAGGCGTTCAATTGGTCGCGCCGCTCCACCACTTCGGGAGTTGCCGTGAGTGGCTCGCAGCTCAGGGTGACGCTGCCTGACCTAGCCAACTCCACTTCAATTAACGCTGTGCTATTTTCTTCTCGATTCCACGATCCCCAAAACCAAGGGTCAGTGTGTACCAGCGCAGTCATCTTGATCGCCACCTCGACGTTGCGCCGTATCCCCTTTGCTTGCGCACTTTCGTGCGCTTTGTCGGGCCGGCCGAGCGCGCGCATCGCCTGGGCGGCGCTGAGCGCGCGGCCTTCGGGTAACGTTCGGGCCCATCTTCGTCATGGCCGAGAGACATCGATGATAGCATCGGCAAAAGCCTTCGGAGCCTCCTGAGGCAGGTTATGCCCGATGCCGCCCTCGATGTCTCGGTGCTCATACTTGCCCACGAATTTCTTGGCGTACGTCTTCGGGTCCGGGTGTGGCACACCATTGGAGTCGCTTTCCAACGTGATGGTGGGGACCGTTATGACCGGGAATTCGGCAAGTCGCTTTTCCAGGTTCGCGTATTTGGACTCGCCTTCGGCCAGGCCAAGCCGCCAGCGGTAGTTATGGACGACGATGTCGACGTGATCGGGGTTCTCGAATGCTGCCGCAGTGCGAGCGAACGTCGCGTCGTCGAAGCTCCATTTGGGGGAAGCGAGCTGCCAGATCAACCTATTAAAATCCTTCCGGTTCTTCTCGTATCCGATCCGTCCACGTTCGGTGGCGAAGTAGAATTGGTACCACCATTCAAGTTCAGCCTTCGGCGGCAGAGGCATCCTGCCGCTCTCCTGGCTACCGATTAGGTAGCCGCTAACGGCGACGAGCGCCTTGACGCGTTCCGGCCAAAGAGCGGCGACGATGTCGGCCGATCGCGCACCCCAGTCGAAACCGCCGAGGACTGCTTTCCCGATCTTTAGCGCATCCATGAAGGCGATGAGGTCGACGGCGAGCGCCGACGGTTGACCGTTGCGGAAAGTGTCGTTCGAAAGAAAGCGCGTCGACCCGTAACCGCGCAGATAGGGGACCAGCACGCGATAGCCGGCCGACGCCAGCATTGGGGCGACGTCAATGAAGCTATGAATGTCGTACGGCCATCCGTGTAGGAGGATAACCGGTGGGCCATCGGGTGGACCGGCCTCCGCGTAAGCAACTTCCAGGACACCAGCATTGATGTGCTTCAGTGCCGTAAGTGAAAAATTCCTGCCCGGTTCGACAGGCGGCAGCGTCGTTTCGGCTCGCTGCGCCTTCGATGAAACCGGCATGCCGAACGTAGTAGCTAGGGCGGCCACGGCTGCCCTGCTTAGGAAGGTTCGGCGGCCTGGGTTGATGCTTTCTATGGTTGTGGGAGTATCCATGGTCGCTCCTGGCAGATTCCTGATGCCCTCCAGTCCGCTGAGGGCGCAATACGTTCTTTATGCGGTGAGGCGGTTAGCCGTACCCCTGCCGATCAGGCGAACGTGAAGGCGAAGACCTCCGCGCCGGCGCCAAGGGATTCAACCTCGAAATCGTGGTCGACGACAGCGCCAGATTGGCCGATGAGCGTGTACCGGCTGACCTTTGGCTTCGCTGAGTAGACCGCGATCGGGTGCTGCGCCAGGCGCGGCCAGGAGCGCGGCCGGCAAGACTTCGGACGTGTTCATGGTAATTCCTTCCTGAACAAGATCGTGATTGCCTCGCGAAGCGACCACGCGACTGCTCATCATTTCGTCCGTCGATATATCATGAGCTCTCACTATCGGAATGAGGCCCGAACATCATCGATGGTTTGTTTCGGGTTCTGGAGATGAGGGTAGTGCCCGATCCCGGGGAGAACTGTAAGTTCAGCGTGAATCTTTTCGGCCAACTCGACACCCATTTCTTTACTGATGTAGAGGTCTTTCTCGCCCCAGACCACCTTCACCGGTGCCTTGAGCCGGGCCAGTTGCGACTCGAAGTGATCCTGATCGCGAGTAAAGTGCGAGTAGTAGTGCGAGAACGCGTCGGCCGTTGTCATCGCGCCTTGGGTCCATCCCCGCGACATGTCGTCCTTGAATTCCCGCGAAACGTCGAAGCGCGTTTCCTTGGGCAAACCTCTCGTGAAGGTATTTTCGAGAATTTCGTCGCGATTCTTGTTAAAGATGGCTCGGGTTTGGTCCATGGACGCGGGCGACTTCAGCTTTTGCAAGCTCTCGTACATGTAGGCTGGCCTGTTGAACGGAGCAAAGTCGCCGACGATGATTGATCTTGCGATACCGGGTTTTTCCAGCGCGAGCAGAAGGGCTGGCAGCGCTCCGATATCCGTTGCGTAGATCGCGAGCTTCGAACTATCGATGCCAGCTTTCGCTATATAGGCGTCCAGAACGCGTGCGTAATCCCTGGGGGAGTAAGAGAACTTCTCCACGGAGGGCCGTGCCGAAAAGCCATAGCCTGGCCAATCGAAAGCGTGGACTTCATACTCATCTGCGAGAGCGAGGGAGATATCCTTCCAAGCATATAGGGTCTCTGGAAACCCGTGCAGGAAGAGAACGATCCCATTCGGATCTGCGTTCTGCGCCACCATTCTTCTCAGCGTGACATCGTTGTCGACTTCGAGAAAGCCGACGTGGAGTTTCTCTTCGCGCCCATGGTGCCCCCGTGGATCTGCCGGCGCGCTGGAAGCAACCGCTGCTCTGTGGGCGAGGGCGCCAAGCTGGGCTGCAGCCGCTGTCATGGTCGCGGCTCCGATGAGGCGGCGGCGATGTAAGTCGAATTGTTTCGGACCGTTTGTCATGATCACTCTCCTATTGCGTATGCAAGCTGCCTAGCAACACCGCTATCTTGACGGCTTGGCGATGTTCGTTTGGCCCTCTGCCTATTGTGGTTCGCCGCCACCAAAAGTTACGTCGATCAGACGACCATTGCTCGTTATGCGTTGTGAAGTGTTGTTAGTGTCCGTTCCCGCGTGGGCGGACGAGGCCAACCGGTTCTGGTTCGCCAGTGAGGCCTCAATGCGCGCTTGGGGACGGGCCCTTCGGCGGCGCGACCTTACGCATCAGCGGCACCATGACGAAAGCCAATGCGAAGCACGCCGCGATGACGAGGTACGCGTCGGCGAAGGCCTGGACCTGCGCTTCCCGAAACGCCAGAAGCCAAAGGTTCTTCAATGCGGCGGCTTGCGCCTGGACTGGGTCGCCCCAGGCTTGGTTATAGGCAGCGATTGCAGAGTTTAACAATTCCGTGACGTTCGAATTGACGGCACTCAGGTGGTCGGCAATTCGTTGAAAGTGCAGGTTGGCCCGGTCATTGAGGACCGTGCCGCAGGCGGCGATGCCGATCGCGCCGCCAAGATTACGCATCAGGTTAAACAGTCCGCTTGCAGATTTCAGTCGCTCCGGCGGCAAGCTTCCCAAGGTGAGCGTCACGACCGGCGCGACGCAGAACTGTTGGGCGAAGCCACGAAACGCCTGCGGTATGAGCAGTTCACGCCAGCCCCAATCGTGGGTTACGGATGCGAGCAGCCACATCGCCACAGCAAAGCAGGCCAGCCCAAACATCATCAGCCAGCGAAGGTCGATCCGGTTGGCCACTGTGCTGTAAAAGACAACTGCGAAGATCTGGAACACACCGGCGGATAGCAATGCCGTTCCGATCTGCCAGGCATCGAAGCCGCGGATGCGACCGAGAAACAGCGGAGTAAGATAGACCGTGCTGAAGATTCCGAGACCGGTGACGAACGAGAACCAGCTGCCGAGCGCGAAATTGCGGATCTTCAAGGCTCGGAGATCAACCACCGGCTGAGAGTGGGTCAGGCTGCGGACGACGAATCCTGCGCCGGCCAGCAGTGAAATCCAGGCGCAATATCGAATGGTTTCGTCACTGAACCAGTCCCAGCGCGGTCCTTCTTCGAGAACGTATTCGAAGCATCCCAGGAATAGTGCCATGAGCACGATACCGAGATAGTCCGCACCCCTGAGCAGCGTCAGATCCGGCCGATCGATCTTGACTAGGACCGGTACCAGCACCGTCACGAGCAGGCCCGGCGCGACATTGATGTAAAAGAGCCCGTGCCAAGACCAGTTATCGGTGATCCATCCTCCGACGACGGGGCCGAATGTCGGTGCGAGCGAGGCCAAAGCGCCGACCAGGGACGCGGCCACCACCCGCTGCTTACCCTGGAAAAAGGTCAACGCGGAGGTGAACACCATTGGGATCATCGAGCCACCGAGAAAGCCCTGCAGCGCCCGGAACACGATCATTGATTGGATGTCCCAGGCATACGCGCAGAGCAGGCTCGCCAGGGTGAAGCCCGCGGCAGAGGCAGTGAACAACCAGCGGGTTGACATTACGCGGCTGAGCCAGCCGGACAGGGGAATCACGATGATCTCGGCGATTAGATAGGATGTTTGCACCCAGCCCACCTCATCTTGGCTGGCCGAGAGCCCACCACCGATTTCCTTGATCGACGCGGCGACAATTTGAATGTCAAGATAGGCGATGAAAAAGCCGACGCACATGATTCCGAGCGCCAGCACTTTGTGGCCGGTCGGAAGATCGAAGGGGGACGCCATTGGTGAGATGGGGGCCGCCTGCGCAAATGTCGCGACGGTGTTCATTGCAGCACCTCGGAATCACGCCGCGGGCGCCCGTCGACACGCGCAACGACCGAAAGTCCGGGCCGCAGCTTCACCCCCTGATCGTGTTGGTCGATCGCGATGCGCACCGGCACGCGCTGGACGATCTTGGTGAAGTTGCCGGTTGCGTTTTCTGGTGGGATCACGCTGAACTGGGCACCAGTGGCTGGTGCCACACTCACGACCCGGCCTCTTAGATGAGTGCCTGACAGCAAGTCGAGTGCAATGGTAACAGGCTGGCCCTCACGAATTTGGGCCAGTTGGCTCTCTTTGAAATTGGCATCAACCCAAAGACCCTGGTTCGGCACGACTGATAGCAGCCTCGCTCCGGTGGTGGCATAAGAGCCCACCCGGGCGCCACGGTTGCCGATCACTCCGTCTATCGGTGATCGGATTTCCGTGTAGCCGACGTTTATCTGCGCAAGAGTGCGTTCGGCGAGAGCCTGGCCAAGCGCGGCGCGCGCCTGCCGCTTCTGAGCCTCGATGACGTCCAGGTTGCGCTCGGTCGCTTCGAGACCGGCATGCGCCTTCCAGTCGGCCGCTAAGGCCTTCTTATAGTCTGCATCCGCCTGCTGAAACCGCTGCAGGGAGGCGTTCTGTCCGTCAGACAATGTGCGATAGCGATCCGCGTCGAACTTGGCGCGCTCCACCTCGGCTGTCGTCGCAGAGATCTCCGCCTTGGCCTGTTCGATGGCCGCGTGCTGCAAGCGGACAGTCGCATCGAGGTTCGCAAGCGCCGCATTCTGCGCGTCGACGCTAGAATTTGCACGATCGAGCTGAGCGCGGTAGTCTCGGTCATCGAGCTTGATCAGAAGGTCTCCAGTCTTGACCTGCTGGTTGTCCGTGACCGCAACGGTTTGCACGAAGCCAGGGACCTTCGTGGCAAGCGTTGTCACTTCGGCGCCGACATACGCGTCATCTGTCGTTTCGATGAACCGGCCCTCCGTGAGCCAATACCAGCTGTAACAGACAGCGGCAGTGCCGATCAGCGCGGCACTTCCCACGAGGGCTGCGCGCTTGCTGACGCGCTTCAACCATCCGACTAGTTGCTTTTCGGCGAGTTTGGCGGGGATGGTACCGTGCATGGTCGTGATCCTTCAAGCAAGAGAACCGACTGGTTTTCGGCTGCTTAAGAACTAGCTTCTCCTCGCAGAGAACGCCCGTTACGAGTTGTGAGACGTTGTTAGGAGGCGGCGCTTAGCGAAATGTCGATGACCCGTCCGCCGCACCCCTCAATTTCAGGCCAGCTTCTATTAGGCGAGAACGCCCCAGCGGGGCTCCGCCAGCGAGCTCACATTCGCGCAACGTGCGCAAAAGTGCTTGTTGTGTGTTGCTAAGCGCTGTTGGTCCGAGTTTTGCGGGTGGTGAGACGTGCGTATCTCATTCGCGCGGGCACTGCCTGGACCTTCAGGGTTTTCCAAGCATCAGCTTGTACGTGCGCTCGCCCGCGCTCACGGCGACGACCATGCACCCCGCGGCAATTGATCTGCACTGCGGTGGATCTCTCACCACTACGTTGGGCTTAACGACCGCTCGCTTGCGGGGTAGCTCATTTCACATAATGATGCATTGGGCCGCTTACTTGGGGCTTGTCGGGCTCAGAACGAGCAGCGGTTTTCCCTTTTCGACGATGTAGGTGGCGAGCTCGGCGGCGGTGCCGCTGCCGACGTTTTTCACTGCATGAGGCGTTCCGGCCGGGATGAAGAGCGCTTCGCCGGCCCTCAGCGTTACCGGGGGTCTGCCATCGAGCGCGTATTCGAGCGAACCGTCGACCACGTAAACGACCTCTTCGCCCGGATGTGAGTGCTTCGGAAACGATATGCCCGGCCCAAACTCGACAAGCACCTGGTTCACCTCGCGCCCTGGTACGCTGAGATCGTGCCGCTGCAGGTCTGTGCGCTTGATACCCGGCTGCTGCGCTGAGGCTGTGTGCGTCAGCACGCTGGCGACGGTCAGTACCGCTGCTGTCAACGCTGTGATTTTTCTCACGTGAATCTCCTTTTTCGTCGTTTGAATTGCATCGAATGATTAAAGTGCAGGCCGGAGCGACCTGAACGCGGCGCGAAGCTCGGCCGCAAAAAGCGCAGGCTCCTCCCATGCCGCAAAGTGACCGCCTTTCTCGACCTCATTGAAGTAGATCAGATTCCGATAGGCGCGCCGGGCCCACGTCTCCGGAGCCCGATAGACCTCCACCGGAAAGACCGAGATCGCGACAGGGATCGAGATGTCCGCGGTCTTCTGCGCGGTCGAGAGAAGAACACTCTGGCCGCTTGTCTCCCAGTAGATGCGCGCCGATGCCGTTGCGGTATTCGTCAGCCAATACAGCGTGACGTTATCCAGCATGTCGTCTTTGCCGAGCAAGCGCTGCGGCTCGCCATTGTTATAATCGAACATCCAGGCAGCAAGGCCAGCGGGAGAATCCGCCAGGGCGTAGCCGATGGTCTGCGGCCGTGTGCCCATGATGGCAGCATATGCCCTGTACTTCTCGTTGAAGGTGCTGAGTGCGTTGAAGGCCGCGCGTTCTTTGTCGGAAAAATCGTGTGGGGCGGGTCCTCCGCCCGCGAGCGCGGCGGCCACCTCGGATGGAATGGTCGCCGGCAAGTTGATGTGGATGCCGAGCAGTCCAGGAGGCCCCTGACGCGCCATGGCGCTCGAAATGGGAGATCCCCAGTCGCCGCCTTGGGCGACGTAGTGAGTGTAACCGAGGCGCTTCATCAGCTCTGTCCAGGCTCGGCCGATCCGATCGGGATTCCAGCCAGTGGACGTGGGCTTTCCGGAAAGGCCAAAGCCTGGAATCGACGGCATGATGAGGTCGAAAGCGTCTTCCGGGCGTCCACCATAGGTCGTCGGATCGGTGAGCGGGCCGACAGTCTTGAGCAGCTCGAATACCGAACCGGGCCAGCCGTGAGTCATGATCAGGGGCAGGGCATTCGGAAGACCCGAGCGGATGTGGATGAAGTGAATGTTCACGCCATCGATCTTCGTCATGAATTGCGGAAGTGCGTTGAGCCTGGCCTCGGCCTTTCGCCAGTCGTAATCCGTGCCCCAATAGCGCATGAGCGCCTGCAATGCCGCGAGTTGTACGCCCTGCGATCCATCGTCTACCGTCTCCCCGTCGGGCCATCGCGTGGCGTTGATGCGCCGGCGGAGATCGAGAACAGCTTCTTCCGGAAAATGGACGCGGAAAGGTCGGATTTCAGGGCTCTGCTCTGAGTGACTGGTGGAAAGAGGGACAGGCTCGCGACGCCGGCAAGCGCTATCCCCTTTGCGGCGTTGCTCAGAATTGAGCGCCGCTGTTGATCGATGATCTGGGACTTTCGTGACGTAATCATCGGGCTCTCCTTCATCGAACGGTGCCTGCGTCTGCGGGAAAATCCTGCGCTTAGCCCTATGACTATGGATCAGGAGGCGGCCAATAGCTTGTTACGTCTTGTTAAGCGGCGTTGCATGGATCAGCGTGGGGCCGTGCCGCAGCCGCATTTCGCGTAGATTTGGGATATCCAGAGGCCCCTTCGTTGGCTAAGCTTGCTCTCAAGGGGGACGCGGCGTTTTTTTCGAGAGCAGTTTTGGCGATCGTATGGGTTCAGATGGCCGGGATTTTGTCGCAATCTGTTTCGAACGAGAGCGGCCGTCGTCGCGTGTTCCTGACATCCGCTGATCAAGGCGCTGCAGGTGGTCGCGCGTGACGGGACATGAAACACCAGATGCTTCGCGCATGAACCCCGCCGGGACGTCTCATGCGCCGGACGCTATCGCCTTTGGGCCGTTCACTCTCCACAACAGAACGCGATTGCTCGAAAAGGATGGCGTGCCGGTTAAGCTGGGCAGCCGAGCGCTTGATATCCTCCGGCTTTTGGTCGACCGAGCCGGCGACGTCGTCCCAAAGAGCGAACTGCTGGCTCACGCGTGGCCCGGCCTTGTTGTCGAGGAAATCAGCTTGCGCGTGCACATCGCCGAACTTCGCAAGGCGCTCGGTGACGGCAAGGCGGGCGCGCGCTTTATCACGAACGTGCCGAGCCGTGGCTATTGCTTTGTTGCTCCTGTGCAACGAAGCGTACCGGTACCGATACCAGCTTCCCTATTAGCGACCAGCACGCCTGACCAAGTGGCGCCGGTTTCACTGCCTCACCGTCTTGAGCGGATGGTGGGGCGCGAGGAGATTCTGCAGGAACTGTCGAGTTTGTTGCTGGATAAGCGCTTCGTCACTCTCAGGGGAGCCGGCGGTATCGGAAAAACCACAGTCGCAGTCGCGGTGGCACACGACATGTGGAGGGCGTTCGAGGGCCAGGTGCGTTTTCTCGATTTGGCCACTCTAAAAGATGCCGCGCTCGTCGCCAGCACAGTCGCATCGGCTCTGGGCCTCGTCGTGCACCATGCCGATCCAACCGACAGCATCATCAATTTTTTGCGCGATAAGCGCCTGCTTCTCGTCCTCGACAGTTGCGAGCACGTCATCGAGGCCGTCGCAGGGCTTGCAGAGAGCATTTACGAGCAGGCTCCCGGCGTGAGCCTTCTGGCGACTAGCCGTGAATCATTGCTGGTCCAGGGAGAGCAGATCTTTGAACTCGTTCCCCTCCAAGGTCCCCCACAAGGAGCCGGGCTGAGCGCAAGTGAGGTGTTGAGCTATCCTGCGGCGCGCCTGTTTGTGGAACGAGCGGCGGCGGCCGGGCATCGTGCGGACATTTTGGACGAGGATGCAGATGTTCTGGCCGAGATCTGTGGCAAGCTCGACGGCATCGCACTGGCGATCGAACTTGCCGCGGTTCGGGTTGGCGCGCACGGGCTGCGGGAGATCGCAAGCCTGCTCGACGGCCGGCTGAAGTTGGAGTGGCGCGGGCGGCGGACAGCACCTCCGCGGCAGCAGACGCTCGGAGCGGCGCTGGACTGGAGCTACGGTCTGATCAGCGAGAGCGAGCGGACCACACTTCGGCGTCTCGCCGTTTTCGCCGGACCGTTCACGCTGCAGGGTGCGGTGGCGGTCGCGGGCGAGGAGGGTGGACAGGCGGATCGCGTCGTCGCAATGGTTGAGCAGCTTCTCGCCAAGTCACTGGTTTCGGCCCGGCTTGAAGGCGCTTCCACCCGCTATCGCCTGCTGGACACCACCCGCGCCTATGCCATGCAGAAGCTCGCCGAGGCAGGTGAGGCAATGAGCATCGCCCGCCGACATGTCAAATATGTTCAGCACGCACTTGAGACGACCACGGCCGAATCGAGCGGTGGCGATCAGGTCGCCCGTTCGCAGGAGCGCGCAGGGCTGCTTGCCGATGCTCGCGCGGCCCTGAGCTGGGCTTACGCGAACGACGACGGCGGCGAACTGCGTGTGCCGCTGGCCGGCGCCTGCGCCAGATTGTTCGTCGAACTCAATCTGCTAAACGAGGGGCGGCTCTGGTCTAGCCGCGCGCTGACGATGCTCGACGACAAGACCCGCGGCAGCGCGTGGGAACTCGAACTTCAGGCGACTCTCGGACATGCCTTCATGTTTACCGAGTGCAATGGCGAGCAGGCCGAAGCCGCGCTCCGTCGCGGCCTGGATATCGCCGAAGCGCTGGGCGACAATTTCAGCAAGTTCAGGCTGCTGGCGCGGCTGAACATGTTCTATCGACGAACAGGTCAGTACCGCCATCTGCTTCCGATTGCCCTCGAGGCTGAGCGGGTCGCGCGAGCGATCGGCGACACCGCAGGGATCGCGGGGGCCAAGGCTCTGGTCGGCGTGTCTTACCATCTCATCGGCAACCAACCCGCCGCCCAGCTCCATCTGGACGAAGGCGTGTCGGGCGAGACGGCACTTCGCGAGGCGCAGCCCGGCCACTTCGCTTACTCAAGAACGCCGCAGATTCCGCTCGCACGCGTTTTGTGGCTGCGCGGCTTTCCAGACCGAGCGGTGGACTGCGTTGGCCCGCTGATTGCCGCGGCAGCGCCGCGGGACGCCGTGATGCATAGCATTGCGCTTTGCTGGTCCGCGTCTGTGTTCGGGTGGGTAGGTGACTGGGCCGCGGTCGAGTCGATGGCCAGTCGCCTGGCGGCTCATGCCCGTGCGCATGGACTGACGCCCTATCAAGCCGTCGCGGACGGCTTTCGTGCGCAGACGCTGATCGCCCGAGGGGAATTGAAGCCGGGAATCGAGCTGTTGCGGACCGTGCTACCACGCCTGCATGCGGATCGTTATGAACTCTATGCTTCCTCCTTTGTGGGGGAGTTATCCCAGGCATTGGCTGCCTCGGGCGAGCTGCCCGAAGGGCTGAAGATCCTCGGCCAGGCCATCGCACGCGTCGATACGGAAGGGGAAACCTTCGACACGCCCGAGCTTCTGCGCCTGCGCGGAGAGCTCGAAGTCGTCGGCGGGGACCTCAGGGCAGCGGAAGCAAGCCTGGCCGCCTCGGTTGCGCTGGCCGAACAGCAGGGGGCGCTGTCTTGGAAGTTGCGAACCGAGATGTCTCTTGCCCGGCTTCGACTCCAGCAAGGCGTCGCGAGACCGTTGGAGGGTCTTGCCGAGACTTATGCTCGCTTTTCAGAAGGCTTTGAGACCAACGACCTGAAAGCTGCTCGGCGCCTGCTGGAAGAGGCATCCTTTGACCCAACTGTTCAGCTGAAGCGAAAGTCGGAGAGGTCGATCGATACTAAGAGGGTATCGAGCACTGGCGCGAGATCTTCGTCACGCAGGTAGGCACGCCGCTTCGTTGGCATCTTGATCCCATCGACCCTGACCGGATCAGAAATGTACTGGGCGGCTGCAAACCCCCCCGCGATTTCCACTCGATAATCGTGCCGGCGGACTAACATGTCCGGCCCGAAATAGAAGTCCTGCTCGGTGCCGTGGCTCGCGATCTCCGGAGGGAAGATGGCCCTCAATCCTCGCCACGTCTCCATTCCCTCGCGCCACGGATCGATCTCGCGGACCTTGAACCCGTCCGTTGCAAGCAGGAAGGGCGTGGTCAAGTAGGTCCAGAGCGCGTATCCATTGAAGTAGGCTCGGTGCAGTGGGTCCCAATGTGTCCGCATATCGTGTCGTGCAAACGATGCGCGGGGATGTCGTCGTTCGGCGATAACTCGTCCATCTTCTGCCTCGATCGCGATGCGCTCAGGAGTGAAGTCGGTGCGCTGGCCCGCCTTCCCGAAAGGCTCGACCGAAGCCCATTCGCGATGAAGATCGATCCGCATCGTGCGCGGGCTTCGATCCTGATCGATGCCCTTCAATGCCCACAGCTCGCCGCCGGTTACAATGGATGCAGCGAGGCTGCGCCGAGCCCTCCAGCGATCCAGGCCACCATGGGCCTGGATTGCGTCGCTCAATAGTGGAATCATTTCCCCTCCCACCTCAACCTGGTTGCTTCAGCAAACCGCGATCAACGGGCATTTTCCGCAGACGCTTGCCGGTTGCTGCGAAGATGGCATTGCTGATCGCCGGCACGATCGCTGAGGTGCCGGCCTCGCCCACGCCTCCTGGTGGCTCCGAGCTGTTGACGATATGAACTTCGACCGCTGGGGCTTCGTTCATGCGCAGCATCTGATAAGTGTCGAAGTTCGTCTGTTCGACACGTCCGTTCTTCAGCGTGACCTCGCCGTAGAGCGTGGCTGTGGCGCCAAAGACGATTCCGCCTTGGATCTGAGCCTCGATGGTGTCGGGGTTGATGACGGTGCCGCAATCAACGGCACATACGACTCGCCGTACGCGCACAGCTCCATCCTTCGAGACCTCGACTTCGGCAACTTGCGCCAGGTAGGTACCGAAGGCGGATTGCACCGAGACGCCGCGGCCCATTCCCTTAGGTAAGGGCCGTCCCCAGCCCGCCTTTTCGGCAGCGAGATCGAGCACCGCCCTGGCGCGCGGAGACTTGTCTAGGAGAGCCTTGCGGTAGGCGACCGGATCCTGTTTTGCCGCCGCTGCTAGCTCGTCCATGAAGCTTTCGACCACGAACACCGTATGCGACGGACCGACACTGCGCCAGAACGCGGTCGGAATGCCAGGCGGCTCTACCCTGACATACTCGACGTGAAGGCTCGGTACCCCATAGACGAGATCGATCGCGCCTTCAGTCGAGTCGGGATCGAGGCCATTCCGGAAGGCAGGAGGTAACCAGCGCGCAATCACAGAGGAGCCTGCGAAGCGGTGGCGCCAAGCTACCGGCCTACCTTGATGATCGAGCCCGGCGGTGATCCGGTCGAACCAGTAGGGCCGATACATGTCGTGCTGGATGTCTTCCTCGCGCGTCCAAACCACCTTCACAGGCCCATCCACCTGTTGCGCGATCTGAACGGCACGAATCACGCCATCGGCCTCCAGCCGGCGGCCGAAGCCACCACCGATCAGATGATTGTGAACGATGACTTTTTCGAGCGGCAGGCCGGCAGTCTTCGCCGCGGCGGCTTGCACACGCGCGACCGCCTGGCTACCAACCCAGATTTCACATCCATCCTTGCTGACATGAACCGTGCAATTCATCGGCTCCATCGTGGCATGAGCCAGAAACGGGAGTTGGTACTTCGCCTCGATCCTGGTCGCGGCGCCCGCCAGGGCGGCCTCCGAGTCGCCGATATTCTGCGCGACCGCGCCTGCACCAAGCGTCGCCTGCTCAAGCTCGCGCGCAACCGCTTCAGTCGTGAGCCCGGCGTGGGGACCATCGTCCCATTCAATCTTGAGCGCCTCCAGCCCTTTCTTGGCGGCTCCCATGTGGTCGGCTATGACCGCAACCGCGTCGTCGAGCCTCACGATTTGGCGCACGCCCTTGGCTGCCATGGCTGCCGCATCGTCCACAGTCTTCAGTCGGCCGCCGAACGTCGGCGATTGCGCCAGCGTCGCAAACTTGACCCCGTCCGGTCTTGCGTCGATGCCGTAGACGCCCGTTCCGTTGACCTTTCCCGCTGCGTCGAGACGCTTGGCCGGAGTGCCGATCAGCTTGAATGCTTCGGACGTCTTGAGCATGACACTGGTCGGCACGGGGACCTTCGCTGCGTCAGCTGCGATCTCGCCATATTTCAGGTGGCGCTTTGTCGGGGAGTGAATCACCTCACCGTCTTGCGCGCTGCAGGACTTCGGATCGACACCCCAGCGGCCGGCTGCCGCGGCGATGAGCATGGTCCTTGCGGTGGCTCCCGCTTCGCGCAACGGCTTCCATGCACCGCGTATTGCATTCGAATTACCGGTTGCCTGCACACCGAGCAACGGATTGGCGTAGAGCTTTTCGTTGGGTGGTGCGTGCTCCAGGCGCACCTGCTTGAGGTTCACCTCGAGCTCTTCGGCAATCAGCATGGGAATAGAGGTGTAGGTGCCTTGACCCATCTCCACATAGGGCATCGTCAGAACGACCTGGCCGTCACGCTGAATGCGAATGAACGCGTTCGGAGCGAAGTCGCTGGCGGCAGCGTCGCTTCTGCCGAAAGGCAGGCTCAGGCTCAGCATCAAGCCGCCGCCCGCTGCTCCGGCCGTGGCCAGGAAGCCCCGGCGCGAGAACACGGTGTGGGTCTTACCGGTACGATCGGGGGTCATGGTTCAACCTCCCTTTGCTGTCGATTGCGCGGCGAGCTTGATGGCCTCGCGGATGCGGACGTAGGTGCCGCAACGGCAGATATTGCCGCTCATGGCGTCATCGATGTCGGTATCGGTCGGATGTGGATTGCTCGTCAGGAGCGCAGTAGCGGACATGATCTGTCCCGACTGGCAGTAGCCGCATTGCACGACCTCATGCTCGAGCCACGCCTTTTGAATCTTTGCGCCGGCATCAATCTTGCCGACAGCTTCGATCGTCGTGACCTGCGAGTTGCCGATGCTGTCGACCGGCGTGATGCAGGACCGCGTGGCGACCCCGTCAATGTGAACGGTGCAGGCACCGCAAAGCGCCGCGCCGCAGCCGAATTTCGTGCCGGTCATGCCGAGGACATCTCGCAGTACCCAGAGCAAGGGTGTCTCGCCATCCACATCGGCGCTGCGTGCTGATCCATTGACTTGAATGGTGATGGCCATAGGTGATCTCCATTTGAGTTGCCAGATGAGCGCGCACATGGCGCGCCCGCTTCTTCATCGAGCCGTAGCGTTTCAGCTGCCGAGCTGGCCGACGTAGTGCCCGAGGCGGTTCTCGACATCGCCGGGGCGATGGAAGCCGCGCGCGATCAGCGCCTTGATCCTGGCCTGGGTGGCAGGCCGTCCGAGCGAGGCAATAAAGGCGTCCCACTCTGGTGCGATGTCCGCGTCAGCAGGCAAGCTTGCCTTGTCGACAAGGCGCTTCGTCTCGGCAATCGCATCCTTGTCGAACGAGGCGATCCGCATCGCCAGGGCATCGACGAAGCTGTCGAGTTCGGCGTCAGGAAGCGAGCGGTTGACATATCCGTAACGCTCGGCGAGGTCGCCGCTAACGTCATCCGCGCTGAGCAGGATCTCCAGCGCGCGTCCGCGCCCGACCAGGCGAGGCAATCGCGCCATCGGCCCGCCACCGGGCACGAGGCCGGCACCGACCTCCCATTGGGAAAGAATGGTCTTTTCGCGGCTCGCGAAACGCATGTCGCTCGCCAGCGCGAGCTCGCTGCCGACGCCGGTGGCCCGCCCACGGATCGAGGCGATCGAGACCACCGGCGCGCGGCTGAGCCGCACCAGCATATCCGGAAGAGCTTGCAGGCCGGTCGGTCCGGGCGGAATGCTCGTCGAGTCCTCGAGGGGCGCGAGGAAGTCGTAATGGGTCAGGAAGAACCCCTCGACGGCGCTGTCGAACACAACGACCTTCACCTGCTCATCGGTTTCCAGAGCCGCGATGATCGCATTCAGCTGTGGGATGCTTTCCGGGCCGAAGATGTTCAGCGGCGGATGGTCGAACGTGACCCGCCAGTAAGAGGGCAGGCGACGCTCGAGGCGGATGCGTTGTGCGGTAAGCGTTCTTTCCAGACGGGTCATGGTGCACTCCTTGGTTGCCCGCAAACACTGGCGCAAATGGCGGCAAATGGCCCGTTAGGTGATGTTAAACGCTGTTGGGCAGTCCTGACGGGCAGCAAAGACTCGTGAGTCCAGTTGGTTAAGCGGTGGTCTCTGTGCAGTCCGAGACGCCCCCGACGTTCTCGTTGTCACCGCGCTCTGACGCCGGCCTCTGACGGGGCGAATTCCTGCTGACAACGTCTAACAACGGTTAACGAGCCAACACGCTGGGTCGGGGTGCAGTATGCGACCGAACAGGAGAGCAGCGTGTCTGCCAACAACGAGCGGGAGCAAGAAGATGTCAACCGAGATCAGGCATGGCCGCCGGGATTCTTCGGCACCGCTGCACACGGGATGATGAAGGTGCGCAAGCTGCTCGCCTTTATAGTGCTGGGTGCGAGCCTTCTTCTCATTCTCGTGCAATTCGGTCCCGCGGTCGTCTTCGAGTCAGAAGCGGCCAGCTCAACTCACATGCGCGCTGGGGCCCGATAGCGTGCGTGGAATCTGCCACTACAACATCAAGGAGAGAACCATGACTGTCACTGTCAATCCCGCCAAGGTCCGTGCGGCGGACATGAAGCTCGAGCTAATCGTCATCCCTGTTTCCGATGTGGAGCGCTCCAAGCAGTTCTACGCAGGCCTTGGCTGGCGCCTAGACGCCGATTTCGCCTTCGAGAACGGCTTCCGCATCGTCCAATTCACGCCACCCGGTTCCGCAGCTTCCGTCATCTTCGGCACGGAGGTCACCGGCGCGGCGCCCGGCTCCGCAAAGGGACTTTACTTGATCGTGTCCGATATCGAAGCGGCACGCGAGGAATTACTCAGGCGCGGTGTGAAGGTCAGTGAAACGTTTCACGGCGGCGGTGACGTTTACCGCGGCGCCGACGAGCCGCACCTATTCGGAAGCGTCCGAGTCAGCGGCCCGGATCCCGAACGCCGCAGCTATTTTACCCTGGCCTCATTCAATGATCCGGACGGTAACGGCTGGCTGCTGCAGGAGGTGACGACGCGCCTTCCCGGACGCGTGGAAGGCGACACGACCTTCGCCTCGATGTCCGATGTTGCGGCTGCGCTCCGCCGCGCTGCGGCAGCGCATGGCGAACACGAGAAGCGAACCGGTGAGCACGATGTCAACTGGCCCGACTGGTACGCCGAGTACATCGTCAACGAGCAGGCCGGCAAGCCCCTGCCGCAATAACTGCGACGGCGTCTCCATCATTAGCTGCGGTTCGCCGGCGGCCGGCGAACCGCACGCTCTCTCAATTTCGGCCGCTGGGTGAATGCGATGAATAATCGAATTCTCGTTTTCTATGGCTCCTATAGATCGGACCGAATGGGTATTCGCTTGGCCGAATTCGTCGTCGAGCGGTTGCGGCGCCGCGGCGACGATGTCGAGCTGATCGACGCCAAGACGATCAACCTACCGATGCTCGACCGTATGTACAAAGAGTATCCGAAGGGCGAAGCCCCGGCGGCTCTCGAGCAACTGGCGCAAAAGATTCGCGCCGCTGACGGGTTTGTCTTCGTCACCGGCGAATACAATTGGGGCGTTCAGCCTGGACTGAAGAACCTGACCGACCATTTCCTGGAGGAATGGTTCTGGCGGCCGGCCGCCATCGTCAGCTACTCGGCCGGCCGTTTGTCAGGCGCACGCGCCGGAACTGCGTGGCACGGCACCCTCTCCGAGATGGGGATGGTGGTGATCTCAAGCACGGTTGCTGTCGGTCCAATCGGGCAGGCACTGTCGGCTGAAGGTGAACCCACGGGCGAAGCCGGCGCCGCGCTGGAGCAGGCGTTCCCGCGCTTCGCCAACGATCTGATGTGGTGGGTCGAAGCCGGCAAGGCGCAGCGGCAACGCAAGGCGCCGCCGTACTGATCGAGGATGAACACAGACAATACCAGACCAACTTGACGCAACCTAACGGAGCTAACTATGAGCACTGAACAGAAGGTCGCTATCGTCACCGGTGCGACGCAAGGCATCGGCGCGGATCTCGTCAAGGGATTTCGCGATCGCAACTACCGCATTATCGCCAACTCGCGCTCGATCAAGCCGTCGTCGGATCCGGAGGTTCTAAACGTCGCCGGCGACATCGCCGCCCCCGAGACGGCGGAGCGCATCGTCCGCCAGGGTCTTGATCGCTTCGGTCGCATTGACACTCTGGTCAACAACGCGGGGATCTTCATCGCCAAGCCGTTCGTCGACTACAGCGAAAATGACTACGCCTCGATTGTTGCGATCAACCTGGGCGGGTTCTTCCGCCTCACGAAGCGCGTCGCTTCCGAGATGCTGAAGCGGGGCTCGGGACATGTTGTGCAGATCACGACCAGTCTGGTCGATCATCCCAACAGCAGCGTTCCGTCAGCGCTCGCGGCGATGACTAAAGGCGGACTGAATGCCGCAACCAGGTCGCTTGCCATCGAGTACGCGTCGCGAGGCATCCGGGTCAATGCCGTTTCGCCGGGCATCATTAAGACTCCGATGCACCCAGTGGAAACGCACGCGTTTCTCTCAAAACTACATCCAGTCGGGAGAATGGGAGAGGCGAGCGACGTGGTCGATGCGGTGCTCTATCTGGAGAACGCAGCCTTCGTCACTGGCGAGATCCTGCACGTCGATGGCGGGCAAAGCGCTGGCCACTAACGCGCACCTATCGCGACGTCAAATTGCTCTAGGGAAAGGATATGACCATGCCGATTGTGACGATACAGGTTACGCGTGAGGGCACTACGACTGGCGTCCAGTCCGTCTCCGCGACCGAAAAGGCCGCGCTGATCAAGGGCGCGAGCGAGCTGCTGTTCGATGTGCTGAAGAAGCCGCTTGAGTCAACATTCGTGATCATTGACGAAGTCGATACGGACAACTGGGGCTGGGGTGGGCTTCCTGCGCTTGAATATCGAAAGAAGCTCGCAAAGGAGCGATGAGCTTCCCTCGAGTGTCGAGAAACTGTAGAAACGCTTTCTGTCCCACCTTCCCTAAGTGTTTGATTTGCCTCGGAACTTAAAGTGCCCTAGGGAGCGCCAGCAATCTCAGGCACTTAGGCGCAAAAGACTCATGCTGTTCTAGGAGCGTGCCTCCGGGAGCCGGATGCATACAAACGATTCCGTCCAGGCGGCGTGCATCAGGACCTTCCGCCCAAGCTGATCGATGACAGCGAGGCCTGGTGCGATCCATTCCTGCGTGTCGTCGACGACCTGGACTCGTTGCTCTCGCTCAACCGGATCTTCAAGGCGGGCAACGTGGGTATCGACAGAGTGGCGCTCGTGCAGGCATCGGCATGGGGATTCTCGGGCATAAGGTTTTCATCTTCCTGCCGGCGAGATCTACGTCGCAGTCGAAGCACTCAAAGGTGAGTTCGGCGTGTTCCTCGTCTCGGACGGGACTAACAAAGCCTACAAGTGCAAGATCCGGTCGCCGGGATTTGCCCATCTGCGCGATGGACTTCCTGTGCAAGGGCCACTTGCTCGCCGACGTCTCGGCGACCTCGGATCGCTGGACATCGTGTTCGGCGAGGTGGACCGCTGAGCGGCGGTGTCGAGGCTCATGAATCTAGCGAGATAGAGGCGTGTCAGCGATGTCTAACAGCGCGCCGAGACCGTGCCGCAGGCGGCGCGTTGCGAGGTTATCGTTGGCAAGCCCAAACACCAACAAGGATCGCCCGGTCACCGCGTAAGCGTGCCCGAACTCGAACTCGACCATGCGCGCGTCCGGCTGGTTGGTGTCGATCAGGCCTAGCCAACTGAGCCCGTCGGCGACGGCCGGCAAGATGAAGTTTACGACGTCATGGTGCGCGTTATAGACCAGTAGCAGGGTCGCATCCGAGCCACGGCGTTTGATTCCGGTCTCCTGGGCGCGTCCGTCAAGCAGCATCCCCAAGCACTTGGCGTTGCCGTCCTCCCATTGGTCCGTCATCATCTCCTCGCCGGTTGGAGACAGCCAGGTCACGTCGTTCACGTCGAGCTCCTCGTTGTGAGAGCCGACCAGGAAGCGGCTGCGGTAGAGAATGGGAAATGCCTTGCGTGTAGCGATCAGCTTTCGCACAAATTCGCGAAGGTTGCGGCCGTTAGCGGTCATGCCCATCCAGTCAAGCCAGGTGGTCTCGTTGTCCTGGGAGTAGGCGTTGTTGTTGCCCTTCTGGGTATGTCCGAACTCGTCGCCGCCGAGCAGCATGGGTGTACCATGGGAGAGCAGCATCGTCCCGAACAGATTCCGTTTCTGGCGCTCGCGTAGCGCGGTGATCGCGGGATCGTCGGTCGGACCCTCGACCCCGCAGTTCCAGGAATGATTGTTGCTCTGGCCGTCGCGGTTCTCCTCGCCATTCGCCTCGTTGTGCTTGTCGTTGTACGCGACGAGATCGTTGAGGTTGAAGCCGTCATGGGCCGTCACGAAATTCACACTGGCCCATGGCCGCCGTCCGCGCTTGTTGAAGAGATCGCCCGATCCTGAGATACGCTTGGGAAAGTCGGCAATCGTGCCGGGATCGCCCTTCCAGAAGGCACGCACAGTGTCCCTGAATTTGTCGTTCCACTCCGCCCATCCCGGCGGAAATTGGCCGACCTGATAGCCGCCCGGTCCGATGTCCCAAGGCTCGGCGATCAGCTTGACGCTGGAGAGTACAGGATCCTGGCGGCATGCATCGAGGAAGCCGCCGCCTTCGTCAAAGCCATAGGGCTCCCGCGCCAGGATAGTGGCTAGATCGAAACGGAAGCCGTCGACCCGCATCTCGCTGGCCCAATAGCGCAAAGAATCGGCGACCAGCTGGAGCACGCGCTGGTGCGAGAGGTTCACCGTATTTCCGGTGCCCGTGTCGTTGATGTAGTAGCGCTTCTGGTCCGGCAGCAGGCGGTAATAGCTGGCATTGTCGATGCCCTTGAATGACAGGGTCGGGCCGAGCTCGTTCCCCTCCGCAGTGTGATTGTAGACGACGTCAAGAATGACCTCGATGCCATGGGCATGGAACTGGTTAACCATAGTCTTGAATTCGTTCGCGAGCGGCGCCTTGAGATACCGTGGCTCCGGTGCAAAGAAGGCAATGGAATTGTACCCCCAATAGTTGCGAAGGCCCTTCTCCACCAGATAACCGTCGTCGACGAAAGCATGGATCGGCAACAGCTCGGCGCTGGTTATGCCAAGCGAGCGCAAATAAGAGGGAATTTCAAAGTGCGCCAACCCTGAGAATGTGCCGCGGTCTGCTTCAGGAACCAGTGGATGCGTCTGCGTAAAGCCCTTCACGTGCATTTCGTAAATAATAGTACGCTCCCACGGCACTTCCGGCTTGCGCGCCACGCCCCAGGTAAAGGCGGGGTCGATGACGCGGCATTTCTGCATCAGCGACGCGCTGTCGCGTTCGTCGTAGGAGAGATCTTTGTCAGCATGGTCGAGCTGGTAGCCGAACAGCTCAGACCCCCAGCGCAACTGGCCGACCAATTGTCTCGCATAAGGATCTAGCACGAGCTTGTTGGGATTGAAGCGGTGTCCCGCGTCGGGTTCATAAGGACCGTGGACGCGGTAGCCGTAGACGGTGCCGGGACGGGCGGAGGGAAGATAGCCGTGCCAAACTTCGTCGGTGTATTCCGGAAGTTCGATACGCTCCAGTTCGGTCTCGCCGGTGTCATCGAACAGGCAAAGCTCGACCTTGGTGGCGTGAGCCGAAAACAGCGCGAAGTTGACGCCGAGCCCATCCCAGGTGGCGCCGAGCGGAAACGGCCTGCCTTCTGTGATCCGGGAGCGGCGCAGGCTCGAGGCCGTCCGCGTCAGGGCTTCATCCGAACGCGCTGATTGATCCATGTCCGCCCCCAAGAGGAATCTATTTAAGAAACCGGCGCGGTTGGCAAAGGCTCGGTTGCTGTTTGCTCCGTGCCGGGCGCGCAGGCGACCACGGCGGCAGGAAGCGCATCGGCGGCCTGCGTTGCCACGCTGGCCTTCTGCAGCGTCGCTTCCTTGCTGATCGCCGAAATGGAATTTCCGATCCGACCGACGATCGCGATCAGTTCGGCGTCAGAAAGGCGTAGTCGCTTTCTGACGTGGCGCACCTGGGTACGATCCGTCAGGTCCAGCTTGTTGCGGATGGGTTGTGGCTTCGAGCGTTGCATGGCGACGGCTCCTGTCTATCGGAGCAACCAGCGGCCGGTCCTTCTGTTCCAGAAATCGCTTGCTGAATGCAACAAGGCGCACTGGTCGGCCCGCCCCCTTGTTCGATGCTTTGGGCAGGCCGCGCATGACTTCGCTGAACGGCCCAACTGAAGACGTGGTCCATGGCGGCCCGGTGCATTGTGGCGAGCATTGCCGAGCGCGAACTAGTTATCCCATCATTGATTCGAGGAAAGGACCTGTGGCGATCACGTGCCGGCCCGACCACCGACTTTTTTCCAGATGATATCGTCGTTCGGGTTCATCACGAGAACTGACCGGCGTGGAAACTGCCATTCAGGCCATGGGAGTTCTCGCCGCGGGTTTGACGTCTCTGTCTTACTTGCAGCAAGTGCGTAAAGCACGTGCGCCTGGTTCGACCGAGGACCTTTCCCTGAAGATGCTGGTCGCGCTCGCCAGCGGGCTATCCTCTGGATTGCTTATGGGTTCTTGAAGCGAGACTGGATCATCGTCCTCGAACGTGGTCGGAGCGGTGCTTGCGCTTACGTTGATCGCGTTAAATCAGCGACATGAGAAGATCCAACCATCGCGCTGGTGACTTCCGGGTGGAAATGGACGTGCTTGGCATCGCCTATCACCAGTTCTCACACGAGCATACTCCCCGCGGCACCGGAGCGCCTAACACAACCACATCGACGTTCACCAACGGCGTTACCACGATCACACAACAACCGATGCCACGGCCAATGTGATCCACCGTGAAATCGACAACGCGGATGGAACGCGCGAGTTTGAGATCTATCAACTTGCCGACCACCCCTTTTCGGGGACTGACCGGATGTCGACGCCAGTGGCAATGTCCCATCGACAACTTTAACGGATGGAACGATTTATCTGTTGGGCATTGATATTCTTAACGCCGACGGGTCGACCACAGGCTACGACGAGCCATACCAGATTCGGCGCTTGCTGAAGAAAAAGCGGCGCTCGATTCCTTCGCCTCGAGGCTTACGAACCGGCAGTTGGCGGTCTGGAGCCCGATCTGATCCACCCATCCAGGCAGGTGGAACAACCGCGCGCGCTTAATGAGCCCTTGACGCTTTTGCGCAATGGATCGCGAGTTGTAGAGCTTTCTGGAACCGACCAAAGCAGCGCCACGTTGATCGTCATGGCGCTGAAGGAAATCCGAGGCTGGTTGACCAACATAGGCGTGCTGGCCTCGCGGCCAGCCGCGTTCGTGGTGTTTCTCGCTTATGCCGCGCTTTGGTTCGCCTTCGGCAATGGCCTAGAGTGGCATTCGCTTGCCACTCTCGCGACCTGGGGAATGACCCTCGTGATCCAGCGCGCCGAGCACCGCGACACGCAAGCCATTCATGCGAAGCTCGACGAGCTGCTGAAGGTTCACGGCGATGCCAAAAACTCCCTTATGAACATCGATGACAAGGACGCTGAGGAAGTCGAGCGGGAACGAGCCCAGGCGCGTGCGTCGTGAGCCCTGGCGGTCTGACCACGTTGAATGCTCCTCCTTCCTGGTTCCAGAATTAACTCGCCACCGCGACATCAAGCTTAATTCCAGAGGTTGATTGCACCGAAGCTGCGGAGCGCTAGCTTCTTATGGCCGGACATTGCCCTTGGTCCGGGTCCCCAATGGCGGAGCCGTCGCGCCATTATATTCGACGCGGCGGCTTCGTTTGATTGCAGGCCATTGTATTTGAAACAGCAGTCAGACGGCGGAAAACTTGACCTTATCGAGATGCGTCGGCAACTCACGGTCCTGCGCTCACAGCACTCGGAAAACCTTGCGATAGCATCGCTACTGAACCGCTTCCTCGTGAAGGTTGCATTCCTCTCGGAGCCTACAGACCCGAAGCACGAACAGCATCTCCAATCTGAGTTTGCACAGACGCTGAAGAAGGTGGAGGCGATCACCTCGCGCAGGTCATTAGCGAAGCGACCAGTCACCACTAACCGACCCAAGTAACACTAACGATCGTATCTCATTGCGCTTGCCGGCGGGCGCGCCGATGCCGGATGCAGTCGCGAAGTCGCCCTTGTTCGCGTACTGGCGTCTTCGCGGCGAGGGGGCGCCGGCCCTTCGGCCGGCGGCCCCGCCCAGTGCTAGGATTGATGCTGGCGGCCATGCGACGAAGCGCGGTCGGGAGCGTAGTCTCCGGGCGGGCGGGCCTCATAAGCGGGTTTTCCGCTTCGCCGTCAGCTTCGCGCGTTGAGCCGGCGGCTCATCGTAGGCATCAACCGAGCCGGGCAGTCAGCGATAGCGCGCTACCCAGACGCGCGTGTTGGGCGCTCGCAGCGGCCCAACTGTTCGTTCACAGACCGTCAACGCTCTTGCCTTACTCTGAGCGGCTGCCCGAAGGCCACACGGGGTGGTTCATGAGTGAGGCGGAACAACGATCCGACAGGCGCGTCGTCTTCGAACGGCCAATCGAAGCGCGGTTGATGGCGATCGACGGCACATGGCAGCGCGCCTCCAAAATTCATGATGTTTGCGAATTTGGCGCAAAGCTAGTGATTGACGGTGCGGTGACAGGTATCGGCCAGAAGGAATTTTTCCTCGTACTGTCGCCGATCGGATTAGCCTACCGACACTGCGAGCTCTCCTGGGTCAACGGAGAGTTCGCCGGCGTTCAATTCATCAATCGCGGTCGAGTTTCGAAGAGAGCGCGACGCGGCGAAACGCTGGTGAAGTGATGACAACCGATCGTCGCAGACAGGAGCGCAGCGAAGTCGACGAGGTTGCGTACATTTCAGGTGACGGATCAAGCCTTCGCTGTCGGGTGCGGAACATCTCCGATTATGGCGCTGCTATCGAGCTGCCGGACAGCCGCTTTATGAGAGCGCGGTTTACTCTGATGCTCGAGTGCAGTCGCATGGTCAGGGAGTGCCGCTTGATCTGGTCAATGGGTAACCGGATCGGAGTGGAGTTCGTTCGTGAAGGCGAATAGACCAGCGGCGTCGTGGCGTCAGGCCGACATCGGGCGGTTTTTCAGCTCGATCATTGCGCGACGCGCAACCGCGGTCAGTTCACCGAGAGAAACGTGACCTGCCTGCGCAGCCTGGATCAACTGCTCTGCGATGAACTTGCGGCTATCATGATCTCCGCCGTTCGGAAGCTCTCGGCACACTTGCTCGAGGATAACATCCATATTGGCCTGCGTGCGCGAGCTGAGTTCGCCCATGTCTCCCTCCGGGCTTTAAGGAAGTGCACAGCATGCCGCCTCGGAGCTCACGCACAACAGCAAAGCGGCAAGAGCGTTAACACCAGCTGCCGTCCACGTCGCAGACGGGGAGCACTGTTCAGAAACCATCTACATGAAGATCGCCTCTGCAATGTTCAAAATTGAACATTGGCCCCTCGCCCGTGCCGACTATCGTCTGTCGCATCCGGTTTGGCTTCGCCTCCGTTTCCGGTCAGGGCGGCTTCGGCTTACCCATCCCAAGATGCGCGGGAGCCGCCCGTCCTATTCACCGCGGAACATCTTAAGGGCGCCTGAGTTGCAGGTCCAACTTTAGGCGTGCGAGTGGCGGCTGTGAGGCGAGGTGATCCATCATACATCGCGATCGGCGTAGCCATATTCGTTGTGCTCCTGATCTGGGTCGGCTGGATTGCCACCTCTCCTGCTGCCTGAGCCGCTCGAGCGGCGCTCGGCCACACGCACCCATCACAGAACTGACTGCAGTTCAGAACACCGTCGCGACGCACTCCAGCAGCTCCTCCCAGTCGTCAGGCTCATAAGCGGCCATCTGAAAGTTTCCGACCATCACCAACCGCAGCTCAAGAACCGTCAGGCCCAGGCGGCGCACCTGAATTCGCGAGAACTCGTCCGGGGGCGCCTTGGGCCGGAACAGCGTAACGAGAGAGCCTGAGACCTCTCGCTGATCGTCTCGGAAGCTGCTTCTTCATCCTCGATCCCGATGACACAACAGATGTGCTCGAACCGGAGAATATCGTACGCCATCCGGCCCAGCTTTTTGGCTCGCTTCAATCTGCTCTGGCGATCGATCGCTCTCATTGGCGGTTCTCGTCGTGGGAGGAGCGGCGGCTCGCACCGCCGCTCCTATTGGCCTTGATCTCCTTTTCGCGTCTCACCCTCAGTTTGAGCCGTACTCGCGGAGAGGCGCCCTTCGCGCGAAGGCGTACGTCTGGATGGTGTGGGGAGAGGCAGCAACCGAAGGCCTCGGGGATCGCCGGGCACGGCGATCGGCTGTTCGTGGTCCAGACGTGTCCCTTGAGCAACCGCTGTTATGTCGCAATCAGCGAGAGTGCAAATAGCGAAAGTAGCAATGCCGGCGGCATCGCATTCGATGTCCTTTCCGAGAGGTATCCCTCGCATCGGCGAAGTGGCTAGGGAGGCGTTTCACTTGATGGAATTTGCGGACTGAAGATGCTCGTAGGTCGGCTAAAATGGTAGCGGCGCGAAGCAAAAGACTGCGCCGGTACCGCCAAACGAACACCTGGCTCGAGGGAACAAATGACCAAGGCTTTCAGCGGCAGCCACAAGCTGCCCGTCTATCACGGCGGCACAGACGAGATCAGTAACATCCAGGCAGAATGTTATGAATGCAATTTCGGAAAGAATGCAGGAGCTCTAAAGGGAGGCGCGGCACAGAGCTAATCAGGACAGCGCCGTTGCCATCCCCCAGCTGAACACCGGCCACGAACCGCCGATTGCTTCCTCCACGGTGAAATGAAACTGCTTCAGGCGTTTCGCTTCCAGCATCGCAAGCACGTCCGAAAATTGTCCTCTGGTGACTTCGAGCGACAAGTGCAGCGAAGGAAGGTGCTCTGCCTTGAAAAGATGACCTGCGTCCGGATGCTCGGTTTTCATTGGAGTTGGCGTCATGATCATGATGACACCTGGCCAAGTGAAGCGTCCGCTCGGCATCGTGAGAGCTGCGGGCATTATCATGTACGTGAATTCGACCGACTGCCTCGGCGGCCCTGGCTGAACAACCTGACCGAAGTTGACGGTACAGCCGTCAAGAATTTCACCGCGCCAGTCGCCCGGCTCAACGTCTGGCAGTTTCAACGCTGGCTTTCGCTTTGCGTTGCTTTTCATCACGCCCTCCTCGCTGGGCTGAATGGGAGCAGGGCGAATGCAGACCGGGCTTGGCCAGAGTTTGGCCTGCCGCGGCGAAGCCAGCCGGCGTATGTCACGTGGCTAGGCATCCGGGGCATAGCGCAGTCTGGCAGCGCGGAAATTTCGGGAACTTCGGGTCGCAGGTTCAAATCCTGTTGGTCCTTGCCAGCCGATCTGCTATAGCAGATCAGGTATGGGGGAGTGATCTATTCTTATAGATCAAGCTTGCAATCAGCTTCGGATTTTGATATATAAAAATATATCAAATAATCGATCTGATATGTAGAGGCATATCATGGCTTACTCTACTGACGAACTTCTGCATACCCTCCGGACGGCCCGTGGGGCCACCGGCTTGAGTCAGCGCGATCTGAGCGCTCGGATCGGAGTACCACAGAGCCACATTTCCAAAATCGAAAGCGGCGGCGCCGATCTGAGGCTCTCCAGCCTCGTCGAGCTTGCGCGCGCGCTCGACCATGAAGTGGTTCTGGTGCCGCGTAAGCTTTTGCCGGCGGTTGAGGCTATCGTCCGGAACGCTTCGTCTGCACTATCCGATGACGCGCGTTTGCGCTTGAGCGTGCTGAACCGCGCGCAGGCAGCCGTAACCAGGCTAAATCGATTGCATCAAGATGCGCCGGGCCTGGAAGGCCTTAACCAAGCCTTACGCGAACTCGCAAATTTCCAGCTCGGAAGCTCAGAACTTGAAGCGATCCGGCGCATCACCGACCGGATAATGAAGCTGCCAATGGGTCCGAACGCGCTCCCAGTGATTCAGAGCGCCTCAAAGCAATTGAGAGAGTTGCGCAACCGCATCGCTCACGCCGTGCCGGAGGCGCCGCGCCCGGCTTACGCACTCGACGAGGAGGAGGACGATGCCTGACGTTTCCGTCCTCGATGTTCTGCTGTATGGGGAGCAAATCGGAACCCTGACACTCGTCCAAGGCACCCGAACGCTATTCGCCTTCAACAAGACGTACATCGACAATCATGAACGACCCACGCTGAGCCTCTCCTTCAAGGACCAGTTTGGAAAGCTGCTGACGGACATTCCGCCCACAAACACGAGAGTCCCGCAGTTCTTCGCGAACTTACTGCCCGAAGGCCCTCTTCGTGACTATCTCGCCAAACAGGCAGGGGTGAACGAGAAGCGCGAGTTCTTCCTACTGTGGGTCCTGGGTCAGGACCTGCCCGGGGCGCTGACGATCCGTCCGGCAGACGGCGAAGCGCTGCCTCCGAGTGGAGACAAGCAAGCCGATGAAGCTCGAAGTAAACGCCGGAGCAACGTACTGAGGTTCTCTCTCGCTGGCGTGCAGCTAAAATTCTCGGCGGTGAAGAACGCCGGAAAGAACGGCGGCCTGACCATTCCGGCAGAAGGTGTCGGCGGCTCGTGGATCGTGAAGCTTCCGTCCGAGCGATATGCAGCCGTGCCGGAAAACGAATTCTCGATGATGACGCTGGCGGCAAGGCTAGGCATGAACGTGCCGGAAGTGCAGCTCCTCGATCTGGATGCCATCCAAGGACTTCCCGAGGGCATCGGTCATCTGAAGGGCCGGGCATTGGCGGTCCGGCGTTTCGACCGAACAGAAGCCGGACCATTCCATATCGAGGACTTCGCGCAAGTATTCGGCGTGTGGCCCGAAGAGAAATATAAACGCGCAAGCGCAAGAACCATCGCGACGGTGATCGGCGTCGAAGCAGGCGACGACGCAGCGGCGGAGTTCGTGCGCAGACTAGTGTTCAATACACTCATCGGCAACGCCGACATGCACCTGAAGAATTGGTCGCTGATCTATCCCGACCGCAGAACAGCTACGCTCGCACCCGCATACGATTTCGTCTCGACCATTTCTTATATCCCGGACGAGTTCGCGGCCATCAAATACGCCCGAACGAAACGGATGAGCGAGTTCTCGTTCGACGAGCTCCGCTATCTTGCTGCGAAAGCGCGACTTCCCGAGAAGCTGATCGTCGATACGGCGTCCGAGACGGTCACGCACTTCCGGGATGGATGGGCCGCGGCGAAGAAGGACTTGCCCATAGACACGAAGATCGCTGAGACTATCGAAACTCACTTGAAGGGCTTGGCTCTCCTATCAGAAAAAAGCTGAACGCTCGGCTTTTCGTTGCTTCACTACAAAGGCCAATCGAAATGCGAGTACAGGAACGGCTTGCCGCCCTCACGATCCGTCTCCTTTGCGTCGGGCCTATATCCGCTCCGTTATGGGATCAGGTCCAAGTGGATGACGCGAAAATCCGGATCATTGGCCGGAAATCGGTTCTGGAAGTGATGGGCGGCGCGGCTACGACAGAGGGAGTGCTCAGTTTTTTCGGAAGTGGCGCGCCGGACAGAATGAAACTGAGAACTCCTATGTCATTGTAGCTGCAAGGAAATTCCAGACTCAAGGAAAGCGCGGCCGCAGTTGCGCGCGCGCTTGAGAGCTCACGTTCAAGGGGGCGGTAGCGGAGGGGAGTTTTGACCCAATCCCCGCAGCGGCCGACATTCTGCTATGAGACGCCTTGTAAGATCTACTCGCCAAAGCGCTTCTCCTCGGAGCTCGGTCTGCCAAGAGGCAGACACCGCCATCCGGCGCTGGTCGAGCGGCCGAAACCGCGGTAGAGTACCGCAACTCGGGGGCCCCATTGCATGGGGGCGCTAGACCGGCTTTAGGGATGGGAGGACAGCGGTCAATGGCCGAAGACCTCTACGAGCATCCGGACGTTTACGATCTTGCCTGCTGCTCCTTCCGGAACCTGCAGGAAGAGCCTGATGGCTTGCACCGCCTATTCCAAAAATTTGCGTTGATACCGGTCCGGAGTGTTTTGGAACTCGGCTGCGGTCCGGCACCCAACGCTGGAGAGTTTGTAATCCGCGAATACAACTACATTGGACTCGATATCTGTTCCTCAATGCTGGAATACTGTCGACGAAAGCACGCTGCACTCGGAAGTGCGGCTCAGTTCATTCTTGCAGATATGCGTCATTTTTCGCTGCCGCTGCCGGTCCAAGCAGTTGTCATCATTGCCGGCTCCTTCCTTGCAGGCGATGCCGACGACGCGCTCGCTATTCTGAACTCGGTTGCGCGCGCGCTCGTACCGGGCGGCCTTGTCGTTTTTGATTCTTGTATTCAGTGCCCTCGAACCGATCCGATGGAGTCTCACTGCTACGAATTGCATGTGGGCGCGCGTAGGTTGTCAGTTATGACGGGGCCCCGCCAATTTGACGTCGCCCGCCAGACGGTCGACTATGAGCTTTTCGTCGCAATGAACGAACGGGGACAGAGAACTCAGTACCGCTCCATAGATCACTTCCAGCTGTTCTACCCTCAGGAGTTTCGGCTTTTGGTCGAACGCTCAGGTCAGTATGAGTTTCTTGATTGGTGGGACGGCTGGGACCTCACTCATCGGCTGGGGGGCGTCGGACCAATGAAACGGCCGATCCTTGCCCTGAGACGGCTCAACTCTCATTAAGGCAAGGGATGCGGTATGCTCGACACAACCCTCGGCCGCCCGCTAGCAAGGACAGATGTTGCCCTGATCCTCTGTCCGACCTTCACCCTAGGTACCCCGCCTCTCGCACTTGCGTCGCTTCAGACCGTCTTGCGTGGCGCAGGTTTCAAGACGAGCACATATGACCTCGATTTTGCTCTGATGCGGTATGATGCGGCGATGTTCCGCGCATTCTATGCCGTATACAACATCGGCCACCGCGACGACGTTCAGCACGTACAATTTGTCGTGCGACCTCAGTTGACGCTAATGTCGCTGTTTCCCGAGCATTATACCGATGCCGACAAGGAAACTCTCCGCGGCGATCTCGAAATCGTCGCTCGCCTTGAGGAGTTCCTATCAAAATGGGCTGCTGTCATCGCGAGGTGCACTATCCGCGTCGCAATGTTCTCTGTTTACGCAAGCAATCTGCTACCCAGCCTTTTGCTCGCGAGAGCATTAAAGCGGATTGATCCGACTATAGGGATTGCCTTCGGCGGTCCAGGGGTAGGACTGGCGCAAACACAACACTTCGTGCTGCGATTTCAATGCGTAGATTGTTGCGCGACCGGCGAGGGGGAAGCAATAGCGTCCGTACTGGCAAGGGTACTGATGTCGGGAGAACTACCGAAGGATGTTCCCGGCGTCAGCTGTCTTGTGAATAACGTGTTTCAGCGAAACGCTCCCTTACCACTGCTCAATCTTGACGAGTTACGGACGCCAGACTTCGACGGGCTCCCCCTGCCTGGCCACCATGTTACGCACTATCGGTCCAATCCCAATTTGACCTCGCGCTGGTACGGCGTTGCTCTGCCCGTGGCCTCGACGCGGGGGTGCGTAAAGAGATGCACGTTCTGTGCCGAGCAAAGTTACTGGCAGCGCTATAGACTTCGGAAGGTGGACGCTGTCGTTGCTGAGATCGCCGAACTCAGCGAGACCTGGGGCGTTCGCCTTTTCCAGTTTTGTGATAGCCTCCTAAATGGCAGCCCTCGATGGATCGAGGAGTTTTGTGAGAAAGTTGCGCCTCTCAATGTACAATTTGCATGGGCATACTTTCGGCCGACAAAACTGCCCCGGCACCTGCTCGAGAAGATAGCAAAAGCAGGTTTTCGCATTCTCTATTTTGGGATGGAGACCGCTAGCCAGGCGTTAATTGACCGAACTGAGAAGGGCACGGACGTAGCGGAAATTCGGCAGGTCATACTTGATACGTTGGCCGTTGGTCTCCACGCAGACATTACGGTCTTGTGCGGCTTCCCTGGAGAGACGCAGGAGCACTTCATGGAGTCGGTGCGCTTCTGCCACCAACTGACTCAGCAAGTTCAAGATGAACTCGGTCATGAGGCGCTGTCCCGACTAAGCATAGATGCTGGATCAATCATACGGGTGGAACCGTATGCTCGGATGTTTACGTCTCCTTCCGAGTTTGGGATCACGCTCCAGCCATTTAAGCCACGGTTGCCCAGCGGGCTTTCTCATTTCGCGGATGCTCTAGCTGATATCTCTATCCGATGGACCAGTGACCTCCCGGTCCAGGAGAAGTCCCTGCGTTCCGAGTTGCTTCAACAATTCGTCTACCGAGCGCCTGGAGTAAATTTCAGAGAGGAGGTTGAGGACTTTGCACTGAATGATGCAACTATTCTGAAGCCGACTGACAGATCCGCTCGTATCCTGAGGGACGACAGGAACCGGTACTATTTGGTTTCGAAAGACCGCGTGCGTGCTGAGTTGAGCGATACAGCTGCTCTGATTTGGGAGCTCTCCGCTAGCGGATTGAGCATTGGTGAGATCAGACGCCGCTTCGAGAGCGCCAACGGGCATAGCGACACGCCAATCCCTCTCGAGCGGATGTACTCCCAGTATCTCACCGCCGGACTCGTCTACGTGGAAGACTTCGACGGCAATAGCGAATTGGAGACGATCACTGTCTCCTAGAGACGATGAGGTGTGACAATGGCGACCGGAGACGACAAGCAAAAGACCGAAGGAACGGAGGATGCCACGAATTTTGAAATCAATGAAGCCGATGCTGCGGCCCTGCCGAACGACCTTGCCATGGGTGCGGTACAGGCCGGGATGCGCCGGAAGCAGGAATGCGACCTTGATCTCCAGGCTCGCGACCGTGATCAGGTATTCACCGCGCAGCAAGCTGGCGGTCGCCATGGCCGCATCGAGCCAGCCCGTGACGATTCCACCTTGCACGATGCCACCCTTGGGATGGCCTTCAGTGGAATGACAATGCCGCGGCTCGGCATGCCATTCGATCACGACGCGATCGCGTGTCTGATCGTAGGCGACAGCGCCGACGCCGAGCAACTCCCAAGCCGCTGGCCGCCGGGCCTCGGTCTGCTTGATCAAATCTTGGTACGACATGTCTGGTGATGGCTCGCATTGCTGGATGTTCACGAGGCGAGCCGCAGCACGCTCCGCAAGCAATCAGCACAGGCAATGTCGCTGCGCAACCACCCCCGGCGGTTATCAGCTATCCGCCGCGATGCCTTTCTGCCATGTGGAGTGATTTCCGCCAAAGCCGCGGCGGGCCCGCTTTTCGAGCCAGTAACCCATTTGCGGCGGGACCGCGCTGAAAGTCGGGTCGACGCCGAGTTTCTGCGCCGCATCCATCGCCCAGTTCGGGTTGTGGATGAACTCGCGGCCGACGGCGACGAGGTCGGCCTTCGTGTCCTGAAGGATCGCTTCGGCCTGGTCGCCGTGAATGATGAGACCGACTGCCATGGTCATGATATCGGCTTCGCGGCGGATATAGTCCGCGAACTGGACCTGATAGCCGTACTCGTTGAGGCGGAAGAAGTTGGGGACCTTGCTGTTGAGCCCGCCGGTGCTGCAGTCGATGACATCGACGCCCTTCGTCTTGAGGATGCGCACTAGCCTGGCGTTCTCCGCCGGACCCCAGCCGGCCTCGTCCTCTATCGACAGGCGGACGAACAACGGCTTCGACGCCGGCCAGTTGGCGCGCACGGACTCGGCGACCTCGATGGCAAACCTCATGCGGTTGGCTTCGCTGCCGCCATAATCGTCCGTGCGCTGGTTCGCTTCGGGCGAGAGGAACGAATGGATCAGATAACCATGGGCGGCGTGCAGCTCGACGACGTCGAAGCCGGCCCGATCGGCGCGCGCGGCCGCCTTGCCCCAGGCGTCGATCGCATCGGGAATTTCGCTGCGCTCCAGCGCGCGGGGCGTGAAATAGCCGTTGCCGAACGCAAGCGCGCTCGGACCGATCAGGTCCCAGCCGTCAACGTCATCGACGTCAGCAAGGTCCCGGGCGGAGAGGGTGCCATCTCCCTCCCAGGGCCGCCGGGCCTTTCCTTTCCGGCCGGTATGACCGAGCTGGATGCCGGCTGTGGCGCCGTTCGACTTGATGAAGCTCGCGATGTCACGGAGCGGAGCGATGAACTTGTCATCCCAGATGCCGAGGTCTCCGACCGTTCCGCAGCCGCGGCGCTCGACCTTGGTCGACTCCACGATCACCATGCCGGCGCCGCCTGCGGCGAACTTGCCCGCGTTGGCGATATGCCAGGCGGTCGGAAAGCCGCGCTCCGCAACGTATTGCAGCATCGGCGGGACCACGATCCGGTTCTTGAATGCGACGTCCCGAATGCGTAGCGGCGAGAACAGCAGCGTTTCGTTCATCCCGGACTCCCTTGTTTGTTGCGGGGAAGATTAGGGGGCCGGTGTTCGCGTGCCAATGCGTGTCACTGACGGCGCAGCATTTCCATGGATGTGAAAAGGGACGCACGTTGACGACATCCGCGAGCGCCAGGCGGCAGCACTGCGTCCGCCGCCCGGCTTTCTCACAATACCTGGCGATCACGACTTCTTCATCAGCGAACACTTGCTTTGTTCGCGCGGAATGTTGGCGTCTTCGGCCGGGACGGTTGCGACGACGTCATAGAAATCCCACGGCGTCTTGGACTGCTCCACCGTCTTTGCCCGCAGCAGATAGTAGTCGTGGATGTGCATGCCGTCTTCGCGCACATAGCCCTTCTCCGAGAAGAAGTCGTTCACGGGCATTGAGCGGAATTTTGCTAGTACCGCAGCGGTGTCGAGCGTGTCGGCCGCCTGGACAGCCTTCAGGTAGTGCATGGTCGCCGAGTACATGCCGGCCTGAACCATGGTCGGCATGCGGCCGACCTTGTCGAAGAACCGCTTCCCGAACGCGCGCGAGGCATCGTTGCGATCCCAGTAGAAGGCTTCCGACGTGTACAGACCCTGCATGTTCTTCAGGCCGACCGACTTGGCGTCGGTGATCTGAAACAGCAGCGCCGCAACTTTCATCTTGCTCTTGAGACCGAGCAAGCCGAATTCGTGAGCCTGCATCAGCGAGTTGGAGGTATCACCGCTGGCATTGGCGAGCGCCAGCACATTGGCGCCGGAGCTCTGGGCCTGCAGCAGGAAGGAGGAGAAGTCGCTGGTGTTGAAGGGGTGGCGCACCGAGCCGACGACCTTGCCGCCGTTCGCTTTGACCACAGCCGAAGCATCCGTTTCGAACGCATGACCGAAGGCATAATCGGCCGTCAGGAAGAACCATTCGTTACCGCCTTGGTTCATCAAAGCCTTCGCTGTGCTGCGCGCCAGCGTGTTGGTATTGTATGTCCACTGGAAAGTGTTGGGAGAGCACTTTTCGTTGGTGATCGTCGAAGCGCCCGCCGACGACACAATCATCATCTTGTTCTTGTCGCGGACGAGGTCCGCCAGGGCCAGCGCGACCGCGGAGTTGCCGATGTCGAGAATTACGTCGACGTTTTCCGTATCGATCCAACGCCGCGCGATTCCCGAGGCGATATCGGTCTTGTTCTGGTGATCGGCGAAGGTGAGCTCGATCGGCTGACCAAGCAGCTTGCCGCCAAAATCGGCGATCGCCATTTTGGCGACTTCGACCGCCGCAGGCCCGGCGGCATCCGCATATTGCCCCGATTGATCGTTGAGCACGCCGAGCTTGACCGGCTTCGATGCAGGCGCCTGCGCGTGAGCCGAAGCAAGGCTCAGGAAAACCATCGATGCTGCCAGCGCACTTTTCATTTCTTCACTCCCTTTGGAAATGTCTGTTTCTTGAACTTCGATCGCGACGAGATCCGCGCGAGCGAGGTCTTATTCGGCCGCCTCGCGGTATCGCTCCACCGCGTCCAGGCTTTCGCCATTTGCTCGAAGGGCGCCGCCCCATTTCGCCAGCCACCAGCCATATTGCTCGGGCCATTTTTCGAAATTGCCGGTCAACCCGAAATGCTCTGCGGCGTGGAGAGCCCAGAACGGATCGTAGAGCATCTGGCGGGCGAGGAAGATGAGATCGGCCCGCCCGTCCTGCAGGACTTTCTCGGCGAAGTCAGGGGTCCGGATCATGCCGACGGCGCCGGTCGCAATGTCGGCGTCACGGCGAATGCGTTCGGCAAAGGGTACCTGGTAGCCGGGACCGCGGCCGAGATTGGCATTGGTCGATCCGGCGCGCAGATTGCCGCCCGTCGAACAGTCGACCAGATCGACGCCCAGCTTTTTCAATTCGCGGGAGAAGACAACGCTGTCCTCGATCTCCCAACCGCCGTCGATCCAGTCTGTCGCGGATATGCGCACGAACAACGGCGTGGATGAAGGAAGCGCAGCCCTTACGGCGCGCGTCACTTCGAGCGGAAAACGCATCCGATTTTCGAGCTTGCCACCATATTCATCGTTGCGGAAATTGGCGAGCGGCGACAGGAACGATTGCAGCAGGTAGCCGTGCGCCATATGAAGTTCGATGACGTCGAAACCCGCGAGCACCGCGCGCCGCGCGGTCGCGACGAAGGCATCGCGCACGCCCTCGAGACCTTGCTTGCTGAGAGGAATAGGGGTCTGAAAACCATCGGAGAACGCGACATCCGACGGGCCCGTGGGCACCCAGGTTTCCTCGCCCATCTCGATATCGCGGTCGGTCAGATGGCTGTTGCCCCGGAACGCGCGCTGCTGGCTGGATTTGCGTCCGCCGTGATTGATCTGGATCGCGGCTTTTGAGCCTCCGGATTTGATGACATGAACGATCTGGCGCATGCCGTCGATCTGGCCGTCTTCCCATAATCCGGGATCGCCGTTGGTGATGCGCCCCTTCCGGCTGACCGATGTCTGCTCTACGAAGACGAGACCGGCGCCGCCTTGGGCGAACTTGCCGTAGTGAACCAGATGGAACGGCGTGACGTAACCGTTCACGGCCGAATACATCCCCATCGGCGAGACGACGATGCGGTTGCTCAGCTCGACGCCACGGAATGCGATGCTTTCAAACAGCTTGACCATTGTGATCTCCCCCTGAATTCGCGGACCGAGACATTCGCCCCTCGATGTTCGTCATGCTTGTGCGATGGCGCCGGCGCGGCGGAGCGCATCGATCTCGCCGTCGGACAGGCCGAGATATTGCGACAGCACTTCGCCATTGTGCTGACCGAGACGCGCGGACGGGATGTAGTCCGGCGCCGCTGTATCATGCAGCACTAGTGGACTGCGATGAACGAGGATGTCGCCGTATTCGGGGTGGGCGATCTCGCGCAGCATGCCGCGGGCGTGGAGATGCTTGTCTTCGGTCACCTCGCGCAGGTCGCGAACCGCGGCGCAAGGAACCCGGTTGGCGCGGCAGAGCTCGGTGATCTCGTCGCGCGTGAGCTGCGAGGACCAGTCGGACACCATCTGGTCGGTCAGGTCGATGTGCTTCAAACGGTCAAGCACCGTCTTGAAGCGCACGTCGTCGGCCAGTTCCGGCCGCCCCATCGCGCGCGTCAGTCCAGTCCAATGGGATTCGTTGACGCTGATGATGGCGACGTAGCCGTCGGATGCGGGGTAGACATTATAAGGCGCCTCGGCCAGTCCGCCGTGACGGTTGCCCGTGCGGGGAGCCGCCGCCTTGCGATTGAAGACATCGGCCAGATTCGAGGCCATTGCCGGATAGACGGTCTCGACCATCGCGATCTCGACCAGCCGGCCGCGGCCGCTCTTCTCACGGTCGTAGAGCGCGGTGAGGATGCCCGCGTAAAGATGTACGCCGCTGATGAAGTCGGTGATAGCCGGGCCGGCCTTGACCGGCGGACCATCGGAAAAGCCCGTCACGCTCATGATACCCGAGACGGCCTGCACCGTCAGGTCCATCGCCAGATTGTCGCGGCTCGGACCCGACAGGCCGTAGCCGGTCGCCGAGCCGTAGATCAGCCGCGGATTGATCGCGCTGAGCTCGGCATAGCCGATGCCCAATCGATCGAGCACGCCCGGCGCGTAGTTCTCAATCAGCACATCGGCCTTCGCCGCGAGCTCCTTCAGGACCCTGACTCCATCAGGCGACTTCAGGTTCAGGCTGATGTTGCGCTTGTTGGCGTTCAGCATCGCGAAGGGGACGGCGTTGCCCTTGCTGATGCGGGCGCGATGACGCACCGGCTCGCCGTTCGGCGGCTCGACCTTGATCACGGTCGCACCGGCCTGCGCCATCAGGAAGCCGGCATACGGACCCTGATACACCTGGCCGAGGTCGATGACGATCACGCCGTCGAGCGGCAATGTTTTGTTATTGTCCAAAGTGTCCCCGGTCCTGTCAGAAATTGTAGAGCCGCGCCGGATTGACGATCAGGATCTTTCGGCGGGTGGCCTCATCAGGTACGCATTCGTGCAACAGACGAAGCAGGTCCTGGAGGTCGGGCATCGTCTCGGCGCTGTGGCCGACATGGGGCCAATCGCTGCCCCACGCGACCTGGTCGGGCCCCGCCTGAACGATGGCGCGCATGAAGGGCGCCGTGTCCGCATAGGGACGGCCGATGCGCGTGTTGCGGTCGGCACCGGATATCTTGGTCCAGTAACGCCTGGTCTTCAGCCGGTCGGTGAAGGCCCGGAAATCCGGGTGCTCGTGGCCCTTGTCAGCCATCGTCCGTGACATGTGGTCGATCACGTAGTCGAGTGGCAGCTTCTCGAGTTCGGCCGCGGCGGCGGCCAGATCCGAGCTCTCGATCCAGAGCTGGGCGTGCCAGCCGCGCTCCGCGATGCGAGGGGCGAGCTTGACCAGATCGTCGTAGCTGGTGCCGAGCGTCGAGACTGGCTTGCCGTCCTGCCGGATCATGGTCACGCGCACCGCCTTGAAGCCGGCGTCGGTGAGTTCATCGAGCCGCCGATCCGAGACGTCAGGCCGCAGGATCGCGACGGCGCGAAGCCTGTCGGGGTAGCGACGCAGCGCGTCGTAAGTGACGGCGTTGTCGTCTCCCGAGCCGACCGCATGGACAATGACACCACGCGTAATGCCGAGCTTGTCCCAAATGGCAAAGGCGTCTTCGATGGTGAACGGCTTCGCGGCGGTAAATCGTCCCTCGTCTCCCTGCGGAAAGCGATCGAAGGGGCCGTAGATGTGAAAATGACAATCGCAGCTGCCTTCAGGCAATCTGTAGTCCATGCAAGCAAATCCCTGTTCGGTCCTAATGTTGCCGGCGTGGCCCGGTCAGCGTCACCGACGTGAATGCAACGGTCGGCATCGAGGAGAATGGTCGCGAGGAGGTTCAACTTGGCGACGGGACGCCCGCGCAGCGGCCGATCGACATCAGTCGATCGCAGCATTCGATTCCCGACTCCATGACGTTCTCCCTGCGCCCACCGGTGGGTGGGACGTTGTGTTTTTTGAGCGGCTATGACGCCGAGGCCTTGTCGACCGGGACGAACACTAGGAGCGGCGCGGCTCAGAGTCCATCCATTACATATATGTAGTTCTATTTCCATAGATATGGAAAAGTGGTTGCGAATGAGGCCGGAGAATTGGTAGTGCTGCGCAACGCTCGGGGACCGCTTTATCGAGGAGCCGTCCCAGAGCGGGGAAAGTTTTCCACATACGTGAAAGTGATGGATTCCAGCATCAAGTCGGCCAAGCGGATCTTCGAAGTCCTCGAGTACTTCGAGGATGTGAAGCGCCCGATCTCACTCAAGGAAGTCGCGACGAAGTGCGACTATCCGACGTCCAGTGCCGCGGCCTTGCTTAAAAGCATGGCGATGCTCGGATACCTGTTCTACGACAGCTACAATCGCACCTATATGCCGACGATGCGCATTGCGCAGATGGGCCGATGGCTGGACACCGGGCTCTTCGGCGACAGCGCCATCCTTGCCTTGGTTGATTTCGTTCATGGGAAGCTCGACGAGCTTGTAAGCATCAGCACACAATCTGATCTGCATGCTCAGTACATTCACGCCCTGCAAACCAGCAAGCGCCTGCGCTTCGAAGTTAAACCCGGTGATGTCCGGCCGCTTGCGATCAGCGGAATCGGACGCACGCTGCTCAGTGGTCATACCGACGTCGAGATTGAACGGCTCCTGCGCCGCATCAATGCCGTTTGCCCGCCGGAAGAGCACTTCGAACTGAAAGCGTTGATGAAGATAATTAACGGCATCCGGCGCGACGGCTACATGTTTTCAAAGCACATCATCGTCCAGGATGCGGGTGTGATTGCAGTCCTGCTGCCAAAGCGCGACTTTGGACGCAATCTGGTCCTCGGTGTCGGCGGGCCGGTCTCCCGTCTTGAGGAGCGGCAGGACGAAATCATAGCTTGTATCCGCGAAGGTGTTGCGCGGTTCCTGGCGTGAACTCGGATGATGGGCGCGCTCAGAGACCTTGAATGAACACTCGCGTTCGCCGCGACTCCAGATTCAGCCTTGAGCCCGCACCGAACCAAGAAGAGGGCGTTTTCTGGCGCGGAGCTTTCCTCCACTGCTGCCGGACGGCAACGGGACGGGCACCTTTCTGTCTTTGACGGTATCTGAAATCTCCGTGCCTGTGAGCCTGTATCAGTCTTGGATACGCAAGCGAGGGGCGATCCTGTCGATAGACCCCAATAGGTAGCGGAATTGCCAGCGCTTCGGGTCGATGAATTTTTCCTGTGAATTCAAGAGCAAAAATTTGCAGCGGGTATACCGGCGGCATTGGTCCGTCGGAGTTGAGAATTTCTTCTTAGAAATCAATGACGAGCCGGCGTGCTAAACGATCGAGTGGGAGTAGTGGTAACGGCTGCTACCGCGTGGTTTGGCGTACGTTTTGTTGAGGGCAGTCCTCCACTTCCTTTCATAGCCGGGCACTCTCCAAAGTTGTGACTTTCATTTAACCTGATCGCGGTCAGACTTTCATCTTGCTTTCGCCAGGTGCGTACTGTGGCGCATTGCAACGTGCAGAAAGGTCGGAGCTTGGGGCCCAAGGCTCAGTTGAAGGGAGGCAGCTCTCGGCGCAAGCCGGTCGTTCGGCCGGTCCCGGATGTCTCAGAAGGGCCATGAGGGCGTGTCGGCATTCGGCAGCGCGTCCTGATGGGCTATCAGCGATTGGCTCGGGGCTCGACAATTCCCTACGAATTTCGGTAGCCCCGTTCCTGCAGCACCCAGCGATTGCCATCTGCGTCCGAGAAGTCAGCGAAACTTGCGTAATCCCTGCGCGCAGGGTCGAGCCCCGCCGCAAAACCTCCGTTCCAGGCGTCAATGGGAGACTTGTGCCGAATTGCACTGACCGCGACACCGCGTTCTAGCAGGCGCCTCCGCGCTGTCTCGAGGTCGGTCACCACGAGGTAGATATTGCGTAGAGATCCGGGGAGTGCATCGGTCAGTCCCTGACCGATTTGGATCGAGCAGCCGGAGCCCGGCGGTGTGAGCTGCACCACGCGGAAAGAATCGCTCGGCGCATAATCGACATCAAGCGCAAAGCCAACCTGATCGACGTAGAATCGCAGCGCACGATCAATATCGCTTACAGGTAATGTGATGACCTCAACTGAGTACTTTACGACCTCAGTATTTTTTGTACTCATCGCCTGACCTTTCCAAATCATAGATCGATAACGATGTCGCCCGTCGGCCGCGAGCAGCAGATGAGCAGGTTGCCTTCCGGCGGCATGTCGAGCGGCTGCAGTTCATAGGCGACCGTGCCTGATATCAGTCCGCTTTCGCAGTTGTGGCAGACGCCGGTCCGGCACGACCAGCGCACCGGTACGTCGCAAGCCTCGGCGAGATCCAGAATATTTTGATAGGCCGAAGCGTTCCAGTGCGCGGCGATGCCGCTGCGCGCGAACGAGACCATGGGGCCGGTATCGGCATCGTCGGCAGGCGGATGCGGCGCGGAGGACGCTCCGCTGACGATGCCTGGATTGAGCGACTCGCCGCCACTGAAGATTTCGATGCGTTGGCGCTCCGGCGCCACGCCATAGGCGGTCAGCTCCACTTTCATGTCCGTCATGAAGCGATTGGGCCCGCAGATGTAGACATCGGCCTCTCGCGGCATGCTTACCGCATCGAACGCCGATCGCGACAGGTGACCGGCCGCGTCAAAATCCTCGCCCATCCTGTCACGCGGGCCGGGCCGGCTGTAGCAGACATAGAGGCGGCCTTGCGGGAGCGCGCGAATCAGGCGGCGGACTTCAGCGGCAAAGGGATGGTGCTGCTTGTCGCGCGCCGCATGCAGCCACAGGATCCGCCGTGTCGAGCGCGCCTCCGCCAGCGCGGACAGCATCGCCAGCACCGGCGTTGCGCCGATCCCCGCGCTGAGCAGCACCACGGGCCGCTCGCCGGGTTGCAGCAGGAAGCTGCCGCGTGGCGTCGAAACGTCGATGATATCGCCTGTTCGGACATGGTCGCGCAGATAGGCGCCCGCAGCTCCGTTCGGCTCGATCTTCACGCTGATCCGATGCCGCTCCGTCGAAGGCGGACCCGATAGCGAGTAGCTGCGGAGCAGGGGCGGGCCATCGCCGGCCGCTCGCAGGCGCAGCACGACATACTGACCGGGCTGTGCTGGCGGCAGCAGCCGGCCGTCCGGATCGCGCAACGACAACGAGAGCACGTCGGCGGACTCCTGATCGATCGCGGCGATTGCGAGCCGGCGAAATCCTGGCGCGACCGGATGTGCGGCCGACGCAGGCGCGAGCCCCGCATTACCGCCTGCGCTGCCGGTCGCCTGGCCCTTGAGCAAGGCCTCGAACGACCAGCGCCATCCCGGCGAAAGCGCTCCGATCCGCAAGGCGCGCTCGAGGCGGTCGCGCGGATGCTCCGACGAATAGAGCAGGGCGTTGATCTCGGCGACGGTCATGCGCTCCTCCGCCTCGCCGACCTTGACGATCGCGTCGCCGGCACCGACCTCGCCCTCGGCGAGGACGCGGAAGTAGAAGCCCGGCCGTCCACTCGAGGTCAGCAGGGCCGGCATCCGCGGCTCGCCGACCCGGATGCCTACGCGATAACAGGTCACGCGTGGCTGCGTGACCTCGAACTGCGCGCTGCCGATGCGGTAGCGGTCGCCGATGCATACGGCGTCGTCCGGCAGGCCTTCGATCGTGAAGTTCTCGCCGAACTGGCCGTGGACGAAGTCGGTCCGCTGTAACTGATCCTGCCAGTGGCGATAGGATTCGATCTGGTAGACGAACACGGCGCGCATCTCGCCGCCATGACCGGCGAGGTCGCCCTGGCCGTCACCGGCGACATTGAGCCGGCCGACCTTGCAGCGGCCCTGCACCGGATCCTTCCAGATCCCGGTGTGCACCGTACGGCCCTTCCACGCGATGTCGCGCGGCAGTCCGACATTCACCGACAGCAGTCGCGCCATGTTCTGCTCCGCTTGAGATGGGTCTGCCTCGCGGCACGGGCTGCGCGTGGCTGCTCACGCGCGGGCGAACTCTTCGACATCGAGGTTGCGGTCGGGGCCGTGCGGCACCACAGACTGGCCCGGCTCGAGACGCAGCTGAACGCCGTCGAGATGGACCGTGACCACGTCAGGCTCGAACGAGACCAGGTTGACGATGCGGCGCACCTCGGGATAGGGGTCGGGATATGACCAGGCCGCCTGACGCGTGTCGCCGATGGAGAAGTAGCTGCACAGCCCCTTGTAGGGGCAGAAGGTCTGCAGCTTCACCGGCGCGAGCGCCGCTTCGTCGATGTCCTCGCGCGGAACGTACCAGCGCGGCGCAAAGCCGGACTCGTAGAGCACCAGCGGCCGCTTGGTGTCAGCGACGACGCGGTCGCCGTGGCGGACCACGAGATTGCGCGAGGCCTGGCGAATGTCGATGCGGTGGTAGGGATCGGCGGCGTGACCGACGATCCGCTCGTCTTCCTCGTAGAACGCATCCATCGCCCGCCAGGCGAAGGCGATGCGCCCCTGCAGATCGCTGGCGTGGGCCGGCAGGCCGGTGTGCTGCCATGCCCCGCGCGCCGCAACGTGCTGCGCGTCGGCGCGGACGTTGTACCAGGCGGTTGCTCCGAGATCGGCGTGTTGGGTGACTTGCTCGGCGCGCTCGAGGACGCGGGGCGCGATATCGGCCTCGGGGAAGTAGGCGACCGGGTAACGGGCCGGCTCGAACAGGAGCAGCACGTTTTCGCTGTCGCCGACCCAGGCGCCGCCGAAACGCACCCGCATCCGCCGGCGCAGCCGCTCGACATAAAGCAATCGCTTCGGCAATGGTTCGGGCAGGAGGAACCGGCCGACCGCGCCCGGTGACAGCGGGCCTTGTTGCCAGGACAATCCCATGAGTTTCTCCTAATGCTCGAGGCCCTGAGACATTTTATGTTGTCCCGCTTGGTCACCCAAGAAATCGTTGATGACTTTCGCGATTTCAGTGCAGTGCGTCTCCAGCGCGAAGTGGCCGGTGTCGAAGAAGCGAACCTTTGCGTCCGGAATGTCTCGCTTGAACGCTTCGGCGCCAGACGGGAGGAAGAACGGATCGTTCTTGCCCCACACCGCCAAAAACGGCGGCTTATGTGTCCGGAAATATCGTTGGAATGAGGGATACAGCGCGACATTGCTTTTATAGTCGCCCAGAAGGTCGAGCTGAATTTCATCTGCTCCGGGACGAGCCAAGTAGTAGTTGTCAAGGTTTCGGCCGTCCGGCGATACGATCGTGGGATCGGGTACGCCCTGCGCGTACTGCCAGGCCGTCGTTTCGGGTGTGAGAAATGCGCGAAGCGCTCTCCGGTTCGCTTGCGATGAATTCTCCCAGTACGCTCGGATCGGGGTCCACCCGTCACTGAGACCCTCTTCGTAAGCATTACCGTTCTGTGAGACGATCGCTGTGATCCGCTCCGGATGACGGACGGCCATTCGAAAGCCGGTCGGCGCACCGTAATCGAAAACATAAAGAGCGAAGCGATCGAATTCGACTATCTCCGTAAAGCGCTCAATCACCCGAGCGATGTTCTCGAATGTGTAAAGAAACTTCTCTCGCGCTGGCATCTCAGATTGGCCGAAGCCGGGAAGGTCCGGCGCGATCACGTCGAACCTTTCGGCAACAAGCGGGAGCAGATCGCGGAACATATGGCTTGCGGTCGGAAAACCGTGCAAGAGAAGCAGCTTCGGCGCGCCCGCATTCCGCGCTTCGCGGTAGAAAATCCTGATGCCGCTAACTTCGACTGTCTTGTATCTGACCGGACTCATCAGCCGCTCCTATTATTCGCGCTGGACTCAGGTAAACGAATAGACAAAGGCAGATCAGCACCATGCCTGCGATCGGATAGCGAAGCGCTGCGATTCCTGCGGCGGCGAACACCGCCAGCGTCGCAAACGAGCGCATACGCATCATCGATCGGACTCCCGGCTCAACCTTGTGAGGCGCGGACCTGTCGACGGCCTCGAGGCACAGCAGCAGATACGTTAAATTGACCAGAAAGAAATCGCCCGCATAGAACGCGACGGCGGCGGCGCTCAATCGAGTGGTCGCGATCCATGCGGTGGCGAACGGGATCAACGAGACGGCGAACAGATGCGCAAAGTTTCCCCAAATTAAGCGTTGTGTTGCAGCATCGGGAAATCGCAATAGGTGATGGTGGTTTACCCAAACGATTGCGATGAATAGGTAGCTTATCGTGTAGCTGATTGCGGTTGGCCATAGTTCCAACAATGCTCCAAAGCTGGCCTCCCTTGGAGGGTGTAGTTCAAGCACCAGAATCGTGATGATCACGGCGAATACCCCATCGGAAAAGGTGTTCATCCTATCCGGCGTGGCTGTCTCTCTATTCGCCATCGCCGCGCATCCTGGACACTTGATCACGGCAGGTTAGCCGCTTGCCCGAGTATCCGGCCAAGAATGCTTTTGGAGCCATGCGCCTGATCTCGTGGAACTTTCTTCTTCTTGGCATCGCTGGCGTGTGTTAAATTGCTCGGCAGCCAGAAGATATCCTACTCCCCGCTGTACGCGGTCCTCGTTGGAGCCAGCGTTGGAGTGATCATGGAAATGGTGAGTCAGTTGACGGATCGGGTGCTGTTGCTGGGACCGCTTCAGGTCATCCACAATGGTGTCCCTTCGAACCAGCCGCCTTCGCGTAAAGTCCGGGCCCTTCTTGGGTATCTCGCAATGTCGCCGCGCCCTGTCGCCCGCGAAAAGCTGTGCGAGTTGTTTTGGGACGTTGCGGACGACCCACGCAGCGAGTTGCGCTGGTGCCTTTCCAAGCTACGCTCCCTCCTGGACCGGCCGACGAAGAAGCGGATTGTTGCCGACCGCAAGCAGGTTTGGATCGATATAGGTTCGCTCGATGTCGATGCCCAATCTGTCACGCTGCGGATGCAGAAGTCTCTGGCAGATGCGTCGCCCGGAGAGCTTCGGGCGCTATTAGCGTTATTCAGGGGTGACTTCCTCGAAGGTCTTTCAGTAGATGGCGCTCCATCGATCGAAAACTGGCTTGCCGGCCAGCGGCACCGCTTCAGTCAGATGCGCCAGCAGCTTCTCGAACGGCTCAGTTCGGTCCTACCGCCGGAGAGCGATGATCGTATCGAATTCCTGCGAGAATGCATCGAAGTGGCGCCGTTCGACGAAGCGGCTCACCTCGAACTCGTTCGCACGCTGCTCCGCCGCGGTCTTTATGCGGAGGCTCAGCGCCAGATCGACCTGTCCGTGGCGCGCTTTCGCACTGAAGCCATCGATCCGGGACCGCTTGAGGCAGCTTTCGCAGCAGCACAACGATTCACCTCAAAGTCTGCCGTCGTAAGCTTGATCGATAACGCCCGTTTTGATACTCCTTCGAGCTCCCCAACGGCGAACACGCGGAAACCTACTCTACTGTTGCTGCCTTTTACGGCGGCACCGGAAAGTGTTGCGGACGCTGACAGCATCACCAGCGACATCATTTTCGGTTTTGCGAAATTGCGAAGCTTCAGCGTTCTTGCCCGAGGAACGGCTTTTTCACTGCGCAGCTTGCCTCCAGGAACGGCAGCCGCCCTGGTGAATGCGGAATACGTGGCGTCCGGCCATTTGCGACGGGATGGAAAAGGCTATGTTGTTTCGGTAGAATTGATCGACCCCAAGAGCGATCGCATCTTCTGGGTTGACGAGTTCAGTTGCAATGCCGATGACTCCTACGCCGTACCTCCCTTGCTGGCCGCGCGCATCATAACGGGTCTTGACGCGGAGATTCATGTCATTGAACGAAACCGCGCGCTGCTCATGCCGCCAGCTTCGCTCGATGCATGGCAGGCATACCATCGAGGCCTGGCCAGCATGTCTCGCTTCACGAGGGACGGTAACCTCGAGGCTCAGCACTTTTTCAACAGAGCGATAGCCCGCGATCCAACTTTCTCGAGAAGCTATGCGGGATTGTCTTTCACGCATTTTCATAACGCCTTTCATCTGAACGTGCGTGAATCAAAACGCGAGATAGCTTTGGCATTGGAGACTGCCGAGCAAGCGCTCCAGGCAGATCCCAGCGACCCGGCGGCACATTGCGCCGGTGGTCGGGCAAAATGGCTCGCGTATTCCCACGAGGGCGCCGTCGACGGCCTCAATCGATCCATCGATTTAAGTCCAAACTACGCTTTCGCTCACTACTCTCTTGCATTTGTGCAATGCCAGACGGGCTCTCCCGAGAGCGCAATCGCTGCTGCGGATATCGCGGCTCGTCTCAGCCCGTTCGATCCGATGATGTTTGGAACCTATAGGGTGCGGACGTTCGCGCTGCTTCGTCTCGGCAAAGTTCAAGAGGCAGCTCAATGTGCCAAGCTTGTTGGGCTAAATGCCGGCGATCATGTTCATGCGCATGCAGTGTCGGCGCTGACACTTGCGGCAGCCGGACGACTAGACGAAGCGAGCGCAGAGCGTCGACGCATCAGCGATCTTCGGCCGGATTACAATTTCAGGCAATTCACAGGGGTCCTTCACATGCTCGACGATCTTACGGATTTTTATCGAAGTGCCGCGAAGTTGCTAGAGATCCCCGAGTAAGGCACGGTCAACTCAGCACGCTGCAACGAAGAGAAACAAACAGGGGTTCTCTAAGACGGGGAATTAGCCGCGCTGGCTAAGACGCCGCGATCTGCGCTAAACGCCGTCGTATGGCTTGTCGATGTAATATTCCCAACATAACCTGCACAAAATCGTGACCCTTCATCAGCGGCGCCACGCGTAACGAGTCGGCGGAGCCCGCGTACAGAGTGTAGCTGTGACGCGGTAGATCGCAGCGTGCCAACTGGCTGTGAGGGGATCTGATGAAGGAAATGTTCAATATAGCCGAGAGCGGCGCGGGATCTTATCGATTCCTGGCCATCTTGCGGTGGGTCATGGTCATCATATTCGTGTCGTTCGGAATGCAGAAGTTTACGCCGCAATCGGCACAAGGAATCGCGCAGTTCATAACCAATAGCCCCTTCATTTCTTGGCTCTCGGTGCTCGGCTTGAGGGGCGAGGCATACTTCTTGGGAGTTGCGGAGTTCGTCATCGCGGCTCTCTTGATCGGAGGTGCGTTCAACGCACTTCTTTCAGCCATGGGTTCACTTCTTGGCATCATTACGTTCGCGATTACATGGTCTTTTTTCTTTACGACGCCAGGCGTCGTGAAGTGGAGCCTTTCGACCGATCCGATGGCCTGGAATCTGGCAGGAGAGTTCCTGTTCAAGGATATTGTCTTGCTATGCGTCTGTGTCGTTCTGTTTCTAGCGTCATTGCCACGAGCAGGGACGTGGTTACGCACCAAATCGTCGCCGTAGGGCCCTCAACGCGACGGGGCGAGGAGTGAAAGCCCGCTGTTGGGTCTTCAACTGTGTCAACAAGGGACCGCTTCTACGTGTCGACTATGGGGCCACGAACCGAACTGATGGAGCGGGCCGCTTTTAATGCGAAGCGGACTATGCCCGACACACAGTGGTGGGAGTGGACGGCGCGCGGGGCCAAGGCGCTTTCCTGATCTCTGACGATATCCGAGGCTCTGTGCCAGTGCGAGGCAATGTCAGTCTTAGTCACGCACGCAGCGGGCCACCCGGTCGATAGACTCCGATTGATCGCGGAATTGCCAGTGCTTCATGAGGTGCAAATGTTTCTGTGAATTCAAGAGCAGAAAAATGCGGCGGTGTATACCGTCGGCATTTGTCCGTCAGAGCTAGAAAGTTGTGCTTGCAAAACCACGAAACGTCCTTCGAAATGATTGAATGGGCGCGACAGTGGCGTTGCGGCGGATAACCTAGAATACCATAGAGTACTCTGGCGTAGTTCGCTCCTTCGATCGACAGCGATTGATCTCGAACGCTCGCGGTCATCTTTTATTCGCGCCCGAGAGCGGGTACGCGCAGGGCGACCTCTCAATGAACATGCATCGCGTTTGAGAGACTCGAATTTGACCTCACCAATTTTCGACGAGGCTCAGGTTTCGCCTGCAGGGAGACGCAACCGGTGGATTGGGCTCGCGATGCCTCAGTAGACGGCTACCCCGCCGGTTACGACAATAAGGATCACCGTGACCAACGCGCCTGAGACATAGAATGGTTCTTACGCTGCCGCCTTTCGCCGCGTTGCCGCCGCGCAAATAGATCACCAGATGAATCAGGCGGATTACGACATAGACCCATACCAGTGCCGCCAATGTGGTCGGCCCGACACCTACAATCATCGCCAGTACGGCCGGCACGACGAAGGGGGCAAGCGCCTCCACAGAATTCATGTGTACACGGTCGATGCGATAGAGGAGGTTTCCATCATCGGCCGGTAGCACTGGACCGGAGAGTGCCCCAGCACGTCCTTTGGACGATCCCGAATAGATCGCCAAAAGGATGGACAGAAGGCACAGCGCGAGCACTCCAATGATGCTCAGAGTGTAGGCTTCCATGCTGATCTCCGTCATTCTGCATGGATCGCGATGTCAATCGGACAGGGCGATCCCGGAAAGTGCTTGCCTCTGTCCGACAGATCCAATGTGCGTCTGTCAGGCTGCGCGTCCGAACAGGTCGGCATAGCGTTGCAGATACAGCGGCCAACCCTGGTCGCCGCCAACCCCGTCGCGCACGCGTTGCCAGCCATCGCCATGGCGGTCCAGCTCCCGATGCTCAAGCTCGACGCGGGTCCGATGTGGCGTCTCGGCGGTGAACCGGACTTCCCATTCACTGGTCTTTTCCGGATCGGTCTCGATCTGCCATCGTGGGCTGATGTCCCAACTCAGCAGTACCCGGTTGGGCGGCTCGTAGGTCAGGACGCGTGCCCAGCGGCACTCGCTGCCGTCGACCCCGCGGTCATACACGTGGCCACCGACGCGGGGCTCGAAAACCGTCTCGGCAATCGGGACGGAGAGTAAGTTGTGCTCGCTGGGCTTGAAACTACCGAATTGCTCGGTGAAGACCTTGAAAGCGTGCTCAATCGGCGCCTCGACCACGACAGACTGCTTCACGGGCGCGGGTGATACATGCGTGTTCATTTTGACTCCCTTGGCGGTTGCTCGACGGCGACCTTGTAGGCCGCCAGCGTTTTGCTCCAGAACCGGTCAAGCCAAGCACGCATCTGACCAAGCCCGTGCGGATCGATGTGATAGACGTTGCTCGCGCCTTTTGGCTCCGCGCGGACTAGGCGTGAGTCGCGCAGCACTTTCAGATGCTGGGAAACGGCTGACTGCGAGACCGGAACGTGCCGGGTGATCTCGGCGACCGAGCGCGGACGCTCCGCGATCAGCTCGAAGATCGTGCGGCGGGTCGGGTCACCCAGAGCGGTCAACTGTGTGCTATCAGCAGTCACCACTTATGATTAGTATAAACTGATTATTATGTCAAACGCGCTGCCATCCCCGCTGGCCTCCGTGCGCACCTTGCGCAGTCCGAAGGTGCAGCCGGAAGTCATCATCTACATCGTCAGCAGGCCCATGGCCCGACCGCGCTCGGATAGACCGAACCATGCTACCAGGAGCTTCACCGTCGCCGAGTAGTTTGCGCCGGCAGAAATTATCATTTGAAGGAGGCCGGTATGCCTAAGAACATCCTGGTCTTCGCCGACGGCACAGGAAACGAGGGCGGCCTCTTGCCGGACGAGAGCCGCACCAACGTCTATAAGCTGTACCGGGCGACGAGGACGGGCCCTGACTCAATCATCGACCCCAAGAAGCAGCTCGCACTATACGTCCCAGGTATCGGGACGCCGGCGCCGAGGCACGACAACGGCTGGGACCGTCTCAAGGAGACGGTTCAGCAGATGTTCGCGTTCGGAATCACGAGGAAGATTATCGATTGCTACGTGGCGATCATCGGCGTGTGGGAGGCGGGAGACCGCATCTATCTGTTCGGCTTCAGCCGCGGTGCCTACACGGCCAGATGTCTCGCGCACGTGCTTGAGCTCTGCGGCGTTCCGCGGAATGAGCGGAATGGCGAATCCATCAGCCTCGATCCCAAATCGTTGCGGCGGGTTGCCAAGGAGGCGGTCTCTTGCGTTTGTCGGCTCGGAATGCCACGGAGCCGGGAGGAAGTGGACAAGAGAGCGGAGCAGGTTTCGGTCTGCCTACAAATCGGAAGTCGGACTCTGGGCCGGTGCTTCCCCCTATTTCATCGGGATCTGGGATGCTGTCGCTGCGATTGGCTGGCAGCGCTTCTTCCCCGACTGGGCCTATGACCGGCATTTCACCTCGGACGTCCAGTACGCGCGTCATTTGCAATCGATCGATGAAGGCCGAAAGGACTTTAAGCGGGTGCCATGGGGAGGGAGCGGGACCGTCAAGTGGCCCGACAGGCAGGACGAGCCGGAACAGTTCGATCAAATTTGGTTCGCAGGTAACCACGCGGACATCGGTGGAAGCTATCCTGAGAACGAGTCTCGGCTGTCAGACATCACGCTCGAGTGGATGGTGGAATTCATCGCCGATAAGATTCCTGAGGCTGGTCGCGTGATCGTCGACAAGAGCCTGCTGCGGCTTTATCCGTCGGCCGATGGAATGATGCACGACGAACGCATGGTTGGGATTGGCGGGACTGCGCTCCATTGGTCGAAAGCGGTCCGCGCTGTGACAGACACCGCGCAACTTCACGAGTCGGTCTATGATCGGCTCGCGATGAAGTCGGTGCGCAACTACACGAGTTTCGGTCCGTACAGGCCCGCCGCTTTGCGAAATCATCGAAGGGCGAAAGTGTTCTTCGAACCGACCTCGACGCAGAAGGGCCCCCGCACCGGCCAAAGCTCTCAAGATCAAACGCAAACGTCTGGGCCAACTGCGACCTGAAGAAACAATAGTTAGGCGCAGGGTAGTCGAGTCGGTGAATCACGAGTTAATTTTCCGGCAAATTTCGGCGCTTGCCGATTCCCCGACTCAGTCTATGACGCCTTCGTCGCACGAAAAAAGCGGGTGCACGGATGCAAGATTCGAACGACGTCGAGAGCAACGGGATACTTCGGGAGCGCGTCCTGCCCTTGCTGGTCGTGGGAGCCAGCGTGTTGGGCGGAAGCGCTGTTTTACTAATCCAGGCGCTACCGCCAATACTTCATGGGTTTCCGTAGGGGCAGAAACGGCTTTCGAGCGGTACCGGGACAATTTTAACCGCGAAGAAGCGTCCAACAAAACGTCCGACAAGAGAATTAGCCCGCCGTCGCATGGAATTACAAAGAAAAGTCGTCAGAAATATCTCCGTCGGAGCCGCTTCACCTACTCCAACTCGGTCTACCGCTCACTGGAAGGTGCGCCATCGCCCGTCACCCCGCAGTCGGATCCAACCACCTGGTTGCGAAATCCTCGGTAGAGACGTGCTTCGGTGAAGCGCGGACAGCATTGGTTGAGCTTGTCAGCACTGAGAACCACTTCCACCCCGCATATTTGTCACCGGTTTGACGCAAGTGTGTGTAGCGCTTGAGACTTGACCAAGAACGATGACCCGACACCGCAGCTACCTGCGGAATATTCCGGCCGATTTCGAATAGTCTAGAAATACCATCGTGACGAAGATCATGCAGATGCAAGTCAATGATTTCCAGGAATCGGCACGCGCGCGTGAAATTAATTCCAATGGTGTCGCCGCAATACGGAAAGATTTCTTCGCGCCTTTTCGGCATTGAGAGAATGATCCGAAGCGCTTCGGGCGGAAGATCGCACCATACGTCATTCCCGAACTTCTCACCGGGGTTCTTCATATCCCGGACCAAAACACGACTTCCTTCCGCATCAAGATCCTTCCAAGAGATCCGCGTAATCTCCTCTAGGCGGCGCGTTGAAAACATTGCAAAGCCAATGATCTTCTGCATCGGAATGGAGGAGGGTCGGCGCTTCAGCCGCTCTCCGAAGTATTCGAGGATTTTGTCGAGCTCTTCGAGCGTCGGACGCCGATCACGCTCACGACTCTTGCTCGCAATACCGAGACGCTTCGCGACTACAAAAGCATCCTTCATTGCGGTTTGATCGAGTGGATATGCCCATGCCGGCTTTGCCACGGCAAAGACAGCGCCCAAATGTGAAAGATAGTTGCCGACTGTTGATGGAGCGACATTGACTATCAGTTCATTGGCAAACGCCACGACGTCGGTGCTTGTGATTTCGGAGCATCTCTTGTTCGCGATGTCGTAGTTCTTGATCGCTCGCAGAACCTGCGCCTTCGTGCGTCCAATCTTCCTTATTGATTCATCTGTGTAGCGGTCGATAACAGCAGTTAGCGTAGGGTCCGGCGCTTCGAGACGTTCGAGCGCGCCGGGCTTGGCAAGTTCCTTCTCCCGTTTTTCGAGCCAGGCAGAGGCAGCTTGCCGCCGGTCAAAGGTGCGATTTTCTCGATGAACGATTTTACCGGCTCGCTTGATGAGGAGCTGGGCTTGGTAGCCCGTAGAGCCATCGCTTCGCTTGCGTGGTACGACTGTCCCCATCGTGGAGGCTCCATTTTCGGTACTGCATGGACGTCTTCGGTACTGCGCGGCAGTACTGAGGGTACCAAAATGGAGGAAAATGGCTAAAAAACGAGCTACAACAAGAAATTCAAGAATGTTCCTAAGTGACTGAAATGGCCGAAAAAACTACGAAGTTCTACGATTTTCGCTTCTCCGTCGCGCCAATGATGGATTGGACTGACCGGCATTGCCGGGTGTTCCACCGTCATCTGACGCGGCGGGCGCTGCTTTATACGGAGATGCTGACCACCGGCGCCATTATCCATGGCAACCGGGAGCGGTTGCTTGGGTACGACGCGTGCGAGCATCCGGTGGCGCTTCAGCTTGGCGGGTCGGATCCGCACGACCTCGCGCTGGCCGCGCGGATCGGCGAAGGATTTGGTTATGACGAGATCAATCTCAATGTCGGCTGCCCGTCCGATCGCGTCAAGGACGGCCGTTTCGGCGCCTGCCTGATGGCGGAGCCGGAACTGGTGGCGCGGTGCGTTGAGGCCATGAAGCGCGCGGTCGCCGTTCCCGTCACGGTGAAGTGCCGTATCGGGATCGACGACCAGGACCCTGAAGTGGCGCTCGATACGATCGCGCGTGCGGTGGCGGCGTCCGGCTGCGATGCGCTGATCGTGCATGCCCGCAAAGCCTGGCTCACTGGCCTGTCGCCAAAGGAGAACCGCGACATCCCGCCGCTCAATTATGATCGCGTCTATCGGCTCAAGCGCGCGATGCCTGCTGTGCCTGTCATCATCAATGGCGGCATCCCAGGCATCGAGGAGGCCAAGGCGCATCTTGCCCACGTCGACGGTGCGATGCTCGGCCGCGCCGCCTATCAGGAGCCGTGGCGGCTGCTCAGCGTCGATACCGACATCTTCGGCGACGCGGCGCCGCACGCGTCGATGCAGGACGCGCTCGAGGCGATGATGCCCTATATCGAAGAGCAGCTCGCGCGCGGCACCCGGCTGCACGCGATTACGCGACATTTCGTCGGCGCGTTCCACGCCGTGCCCGGCGCGCGCGCCTTCCGCCGCCATCTTGCCGAGCAGGGGGTGAAGCCGGGCGCCGGTCTCGACGTGCTGCGCGAGGCGATCGCGCATGTCGGTGCACGCGTGCCAGCGGAGGCGGCGTAGAGTTGTCTAGTCGGCCGCGATCCGCGAGCGGCGGGGGCTGCTCTGGAGCTCCGGATAACCTGTCAGCATCAGCGTGTCGGCGCGCACGCCCCAGCTTTCCAGGCGGTCGAGGAAGCTCATGCCGAGCAGATTGGTCTTCATCTGGCCGCGTTGCACGACCAGGGCCGGCACCGACTTCTCGACCAGCTTGCCGACGGCGAGACGGTCTAGCGTGAGCCGTGCCGCCTTGGTGTGGCCGCCCGCGGTCTCCAGGTCGACATCGTATTCGAGCATCTCGAGCGGCAGCCCGATCGCTTTCGCGGTTTCCCAGGTCAGCACCACGGAAGTTGCACCTGTATCGATGACCATCGGCGCAGTGACGCCGTTGATCTTCGCACGCAGCGCAAATTCGCCACCCTGGCCGCGCGGGATATGCACGGCGGGGGCCGGGGCGGCGGTCTGCGCCCGGAAGATGTGGGAAACCTTGTGACTGGCACGCACGATCTGATCGGGATCGCCATAGGCGACGACGGCGCCTGCGGTGCCGGCGAGCATGAGGAGAACGAGCAGGACGCGGATCATTGCGCGCCTCCAGAGGCGTTCGTGCCGATCAGGTACGCTTCGGCAATACTGCGATCGGCGCGAGTCCTGCCTGATTCATGCGCGCCGGCAACAGCGCCATGACCGCCAGCCGTTCCGCGCTGTGCATGGCGTGCCAGCGCGCGATCTCCGGCAAGGTCCGGCCGCAGCCGAAGCAAAGCTTGGTCTTGGGATCGATTATGCAGACGGCGACGCACGGCGTTTCTTTGCTCATGCGGATATTGTGAGGGATCGTCGGGCATTTCTGCAAGCATCTCGTTAAGAGCCCGTGCCTGCGCTCATGATCGGCTTGTGGCGCGGCCGGCGCTTCTCGTCCGGAATGAGCGAACTCTCGGGCTGAAGCGGCGGAGAATCATCCGACAGCGGCGCCAGCGCGCTCATCACGCGCTCCGGAGGGAAGGTGACGATCACCTCGGTGCCGATGCGCAGCTTCGATTTCAGAGTGAACGTGCCGCCATGCAGGTCAATCAGATTCTTGGCGATGGGCAGGCCGAGGCCTGCGCCCTGTTCGGCCGACTTGATCGAGTTGGAGCCCTGGCCGAACGAGGCGAGCACGACCGGGATCTCGTCCTCGGGGATTCCGGAGCCGGAATCCCTCACCGAGAGATATTGTCCGCCCGAAGCGGTCCACCCCGCCTTGAGCCAGATCTCGCCACCCTGCGGCGTAAACTTGATCGAGTTGGAGAGCAGGTTGAGCACGACTTGGCGGATCGCGCGCTCGTCGGCCCAGAGCCGCGGCATGGCCTGCTCGAACACTTCGTGGATCGTGATGCCACGGCTCGAGGCGCGCAGCTTCATCAAATGATGGCAGTCGGCGACGATGCCGACCAACGACACGGCTTCCTCGTTGAGCTCGTAGCGGCCGGCTTCGATCCGCGACAAATCGAGGATCTCGTTGATGAGGTTGAGCAGGTGCACGCCGGAATTATGGATGTCCGCCGAGTACTCCTTGTAGACGGGCACCGCGTGTGCGCCAAAAATCTCACTCTTCATCACCTCGGAGAAGCCGAGGATGGCGTTCAGGGGCGTGCGCAGTTCGTGACTCATCTGCGCAAGGAAGCGCGACTTGGCGACGTTGGCGGATTCGGCGCGGTGGCGCGCTTCGTCTGAGATGGCCTTGGCCTGTTCGAGTTCGCCGATCAGCGCGTCCTTCTCGGCGCGCGCCTCGAGCGTGGCGAAGGTCGAGGAGTGCAGGCGGTGAGCCAGCAGGACGAAATAGCCTTCGGCCGCCAGCGCGAGTGCCGCCAGGACGTAGTTGTCCAGGGAGCCGGTCATCACGAAGCTCAGCGCCATTGCGACAGCGACCGGCGCGGTGGCGGCAAGGGCAGCGATCGGCAGATTGGCGGCCAGCATGCTCGATACTGCGATCACCAGCAGCATCAGGAACATCATCAGCGATTCCGTGACCATGTCGAGCACCGGGTGGATCAAGATCGCCATCCAGCACAGGCCATAGAGCAGGTCGAGCACGACGAAACGCGTTCGCCATGCGCGCGTCGCGGCCGGAGAGGTGGGCTCTGTCAGGAACCGCCGGCAACTGCGGATCATCGCACTGTGGATGCAGAGCATGCCCGCGGTCCAGGCCGCCGCCGGGATCGGCTGCAACCAGAGCCCGAACAGCACGCCGGTGGCGACCACCAGCAGCATCACCACATAGGAAGCCGACAGCCGCGTCAGGGCATATTGACGCAACATCTCGGCGTCGAACGCCGGCCGGGTTCCGCTGGTCGACGTTAACTTGTCGCGGGCCTCGCGTACCCGCTGCGCCGCAGCCCTGCGGCTGCTCGCCGATGGAGCGCTCACCGGCTCGGCCGGAAGCTGCACAACCTCAGGCTTTTCAGCGGGGTTACTCATCAAGCAACACGATTCCTGCCCACGCCGGACGCGGGCCTTCTGCATTGTCTATCTCTGGCAAGAAATCCTTAAGAGGTGCCTTAAGGAGCTAAAGAATTACGTTAACGCCTGATTAAGAAACGCCTTCCGTGATGGGAACCGGCACTGGCGAGGGCGTCACGACGGGCAGATCAATGCAGCAGCGAGTGCTGCGCGATGTAGACCAGTGCACCCGCGAGGTAGCCCACGAGCGCGGGACCCGCGATGCGGCGGGCGTACCAGAAGAACTCGATCTTCTCGAGCCCCATCGCGGCGACGCCTGCGGCCGAGCCGATGATCAGGATCGAGCCGCCGGTGCCGGCACAATAGGCGATGAATTCCCAGATGAAGCTGTCGGGCGGATATTGCGCCAGATTGTACATGCCCATCGTCGCCGCGACGAGCGGCACGTTGTCGATGATGGCGCTCAACAGGCCGAGCAGGATGACGATGATGTCGAGACGGCCGACAGTTGTGTCGAGCCATTTAGCCAGCAGCTCCAGGATGTGGGCGTGCTCCAGGCACGCGACGGCTATGAGAATGCCGACGAAGAACACAATGGAGCTCATGTCGATGCGCGTCAGCGCATGGACGAGGGTGAGGGGGCGACGCGCATCCTCGTCCTTGTGGCGGTGAACGATCTCGCCCACCAGCCAGAGGATGCCCAGCCCGAACAGGATCCCCATGAAGGGGGCGAGGTGCGTCACGGCCTTGAACACAGGAACGGCGACCAGCGTACCGAGGCCGAGATAGAACATCAGATTGCGCTCGAACACCTCGACCTTGAGAGCCTGCGCTTGCCGCTGCGGCGGCGGGACGATGTCCTTCCCCTTGACGGAGTAGCCAATGATGAGCAGCGGGATCAGCAGATCGAGCAGGGACGGCAGGAACACCGCTCTCATGATGCTGACAGGCGTGATCTGCCCTCCAATCCAGAGCATCGTGGTCGTGACGTCGCCGATCACGGTCCAGGCACCGCCCGCATTGGCCGCGATGACGATGAGAGAGGCGAAGAGCAGGCGGTCGTTCTTGTTGCCGATCAGCTTTTGGATCAGTGAGATCATCACGATGGTTGTCGTGAGATTGTCGAGGATCGCGCTCAGGAAGAACGTCACGAAGCCGATGATCCACATCAACGTGATCTGCTTCGTGGTGCGGATCACGGACGTGATGACCTCGAAGCCATTGTGGGCGTCGATCACCTCGACGATCGTCATGGCGCCGATCAGGAAGAAGACGATCTGGGCGGTCGAGGAGACGGATTCGTCGAGCTGGTGGTTGACAAGGGATGCGTCGCCCACGGACAGCGCGTAGATGGTCCAGAGCAGGCCCGCTCCCAGAAGAGCCGAAGCGCTCTTGTTGATGCCGAGCGGGTGTTCGAGCGCGATCGCAGCATATGCAACGATGAAAACGGCGGCTATCACGCTCAGCAAGTCAGTCCCCCCGGAGATTAGTTCTTTCACCCAATGCGCTTGTCAGGCTTTGATGCGGCATGGCGCCGCGTCAAGGCGGGTGACGGCCGCAGCTGCCCGGCCGCGACCGCCTCGCGCTCCTCAGCGTTGCAGGCGCGCGAGCAGGCTCGATGTGTCCCAGCGCTTGCCGCCCATCTTCTCGACTTCGGCGTAAAACTGGTCCACGAGTGCGGTCACCGGCAAAGTGGCGCCGTTGCGGCGGGCTTCCGCCAGCGAGATCGAGAGGTCCTTGCGCATCCATTCCACCGCGAAGCCGAAATCGTACTTGCCCTCGTTCATGGTCTTGTAGCGATTTTCCATCTGCCAGGACTGCGCAGCCCCTTTCGAGATGGTCTCGATCACTGCGGCGACGTCGAGACCACTCTTCTTGGCGAAATGGATACCCTCGGAAAGACCCTGCACCAGGCCGGCGATACAGATCTGGTTGACCATCTTGGTCAGTTGGCCGGAACCGGCGGGCCCGAGCAGTTTGCACATCCGCGCATAGGCCCCCGTGATGATCGGCTCGGCGCCGGCATAGGCGTCCTCCGCGCCGCCGCACATCACCGTCAGCACGCCATTCTCGGCGCCCGCCTGGCCGCCGGAGACCGGTGCATCGATGAACCTGAAACCGGCCTTGGTCGCGGCCGCATCGAGTTCGCGCGCGACTTCCGCCGAGGCGGTGGTGTGGTCGACGAAGGTCGCACCCTTCTTGATGCCGGCAAACGCGCCGTCGGGGCCGATTGTGACCGCGCGCAGATCGTTGTCGTTGCCGACGCAGCACATCACGAAATCCTGGCCTTCAGCGGCGGCCTTGGGCGTCGCTGCGGTCTTGCCGCCGAACTTGTCCGCCCACTCCTTCGCCTTCGCCGCGGTGCGGTTATAGACGGTGACCTCATGGCCCCCTTTTTTCACGAGGTGTCCGGCCATGGGGAAGCCCATGACTCCAAGACCGAGGAAAGCGACTTTTGCCATGTATGGGACCTTGTCCGTAGTTTGGGTTTTACGGTTCTTGCCGGGCGAGCAGGGCGCCTGGTTCCGCCGTGAGGGCGGATTGGGGCGCACCATAAACCCTTGAGGCCAGAGGGCAACGGCTTCGTTTGGCGGTCCCCTGTGCTAGGATGGCCGACCTCAAGGACTTCAAAAAAGGGAGCGAAGGCATGGACATGGGTTTGGGCGGCGTGAGCGTGGGCGTGCTCGATCATTTCAACATCCGAACCCGGAAACTGGCGGAGACGGTCCGCTTCTACGAAGACGTGCTGGGCCTGGAAAATGGTGCCCGGCCGAATTTCGCCTTTCCGGGCGCCTGGATGTACAGCGAGGGCAAGCCGGTGGTGCACCTCGTCGATATTTCTCCGACCGCCGAGCCACAAAAGCCGGATTCCGGCGTTGTCCACCATGTCGCCTTCGTCAGCCGCGGCTTCGACGCCATGAAGCAGCGGCTCGCATCCAAGGGGATGAAGTTCGAGTCCCGCCAGGTGCCCGGCGGCGACCTCTGGCAGATCTTCGTCCACGATCCCAACGGGGTCATGATCGAGCTGAACTACGAGGCGGCCCGGGAGCAGGGAGCCGCGCCCGCGGAGATGGCCGACGATATCGGCAGGCAGTAGCCTTTTGGGCGTTTCCGCTCTAATGGGGCATCTTGAAATCAGGAGATGCGCTTTGAGCGTGACGCAGCAACAGGTTCTCGACAGCCTTGGCCGGATCAAGTCGCCGCGCGGGGTCGCGCTCACCAACGCCAATGTGCTGAGCGCAATCAGCGCCTCCGACGGCAAGGTGTTCTTCTCGATCAATGTCGATGCCGCCGAGGCGCGAGCCTGGGAGTCCATCCGGGCCGAAGCGGAAGCCGCTGTGCGCGCCATTCCCGGCGTCACCACCGTGATGGTGGCGCTGACCGCGGAGCGCAAGCCGGGCTCCGCGCCGCCGCCACCACCGCAGCCGAGCCGCGGCACGCCCGGCGTGCAGCCGGCCCACGCCCATAAGCCGCCGCAGGCCGGCCAATCGCCGATGGCGCGGCAGTCTGAGATCCCGGGCGTTGCCGCCGTGATCGCGGTGGCCTCCGGCAAGGGCGGGGTGGGAAAATCGACCACCGCGCTCAATCTGGCGCTCGGCCTGCGCGACCTCGGCCTCAAGGTCGGGCTGCTCGACGCCGACATCTACGGCCCCTCGGTGCCGCGGCTGACCGGCCTGCGCGACAAGCCGGAGCTGAACGACGAGCGCAAGATGATTCCGCTCCGGCGCTTCGGCCTCGCCATCATGTCGATCGGCTTTTTGGTGGAGGAGGAGACCGCGATGATCTGGCGCGGCCCCATGGTGATGTCGGCGGTGACGCAGATGCTGCGCGACGTCGAATGGGGCAAGCTCGACGTGCTGGTGGTCGACATGCCGCCTGGCACCGGCGACGCCCAGCTCACGCTGGCTCAGAACGTGCCGCTGAAGGGCGCCGTGATCGTCTCGACCCCGCAGGACCTGTCTCTGATCGATGCACGGCGGGGGCTTGCCATGTTCAAGAAGGTCAACGTGCCCGTGCTCGGCATCGTCGAGAACATGAGCTACTTCCAGTGCCCGCATTGCGGCACCAAGTCGGATATATTCGGCCATGGCGGGGCGCGGCACGAGGCGGAGAAGCTCGGAGTACCGTTCCTGGGCGAGATCCCCCTGCACATGGCGATTCGCGCCACCTCGGATGCCGGCAATCCCGTCGTCGACAGCGAGCCGGACGGACCTCATGCGGCGATCTACCGCGCCATTGCAGGCCAGGTCCGGGACCAGCTCAAGGGTGTGATCGCCGCGGCCTGAACCGGTCGCCACGGCAAGCTCCGGGGACATGCGACTTTCGTAGAGTCCCGTCATGCCATTGTCGCGTTCCGCAAGCGGGGCTTCCGTGTTAAACGCCCACGGCAGTCAAGCCCCTTCGGTTCGACGCGGCCTTCACGCGTCGCCGGAATGAGCGGCGGCAAAAGAGAAGTTGAGGGGAAACGCCCCAGCAAGGAGAGAGATGAAGATGAAGCGTCGTGAATTTCTTAAAGTGTCGGCAGCGGGCGCGGCGGCAACCGCGGTGGCCTCGCCGGCGATCGCGCAATCCTCGCCTGAGGTGAAGTGGCGCCTGACTTCGAGCTTCCCGAAGTCGCTCGACACCATCTATGGCGGCGCCGAGCAGGTGGCAAAGTATGTCGCCGAGATGACCGACAACAAATTCCAGATCCAGGTGTTTGCGGCCGGCGAGCTCGTCCCCGGCCTGCAGGCGCTCGATGCGACCTCCAGCGGCACGGTGGAGATGTGCCATACCGTGTCCTACTACTATGTCGGCAAGGATCCGACCTTCGCGATCTTCGCCTCGGTGCCGTTCGGCCTCAATGCGCGCCAACAGAATTCGTGGCTCTATCAGGGCGGCGGCAACGAACTCGCCAACGAGTTCTTCAAGAAGTCGAACGTGGTCGGCTTCCCCTGCGGCAACACCGGCACCCAAATGGGCGGCTGGTTCCGCAAGGAGATCAAGACGGTTGCCGACCTCTCCGGCCTGAAGATGCGCATCGGCGGCATTGCCGGGCAGGTGCTCCAGAAGGTCGGCGTGGTGCCGCAGCAGCTCGCTGGCGGCGACATCTACCCGGCATTGGAGAAGGGCACCATCGACGCGGCCGAGTGGGTCGGTCCCTACGATGACGAGAAGCTCGGCTTCGCCAAGGTCGCCAAGTACTACTATTATCCGGGTTTCTGGGAAGGTGGTCCGACCGTCCACGCCTTCGCCAACCTGGAAAAGTGGAATGCGCTGCCGAAGAACTATCAGGCGATCCTCACCAACGCGACGGCCAATGCCAACACCTGGATGGCCGCGCGTTACGACATGCAGAACCCATCGGCGCTGAAGCGTCTCGTCGCCGGCGGCACCCAGCTTCGTCCCTTCACCAACGAGGTGCTGGAAGCCTGCCTCAAGGCGACCAACGAGCTTTGGGCGGAAGTCTCGGCCAAGAACCCCGACTTCAAGAAGTCGATCGACGCCATGCAGGCCTATCGCTCCGACGAATATCTGTGGTGGCAGGTCGCCGAATATACCTACGACAGCTTCATGATCCGCTCCCGCACGCGCGGCTGATCTACGGCTTAAGTCGTAAGACGGATCGCCCGGCCTCGCTCGCGAGGCCGGGCTTTTTCTTTGCCGCAGTGCGATCGGGATGGCATTCGGCCCGGCGATGTTCCATGCTGTCCCCAAGCCTCGACAAGAAGGCCCACAATCAGATCCATCAGGGTAGGAAATCATGAAGAGAAGAGACTTCATCAAGGTCACGGGACTTAGTGCGGCCGGTGCCGCCACGCTCGCCGCGCCTGCGATCGCGCAGTCGATGCCGGAAATCAAATGGCGCATGCCGACGAGCTGGCCGAAATCGCTCGACACGCTGTTTGGCGGCGCCGAGATGATGTGCAAGATGGTCGCTGAAGCGACCGACAACAAATTCCAGATCCAGATCTTCGCCGCCGGCGAGATCGTGCCGGGTCTCCAGGTGCTCGATGCCGTGCAGAACGGCACCTGCGAGATCGGCCACACCGCGTCCTACTACTATTTCGGCAAGGATCCGACCTTCACCTTCGGCTCAGCCGTGCCGTTCGGTCCCAACATGCGCATCAACCAGGCCTGGTACATGCAGGGCGGCGGGCGCGACGTCCTCAACGAGTTCTACAAGAACTACAACGTCATCTCGCTGCTCGCGGGCAACACCGGCTGCCAGATGGGCGGCTGGTTCAGGAAAGAGGTCAACACGCCCGACGATCTCAAGGGCATGAAATTCCGCATTGGCGGCTTTGCCGGACGCGTGCTCCAGAAGCTCGGCGTGGTGCCGCAGCAGCTCGCCGGCGGCGACATCTATCCCGCGCTGGAGAAGGGCACCATCGACGGCGCCGAATGGGTCGGCCCCTATGACGACGAGAAGCTCGGCTTCTACAAGATCGCGCCGCATTACTACTATCCCGGCTGGTGGGAAGGCGGACCGATGCTGCTGGCCTTCGTCAATCTCGACAAGTGGAACGCGCTGCCGAAATATTACCAGAGCGTGCTGGAGCAGGCCGGCCACTACGCCAACAACTACATGATGGCGCGCTACGACACCGCCAATCCGCTGGCGCTGAAGAAGCTGCTCGCCGGCGGAGCCAAGCTGCACGCCTTCTCGCCGCCGATCATGGACGCCTGCCATAAGGCCGCCAAGGAGCTGCACGCCGAGGTCGGCGTCACCAACGCCAACTTCAAGAAGGTCCACGATTCCCTCGCCAAGTTCACGAGCGACGGCTACGCCTGGTTCCAGGTCGCCGAGGTCGGCTACGACATCTTCATGGCCCGGCGCTCCCAGAGCTGATCACGCCACGTGTTGCCTGCAACGCCCCGGAGCGGAAGGCTCCGGGGCGTTGTTGTTGCGGCGTTCCGAAGCACGTCCAAAACAAAAACAGCGAAAACAACCCCATGCACAGTAGACGAGGGGTGATAGCGGGATTGCCTGTCGGTGCTGCCAATAGGCTGATATGTCGAGCTAATTAGCGGGATGAGACGATCGGCGGGCAGCTGGCGTCCGCGCCGCGATTTTGGGCGCGAAACTAGCGCTAGGGATGCCGAGCGACGGATTCGTTTTGCTGTTCCGATTCTGTGAATTACGGAGCCCGCTTGACTCGTCGGGCAAAACAGTGGCAAAAAGCGAAAATCGTATAATCCGAAATTTGGGTTCGCGCCGATCTGGGGGGAATGGCCATGAGCTTTGATCCCGATGAAGTTCAAGACGCACTGCGAAAGGCATGGTCGTCATCGACAGCCAGCCAATGGACCGCGGACAATCCGGCGGCCGGGCAATGCAATGTCACTGCGCTGCTCATTCATGAACTGTTCGGCGGCCAGTTGCTGAGGACACCGCTGCCTGCCGCGGACCATTTTTACAACCGGATCGAAGGCGTGAGGTACGACTTCACGGCGAGCCAGTTCGATCGGCCGATCGTTTACCTGGATTTGTTGGCAAGTCGTGCGGAAGCGGAGCTTGGTGCAACAAACGACGAACTAGCGGAACTCAGAACAGCATTTCAGGAACATCATGCCAAGCGAGGCAAGGGTTCAATGCCTTAGCGAACAACGCCTGCCGCGTCCTCTGCGCTGGGCATGAGCCAATCGAGCCCGAGAACGCCGGCTTCGAGGATAAGGCGACAATACCGCGGAGGGTTCTCGGGGGCCCAAGGCAAGCACGAGGCTCCCTCCCGCGAGGCGGAGTTTCACGCCGCTGCAGCCACCGATCTAAGCATCGAGGCTGCAAGCGATCTCAGGCGCGGAGTTCACCGACGCCGGGGATGTTCGGGTTCAAGAGCCGAACGACGGTGCCGGAAGCTCGCGCGGCGCCAGCATGAACCAGGATGAAGGCGTATCCGCCGTCATCAAGCTATCGACCCTGGTATTCACGCCAGCGTTCCACTTCATCCATGGCATCGACTCAAGATGAGGAATCGGTGGGAGCGCGATCTTCCTTTCGAACGCGTCGGCCGGAAGGGGTTTGCCCGGCATACGATCCATTCCCCAAGCCGCCAGCGACGGCAGCAGGAGGATCGCAGCGATCGACGCCGTGAGTATCCGGCGGGCCAGGCGTTGCGCGAGCACTACGCGGGATTTCTCCGCCCGAGCGGAGATAATGATGTGATCGCTGATCATCTCATCCTCCTATCGTTCGAAAAAGACTGATCCAGGCGATCGTGGCGCAGCTGAGGGTGAACATCAGCCAGTGCACGGCCGCCGCTCCGTTTCTACGCAGCCTTTGCTGACGATCTCTGCTCATCTGACCGCTCCTCGTACGTCGATGTCTCCTTTCCTGGTCGAGACGTGGGTCCGTTACTTGCTAAGTTAGAAGTCCATCTGCGGCGCGGCTGGGGCTTCCACCTTCTTTGGTTTCTCGGCGACGAGCGCTTCGGTGGTGATCAGAAGGGCGGCGATAGACGCGGCATCCTGCAGGGCTGTGCGAACCACCTTGGCCGGGTCGATCACGCCGGCCCGCACCAGATCCTGGTACTCGCCAGTCGCGGCGTTAAAGCCCCAATTGTAGTCGCCGTTTTCGATCAGCCTGCCGACCACCAGCGAACCGTCCTCGCCAGCATTCTCGACGATCTGGCGGGCTGGCATCTGGATCGCCCGGCGCACGATGTCGACGCCGGCCTTTTGGTCGGCGTTGGCGGTCTTGACGCGTTCAAGCGCCTTGAGCGCCCGCAACAGCGCCACTCCGCCGCCCGGCAGGATGCCTTCTTCCACCGCAGCGCGCGTCGCATGCATCGCGTCGTCGACGCGATCCTTGCGCTCCTTGACCTCGACTTCAGTGGCACCGCCGACCCGGATTACGGCCACGCCGCCCGCGAGCTTGGCAAGCCGCTCCTGCAACTTCTCGCGATCGTAGTCCGAGGTGGTCTCCTCGATCTGCAGCTTGATCTGGGCAACGCGCGCCTCGATGTCCTTCTTGGCGCCGGCGCCATTGACGATGGTCGTGTTCTCCTTGTCAATTACCACCTTCTTGGCCCGGCCGAGCATGTTCAGCGTGACGTTCTCGAGCTTGATGCCGAGATCTTCGGCGATCATCGTGCCGCCGGTGAGGATCGCGATGTCCTCCAGCATTGCCTTGCGGCGATCGCCGAAGCCCGGCGCCTTGACGGCTGCGATCTTGAGCCCGCCGCGCAGCTTGTTCACGACCAGCGTCGCCAGCGCCTCGCCTTCGATGTCTTCGGCGATGATCAGCAGCGGCTTGCCCGACTGCGCCACCGACTCGAGCAGCGGCAGCATCGATTGCAGTGCGGACAGCTTCTTCTCGTGGATCAGGATGTACGGGTCTTCGAGCTCCGCCCGCATCTTTTCGGCATTGGTGACGAAATAGGGCGACACATAGCCGCGATCGAACTGCATGCCCTCTACCACCTCCAACTCCGTGTTGAGGCTCTTTGCCTCCTCCACGGTGATGACGCCTTCGTTGCCGACCTTCTTCATGGCCTCGGCGAGGAAGCGGCCGATCTCAGTGTCGCCATTCGCGGAGATCGTCGCGACCTGGGCGATCTCGTCGTTCGCCGTGACCTTCTTGGCGTGCGATTGGAGGTCCTTGACGATCGCCTCGACTGCGAGGTCGATGCCGCGCTTGAGGTCCATCGGGTTCATACCCGCTGCAACCGACTTGGCGCCTTCCTTGACGATCGATTGCGCCAGCACGGTCGCAGTCGTCGTACCGTCGCCGGCGACGTCGCTGGTCTTCGACGCCACCTCGCGCACCATCTGCGCGCCCATGTTCTCGAACTTGTCTTCGAGCTCGATCTCCTTGGCCACGGTGACACCGTCCTTGGTGATGCGCGGCGCCCCGAACGATTTCTCCAGCACCACGTTGCGGCCTTTCGGTCCGAGCGTCACCTTGACAGCGTTTGCCAGCGTATCGACGCCGCGCAGCATGCGGTCGCGGGCTTCCGTCGAGAATTTGACGTCCTTGGCAGCCATGACGTTCTCTCCTTTGCCGTTCAATGAGTGTCAGCGCTTCACGCGGCCTTCTTCGTCGCGGCGGCCTTCTCGATCACGCCCAGTAGATCGCTTTCCTTCATGATGAGAAGTTCTTTGCCGTCGATCTTCACCTCCGTGCCGGACCATTTGCCGAACAGCACCCGGTCGCCGACCTTCACGTCGAGCGGCACCAACTGGCCCTGTTCGTTGCGGCCACCCGGCCCGGCGGCGATCACCTCGCCCTCCTGCGGCTTTTCCTTCGCCGTGTCCGGAATGATGATGCCGCCGGCGGTCCTCTCCTCGGCATCGATGCGTCGCACCAGCACGCGATCATGCAATGGACGGAAATGCATGCACATCCTCCCCTACAATTCAGCGATGTCATAAGAACCGGGGGCCGCAACCGGCCGTCCGGCAAAATCGACCTAGGCGCGGCAAAGATGAGGTCAAGAGGGGCTACGAAAATTTTTCGACACCGCCGGCGACGACTTGCCGTGCACGGCGGGACGGAGCGGCGCCCTTGCCGGCTTTCCGCAGTGCCGCAGGTCCGCCCCTTCAATTATCCTTTTACGCGGCCGTGGGCGGCGCTCCCGGAGCGGTGTCCGTGGAGGTCGGCCGAACGCGCAGCGAGTGCCGATAGCCGGAGTTGGCGGTAAGGCTGCGAAGCATCCTCTGGTAGATCCTGGTATACTCCGTCGCCATGCGGGCGGACGAGAAACGTCCCTCGAACCGGGCGCGGATGGCTTTGCGGTCGAGTGCCAGCAATCCGGGAATGGCCCGCACCGCCTCATCGACGTCGGACACGATACGGCCGGTCAGTCCGTCGTCGACGATTTCCGGGACCGATCCGCAACGGAAGGCGAGCACCGGCGTGGCGCAGGCCATGGCTTCGATCATGACCAGACCGAAAGGCTCCGGCCAGTCGATCGGGAAGAGCAGCGCTGCCGCATTGCCGAGAAATTCGCTTTTGGCGCTCTCATTGATCTCGCCGATGAACTCGATTCCCGACTCGTTCAGCATCGGCGCGATGACACCGCGAAAATAGGCTTCATCGGCCTTGTCGACCTTGGCAGCTATCTTGAGCGGAAGCCCCGCCGCCCGCGCAACTGCAATAGCGCGGTCGGGACGTTTCTCCGGTGAGATGCGGCCGAGAAACGCGAGATAGCCGCCTTTCGGGCTGAAGCTGGGGGTGTGCAGATCGAGCGGAAGGCCGTGGTACACCGTCGCCACGAAGTTCGCGCCTGAGAGCGGCGCCCGTTGCGCGTTCGAAATCGAAACCAGCGGCATGTCGGAAAATCGGCGGTAGAACGGCATATGGTCCAGCAGATCCTGCCGGCCGTGCAACGTTGTCAGCGTCCGGCCGCGTTCGGACCGGAACAGCGGAAAATGCAGATAGTCGGTGTGGAAGTGCAGGATGTCGAACTCATCCGCGCGCTCGCGCACCTTGTCGAGCATGACCATCTGATGGGGAATAGCATCTTGCACGTCGGGATCGAGGCGCAGCGCACGAGTGGTGCAGGGAACGAGCTCGGCCGAGGTAATGGAGTCCTGACTCGCAAACAGCGTCACTTGGTGACCCTGTCGCACCAGCTCCTCGGTCAGCCACGAAACCACCCGCTCCGTTCCCCCATAAAGCCGGGGCGGGACGCTCTCGAACAGCGGGGCAATCTGCGCAATCTTCATCTTCTTCCCTCCGCGATTAACCGCTGCGCCAGGCCCGATCGGGACGGCGCGCAGATCATCCAAACGGGAGCGCATCGCGCTCCTGACCTTTTGCAGTGCGCGAGCGGACCCGCTCGCGCGATACGCCGAAAGTGCCGGCAAGCTCCGCCAGGGTCTTCGGCTGTTCGGCCAGGAATCGCGCCCCGACGATATGGCGCTCACCGAGGTCAAGGAGAGCGAGCGCGTCCTCCGGTGCGCTTCTTACCCCGCTACGATCCTCCGCCTCCGACAGCAGCCTCTTCGGGTCGGGCGCCGGATCGATCAGCCAGTCCTCGATTTGCTCGGCCCCGTGCTCCCGCGTCGTGGGCAGGTTGAGCGAAGTATCACCCCGTATCCAGCCGTTCATCTCGACGACCTCGCGCGAGGCTACTTTTTTGTCGGTGATATTCGACCTGCTCCGGAGCAGGTGGCGGGCAGACTCGATCGGACTGACAGGGTGCTCATTTTCCAATTCCTCCTCGGAGCAAAGCGGGTGAGCTCCCCCAGCATGCGCCTGGGCCCAGAAGCGGCGCCCAGGCGCGCCATGCCGGCGGCGCTCACAAAATGTCGTATCTTCCGAATTGTTCCTTCGAGAAATAACAGCCGCGCCGGGCCCGTGTGAGCAGGGAAATGCAGGCGGTGAATCCGACAATGGCCTTAACGGCCTCGATTTACGGAGCTCCCGTGCCGACTCCAAAGGTGTGGGCCGGCCAAGCATGGGGCTGGTGGCGCAAGCGCGAAGGTGGCCATCTGCAGCGGCGGCTGATGCGAATACAACAATCTACCGAAGCCGAGGTCGGGACGGCAAAAATACAATTCGAGGGCGCATGGCGCTCTTGAAAACGATCGGCGCCGTTCTAGCTCTTGGTTGCCACATGTGTGGCGCCGGACGCCCTCAGGGTCCGGTCAAGGCCGTCGGAAAACCGGCGTTGCTCCTATCCATGTTGCTCCAAGGAGGATGTGGTTATGAGAACTTACGAAATGCCCCCGTTCTGGCGCTCGAGCGTCGGCTTCGATCGTCTGTTCGACCTCGTCAATAACGCGACGAATGCGGACGACAATTATCCGCCGTACGACATCGCGCGTATCGGTGAGAACCAGTACCGGATCACGCTGGCACTGGCAGGCTTCAGTCCCGAGGAGATCACCATCACCGCCGAGCAATCGACGCTTACGGTTGAGGGGCGCAAGCCCAGCAAAGGTGATCAAGACTACCTGTACCAGGGAATCTCCCTGCGGCCGTTCCGCCGCGTTTTCAACCTGGCGGACTATGTCCAGGTCAAGGATGCGACGTTCGAAAACGGCATGCTGAAGATCGCTCTGGTTCGGGAAATCCCGGAGGCGATGAAGCCACGTCGTATCGCGATCGAAGTCGCCGGCAACGACAACCAGCAAATCGAAGGAAAGCAGACCGCCTGACGGAGTTCCGTTCGGGCCGTCGAAACCGCCTGCGCGGCGTGGCCGCGCGCGGCCGAATTTTGTCAAGTGAGCATGAAGAAAACACGAAGGAGGAAAGCTATGCCACTACGTGATCTCATTCCCCGGAATAGCGGCTCTCGCGATCTGAGTCCGCACCGCAGCGAAGCCAATCCGTTCCTCGCGCTTCATCGCGAGATGAATCGGCTGTTCGATGATGCGTTCCGCACGTTCGACGTCACTCCGTTTGGCTCCCAAGCGACCGGATGGCCGAACATCGAAGTCAATGAGACGGAGAAGGAAGTCAAGGTCCTCGCCGAGCTTCCCGGTCTCGAGGAGAAGGACGTCAACGTCGAACTGAGGGGCGGTCTGTTGACCATCAGCGGCGAAAAAAGGAGCGAGACCGAAGACAAGGAGCGCCGCTTCAGCGAACGCTACTACGGACGCTTCGAGCGCTCCGTCCCGGTCGACGATGTCGATCAGGACAAGATCGAGGCGTCTTTCAAGAATGGCGTGCTCGCCGTGACGCTGCCGAAGTTACCGACCGCGCAGCAAAAGGTGAAACGGATCGCCATCAACGGCAAGTAACCGCGGGACGGGCGGGAGTTCGCTTTCGCACGTCGCCGGACTGGCCTGTGCAAAGAGAGTGAGGGAAAGGAGCCAATGTAAGGAGTTGCAACATGAACACCATCTGGAAAAAGGACATGATCGCCGATGGGGTCAACCTTGTGATCGGCCTCGGCTTGTTCATCTCGCCGTGGGCCTTCGGGTTCGCCGCTGAAAGTCCCACTAACTGGAATGCTTGGTTGAGCGGCATCTTGATCGCTGCGCTGGCCGTGGCGGCGCTGGCGATGTTCGCCGAATGGCAGGAGTGGATAGCTCTGGCCGCCGGCGTTTGGGTCGCCGTGTCACCCTGGGTGCTGCACTTCTCGGCCAAGGCAACGGTGGCACCGCTCCACGTCATCGCCGGAATCCTCGTCGCCGCTGTTGCGGCTCTCCGAGTCTGGCAACTGCATCAGGGTCATCCACGTGTGACAGCGTGAATGCTCGGTGAGGGGAGGCTGCGGCCAGCCTCCCTTCGCAACTGACCTGCGCGAGTGCGCCATTTTGCTGGCCAAGCTTGTTGCCCGCGAGATGAACGATGATGGTGCTGCAGTGAAAGGGAACACGCCAATAGTTTCTCCGTCGACGTTTGCGCCAAGCGGAGAGATCGTGCTGACCTCGCGCTTGTACACGCTCGATAAGAAGCGTCGCCGGGTCCTTGCAGGCCTTACCCCTGAGGAGACGACCGAATTCGAACTTTTGGATGCTCAGCTTCCGCTGGATGGCAAGCCGGCTTGGCGACATTCCGAGCTACCGCTCTCTCCGAAAGAGCAGCGGTGGCTGGAGCTATTCCGAAGAATGGAGGCCGCGCGGAAGCAGACCGCTGCCTGAAGACGATTGCGCGTGCTGATCATGGAGGGTTGGCCAAAATACACGTCCTTCGCAGGAATAGTCTCTTGGGCAAGGAGCCTGTTCGCCGGCGGCTTGCGCGAGAAAAGCCGTTCACTCAGCACAGTGAACGAGGATGCGCTGCAGCAACCACGTCCGCCGATCGTCGCGCAGAAGGCGCCGCCCGGGGCCTCGGGACACGATGGTCCCCAGGATGATTGTTCTCTTCCAGAAGGATTGAGAAGGCCGCGCAAAGGACCGCTCAATAAACATACCGGCCGCAGGCCCAATTGCGGGATCTGAACTTCGTCGTTGAAGGCCCTCATGTGCTGGCGAGACTTGCCGGCGTTGTCCTGGCGACCTGGACCGGCCGGCTCTGGACTGCCATCGCCGAGATCGAAATGGTCATTCCATCGGGACAGTCGGCATGAACCTTCAACTCGGGATTCGCCATGGCGATGAGTTCGCTTTCGGTTTTCATAGGCCTGCTCAAGAAGTTCATCCTTTGGTCTGAGAGAAAGGACCGGTCATCGAAGCTTACGCGAACCTGACAGAAGGCCGACCCGCCGCCCCGGTGCTTTTTCGCTGGCCGCAGCGCCGCGAATGCTGGAAAAGAACGCAGATGCGGCGCGAGCCGTGCGGTGACACCGGAACATTCGGCGGGAATTTGATGCGCCTTCTGATCGTCGAGGACAATGCCGAGCTGTCGCGGCTCGTGGCCGGCGGGCTGGCGGCTGCCGGGTATGAGAGCGACATCGTCGGCAGCGCAGCCGAGGCGCGCGAGGCTGTGAGCAGCGTCAGCTATGCCGCGATGATCCTCGATCTCGGCCTGCCAGACGGCGACGGCCTGGCGGTGCTGCGCGAGCTGCGCCTCAAGATGGAGCCGCTGCCGGTCCTGGTGTTGACCGCGCGCGGCGGCGTGCAAGACCGCGTCACGGGCCTGCGCAGTGGCGCCGACGACTATCTCACAAAACCATTCGCGATGGAGGAGCTGGTGGCGCGGCTGGAGGCAATCCTGCGCCGGCCGGGCCAGCTGCTCGGCCGCTCGCTGCGTCTTGCCAATCTGGTCTACGACACCGAGAGCCGCCAGATCTTCGTCGACGACCAGCCGCGGATCATCTCCGCGCGCGAGACGTCCGTGTTGGAGATCCTGTTGCGCCGGCAGGGCCGGGTGGTGCCGAAGAAGAACGTCGAAGATCACATCTTCGGGCTCGAAGGCGAGGTCGCCTCCAACGCGGTCGAGGTCTATGTCTCCAGGCTGCGCAAGCAGCTCAGCGAACACGGCGCCAAGGTGGTGATCCACACCATCCGCGGCGTCGGCTATCTCATGGCCGAGGAAAAATAGGTGGCTGCCGAAGGGCACGTCAGATCGCTCACGTTCAAATCGCTGATCTGGCGGATCGTCTTCCTGCACATCGTGGCGGTCGCGATGGTCGCGATCGTCCTGCCGCTGGTGCTGTTCTGGCTGCTCAATTCCGAGATCGACCAGTTGCACCACGACGGCATGCGCGCCCAGGCCGAGGTGCTGGCGGAGCGCATCGTCGCCCAGCCGGACGGTTCGCTGACGTTCAACCTGCCCGACAGTCTGCGCGGGCTCTATTCGGACGCCTACGGCCGCTATCAGTACGACATTCGCGATGGCGAAGGCCGGCTGTTGTTTTCCTCGCATCGGCGGGCCGCAGCGGCGGCTCCTCGGCCACCCGAGACGATTTCCGGCGCCGGCGTCACCCGGGTGATCGACGGCAAGACGCTGCGCATCCAGGTCGCCGAGGATCTCGCGCATCGCGACGTCATCATCGACGACATCGTCTCGAACTTCTTCCGACGGGTCGGGTGGATCACCATCCCGGTCCTTCTGGTCCTGCTCGCAACCGACATCATCATCTTCCGCCGTGCGATCGCGCCGTTGTGGAAGGCATCGGAGGAGGCCAGCAATATCGGCCCGGCGCGCACCGACATCCGCCTGCCGACGAAGCAGATCCCGCGCGAGATCATGCCGCTCGTCACGGCAGTGAACCAGGCGCTCGACCGCCTCGAGGACGGCTTTCGGGTACAGCGGCAGTTCACGGCCGACGCGGCTCACCAACTGCGTACGCCGCTCACGATCCTGCGCGCGCGGATCGAGACGCTTGGTGACGGCGCGGCACGTGAGGCGCTGCATGCCGACATCGAAGCCATGAGCCGCATCGTCGCCCAGCTGCTGGAGATCGCCGAGCTCGACACGCTGGTGCTCGACCCCGGCGAGACCGCTGACTTGCGCGCCGTCTGTGCCGAGGTGGTCGGTTCGATCGCCCCGTTCGCGATCGCGCAGCACAAGGACATCGCCCTGCGGGGCAGCGACGCACCGGTCATGATCCACGGCAATTCGGAGATGCTTCAGCGTGCAATCTTCAACCTCGCCGAAAACGCCATCAAGTTCACGGCGAGGGACACCGCCGTCGAGGTCGAGGTGGGCGAGGACGGCTCAGTGCGGGTGCGCGATCGCGGTCCCGGCATCGCGGAGGCCGAGCGCGAGCTGATCTTCCAGCGCTTCTGGCGCCGTGACCGCCAGCGCAGCGACGGTGCAGGCCTGGGGCTCTCGATCGTGCGCGGCGTCGCGGACGATCACGCCGCGACCGTCGCGGTGGAGAACCTTCCCGGCGGCGGCGCGGAGTTCACGCTACGATTCAGGTTGGCGGGCAAGTGAGCTGACGCTTCGCTCGCCCCTTTAGAGTCCCTTTAGAGGAGGGTAGGAGGGCAGTCGCGCCCTCCTGCGCTACTTTTGCGGCGGACCGAGATCGAGCGGCGGCAAGTCGATCTGCGGCACTTCGATCTTGATCGTGCTGGGGTCGATGTTCGATTGCACGCCCTTGTAGTGCATCACCATCGAGGGGAACGCGATCACCAGACCCACCATGATCATCTGAATCACGACGAATGGCACCGCCCCCCAATAGATCTGGCCCGTGGTGACAGGCTCCATTCGCTTGCCGGTCACGCGATCAGTATATCGATCCTTCGGCGCGACCGATCGCAGATAGAACAGCGCAAAGCCGAACGGCGGATGCATGAACGAGGTCTGCATGTTGACGCCGAGGATGACGCCGAACCAGATCAGGTCGATGCCCAGATGCTCGGCCGCAGGTCCGAGCAGCGGGATCACGATGAAAGCGAGCTCGAAGAAGTCGAGGAAGAAGGCCAGCACGAACACGAACGCGTTGACGAAGATCAGGAAGCCGACCTGGCCGCCGGGCAGGGAGGTGAGCAGGTGCTCGACCCAGACATGCCCGTTGACGCCGTAGAAGGTGAGCGAGAACACGCGGGCGCCGACCAGGATGAACACAACAAAGGCCGACAGCTTGGCGGTCGATTCCGTGGCCTGCCGGATCAGGTCCCAGCTCAGCCGCCGCTTTGCGGCACCGAGGATGAGGGCGCCGGCGGCACCCATCGCGCCGCCTTCGGTCGGCGTCGCGATGCCGATGAAGATCGTACCCAGCACCAGGAAGATTAGGAACAGGGGCGGCACCATGACGAAGGTGGTCTGCTGCGCCATCTTCGAGAGGAAACGGAAGCCGGTGAGCTTGTCGATGACCCAGTTCAGCACGGCGACGGCGAAGGCGAAGATGATACCGTAGAACATGCTCAGCACGACGTAGTCGGCGCCATGCGTGCTCGAATTGCGCATCATGAACCATCCGAACACACAGCTCGCGAGGAACAGCATGCCGAGCGAGACCAGGCCGCGGCTGCCGTCCTCCTCGCGGAAGCCGATGGCCTCCTTCGGCAGGCCCGGCACGGCCTTCGGGAAGATCATGCTGACGAGGAAGGCATAACCGGCGTAGAGAGCGGCGAGCACGAGGCCCGGGATGAAGGCGCCTTCGTACATGTCGCCGACGGACTTGCCGAGCTGGTCGGCCATCACGATCAGGACGAGCGAGGGCGGAATGATCTGGGCGAGCGTGCCTGACGCGGCGATGACGCCGGTCGCTACCCGGCGGTCATAGCCGTAGCGCAGCATGATCGGCAGCGAAATCAGCCCCATCGAAATCACCGAGGCGGCGACCACGCCGGTCGTCGCGGCCAAAAGCGCGCCGACGAATACCACCGCGTAGGCAAGTCCGCCGCGGATGGTGCCGAACAATTGGCCGATGGTGTCGAGCAGGTCCTCGGCCATGCCCGACCGCTCCAGCACCAGGCCCATGAAGGTGAAGAACGGAATGGCGAGCAGCGTGTCGTTGTTCATCACGCCGTAGACCCGCTCCGGCAGGGCCTGGAGGAAGTCGGGGTGGAATTGGCCGAGCTGCACGCCGATAATGGCGTAGAACAGGCCGACGGCGCCGAGCGAGAATGCCGCGGGATAGCCGAGCAGCAGCACGACGACCAGCGACGCGAACATGATAGGCGCCATATTGGCGATGATAAACGCGGTCATGATTCCCCCTAAACCGTCGCCAACGGCTACTTCTTCTCGATCGCTTCGACGAGATGCTCGACTTCCGCCTCGAGCGCCGACACCTGGGATTCATGCGGATCGGGCATCAGTCCGCGCATCACCGCAATCCGCTTGATCAGCTCGGAGATGCCTTGCACGAGCAGGAGAGCGAACCCGATCATGATCAGGGCTTTGGCGGGCCATTGCGGCAGGCCGCCGGCATTGCCAGATTGCTCGTTGATGTGGAAGGAGCGCTGGAAGAACGGCACGCCGGTGATGATCATCACGATGCACAGCGGAATGAGGAAGAACAAGTGACCGATCACGTCGATCACGTTGCGGGCCGTCTTCGGCAATGCGTTGTTCACGATATCGATGCGGATGTGCTCGTTGTCGAGCAGCGTCCATGACGAGCAGAGCAGGAAGACGATGCTGAACAGCACCCATTGCAGCTCGAGCCACGAATTGGAGGACGTATCGAAGGTCTTGCGGATGACGGCGTTGACCGCCGAGATGATGACGGCGAGCACGATCAGCCATGCCAGGCGCTTGCCCGTCCAGCGCGTGAACGCGTCAATCCTGCTGCTCAACTTTAGGAGCGCTTGCAACGATAGGTCCTCCCCCGATTGTGCCCCGGCCGTCTTGACTGCGCCGAGTTGGCGCGTGGCTTGTCTCGCCGCGCAGGCATGAGGCAGCCGCACCAAACCAGCGGGCGTGCCGCCAGTCAATTGGAAGTTTGTTGATAGTTAAGGGGAATAACACCCGCGGCAGGTTAAGGACTACCCGCCGGTGACGCTCATATGCCTGGAGACACTGGGACGGTTGTGGCGACGGTCGATGATGAAATCGTGGCCCTTGGGCTTGAGCCCGATGGCACGATCGATCGCATCCGCAAGCAGCACATCCTCGTTCGATGCACGCAGAGGTTTGCGCAAATCGGAAGCATCCTCGTGGCCGAGGCAGGTGTGCAGCGTTCCGGTGCAGGTGATGCGCACCCGGTTGCAGGATTCGCAGAAATTATGGGTCATTGGTGTGATGAAGCCGAGCTTGCCGCCGGTCTCGGCGACGCTGACATAGCGCGCGGGTCCGCCCGTGCTCTCGGCTAGGTCTGTCAGTGTGAATTGCTGGGCGAGACGCGCGCGCACCAGGGACAGCGGCAGATATTGGTCGATCCGGCCCGAGCCGATCTCGCCCATCGGCATGACCTCGATCAGCGTCAGGCCCATGCCCTTGCCATGGGCCCAGCGCATCAGATCGGGGAGCTCGTCCTCGTTGAGGTTCTTCAGGGCCACCGCGTTGATCTTCACGCTGAGCCCTGCGGCGCGGGCGGCTTCGATGCCTTCCAGAACCTTGTCGATCTCGCCCCAACGGGTGATCTCGCGAAACTTCCGGGGATCGAGCGTGTCGAGCGAGACGTTGATGCGGCGGACGCCGCAATCGGCGAGCTCCCGCGCATGCTTCGCAAGCTGGGTGCCGTTGGTGGTCAGCGTCAGCTCATTCAAGGCGCCGCTGGAAAGATGCCGCGACAACGAGCGCACCAGCATCATCACGTTGCGGCGGACCAAGGGCTCGCCGCCGGTGAGCCGCAGCTTCTTCACGCCCTTGGCGATGAAGGCCGAACAGAGCCGGTCGAGTTCCTCCAGCGTCAGCAGGTCAGCCTTGGGCAGGAACGTCATGTCCTCTGACATGCAATAGAAGCAGCGCAAATCGCAACGGTCGGTCACGGACACGCGCAAATAGCTGATAGTCCGCCCGAACGGATCGGTCATGGGGCTCGACAGCGCGGCGAGGGGGCTCGCTGTGGCGGCGGGACTGGCGGAAGATCCGTTCATACGGGAGGCCTTGTACTTCGGGCAACTCGCGCACCGACGCTTCAGCGGTGCTCTGAAGCAATCTAAGCATCGGAGAGGCAAAGGACAATCGGGTTCGATAGGTCAGCGCCTCCCGCGCTTGGCTCGGGGGGACGCGGCCCGTGCGGCATCCGCCGGGCTGCGGCTGCCGCCGGTTTCGGCTTCTTCGGCCGCTGCGGCTTACGGACCCGGTTTGGGCGGAGTGGCCGGCTGAAGCTCTGCAAACCCCGGATTTGGCGCGGTGATGGAACCGCTATATCGCCCAGCCGGACCTAACGAGTGCCGCTTGGGCAGGCAACCGCGGACTGCGCGTCGATCACATAGGGTTATCGGGAATAACTGAGATTAATCATTGGTTTGCTGGAGCCTTGGCGGTCATCAGGCTGCGCGCTGCGGCGGGCAGGTCGCGCATGTGATGGATCAGCCGGTCCGGCTTCAGTTCGGCGATCGGCACGTCCGTATAGCCGAAGCTGACCCCGATCACGGGCACCCCGGCCCGCCGGGCCACGCCAACGTCGGTTCCGGCATCACCGACCATGATGGAGGCTTTGACCTCCCCGCCGGCGCGCGCCACGGTCTCGCGGAAAATGGTCGGGTCCGGCTTCTGGACGCCGAACGTGTCCGCGCCGCAGATCGCCGCGAAGCGGCGGCTGAGGTCGAGCTGGTCCAAAAGCCGCTTCGACAGCCATTCCAGCTTGTTGGTGCAGACCGCGAGGCGGTGGCCTTGGGCGGCAAAATGGTCGAGCGCGGCCTCGAGTCCCTCGAAGGGGCGGGATTCCACCGCGATATGGTCGGCGTAATAGGCGATGAAATCCGCCGTCATTCGGTCCATGTCGGCGGTGGTGACAGTGCGCCCCTCGGCCTCGAGGCCCCGCTCGATCAGCTTGCGGGCCCCGGCGCCGATCATGTTGCGGGCCGAGGCCATCGGCACCGGCGGCAGCCCTTCGCGGTCGAGGACGTGATTCAGCGCTGTGATCAGGTCGGGCGCCGTATCCACAAGCGTGCCGTCGAGATCGAAGACGATGGTGTGAGGGTAGGTCATGAGCGAAGCGCTACCGGCCCGGTCGTACCGAAGCAAGGGGCGGGACCATAAGATCCGCTTATAGACCCGATCCCAGACCCTGTTCTCCGGGAAAAAACGAGGCTACATAGGCCGCCGCAACCGGCCACACCCGGCGGCACATTCTCGATCCAAGGCGGGCGCAAACGTGAACATGGACCAGTTAAAGCGGCAGGCGGCCGCGCGCGCCCTCGAGGAGGTGCGTGACGGCATGCAGCTCGGGCTCGGCACCGGCTCGACCGCAAAACATTTCGTCGAGCTGCTCGGCGAGCGCGTCGCCGCCGGGCTCAAGGTGATCGGCGTACCGACCTCGGAAGCGACGCGCTCGGACGCCGAGCGTTGCGGCGTGCCGCTGACCACGCTCGACGAGATCGACCATCTCGACATCACCGTCGACGGCGCCGACGAGATCGATCCCGAGCTCAACCTCATCAAGGGCGGCGGCGGGGCGCTGCTGCGGGAGAAGATCGTGGCGGCTGCGTCGGATCGCATGATCGTGATTGCCGACGAGAGCAAATGGGTGCCGACGCTCGGCCGCTTTCCGCTGCCGGTCGAGGTCATCCCGTTCGGGCTTGGGGCAACGCGTCGCGCGATCGAGACGGCGTTTTCCGAATGCGGCGTTTCCGGGCAGATGGCGGTCCGCAAGGCCAAAGACGGCCACGTTTTCGTCACCGATGGCGGCCACTGGATCGTCGATGCCCAGCTCGGACGTATTATGGATCCATCCGGTCTCGCCAAAGCGTTGAGCGCGATTCCGGGCGTGGTCGAACATGGGTTGTTCATCGGCTTGGCCGGCTCGGCCGTTTTGGCGGGCGGCGAGGGAATCCGCGTGATTGAACGGCGCAAGCCGAAAGGAGACTAGGAATGAAGATCGTGTTGAAATTCTTGCCGGCTGCGACCCTGGCCGTGGGACTGGCCCTTTCAGGCGCCCCGGCAATGGCCCAGCAGGCTGCGCCAAAGGCCGCCGCGCCGGCCCAGCCGAAAGCCTCGCCTGCGGCGATTGCGGCGGCCAAGGAGATTTTGCAGATCAAGAACGCGACTGCGATGTACAGCGGCGCCGTGCCCGGCCTCGTCGAGAAGACCAAGATCGCGCTGATCCAGCAGAATCTCAGCTACCAGAAGGACCTCAACGAGGTCGCGCCGATCGTCGCCCAGCAGCTCAACGGCCGCCAGAACGAAATCGGCGAAGGCATGGCGCAGATCTATGCCAGCGAGTTCACCGAGCAGGAGCTCAAGGACCTCGTCACCTTCTACAGGTCGCCGCTCGGCAAGAAGCTGATCGAGGCCGAGCCGCGCGCCATCGGCCTCAGCATGGCCTTCATGAATTCCTGGGCCCAGAACTTCTCCGAGACAGTGATGGGAGCCTTCCGCGCCGAGATGCGCAAGCGTGGCAAGGAGATCTGAGCGCACCTATCTGATAGGAGTCCTAAAGCGCGTCATCGCGCTCCAGGTTGTTATTTGAGCAAGATCTTTTCGGAAAACCGCTCCACACTTTTCCGGAACATGCTCTGAAAGAGGTCGGAGTGGACAATGGCTGAATTCGACGTCGACCTCTTTGTCATCGGTGGCGGCTCGGGCGGCGTGCGGGCCGCCCGCATCGCGGCTGGTTACGGCGCCCGAGTGATGATCGCCGAAGAGTACCGCATGGGCGGCACCTGCGTGATCCGCGGCTGCGTGCCGAAGAAGCTGTTCGTGATCGGCTCGCATTTTCGTCACGAGCTCGAGGACGCCGCCGGCTTCGGCTGGACAGTCCCGCCAGCCACCTTCGACTGGCCGACGCTGATCGCCAACAAGGACAAGGAGATTGCGCGGCTCGAGGCGGCCTACACGGCCAATGTCGAGAAGTCGGGTGCGCAGATCGTCAAGAGCCGGGCGGTGATCGAGGATGAGCACACTGTCCGCCTGCTCGAGAACGACCGCAAGATCACGGCGAAGTACATCCTGATCGCCACCGGCGGGGCGCCAAACCATGGCGCGACGATACCCGGCATCGAGCACGTGATCTCCTCCAACGAGGCGTTCCATCTGAAAAAGTTGCCGAAGCGGATCGTGATTCAGGGCGGCGGCTACATCGCGCTGGAATTCGCCGGGATCTTCGCCGGCTTCGGCTCGGACGTCACGGTGATCTATCGCGGCGACAACATCCTTCGCGGTTTTGACGAGGATGTTCGGACCCACGTTCGCGCCGAGATGGAGAAGCAGGGCATCACCATCCTCACCGGCTGCACCGTGGCCAAGGTCGATCGGCACGGCGAGGAGTTCACCACGCATCTGTCGAACGGGTCGAGCCTCGCCTCCGATCAGGTCATGTTCGCGATCGGCCGCCATCCTGCGGTGGCCAATCTCGGTCTTGAGAACGCCGGCGTCGCCATCAATCCGAACAATGGCGGCATAGCGGTGGATGGTTTCTCGAAGAGCTCGGTCAACAGCATCTATGCGATCGGCGACGTTACCCACCGCTTCAACCTGACGCCGGTAGCGATCCGCGAGGGCCACGCCTTTGCCGACACCGTGTTCGGCAAGCGCGAGGTCAGGGTCGATCATGCCAATATCCCGACCGCCGTGTTCTCGCAGCCAGAGGTCGGCACCGTCGGCCTCACCGAGACGGAGGCACGGGCGCAGTACAGCCACGTCGACATCTACAAGACGACGTTCCGCCCCATCAAGGCGACGATGTCGGGCCGCGACACCCGCGTGCTGATGAAGCTCGTCGTCGACGGGGCGACCGAGCGCGTGCTGGGCTGCCACATCGTCGGCGATGCCGCCGCCGAGATCATCCAGGCGGTCGCGATCGCTGTGAAGATGAAGGCGACCAAGGCCGATTTCGATGCGACGATCGCGCTGCACCCGACCGCGGCCGAAGAGCTCGTTACCATGCGCACGCCGACCGCACGCCACGTGCGCCAGGCGGCGGAGTAGCCTTTCGACTGTGAGGTCTCGGCCTGTGAGGCCTTGACGGTCTGTTCACGTTTTGTTCTTATGCTGCGACCGTCAGGGAGGCAGCGATGGACAACCGTGTCAACGAAATCCGCAGAACCATTCGAGCGCTGCGGGTCAGCATGCTCGAGGCCGAGTCCATCATGCGTGAGCAGGTCGATCGGGACGAGGACTGCAGCTTCATCGCGCAGGAAATCCTCAAGATGCGTTCGGTCATGAGCCTGCTCGTCAAGGAGCGTGCAACGCTCGGCGATGACGAGCCGATCCTCGTCAACTGCCTCTATCTCCGGCGGCGCCGGCAGCCGCGAAAATCATCGGCTGATCGCCTCCCGGAGCCGGCAATATTCCGCCGCAACGCGTGGCGGCGAGGATCTGACCGGAACGGGGCGACCGCTCATTCGAGCGACTGACGGGCAGCCCGCTCAGGCTTGCCGGACGGGCTGTCCGCCCACTTCGCCATGTCCATCGTTCGCACGTCGATGCCTTCGCACCAGAGGCAGCTGAATTCCGCGCGGCCCTTGGCCGAAAGCATCGGGACAAGTCCATGGCCGCAGCCGGAGCAAGACGTGATGCGTTTCATGAGGTTCCTCCACGATGCCCGAATTCAGGACGACATTTCGTTGCCGAAGCTTGCGCGGGCGTTATGACGGAGCAGGAACGCTGCCAATCGGAGCGCTCGTACCTGAGATGGTCGAGGCTGCGATCCAGCGCGAGACTGCCCCGATGTCCTCGGCATGTTCGCGATAGGCGCGAAGCTGGAATTCTGCGGAGCTGCCGCGCGCAACGATGGTCCGACAGTGCTCGACCTCCGCGGCGCAGTTCAGTGCCGCTGCGTCCCCGGCGATGTCGTCGATCACGCGGGAGAGCAGCTCCGAGATCGTAACGGGCCCGTCCTTGGAGGCGAAGATGCAATCGGTGCCGTAGCGCTGGGCGCGCCATTTGTTTTCGACCGCAATCGCGCGTTCGACCGCGGTGACCTCCTTCGACAGGTGGGGCCGCAGGTAGAGGTGCCGCGTCAGGCAGCGATAGAGCGAGGCGATTGCGACGGCGTCGTCGATGAAGGTGCAGGTGTCGGGCGCGCGCAGCTCGAGGGTCGGGTGCCGCATCGCGGGTCGCATCGCCCACCAGATGTGGCTCTCGTCGGGAATCACGCCAGAGCGCTGCAACGCGCCGACATAGTCGTCGAAGTCCTGCTTGCTTTCGAACAGTTCGGGCAGGCCGGTGCGCGGCAGCTCGGAGTAGGCGGCGAGCCGGTAGCCCTTTAGTCCAGTCTTGTGCGAATTCCAGAATGGCGACGAGGCGGAGAGCGCGATGAACAGCGGCAGATGCGGCAGCATCGCCCGCATCACCGCCATGCGCTTCTCGGGATCTGGCAGCTGGACGTGCACATGCATGCCGCACATCATGTTGCGGTGGCCGATGCTGCGCAAATCCTCGATCATCTCCTCGTAGCGTGGCTTCGGACTTGGCTGCGACATGCGCCAGACCGCGGTCGGATGCGTGCCGCAGGCCATGATCACGAAGCCGTATTGCGCGGCGACGTTTGCGACCTCGCGGCGCAGGAAGCGGAGCTCTTCGCGCGCGTCATTGACCTCGACGTGAATGTTGGTCGCGACCTCGAGTTGGGATTGCAGCATTTCCCGCATCGCCTGGCCGCCGGTCGACCAATTCGCCGATTCGAACAGCTCGTTGGGAGTCTCGATCGCGACCTCCAGGCTGCGACGATCGGCGAGGAAATATTCCTCCTCGATGCCGAACGAATATTCCGCCGCCTTGCCGCCTCCGCCGGCGGAGCGAATGACGAAGTGCTGCCTGTCGTCGGACGGATCGAGCCGCAGCAGTTTCAAAACGTCTGAAGCAAATGTCATCATCCCACCCGGCCGAGGTATTACCTGCCGGCAACAATCCTTCTGGACGGGACGGGTTCCGCCTCGCACTCACCCGTAATTGCAAGAGTGAACGGAACAATCTTCACGCTTTCGGACGCGCGCGCGATCAGCGTGTGATTCGGCGGCACTTCGGCCCAATCCTCATCCTTGTCGAACGGCTCCGACACGACGACGACCTGGCCGCCGGCCTCGCGGAAATACAGCGTGTTCGCGGCGTCGTTGACCGCAACCCGGAACGCGTAGAGATCGTGGCCGTTGGCGATCGCGCTGGTGAAGCGCAGCCGTTCGCGCAGGTGGCCTTCGTTGACGAGACTGACGAGAGCTTGCAGCACGCGGTGAGTTGCGCCGAGCGGATCGCTATCCAGACCCGCGCCCATCATGGCGAGGAATACGGCTTCCGAGTCGGTCGTGCCCAGCCGCGATGGGTAATATGCATCGGGAATCAATGCCTCGACCTTGCGCCGCAGCCGATTCCAGCTCCCGACGAATCCATTGTGTATGAACATCCATTGGCCGCAGGCGAAGGGATGGCAATTCTGCCGCGTCACGGCCGTGCCGGTGGCCGCGCGCACATGCGCGAAGAACAAATGCGAGCGCAGATGGCGGCAGAGATAGCGCAGGTTCTCGTCCGACCAGGCCGGGCGCGTCTCGCGATAAAGACCTGGCTCCGGATGCTCGCCGTACCAGCCGAGGCCAAAGCCGTCACCGTTCGAGCCCGCCGTCGACTGAAGTGAGCGGATGCTCTGCGCGACCAGCGAATGCTCGGGCTCGGTGACGTAGGGCTCGAAGGACGTGGTCTCGCCCCGGTATGCGATCCAGCGGCACATGAGGGATCCTCTCGGGGATATGTCTTGAGCTGCACCAACAGCTCTGACTCCCTCATGGTTCCCGGTGATGTCGGGAGCGCGACGAAGGCCGGCTTCGTTGCTAGGATGCGAGAAAATCGATGGAGATCGAGATGAATGATCGAGCCAAGCTAGCCGCGCTCAAGCGCCATTGGGATGCTTCGGACGCGAGCGATTTCGAGGCGGAGCATGACATTTACTGCGAGGATGCCGTGCTCGACTATCCGCAGTCCGGCGAGCGCATCCGCGGTGGTAGGAACATTCAGGAGAGTCGATTCGCGCAGCCGAACAGGAAGCGATTCACGGTCCGGCGGATTGCCGGTGGAGGCGATTTCTGGGTGAGCGAATTCGTCCTGAGCTATGATGGGGTGCCATCCTACGTCGTGAGTATCATGGAATTCCGCGAAGGCCTGGTGGCGCACGAAACGCAGTATTTTGGTGACAGGTTCGAGCCGTCGCCCTCGCGTGCGCATCTCGTCGAGCGGGTAGGATGAAGAGCACTTCGCCAGGTGCATCCATTCATGCTGGCTCGCTATGCAACGAGCGCCAACCCGACACCGTCGCCCTGAGGTGTGTGACCGCGTAGCGCATTGCATCACTTGGCGAGCCACGAAAGATCGACTCCAGCCCGCTTCCATGGCCATATGGAACCCAATGCGGCGGCTGGTCGCAGCCGTATCGCCTTGATTCCGACAGCCCCGTCTTTATGTCTGAGAGGAACAAGAATCCGGGCCCCTCTGGCGAGGACGCCGACCATGTCGGCAAACCTCGTGATGTCGGATGACCTGTCCCGCGCGAATGCGATGGATCGGCCGATCGTCGGGCCTTCTTCGGTTCTCTCCGACCAGTCGTTCCATCGCAGCTCCGTGCGGCCATTTCGCAAGCTTAGGGAGCAACGATGTCTGACGCCAAGCATTCAAATCCGATCGAGATCGCCGATCCGTCCAGCCTGAACGAGCAGGCTGCGGCGGCGCTGGTCATTGCCGGCGCGCTCGTCGCCGTGGCCGACCGGCGCGTTTCGCCGGTCGAGCGCGACGAGGTGATTCGCTTCATTCGCGATCGCGGATTGGCACCTCATATCGAGGATGAAAGGCTATTTGCGATGTTCGACACACTCGCGGAGCGACTCGAGGAGCCGGATTTTGCAAACGTCGTGATCGATACGCTGCGGCCGGTCTCGGACATGCCGCTGTCGTCGCATCTGATGGAGTTGTCGGAGCGGGTCGCCGCTGCCGACGAGGACGTGCATCCGCATGAGGTGCAGGCGATCAAACTGTTGCGCCTGCTGACGCTGGCCCTGCCGCGTGCAAAGCAGGTCGCATCGGGTGCTGCGCGCGCTCAACAGCCCGTGGCGGCAGAGGAGTGAGCATGAGCGCAGCTTCGGACGAGCCTACGAATGGGGCCACGGGCCCCGCCAGCCAGTTGGCCGGCGGCGACCCGCGCCTCGACAAGCTCGTCCATCGCTTGCCGCCGCGCATGGGCGACGCCGTCACCTATCTGCTCAAGCCGTCCAGCCGCTGGATCAGGATTCCCTCGGGCCTGCTGCTCATTGTCGGCGGCGTGCTCTCCTTTCTGCCGGTGCTCGGCGTCTGGATGCTGCCGCTCGGTCTTGCATTGCTGGCGGAAGACGTGCCGCTGCTGCGCTCCTCGCGCGCCAAGGTCCTGGATTGGGTTGAACGCAAGAAACCGCACTGGCTCGATCCGTCTGTACCGAAAAACGATCGATCATGACAGAATTCATCACCGCCGATGCTCTGACCGCGCTGTTTCAGGTCATCCTGATCGACCTCGTGCTGGCCGGAGACAACGCCGTCGTCATCGGTCTTGCCGCGGCGGGACTGCCGGCCGAACAGCGCCGGCGCGCCATCGTCGTCGGCATTGTCGCCGCCACGGCGCTCCGCATCGTCTTCGCCGGCGTTGCGACCCAGCTCCTGCAGGTGATCGGCCTCCTGCTCGCCGGCGGCGTGCTGTTGCTGTGGGTCTGCTGGAAGATGTGGCGCGAGCTGCGCGAGCAGTCCGCGCATTCGCGCCAGCTCGCGTTCGAGCATGGCGGCGGCGCCGGAGCACCTGCGCCGCATAAGACCTTCGGCCAGGCGGCCTTGCAGATCGTCGCCGCCGACGTCTCGATGTCGCTCGACAACGTGCTCGCGGTTGCGGGCGCCGCGCGCGAGCACCCCTACATCCTTGCCTTCGGCCTATTATTGTCGGTGGCGATGATGGGCGTTGCCGCCGACCTGCTCGGCCGCGTGCTGCAGAAGCAGCGCTGGATCGCCTATGTCGGTCTCGCCATCATCGTTTACGTCGCCTTCGAGATGATCTATCGGGGCTCGCTCGAGCTCGCGCCTGTCATCGCGAGTCTGTGAGGCGCGTTCCCATTTGCAATCCGGAGTGATCAATGACGTCTGAACCGAAAGCAGCTTCGGCGCATGCCGCGGAGGGGCCGCAGATCGGCCCGTTTGCGCAGCTCATCTTTGGTTCGCGCTGGTTGCAAGTGCCGCTCTATGTCGGCCTGATCATCGCGCAGGGCGTTTATGTGCTGCTGTTCCTCAAAGAGCTCTGGCACCTGGTCCTGCACTCGTTCGACGCCAGCGAGCAACAGATCATGCTGGTCGTGCTCGGGCTGATCGACGTCGTGATGATCTCGAATCTGCTGGTGATGGTGATCGTCGGCGGCTACGAGACCTTCGTCTCCCGCCTGAACCTGACTGGGCATCCCGACGAGCCGGAATGGCTCAGTCACGTCAATGCCAGCGTGCTCAAGATCAAGCTGGCGATGGCGATCATCGGCATCTCCTCGATTTCTCTGCTCAGGACCTTCATCGAGGCGGGCAATCTCGGCACGACGCGCAGCAATTTCACCGAAAGCGGCGTGATGTGGCAGGTGCTGATCCACCTGACTTTCATCATCTCGGCGATCGGCATCGCCTGGGTCGATCGCCTCAGCGAGAGCGGCCATCGCAAGGAGGCAAGCCACGGCTGAGGAATCCGGCCGTCCGATACCTCCCGAGCGGCCAAGCTTGGGCCCGCCTGGTCGCTTGGCCGGGCGGGCTCCCTTTTCCGGATCGATAAAATTGCCTGCAATCCGCACAGCAGCGGCAAACCCTGCGAACAAGAAGCGCGCGGCTTTAAACCTCGACTTTGGAACCAGCGTGCATCCTCCCCGGCAAAAGGGCAGGGCATCCGCATGTCTATTCTCAGGGAGATCGTCGCCGCAGCGGCAGGAGTGTACGCGCTCCTGCTTCTCTGCGACGCATTGTTCGGGGTCGGCGAGGCACGCTTCGACGACGCCTATTTCCGCACCAGTTTCTACGCGCCGCGGCCGAAGGAATTTCGCTTTTCTAGCGATACGCCGCCGGCGGTGCGTGTTAGCGACGCATTTGCGCAATTCGCGCCGGGCGAAGCCAGGCTGAACAGGCGTTACTCGTCTCTGACGACGATCATTCGCTGACGTCATTCCCCCTGGGTCTGGGTCCAGTCCGCGACGCCGCCCCACACCTTATCGCGGTGATCGGGGCGGTGGCGCCGACGTCGAATGGCTTGACCGTCAACACCTCCGGTTTGATCGCCGACCGTTTCCTAGCAATTGCGAATTCGACTTTGCCCGCAAGGGTTTGCAATGCGGAATGGATTTACAACTGGCGGGACGAGACCAGCCTGTGTATAAGGCGGCCCTCGCAACCCACAGATCAGGTTGCGCTTTTTGCTTCACGGAGAGATTGCGATGTCCGAGCGGTGGACGCCCGAGTCCTGGCGCAGCAAGCCGGTGCTACAGGTGCCCGACTATCCTGACGCCAAGGCCTTGGCCGACGTCGAGGCGCAGCTTGCGACCTTTCCGCCGCTGGTATTTGCCGGCGAAGCGCGCAATCTGAAGAAGGCGTTGGCACGGGTTGCGGCCGGCGAGGCCTTCCTGCTCCAGGGCGGCGACTGCGCTGAGAGCTTTGCCGAGCACGGCGCCAACAACATCCGCGACTTTTTCCGCGTGCTGCTCCAGATGGCGGTGGTGCTGACTTACGCCGGCGCCGTCCCCGTGGTGAAGGTCGGCCGCATCGCCGGCCAGTTCGCCAAGCCGCGGTCGTCGCCGACGGAAAAGGTGAACGGCGTCGAGCTCCCGAGCTATCGCGGCGACATCGTCAACGACATCGCCTTCACCAAGGAAGCGCGCGTGCCGGACCCGCAGCGCCAGCTGATGGCCTACCGCCAGTCGGCCGCGACGCTGAACCTGCTCCGCGCCTTCGCCACCGGCGGTTTCGCCAATCTCGGCAGCGTGCATCAATGGATGCTCGGCTTCCTCAAGGATAGCCCGCAGTCCCGCCGCTACAAGGAATTGGCCGACCGCATCTCGGACGCGCTCAACTTTATGCGCGCCTGCGGCCTCGATCTCGAAAGCCATCCCGAGCTGCGCGCCACGGATTTCTACACCAGCCACGAGGCGCTGCTGCTCGGCTACGAGCAGGCCCTGACCCGCGTCGATTCCACCACCGGCGACTGGTACGCGACCTCGGGCCACATGATCTGGATTGGTGACCGCACCCGCCAGCTCGATCACGGGCATATCGAGTATTTCCGCGGCATCAAGAACCCGATCGGGCTCAAATGCGGCCCGTCACTCAAGCCCGACGAACTGCTGAAGCTGATCGACGTGCTCAACCCCGACAACGAGCCGGGCCGGCTGACGCTGATCGGCCGCTTCGGCTCCGACAAGATCGGCGAGCATCTGCCCAACATGATCCGCGCCGTGCAACGCGAGGGCAGGGTGGTGGTCTGGTCCTGCGATCCCATGCACGGCAACACCATCACCTCGACGTCGGGCTACAAGACCCGCCCGTTCGACCGCATCCTATCCGAGGTGAAGTCGTTCTTTGCGGTCCACGCCGCGGAAGGCACCCATGCCGGCGGCGTGCACCTGGAGATGACGGGCCAGGACGTCACCGAATGCCTCGGCGGCGCCCGCGCCATCACCGACGAGGATCTCAACGACCGCTACCACACGGTCTGCGATCCACGTCTCAATGCTGAGCAATCCATCGACATGGCTTTCCTGATTGCCGAGCTGCTGAAGCAGGAACGCGCCGGCAAAGCCAGGCCGATGCCCGCCGCAGCGGGGCTCTAGAACCTTGCTGCGAATTTGGAAGGCGACGATCAATTCCCGGAACGGTCTGGCCTTTGCGTTCCGCTCGGAGCAGGCCGTCCGCGAGGAGATCTTTGTGCTCCTCCTGTCGCTGCCGCTGGCCTGGTTCATCGGCGCGACCGCGATGCGCGCGGTCGAGCTGGTCTGTGCAGTCGCCTTCGTGCTGGTCGTCGAGCTGCTCAACACCGCAATCGAAAAACTCGCCGACCGCCTGACCATGGACCACGACAAGCAGATCGGCCGGGTCAAGGACATGGGCTCGGCCGCCGTCGGCGTTGCGCTGCTGATGGCCGGCGCGTTCTGGATCTTTGCGCTCATCGAGCGATTGGGTTTCGTCTAGCGACGATCGAACAAGGGCGGTCCATGACCGAACGTCTCAACGCATTCGCGGTCACGCTCGCCCAGCTCAATCCGACCGTGGGCGACATCGAGGGCAATGCTGCGAAGGCACGCTCGGCGCGCGCGCGAGCCGCCGCCGACGGTGCCGACCTCGTGCTGTTTCCGGAATTGTTCATCGCCGGCTATCCTCCGGAGGACCTGGTGCAGAAGCCGGCGTTCCAGGCCGCCTGCCGCGCCGCGATCGAAAGCCTCGCGCGCGAGACCGCGGACGGTGGTCCGGCGATGCTGGTCGGCACGCCCTGGGTCGAGGAGGGCAGGCTTTACAATGCCTGTGCGCTGCTCGATGGCGGCCGTGTCTCCGGCTTACGCTTCAAGTGCAATCTGCCGAACTACGGCGTGTTCGATGAGAAGCGACTGTTTGCGCGGGGACCCGCAGCAGGACCCGTGACCGTGCGTGGCGTGCGCATCGGGGTGCCGATCTGCGAGGACATCTGGCTGGAAGAGTCCGAGGACTACGAAAACCTGGTCGAGACGCTGGCGGAGACTGGCGCCGAGATCATCCTGGTGCCGAACGGCTCGCCTTACGCCCGCGACAAGAATGACGTTCGCCTGTCGGTCGCCGTGGCGCGCGTCACCGAAAGCGGCCTGCCGCTGGTCTATCTGAATCAGATCTGCGGGCAGGACGAGCTCGTGTTCGACGGAGCGTCCTTCGCGCTCAATGGCGACCTCTCGCTTGCGGCGCAATTACCGGCGTTCGAGGAGAGCATGGTCACGCTGCGCTTCACCAGGAATGGTGACGACTGGCGCTGCACCGGGCCGATCGCCGAGCAGCCCGAGGGCGACAAGGCCGATTATGCCGCCTGCGTGCTGGGCCTCCGCGATTACGTCGCCAAGAACGGCTTTCCGGGCGTGCTGCTCGGCATTTCCGGCGGCATCGATTCCGCGCTGTGTGCGGCGATCGCGGTCGATGCGCTCGGCGCCGATCAGGTGCATGGCGTGATGCTGCCTTATCGCTACACGGCACCACACTCGATTGCGGATGCCGGCGAGCTCGCGGGCCATCTCGGCATCCGCTACGAGGTTTTGCCGATCGCCGAAGCGGTGAACGGGTTCGAGACCATCCTGTCCGGCCTCTTCAAGAATCTGCCGCCAGATATCACCGAGGAAAATCTTCAGGCCCGCACCCGCGGCACGCTCTTGATGGCGATCTCCAACAAAACCGGCTTGATGGTGGTGACGACAGGCAACAAGTCGGAAATGTCGGTCGGCTACGCCACGCTCTATGGCGACATGAACGGCGGCTTCAATCCGATCAAGGACATCTATAAGACGCAGGTGTTTCGGCTGGCGACACTGCGCAATTCCTGGAAGCCGGAGGGCGCGCTCGGACCGGCCGGGGAGGTCATTCCGCCGGATATCATCACGCGCCCGCCGACCGCGGAATTGCGCGAGAACCAGCGTGATGAGGACTCGCTGCCGCCCTACGATGTGCTCGATGCCGTCCTGGAACGTCTGGTCGAACGCGAGGAGCCACTTGATCACATCATCGCAGCCGGCTTTGACCGCGAGACGGTCACCCGCATCGACCATCTTCTCAACGTCGCCGAATACAAGCGCCGCCAGGCCGCGCCCGGCGTGAAGGTGACGGCCCGGTATTTCGGCCGCGATCGCCGTTATCCCATCACGAACAGATTCCGCGACAAGGGCGAGCCGTTGCCGGCGGCAGATGAGGCGCTGGTGACGCGCGGCAGCAAGGCGTCTATCGACGCGTTCGAGGGGTAGGAACCTAGCTCGGCCGGATGGACGAACGCTCTCCCCACATAACACGCTGTTATCATCCGCGAAGGCGGATGCATGACAGTTGAGTTTGTGACTACTTCTGCTGCTGCGGCAGGAAGGTCGGGCCGACTGAACGGATCGGCTTGTTCTCGGAGTTAGCGGTGGTGGGGGTATCTGCCGGCGGCGTCGTGGCCGGCGTATTGGCCGTCGTCGGCGCCGAAGCTGCGCCCTTCTTGGCATTCGCGGGCGTGCCCTTGTTGAGCCGCTGCTGCTGCATCTTCCTGGCGCTCTCTTCGGTGACGATGATGTCGCCCTGCTGCTCGACTGCGGCCTTGTCGTCCGCCGATTTCAACGCGTCCGCCCAGGTCTGGCCTGCGGCCTTGCAGGAGCAGGATGGGTTGAACTCGCTGCGGAACTTGAACGCTGTCGGCAGCGCCGTGTAGGGCTGGCCGCCGATCGAGACCGCCGAGTTCATGTCTTCGCCGGGATTGCGATGGGTGTAGAGCACGGCTTCCGCGGCCGGGCACAGCGCCTTGCAGGTTTTCTCGTCGTCGGGAAAGCGCGCCGGCACGGTCGCAAACGAGATCGGGAAATAGGCGCCGTCGCAAGTGCGCACGCACACGGTGCGAAAGGTGCCGGATTGCGGGCCGAGATCGGCGGGCGGAACGGCTTGCGGATTGCCCGCGTTATTGCCGCCAAACAGATTGCTGAGGAAGTTGCCGCCGCCTTGCGACTGCGCCGCGTTGGCATATTGCGGGCCGCAATTGTTCTGCGCCAGCGCCGCCAGCACCGAGCGGCGCTGATTGTCGCGCTCGGGGCTGAAGCCTCCCGGGCCACCGCCGCGCAGGCGCTCGAGATTGCCAGTGATCTGATCCAGATTGGCGCGCATCTGCTGGATCTGGGTGTTGACCGGGCCGCATTGCGCGGATTGGCCGCTGAACAGGGAGAAGAAGCCGGAGGAATCGCAGCCCATGCGCTTGGCCTGCATGGTGACGCGATCGAGCTCGGCCTGCTGGCGGGTCTGGGAATCCTGGTAGCGGCGGATCTGCTCTTCGCGCGCGGGGTCACCACCGCCGCCGCGGTCGAGTGCGGCGAGCTGGCCTTCCAGCCGCACGCACATCGGATTAGAGCCGAGCCCGTTCTGGCCGGGCTGAGGCGGCGGTCCCGGAGGGCCGACCTGCGCGAAAGCGCCGGTGGCGAGCACGACCGTGCTCAAGAGCACGGTGCAGACAAGGAGGAAGCGGGCACGGGGCAGGGACAACAATTCAGGCATATCCGCCATTCTAGCGAGGTCACGGCCCAATGTGACTTGGGAAACCGAAGTGACTTGAGGGCCGAAGCGCGCCCTCCCATAGCCGCTTCCTGCGGCATCGTCACGTCGTTTCAGGGGCCAAAGATTGGGCCTAAGGCCCGCCAGTTCCGAGCGAATTCAGCGCTGGCAGGTGATTGCGACATATTCGTCGCAACGGCCATGGGAGCAGTTTGCGCCGGATTTGGGACGGAGCCGGTAATTTCGTCGGGATCGACCCGGCGATAGGCCGAGGCCTGGGCAAAATCCCGTGACTGGCAATAGGTGCGCGCGATCCCATAGCCGTCCGCCTGGTTGACAATGATGAAGACGCGCGTCTCGGCGTAAGCGCTGGCTGCCGTAAGGGTGGCGGCGCACAAAATCAGCGCGAGCAAGGATCGCATGAAAATACCCGTGAGAAAAATGGAACCGCCAGTTCCAGAATGGGCTCAAGTGGTTAAGGATCATGAACCAGCAGGGCGAGGCGCGCGCTTTGCGGAGATAAAGCGGCGTTTTCGCGGCTCTCTTGACGCGGAGCCGCCTCATAGCCCATATGTGGCCGCATGAACGGTCTCCTCGCCATTTGCGCCATTTGCCGCGAGATTACGAGCTAGCGATTCGCTGGCTGGAGCCGTCTTTTCTCAAAAACATTGAGAGCCTTGGACGCCCGGCCAACAGCCGACGGGTATCCATATGGAATTGCGCCTCTACGATACGCTGAGCCGGGAAAAGCGGACCTTTGTACCGCTCGATGCGAACAACGTGCGCATGTATGTCTGCGGACCGACCGTCTATGACTTCGCCCATATCGGCAATGCGCGACCCGTGATCGTGTTCGACGTGCTGTTTCGGCTGCTGCGCCATCTCTATGGCGAGGCGCATGTCAAATATGTCCGCAACATCACCGACGTCGACGACAAGATCAACGACCGCGCCGCGCGGGATTTTCCCGGCCTGCCGCTGAACGAGGCGATCCGCAAGGTCACTGAGGAGACGGGCCGGCAGTTTCATGCCGACGTCGATGCGCTGGGCGCGCTTCGACCGAGCGTCGAGCCGCGCGCGACCGAGCATATCGGCGAGATGCGCGAGATCATCGAAAAGCTCGTCGCCGGCGGCTTTGCCTATGTCGCTGAGGATCATGTGCTGTTCTCGCCGCAGGCAATGAACGCGGCCAATGCCGGCCTGCCGCGCTACGGCGCGCTGTCCAATCGCTCGCTGGACGAGATGGTCGCCGGCGCCCGCGTCGATGTCGCGCCCTACAAGAAGGGCAACACCGACTTCGTGCTGTGGAAGCCGTCAAAGCCGGGCGAGCCGTCATGGCCATCGCCGGCGGGCATCGCCGCGCAGGGACGCCCGGGCTGGCACATCGAGTGCTCGGCAATGGCCTGGAAGCATCTCGGCGAGCATTTCGACATCCATGGCGGCGGTATCGATCTCGTGTTCCCGCATCACGAGAACGAGGTCGCGCAGACCTGCTGCGCCTTCCACCAGCAGCGCATGGCGAACTACTGGATGCATAACGGCTTCCTGCAGGTCGAGAGTGAGAAGATGTCGAAGAGTCTCGGCAACTTCATCACCATCCATGAGCTGCTGGCGGATTGGCCGGGTGAGGTGCTGCGTCTGAACATGCTGAAGACGCATTACCGCTCGCCGATCGACTGGACCATGAAGTCGCTGGAGGAGAGCGCCAAGACGCTCGACGACTGGTATCGCGTTGCGGCCGACGTCGAACCCGGCAGGCCGGCAGCATCCGTGGTCGAGCCGCTGCTGGACGACCTCAACACGTCCCTTGCGATCGCGGCGCTGCACGGCTTGCGCGGCAGCGACGTGAACGGCTTGGCGGGATCGTTGCGGCTGCTCGGTTTTCTCTCCGAGAGCGCTGCGCAATGGGAAGGCCGCAAGCAACAGGCGAGCGGCATCGATGCGAAGGAAGTCGAACGCCTCATCGCGGAACGGACGGCCGCCCGTCGCCGTAAGGACTTTGGGGAGTCCGATCGTATTCGAAATGAGCTTGCCGCGATGGGAATCGAACTCGTGGATCACAAAGACGGCACGACTACCTGGAAGCTTAAGCGATGAAGCGGCCCGACACGCCTTTTCCGCGGCACTGGCTCTACTACATCGCGCTGAAGATCGCACTGCTCGGCGCGGCCGTGGCGATCGTGCTGAAACTCTATGGGATGTGGTGAGGACGATGGGACAGACTTTGCCAAAGCCCGCACTTAGGCCCTTCCTGCCTGATGATGTGCCGGTGCTCGCCGCGATCTTCACCGCCAGCATCGAGGAGCTGACCGGCGACGATTATAGCGAGGCGCAGCAGCAGGCCTGGATGGAGACGGCGGAAAGCGAAGAGTTCGGCAAGGGGCTCGCCGCCGACCTGACCCTGGTCGCGACGCTGGAAGGCTCGCCCATCGGTTTCGCCTCGCTGCGCGGCAACGATCATATCCGCATGCTCTATGTGCATCCCGGAGTGAGCGGGCAGGGCGTTGCGACCATGCTGGTCGATGCGCTGGAGAAGCTTGCCGGCGGTCGCGGTGCGACGAGCCTGTCGGTCGATGCCAGCGACACCGCACAGGGCTTCTTCGCCAAGCGCGGCTACACCGCCCAGCAGCGCAACAGCGTCGCCATCAATGACGAGTGGCTCGCCAACACCACCATGAAGAAGACGCTCGGAGCGCCGCAATGAGCAAGGAGCGTCTCTATCTGTTCGACACCACGCTGCGCGACGGCGCGCAGACCAACGGCGTCGATTTCACGCTGGCCGACAAGCAAGTCATCGCGGCGATGCTCGATGATCTCGGCATCGATTATGTCGAGGGCGGCTATCCCGGCGCCAATCCGCTCGATAGCGAATTCTTTGCGACCAAGCCCAAGCTTAATCATGCGCGCTTTACCGCCTTCGGCATGACGCGGCGGGCCGGGCGCTCGATCTCCAACGACCCTGGTGTGGCCGGGCTGCTGGAAGCAAAGGCCGACGCGATCTGCTTCGTGGCGAAGTCATCGGCCTATCAGGTGCGCGTTGCGCTGGAGACGACGAAGGAGGAAAACCTCGCCTCGATTCGCGACAGCGTCGCGGCCGCGAATGCCGCCGGCCGCGAGGTGATGCTCGACTGCGAGCACTTCTTCGACGGCTACAAGGAAGACGCGGCGTTCGCGCTCGCCTGCGCCAAGGCCGCCTATGAGGCCGGCGCGCGCTGGGTGGTGCTGTGCGACACCAATGGCGGAACCATGCCTGACGAGGTCGAGGACATCGTCACCGAAGTGACGAAGCACATCCCCGGCGATCACGTCGGCATCCATGCCCATAACGACACCGAGCAGGCGGTGGCCAACTCGCTCGCTGCGGTGCGCGCCGGCGCACGGCAGATCCAGGGCACGCTGAATGGCCTTGGCGAGCGCTGCGGCAACGCCAATCTCTGCTCGCTAATCCCGACGCTGAGGTTGAAGAAGGGCTTTGCCGACGCCTTCGAGATCGGCGTCACAGCCGAGAAGCTGGCAACGCTGGTCAAGGTCTCGCGCACGCTCGACGACATGCTCAATCGCGTGCCGAACCGGCATGCGGCCTATGTCGGCGAGAGCGCCTTCGTCACCAAGACCGGCATTCACGCCTCCGCCGTGCTGAAGGATCCACAGACTTACGAGCACGTCCTGCCGGAATTGGTCGGCAACCACCGCAAGGTGCTGGTCTCCGACCAGGCCGGACGCTCCAACGTCATTGCCGAGCTCGACCGCGCCGGCATTCCTTACGAGAAGAGCGATCCGAAGCTGACGCGCCTGGTCGAGGAATTGAAGGCGCGCGAGGCGGCGGGCTACGCCTACGAATCCGCAAACGCCTCGTTCGAGCTCCTGGCGCGCCGGACGCTCGGGAAGGTGCCGCACTATTTCGAAGTCGAGCAGTTCGACGTCAATGTCGAGCAGCGCTACAATTCGCATGGCGAGCGCGTCACCGTCGCTTTGGCTGTGGTCAAGGTCGACGTCGCCGGCGAGCGCCTGATTTCAGCCGCCGAGGGTAACGGTCCCGTCAACGCCCTCGACGTCGCCTTGCGAAAGGATCTCGGCAAGTACCAGACCTACATCGAGGGCTTGAAACTGATCGACTATCGCGTGCGTATCCTGAACGGCGGCACCGGTGCGGTCACGCGCGTCCTGATCGAAAGCGAGGACGAGAACGGCGATAGCTGGACTACGGTCGGCGTGTCTCCGAACATCATTGACGCTTCGTTCCAGGCGCTGATGGATTCGGTGATCTACAAGCTGGTGAAGTCGGGGGCGCCGGCGTAGCTATCAGGGAGTCATTCCGGGGCGGTCCGCAGGGCCGAACTAAGGTGCGCAATTGCGCACCTGAGAATCTCGAGATTCCGGGTTCACGCTTCGCGTGCCCGGAATGATAGCGGAGAGGGGGAGCGACCAATGATTGACCACATTTCCGTCGGCGTCAGCGATCTCGATCGCGCCGCAAAATTCTACGAGGCCGCGCTATCCGCGCTCGGCCTCACGCGCCTCGTGACGCGGCCGCGGACGGTCGGCTTCGGCAAGGCCTATCCGGAGTTCTGGATCAACTTGCGCGAGGGCATGCCGCACGTCCCGCCGGAGAGCGGCGTGCACATCTGCCTGCGGGCGAAGACGACTGATGAGGTCGATGCGTTTCACGCCGCCGCGCTGTCCGCCGGCGGTGCCTCCGATGGCGCGCCGGGCTTTCGCCCCCACGATCGCGTGCGCTATTATGCGGCGTTCGTGAGCGATCCCGACGGCAATCGCATCGAGGCGGTGACGTTTCCGAGCGCGTAATCCTTACAGCCGGCGTGCCACTTCCGGAGCCATCTGCTTTTCCGCCTCGGCGACCTGGGCGGCGGCTGCCTTCAGCTTCGGTAGAATATCCTCGACGCGATCGGCTTTGAGGATGTCGATCGACAGGCCGGCGCGGATGAACTCGGTCTGGCGCATATGCGACAAGAGCGAGAACAGCGGCTCCCAGAAATTGTCGATGTTGGCGAGCAGCACCGGCTTGGCGTGACGACCGAGCTGCTTCCAGGTCATCTGCTCGACCAGCTCCTCCAGCGTGCCGACGCCGCCCGGCAGCGCCACGAAGGCATCGGAGCGTTCGAACATCAGCCGCTTGCGCTCATGCATGTCGGGGGTGACGATCATCTCCTGCACTCGCGTCAGCGCGTTCTCGCGCAGCCGCAGGAAGTCGGGGATGATGCCGGTGACGGTGCCGCCGTGATCCAGCACGGAGGTCGCGACCGCGCCCATCAGGCCAAGCGAGCCGCCGCCATAGACCAGGCGGATGTTGTTCTCGGCGAGCGCCTTGCCGAATGCCTTGGCACCTTCGGTAAAGTTGGGATTGGTTCCGGGGCCGGAGCCGCAATAGACACAGACGGTTTTGATTGTGCTCATTGGTGCCATGATGCATTGCAGCGAAGAGGCGTCAAGTCCAATCGGTGATTCGGGACTCCCGCAAATCTACCGGCAAATAGCGACAAACAATCGAAGATTCGCCATCTGGCGGGGTGCGCTGGCATCGGGAAGGCTCTATATGACGGGCGAAAATCGAAAATCGTAACGCCGCCCGCATCCGGCGGGCTTTCAGGCTTTTTGATGGACCAACCTCAATCGTTCGACGGAGCCGACGTTCCTGATCCTCCCGCGGGGGAACGGCTGGAGCGGGCCACGCTGATGGGCACGCTGGCGCATCTGTGGCCCTATATCTGGCCGGGCGACCGCTTCGACCTGAAGATGCGGGTGGTCTGGTCGCTGGTGCTGCTGCTCGCCGCGAAGCTGATCACGCTTGCGGTGCCGTTCAGCTTCAAATGGGCGACGGACGCGCTGACCGGCGCCAACACGGCGCCGGTGCAGGCGGACAATTGGCAGCTCTGGGTGATCGCCCCGCCGCTACTGCTGACCGCGAGCTACGGCGCGATGCGCATCCTGATGGCCGTGCTGACGCAATGGCGCGACGGCATCTTCGCCCGCGTCGCCATGCATGCGGTGCGCAAGCTTGCGACCATCACCTTCATTCACATGCACGAGTTGTCGCTGCGCTTCCATCTCGAGCGCAAGACCGGCGGCCTGACGCGGGTGCTCGAGCGCGGCCGCGAGGGCATCGAGGTCATCGTGCGCATGGTGATCCTGCAGCTGATCCCGACCATCGTCGAGGTCTCGCTGCTGATGGCCGTGCTGCTCTGGCAGTTCGATTGGCGATACGTGGTCGCCACTCTGATCACGGTCGCGCTCTACATGTATTACACCTACATCGCGACCGAGTGGCGGATCGGCATCCGCCGCAAGATGAATGATTCCGACACCGAGGCGAACACCAAGGCAATCGACTCGCTGCTCAACTACGAGACCGTCAAATATTTCAGCGCGGAGGCGCGCGAGGCCCAGCGCTATGACAGGTCGGTGGCGCGTTACGAGGAGGCGAGCGTCCGCACGTATACTTCACTCGCGGTGCTCAATACCGGCCAGGCCGTGATCTTCACGCTCGGCCTGACCGCGACCATGCTGATGTGTGCGATCGGCGTGCGCAACGGCACCAACACGGTCGGCGATTTCGTGCTGGTCAACGCCATGATGATCCAGCTCTACCAGCCCCTGAACTTCATGGGCATGGTCTATCGTGAGATCAAGCAGGCGATCATCGACATTGAGAAGATGTTTGGTGTGCTGGGCCGCGAGGCCGAGATCAAGGACGCGCCCGATGCGCAGCCGCTGGTCGTCTCTGCCGGCACGGTGCGCTTCGACGACGTGCGCTTTGCCTATGAGCCGACGCGGCCGATCCTGAAGGGCATCAGCTTCGAGGTGCCGGCCGGCAAGACGGTCGCGATCGTCGGCCCCTCGGGTGCGGGCAAATCGACGATCTCGCGGCTGCTATTCCGTCTCTATGACGTCTCCGGCGGAAAGATCCTGATCGACGGCCAGGATCTCCGCGACGTCACGCAGGCTTCGCTGCGCGCGTCCATCGGCATGGTGCCGCAGGACACCGTGCTGTTCAACGACACCATCCGCTACAACATCCGCTACGGCCGCTGGGACGCCAGCGATGTCGAGGTCGAGGAGGCGGCGCGGCTGGCACAGATCGACCATTTCATCCGCTTGGCGCCGATGGGCTACGAGACCCAGGTCGGCGAGCGTGGCCTGAAGCTCTCCGGCGGCGAGAAACAGCGCGTCGCGATCGCGCGCACAGTGTTGAAGGCGCCGCCTATCCTGGTGCTCGACGAGGCTACCTCGGCGCTCGACACCCACACCGAGCACGAGATCCAGGGCGCGCTTGACCGCGTGGCCAAGAACCGCACTTCGCTGGTGATCGCGCACCGGCTCTCGACTATCGTCGGCGCCGACGAGATCATCGTGCTGGATCAGGGCCGTATCGCCGAGCGCGGCACCCACGCAAAGCTGCTCGCACAGGGCGGCCTCTATGCCAGCATGTGGAACAGGCAGCGCGAGGCCGAGGCGGCGCGGGAGAAACTGGCCAAGATGGCCGACAGTAGCGAGGCGCCCAACCGGGAGCCGCCGCCGGTCAATGATTCCCTGACGGCGCCTGCGGCGGCGGAGTGACCTTGTCTCGGGTGCCAACTCTGGCCTAAACAACTCCACCGCGCGGGACGGCCCCGTGCGCCGTCAACCCTTCAGCGGCAGAGAGCGATGTCCATTCTCGATTCGATCCAGCGTCAGATCCCGCCGATCCACAAGGAGGGCTATCCCTTCATCGGCGGTTTCGCGCTGGCAAGCCTGATCCTATTCTGGCTGTGGTCCCCTCTGGGGTGGATCGGCACGATCCTGACCGTGTGGTGCGCGCTGTTCTTCCGCGATCCCGTCAGGGTCACTCCGGTGCGCGAGGGGCTCGTGGTGTCGCCGGCTGACGGCCGCGTCTCGATGATCACCATGGCGCTCCCCCCGGCCGAGCTCGGGCTCGGCGACCGGCCGTTGCCGCGCATCTCGGTGTTCATGAGCGTGTTCAACTGCCACGTGAACCGCAGCCCGATCGCGGGCAGGGTGGACCGTATCGCCTACCGGCCCGGCCTGTTCATCAATGCCGAGCTCGACAAGGCGAGCGAGGACAATGAGCGCAACTCGCTGGTGATCACGACGCCCACGGCGCGGATCGGCGTGATCCAGATTGCCGGCCTCGTGGCCAAGCGCATCGTCTGCTTTGTCAAGGAAGGGCAGGCGATTGGCGCCGGTGAGCGCTTCGGTCTTATCCGCTTCGGCTCGCGGCTCGACGTCTATCTGCCGGTCGGTACCAAAGCGCTGGTATCGGAAGGGCAGACCGCGATCGCCGGCGAGACGATTTTGGCCGATCTTGCCGGGGACGACCCCAGCCGCACCTATCGCACCAATTAACCAATAAGTCGTTCCAGGGAACGTTCCGCCGCAATGGCGGAGGGGAGCGCGGCTTGCTATATCTCGCTTTGAGGTGAGGACGAGCCATGACGCCCTACGATTTCAAAGATCCTGACGCGCGCCGGCGGCGGTTCCGTCCGATTCCGGTGCGGATGCTGGTGCCCAACGTCATCACGCTGCTGGCGATCTGCGCCGGCCTGACCTCGATCCGGCTGTCGATTGAGGGGCGGATGTCGCTCGCGGTCTATGCCATCGTGTTCGCGGCCGCGCTCGACGGCATCGACGGCCGCATCGCGCGCATGATCAAAGGCCAGTCCAAATTCGGCGCCGAGCTCGACAGCCTCGCCGATTTCGTCAATTTCGGCGTTGCGCCCGGCCTGATGTTGTATTTCTGGCAATTGCACGAGCTCGGCAATGCCGGCTGGATTGCCGCGATGGTGTTCGCGATCTCGGGCGGCCTGCGCCTGGCGCGCTTCAACGCCACCATGGACGATCCGAACAAGCCGGCGTTTGCGGCCAACTTCTTCACCGGCGTGCCGGCGCCGGCCGGCGCGATCACCGTGCTGCTGCCGATCTATGTCGCGTTCCTCGATTTCGGACGCTGGCCCGCGGCGGTAACGGCAGCCTACACGCTCTTGATCGCCTTCCTGATGGTGTCGCGCCTGCCGGTGTTCTCCGGCAAGACCAAGCGCATGCGCGTGCCGCCCGAGCTGGTGCTGCCGGCGTTCGTCGCCGTCATCGTCTTCATCGCGCTGTTGATCGCCTATCCCTGGCACGTGCTGTCGATCGGCACGGTGCTCTATCTGCTCTGTCTGCCGCTCGGCTACAAATCCTACCGCGATCAGGCGCGGGCGATGGAAACCACCGCGCCGGCGGGAGGTGAGGTCGCGTCACCGCCTTCGGCGCCGACGCTGGCGAATTTGTCCGAGCCGCCGCACGACGACGACGACCGGCCCGGACGGCTGCACTAAGCGGCCACACGCGGATATCTGCCATGAGTCCCGCTGAGTTGGGTTGATGCCTGATCTCGGCTATATCGCCCTGCGGCACCGCGCCAACAGCGGCCGCCAATCTGGGAGAGAACGCCGTGACCAATTCCGCGACCGGGCCGCTGCCCGCTTCCGTCCTCGAAGCGCTGGGCCGCTATGATACGCCGACGATCTGCAATGCCATGGAGATCGTGGCGCCCGAGCGCCGGCTGATCGGCTACACCACCAAGCAGCTTGTTTGTCCGTTCCCCGATCTGCCGCCGATCGTCGGTTATGCCCGCACGGTCACTATCCGCTCGGTGCTGAAATCCTCGCTTCCTGCTGAGGAGCAGTCCAAGCGTCGCATCGACTATTACGAATATGTCGGCACCGGCCACGGTCCGCGCATCTCGGTGATCCAGGACATCGACGGCCCCGACGTTGGCTACGGCGCGTTCTGGGGCGAGGTGCAGAGCAACGTGCACAAGGCGCTGGGCTGTCTCGGCGTCATCACCGACGGCTCGATCCGCGACATCCCGCAATGGGCTCCGGGCTTCCAGGCCTTGGCAGGCTCGATCGGGCCGTCGCATGCCTGGGTGCATGCCGAGAGCTTCGGCGGCGAGGTGCGTGTCGCCGGCATGACCGTCAAGTCGGACGACCTGATCCATGCCGACCAGCACGGCGCCATCGTGATCCCGATCGACGTCGCGGCAAAGTTGCCCGAGGCAGCCGAGCTCTGCGGCCGCCGCGAGACCCCGATCCTCGAGATCGCTCGCAGTCCCGACTTCTCGCTGGAGAAGCTGAAGGCGGCGCTGAAGCGCTCGGCGGAGATTCACTAGACGCGCGACGGAGCGGCCTACGGTCGCGGCGCCGACCGTGGGCCGCCTTGTTCCGTCAGAAACAGGGCGGCCTGATCCGGCTCGCCGAACACCGCGGCGGCGCATCCGATCAGGGTGAAGCCGCCCGCAAGATCCCACAGGGTGATGTCCTCCGCATTGTCCGGGAGATGAATCAACCGCGCCGCGATCATGGCGAAGCCGGCCTCGACAAAAAGCAGGGCGCTGAACGCCGGCAGCACCAGCTCCGGCTCGAGCAGATGCAGCGCCAGTACCGCCGGCAGCGCAGTGAGAAGACTGAACAACGTCAACATGGCAAATCGGCTCCTGCGATGGAGCATGCCGCATAGCTACAGAGTACCGCATGATGGCGCGTCACGGATGTGACGCAGGGCCGCAGTTGGAGGACGCGCAATGAGGATGAAGGGCAAGACGGTTCTGATCACCGGCTCGACCGACGGCGTCGGCCGCTACGTTGCAGGCCGGCTGGCCAAAGAAGGTACGAGGGTCCTGATCCATGGCCGCGACGCGGCGCGTGCGAAGACCTTGAGCGACGAGATCGTGAAGGCCGGCGGTATCGCGCCGACTTTCTACCAAGCCGACCTGTCATCGATGTCGGGCACGCGTGCGCTCGCGGAGGCCGTGAAACGTGACCACCAGCGCCTCGATGTCCTCGTCAGCAATGCCGGCATCGGCTCGCAGAATGACGGCCCGCAGCGGCAGGTCAGTGCCGAGGGGCACGAGCTGCGATTTGCCGTGAACTATCTCGCCGGTTTCCTGCTCGTCCATCTGTTGCTGCCATTGCTGAAGGCGGCCGCGCCGTCGCGCATCGTCAACGTCGCCTCGCTCGGCCAGCACCCGATCGAGTTCGACGACGTCATGATCACCAGGGGCTACAGCGGTTCGCGCGCCTATGCGCAGAGCAAGCTCGCTCAGATCATGTTCACGATCGATCTGGCGCAGGAATTAAAGAGCACCGGCATCACCGTGAACGCGCTGCATCCCGCGACCTACATGAACACCACGATGGTGCGCGCCGGCGGGATCACTCCGATGTCGACGGTCGAGCAAGGCGGTGCAGCCATCCTGCACCTTGTCGCGGGCGACGACGTCGCTGATAGAAGCGGATTGTTCTTCAACGGTATGAACGAGGCACGCGCAAATCCGCAGGCCTACGACGCCGACGCGCGCAAGCGCCTGCGTGCGCTCAGCCTGGAGCTGACGGGGTTATCGTCCTAGCGACCGTTATGGTTAGCGAAGTGTTGAGATTCCCGCCGCCCACCGGCAATCGCTGCGCCTGCGGCGCGCCGTACCTCGCTGTCCAGACTTAACCTTTACGCGGCTTTAAGGGCGGCGCTCTAGGGTTCCGATGCGGTTCGGGGTTGGGCCGCGCCAGCGGCCAGGACGGCCGTTGTCGTGTACGCATTGGAGTCTCCCATGGATATCATGACGAGCGTCGGGCTCATTGCGGGCACCATCGTCATCGTTGCGATGATCTTCATGGGCGGCGATCTCCACATGTTCATCTCCGAACATGCGATGATCATCATTTTCGGCGGCTCGATCTCCGCCACCATGATCCGCTTTCCCCTCAGCGCGCTCCTGCATGGGCTTCCGCTCGGGGCCAAGTTCGCTTTCACCATGAGCCGCCTGTCGGCCCACGACCTCGTTGACGAGCTCGCCCGCATCGCCGAGATCGCCCGCAAGCAGGGCCCGGTCGGCCTGGAAAAGGTCGAGACCGACGAACCCTTCCTCGCTAAGGGCATCCGCTACGTTGCCGACGGTTACGACCTCGACTTCATCCGCGACAATCTCGAGCGCGACCGTGACAACTTCCTGATGCACCTCGATGAGGGCAGCAAGATCTACCGTGCGATCGGCGATTGCGCCCCGGCCTTCGGCATGATCGGCACACTGATCGGCATGGTGCAGATGTTCGCCAACATGACCGACCCTTCCAAGCTCGGCCCGTTCATGGCGACCGCGTTGCTCGCGACCCTCTACGGCGCGCTCGTCGCGAACCTGTTCTGTCTGCCGATCGCCGACAAACTTCACGGCAAGCTGCTGGATGAGGAGACTAATCGCACCCTGATCATCGACGGCATCCTGATGATCCGCGACTCCAAGAGCCCGACCTTGGTGCGTGAAATGCTGCTGGCCTATCTGCCGGAGAAGCACCGTCAGGCCGACGGCGAGCCGGTGCCGGCCTGATCGCGCGCGCCGGGATCTAGACCATGGCCAAGAAGAAACGCGGCGATGCGCACGGCGGCGGTCACGGCTGGTTCGTGACCTTCGCCGACCTGATGGGCCTGATGATGAGCTTCTTTGTGATGCTCGTCGCGTTCTCGACCCAGGACGCCAACAAGTTGAAGATCGTGGCCGGATCCATGCGCGACGCCTTCGGCGTGCAGAGCGAAGCGCGCTATGCCGGCATCGTCGAATCCGACGGTCTGCCGACGCGGCCGCGGCTGAAGAACGTCGACCACATCCAGCCCGAGGACGCCTCCAACACGCCGACGCCTGACCAGGATGATCGCGACCGTACCTCGGGGGCGAAGATCAAGGTCGACCGCAATTTCGCGCTCGCCGCGGCCTCGCTGCGCCAGGCGTTGCAGGACATGCCGGAACTGACGGAAATGTCCAAGCACATCATGTTTGAAGAGACCAAGCAGGGCCTCAACCTCGAGATCGTCGACCAGGATGGCCGCTCGATGTTCGCCGACGGCTCCAAGGTGCCTTACGACCGCACCCGCCGCTTGGTCGAGAAGCTCGCGATCCCGCTCAAGGCGACGCCGCTCCGCGTCTCCATCGCCGGCCACACCGCGGCGGGATTTGTGCCGGTCCGCAGCGACTACGGCGCCTTCGACCTGTCGGCCGACCGCGCCAATGCCGTGCGCCAGATCCTCGAACGCGAAGGATTGCCGCCGTCGCACATCTTCGCTGTCTCGGGCAAGGCGGACACCCAGCCGCTGTTTCCGGACGATCCCTCGCTCGCGGCCAATCGGCGGGTGACCATCACCCTGATGCGCGAAGATCCGCCACTGCCGCCGAATCTGAAGCCGTAGAGGACTTGCGCTACCATCTTACCTGAGGCATCTCGTCGCGCTGGGGCGAGCGTGACCGCGCCGTCACAGCATCGGGCTCAGCGCCTGCTATGGTGGTGAGCCGGTTGACAGGCCCGCCGGAAGCGTCAAAAGGCGCCGGATCAAATTCAGGGACGAAGCGTTCTCCACCCTCATGACGGCGAGCATCACATCGACCGAGACCCAGGAAGGGCCGGTCACATCAGGTTTTTGGGCCCTTACGCTCGGGAGCATCGGCGTCGTCTTCGGCGATATTGGCACCTCGCCGCTCTACGCCTTCCACGAGGCGGTCAGAGGCGCGGCCCATGGCGAGCCGGTCTCGCGGGTTATCGTGCTCGGCGTGCTCTCGCTGATCCTATGGGCGCTTCTGATAGTCGTCACCGCCAAATACGTCCTGCTGCTGCTGCGCGCCGACAATAACGGGGAGGGCGGCACGCTCTCCCTGATGGCACTCGGCCAGCGTGCGCTCGGGCGGCGGAGCTGGTTCCTGCTCGCGCTGGGCGTAGTCGGCGCCTCCATGTTCATCGGCGATTCCATGATCACGCCGGCGATCTCGGTGCTCTCGGCGGTCGAGGGTCTCAAGCTCGCGACCCCTGCGTTCGAGCACTACGTCGTGCCGCTCACGGTGCTCATTCTCGCACTGCTGTTCGCCGTGCAGAGCAAGGGCACCGCGCTGGTCGCCTCGGCCTTCGGGCCGGTAATGGTGGTCTGGTTCACCGTCATCGCGGTGATGGGAGCTGTCCACATCGCCGACGACCCCTCGGTGCTGGCGGCGATTAATCCCTATTACGCGGTGCAGTTCGTGCTGTCGCACGGCACGATCGGCCTTGTCACACTCGGCGCCGTGTTCCTGGCTGTGACCGGGGGCGAGGCGCTCTATGCCGACCTCGGCCATTTCGGGCGCAAGCCGATCCAGTCGGCCTGGATGTTCTTCGTGCTGCCCGCGCTCTTGATCAACTATTTCGGGCAGGGCGCGCTGGTGCTGTCCGATCCCAGCGCGATCGAGCATTCCTTCTATCGCATGGTGCCTGAAAATCTAGTGCTGCCGCTGGTCGGGCTTGCGACTGTCGCAACGGTGATCGCGAGTCAGGCGGTGATTACGGGCGCCTATTCGCTGGTCTATCAGGCGGTGCAACTCGGCCTGCTTCCTCGCTTCGAGGTGCGCTACACCTCGGAGACCCATGCTGGCCAGATCTATCTGCCGCGCGTGAACCGGCTGCTGCTGATCGGTGTGATGCTGCTGGTGCTGCTGTTCCACACCCCCAGCAATCTGGCTTCGGCCTATGGCATCGCAGTCTCCACCACCATGGTCGCCGACGGTATCATGGGCTTCATCGTGATCTGGAAATTGTGGAACTGGCGCGCCGCCACGGCTGCGGCCGTGATCATGCCCTTCGTCGTCGTCGACCTAAGCTTCTTCAGCGCCAATCTGCTCAAGCTGCTCGAAGGCGCCTGGGTGCCGCTGCTGTTCGGCGTCGCCATGGCGGGGACGATTTGGACCTGGCGAAAAGGCTCGGGGATCCTGATCCAGAAGACGCGCCGGATCGAGGTGCCGCTGGACGACCTGATCCGGAGCCTGGAGAAGCGGCCGCCGCACATCGTCAAGGGCACGGCCGTATTTCTGACCAGCGATCCGTCGTTCGTGCCGACGGCGCTGCTGCACAATCTCAAGCACAATAAGGTGCTGCACGAGCACAACGTGATCCTGACCATCGAAACCGCCCATACGCCGCGGGTCGACCTGTCCGAGCGATTCCGCATGGAAAAGATCAGCGACAAGTTCTTCAAGGTCCGCCTGCGCTTCGGCTTCATGGAGCAGCCGAACGTGCCGAAGGCGCTCGCGATCGCGCGCAAGCAGGGTTGGCAGTTCGACATCATGTCCACGTCATTCTTCGTGTCGCGGCGATCGCTGAAGGCCTCGGCCCAGTCGGGCATGCCGCTGTGGCAGGACCACCTCTTTATCGCGCTGAGCCGGTCGGCCAACGACGCCACCGACTATTTCCAAATTCCCACGGGGCGCGTGGTTGAAGTGGGGACCCAGGTCACCATCTAAATGCAACTGCCGGAGCCATGCAAATTTGCATGCCTAAGGTCCGGAATCGGGCTATGCTATGCCGGTAGCGCAGGACTATAAGCCGCGCGCCCTTCCGCCATTGTGCAGTGAAGCATTTAGAGGCCACCAGGCTCTCCCATGACAAGCGACGTAGCGATTTCCGCCCCGGAAACGGCGGCGGCCAATGGCGATGCCCATACCACTGCCCGTTTCGGCGCGCTGGCGCTCGGCAGCATCGGCGTCGTCTATGGCGACATCGGCACCAGCCCGCTCTACGCATTCCGCGAGGCCGTGATGGCGGCTTCCGGGGCGGAGGGGCTACCGACACCGGCGGCCGTGCTCGGCGTGCTGTCGCTTATCGTGTGGGCGCTCATCGTCGTGGTGACGCTCAAATACGTCGTGATCCTGCTCCGCGCCGACAATAATGGCGAGGGCGGCACGCTGGCGCTGATGGCGCTGGCCCAGCGCGCCGTCGGAACCGGCGGAGCGACCGTCGTCCTGCTCGGTATCATCTCCGGCGCCCTGTTCTACGGCGATGCCGTGATCACGCCCGCACTTTCGGTGCTGTCAGCGATCGAAGGCATGAAAGACGTGACGCTGCGGTTCGAGCCCTACATCGTGCCGCTGACTGTGGCGATCCTGGTCGGCCTGTTCGCCGTGCAGTCGCGCGGCACCGCCCGGGTCGCCGCCTTCTTCGGCCCGATCATGTGCGTCTGGTTTGCGGTGATCGCCGCGGCGGCGGTCCATCCGATCATCGCGCAGCCGCAGGTGCTGTACGCGCTGAACCCGCTCTACGCCGTGTCATTCATGCTTCAGCATGGCGTCATCGGCTTCGTGACTTTGGGCGCGGTGTTCCTGGCGGTCACCGGTGCTGAGGCGCTCTATGCCGACCTCGGCCATTTCGGCAAGCGGCCAATCCAAGCGGCCTGGCTGTCTATCGTGCTACCATCGCTGGCGCTGAACTATCTAGGGCAGGGGGCGCTGGTCCTCAGCGATCCCGGGGCGATCGTGAGTCCGTTCTTCCAGCTCTTCCCGCAAGGTTTTGTTCGCGGCAGCATGGTGGTGCTTGCCACCATGGCCACGGTGATCGCGAGCCAAGCCGTCATCACCGGCGCCTATTCGCTGACGCGCCAGGCGATCCAGCTCGGGCTGCTGCCGCGCTTCGAAATTCGCCATACGTCAGAGGCCCATTCCGGCCAGATCTTCATCCCGCGCATCAACCAGCTGCTGCTGGTTGCGGTGGTGCTGCTGGTGCTCCTGTTCCGCTCCTCCAGCGCGCTCGCCTCGGCCTACGGCATCTCCGTCACCGGCACTATGGTGGTCACGGCGATGATGGGCTTCGTCGTGATCTGGAAGGTCTGGCGATGGTCGCCGTTCGCCGCCGCCGCGCTCATTGTGCCGTTTCTGTTCCTCGACCTGACCTTCCTCGCCGCGAACCTGCTGAAGGTGTTCGAGGGCGGTTGGGTGCCGCTGGCGCTCGGCGCGCTCATGATCATCCTGATGTACACGTGGCGGCGGGGCAGCCGGCTGCTGTTCGAGAAGTCGCGCAAGCTCGAATTCCCGCTCGCCGACCTCGTGGCGATGCTGGAGAAAAGGCCGCCGCAGCGGGTGCCCGGCACAGCCGTGTTCCTGACCTCGGACCCACTCAGCGCGCCGACGGCGCTGATGCATAGTCTGAAGCACTACAAGGTGCTGCACGAGAAGAACGTCATTCTCACCATCGACACCGCGCAGACCCCGCGCATCGACCCGGCCGACCGGGTGCGACTGGAGCAGATCTCACCGACCTTCTCAAAGGTGACGCTGAAATTCGGCTTCATGGAATCGCCCAACGTGCCCAAGGCGCTGGCGATCGCGCGCAAGCTCGGCTGGCAGTTCGACATCATGTCGACCTCTTTCTTCCTGTCGCGGAGGGCGCTGAAGCCGGCGGCCCATTCCGGTATGCCGCGCTGGCAGGACCGACTGTTCATCTCGCTGAGCCGCTCGGCGAACGACGCCACCGACTATTTCCAGATCCCCTCCGGCCGCGTGGTCGAGGTTGGAACGCAGGTCACGATCTAGGCAGGCAACCGACGCTGCGCTTCAAGTCGATGCGATTTAGCTTTAACTTGCGCCGCTCAGCTCAAGCCATTGTAGCGCTTGATTTTCGTCGGCCGAGAGGCGAGGTTGCCGCCGGCCGGGTGCCCCGGCCAATAGGCGCGACGTTGGAGGATGATGTGGCAAATCAGGTACAGGATCTGACCCCGGACGAGGTCTCCAAGGGTGTCGCGGAAGGCCGCTATCTGCTGGTCGATGTCCGCGAGCCGAACGAGGTCGAAGCCGAGGCCTATCCTTACGGCCTCGTGGTTCCGCTCTCGACCTTCGATCCCAAGGCGATCCCCGATCCCCAAGGCAAGCAGGTCGTGTTCGCCTGCCGATCGGGCAAGCGCTCGGTGACCGCCTCGCTCGCGGCGCAGGCGGTGGGCCTGCCTTACGACAAGCATCTGGCCGGCGGCATGCTGGGCTGGAAAGCGGCCGGTCTTCCCAGCAAGGTGGGCGGCTGAGCTCGCGATGACGACCAAGAGCTCGTCGCTGAACAAGGTCTTCGCCGACCTTCCCGTCACTATCTTCGAGGCGATGTCGCAGGCCGCGCGCGACAATGCCGCAATCAATCTCGGCCAGGGTTTTCCTGACGATCCCGGCCCCGAGGACATCCGCCGGGCCGCGGCCGATGCCTCTCTGCACGGCTACAACCAGTACCCTTCGATGATGGGCCTGCCGGAGCTGCGTCAGGCGATCGCAACCCATTACGGGCACTGGCACGGGCTCAAGCTCGATCCGATGAGCGAAGTGATGGTGACCTCCGGGGGCACCGAGGCGCTGACCTCGGCAATTCTCGCGGTGGTTCAGCCCGGCGACGAGGTGGTCTGCTTCCAGCCAGTCTATGATTCCTACCTGCCGATCATCCGACAGGCGGGCGGCGTTCCGCGCCTCGTCCGGCTCGAGCCGCCGCACTGGCGGCTGAATGAGGACATGCTGAAAAGCGTCTTCAATTCCAAGACCAAGGCGGTGCTGTTCAACAACCCTTTGAATCCCTCCGCGGTGGTGTATCCGCGCGAGGACCTCGAGCTACTGGCGCGCTACTGCCAAAAATTCGACGTCATCGCGATCTGCGACGAGGTCTGGGAGCACGTCACGTTCGACGAGCACAAGCACATCCCGCTGATCACCATCCCCGGCATGCGCGAGCGCACGATCAAGGTCGGCTCGGCCGGCAAGATCTTCTCCCTGACGGGGTGGAAGATCGGCTTCGTCTGCGCCGCGCCGCCGCTCTTGCGCGTCGCCGCCAAGGTGCACCAGTTCTTGACCTTCACCACCGCGCCGAACCTCCAGGCCGCCGTCGCCTACGGCCTCGGCAAGCCCGACGACTACTTCCTGTCGATGCGCAAGGACCTGACGCGGAGCCGCGACCGTCTCACCAAAGGGCTGGAGAGCCTCGGTTTTCCCGTGCTGAGGTCGCAAGGCACCTACTTCCTCACGGTCGATCTGTCGCCGCTCGGGCTGAACGAGAGCGATACCGAGTTCTGCTGGCGGATCGTGAAGGACTACAAGGTGGCGGCGATCCCGGTGTCGGCCTTTTACGAGCAGGACCCGGTGACCTCAGTGGTGCGCTTCTGCTTTGCCAAGAAGGATGAGACGCTCGACACAGCACTCGAGCGGCTGTCGGATGCGGTGCGCGGGCGCAAGAGGTAAGGAAGATGACGAATGTCGGCCGCTTCAGGCTTTGCTTCGCTCTCGCAATCGCCGCAGCGCTGACGTTGCTCTCCGCCCCTGCAAGTGCGGAGGAACGGGTCGTCAACTTCTACAACTGGTCCAACTACATGGCGCCGGAGGTCCTTGAGAACTTCACCAAGGAAACCGGCATCAAAGTGGTCTACGACACCTTCGATGCCAACGAGACGCTGGAGACGCGCCTGATGGCCGGCAAGTCGGGCTACGACGTCGTGGTGCCCACCGCCTATTTCCTGCAGCGCCAGATCAAGGCCAATATCTTCCAGAAGCTCGACAAGTCGATGCTGCCTAACTTGGCCAACGCCTGGCCTGTGGTGACCGAACGCCTCGCGATCTATGATCCCGGCAATGTCTACGCCGCCAACTACATGTGGGGTACGACGGGCATCGGCTACAATGTCGCCAAGGTGAAGCAGATCCTGGGGCCGGATGCGAAGATCGACAGCTGGGACATCGTCTTCAAGCCCGAGAATTTGACCAAGTTCAAAGATTGCGGGGTGCACATGCTCGACTCCGCCGACGATATCTTTCCGGCAGCGCTGAACTATCTCGGGCTCGATCCGAACTCGACCAAGCAGGCGGACCTGGAGAAGGCTGCCGACGTCGTGGCAAAAGTCCGCCCGTCCGTGCGCAAGTTTCACTCCTCCGAATACTTAAGCGCGCTCGCCACCGGCGAGATCTGCTTCGTGGTCGGCTGGTCCGGCGACATCATGCAGGCCCGCGCCCGCGCTGCGGAGGCCAAGAGTGGCATCGAGATCGGCTATGCCATTCCGAAAGAGGGTGCACAGATGTTCTTCGACAATCTCGCGATCCCCGCGGACGCCAAGAACGTCAAGGAGGCTTACGAGCTGATCAACTATCTCTACCGCCCCGATGTTGCCGCCAAGAACTCGGACTTCCTGTCCTACGCCAACGGCAACCTCGCCAGCCAGAAACTGGTCAACCCAAAGATTTTGAACGACAAGAACATCTATCCGGACGAGGCGACGCTTTCGAAGCTCTTCGTCATCACCGCGCGCGAGCCGGCGACGCAGCGCATCATCAATAGACTCTGGACCAAGGTGAAGACGGGGCGGTGAGGAGCACGCCCATCATTGCGAGCGAAGCGAAGCAATCCAGAATCTCTCCGCGGAAGCAATCTGGATTGCTTCGTCGCTTCGCTCCTCGCAACGACGGCGTAACTACCGCCACCTTCTATGCAGCCACAGCCATTGCTCCGGATGCTCGCGCACCCAGCTTTCCACCACGCTCGTGATCGCCTGGGTCGTGCCCTGGATGTCGATCTTGCCGTCAGCATCGCGCACCGGCTTGATCTCTTCGGTGAGCTCGCCGCGAAAGCGGCCGTCGGGCAGGCGGATGATGCGCACACCGTGGATCGGGCACTCGACCTGGCGCAAGAGGCGCGCCAGCATCGGGTTGGCGCGGGTCTTGCGGCCGAAGAAGGTGACCTCGACGCCGGCCGTCAGATACTGATCGATCAGCATCGCGACGTGCTTGCCGTCCTTGAGCGCCTGTGCGAGCCGCAGCGGCGCGTCCCGGCCCGCCGGGATCAACGTGCCCATGTTGACCTGGCGCATCTCCTGGATGATGCGGTCGGCGGAGGCGATGTTCGGTCGGCGATAGAGGATCGCGGTATCCAGCCCATGCGCGACGGCGGCGAGCGCCGGCAATTCCCAATTGGCCAGATGCGCGGCGAAGATCAGCGCCGGCTTGCCGTCGTCGCGGATCTGGTCGAACAGCTCGATGCTGCGCGGCGACAATTCGATCCGGCTCTTCTCGGGGTCATCGCGGTCGTAGTCCCAGACATGGTCGATATGGGCGAACTCGGCGCCGACGCGGCCGAGATTGTCCCAGACGCCCATCAGGATTTGTTCGATCTCCTCCGGCGACTTCTCCGGAAATGCCGCAGTGAGGTTGGCGCGGCCGATGCGATGCTCGCGCAGACGCGGGCCGATCAGCTTCACGACGCGCGCGAAAAAGTCCGAAGTCTTGACCGGATCGAAATAGCGCGTGGTGCGCAGCAAGCCGACCGTCGCGGCGCCGATCAAGCTGCCGCCGAGCGATTTGGCAGCCTCCCGCGCGCGGGCCTTCGTGCTCGCAGTCAGCAGTGCCATGCGTCCGGTCAGGCCGGTTCGCGGGTCAGGATCAGCGAGGCGTTCTGGCCACCGAAGCCGAACGAGTTCGACATTACCGCGGTGACGCGGGCATCGCGCGCCTTGTTGCCGACGACGTCGAACAGGATCGTCGGATCCGGGGTCTCGTAGTTGATCGTCGGCGGGATGCGCTGATGCTCGAGCGTGAGCAGCGAGAAGATCGCCTCGACCGCACCGGCGGCCGAGATGGTGTGGCCGACCATCGACTTATTGGAGGTGACCGGAATTTTCTGCGCGAGCTCGCCGAACACTGCCGACGTCGTGTTGAACTCCATCTTGTCGTTTTCGGGCGTCGCGGTACCGTGCGCGTTGATGTGGTCGATCTGGTCCGGCGTCATGCCGGCATCGGCCAGCGTCTTGTTCATGCAGCCGATAATCGGCTTGCCGTCGGGCGAGGAGCGGGTGCGATGGAAGGAATCGGTGAGCTCGCCGCAGCCGGCGATCACGCCGAGGATCTTTGCGCCGCGCGCGGTCGCCGCCTCGTAGCTTTCCAGCACGAGCGCGCCAGCGCCTTCGGCCATGACGAAGCCATCGCGGTTCTTGGAGAAGGGGCGGGAGGCCGCCCGCGGCGGTTCGTTCTGGGTCGAGAGCGCCGAGAGTAGCGAGAAGCGCACCAGCGCCTCCGGATTGACGGTACCGTCGGTCGCGACGCACAGCGCAGCGTCGGTCTCGCCACGCCGGATCGCCTCGACGCCCAGCTGGATCGAGGTCGCGCCCGAGGCGCAGGCCGTCGACAGCGAGATCGGCGAGCCCTTGGTGCCGAAAGTCTCGGCGAGATGCGCGGCGACCGAGCCGAACATGAAGCGGTGATGATAGTCGCTGTACTTGCCGCCGCCGGAGATGCGCAGGAGGTCGTCGTAGTTGAACTCGGTCTTGCCGACGGCGCGGCCAAGCTCGCGCCGCTGCGGCCATTCGACCTCGACTGGCGCGACCGCGAGGAAGAGGGGGCCAGGGAAATCCGCCTTGGCGCCGATGCCGGCCTGCTCGAGCGCTTCCTCCGTCACCAGCTCCGCCATCCGCTCGGAGAGGCCGGTGGAGGAGAACGGATCGACACTGACGAAATCCACCGTACCAGCCATCGTGGTCTTCAGGCCGTCGACCGGAAAACGCGTGATGGTGCGGATGCCGGATTCGCCGGCGACCAGCTTCGCCCAATTGTCGGCCTTGCCGGCGCCGAGCGAGGTCATGATGCCCATGCCGGTGACGACGACGACGGGACGGCCGAATTTGTCGCGTGGTGCAGTCATCTCGACCCCCTGAGCTAGCTCACTGCCTCGACCAGCGCCATGCCTTCGCCGCGCCAGTGCCCAGCCCCTACCACCACGATCTGGGTGGGCGCGCCCTGCATTTCAATCTCAGTCCCCGTGGAATCATTCGGCGGGAACAATGCACCGCGCGAGATCGACAGTGCGGCGAGGGCAATTCCGAGCGGGAATTGCGTTTCCATGGTGTGGCCGAACATGGTGCCGGTCGAGCGCACCGGCAGATCCGCGTGGCTCCTCAGGAAGCTGCGCTCTTCCGAGGTCGCGGGCTCGGCGCCGGTCGCGCCTGATATGATCGCGGCCTTGCCCTCGCGCTTGGGCAGCTTTTCCCAAAGCTTCTCCAGCGTCGAGGCCATGTCGCCAGGCTGCTTGCGGCGGGCAAGGTCGGCGACGACGCTGGTGAGCTTGGCGAACGGCTTTGCGCCGCGCGCCTCTGCATGCGCCTTCGACTCCAGCACCAGGAAGGCGCCCGCCGAACCGAGCGCGAAGCCGGGATGGTCCTTGCGCGCCCACACCGGAGCGAACTTGTCCTTCAGGTTGAAGTCACCGAATTCGTAGAGGACCATCAGGTCCTTGCGTTCGCCATTGTGCGAGCCACCGACCAGCGCAATGTCGCTCTCACCCGAGGCGATGCGCGCGAGCGCAATGCGGGCCGCGTCCGCGCCCGCGACCTCTTCGCCCATGAAGGTGCGCGAGGTGCCGCCGAGACCATGGACGATGGCGATGTTGCCGGCGAGCAGGTTGGAGAGCTGGGCCAGGAACAACGTCGGCCGCAGGTCGCTCATCAGCCGTTCGTTGAGGAAGCCGGGGGCGTTGGCACCCTTGGCCTCGGCCGTGAGCACGCCGGTGTCGACGTTGAGATCGCGCTCGCCGCCGCCTGCGGCCACCACCATGTCAATCTTCGACAGGATGTCCTTGTTGCCCTTGATCCCGGCGGAATCGAGCGCCAGGCCCGCGGCATAGGTGCCAATACGCTGCCAGGCTTCCATCTGGCGCTGGTCGCCCTTCTTCGGAATCTGGCTGTCGAAAGAGACCGGCATCAAGGGATGCACGATGTAGGGCGCAAAGCCCTTCTCGTCGACATTGATGCGCTTCTCCTGGAGCGCGGCCCAGTTGGCGTCGAGCCCCTCGCCGAGCGAGGTGGCAAGTCCAATGCCGGTGATCCAGACTTCCGTCTGGGCGGGCTTCGTCGCGAAAGTGTCGATCATGGCGAAACGGCCTGTTGCGGAAAGCCGACGCGTTTGGCGATTGCGTCCATGTGTCCGCGCATATCCGCATTGGGAAAGGGAATCTGCGTGAAGGTGAGCGTCGAATTCGCGCGCAGCTTGCCGCCGACCCGGATCTTGGCTTCGGTGACCGCGTAACCCGAGCCCTGATGGCACAGGGTCGCCTCGATGCTCATGACGTCACCGGGGTAGACCGAGCCGCGGACCTTGGCCTCCTTCACGGCAGCGAGGATCGGCATGCGCTCGAACTTCAGCACACCGAGCTGAAGCCAGCCCGAAGCCTGCGCCATCGATTCGATCAGGAGCACGCCGGGCATCAGCGGATAGCCCGGGAAGTGTCCCTCGAAAATGGTGCTTGCGTTCGGAACCTGGGCCTCGACGACAATCGTCTTCTCGTCGACGTTCAGGTCGACGATCCGATCGATCATGTGGAAGTATTCGAGTTGCATGGCCGCGCGCTTAGGCGCCCGCGCCCTTGGCCGCGACGAGCTCGTCGATGCGCGCGCACAGGTTCTTCAGCACGAAATACTGCTCCGTGGTCGCCTTGCCGTCGTTGACCTCCTGGGTCCACTTTTCAAGTGGCAGCTTGATGCCGAACTGCTTGTCGATCGCGAACGCGATATCAAGAAAATCGAGGCTGTCGATGCCGAGATCATCGATGGCATGGCTATCCGGCGTGATCGTGTCGCGCGGGATGTCGCAGGTTTCAGCGATGATCGTGGCGACCTGATCGAATGTGGAAGACATCACTAAGCCTTTGATATATTGCAGGTATTTGTCAGATTTCCAGAGTGGCACGGTGGGCGGGCATCGCGCCCCTGATGACGCCCTCAAACCCCCCTCTGGCCGGGTCGAAAGCCCGTATATCGGAGCGCCGCCCTGAGTTCAATGGAGCCTGCCAGGCGCGGAGACAGGGCTGGGGATGCCCGCCACGGGTCGTCCAGCGAGGGACCGCCGGCAGGGCGAGCCTAGATGTGCGGCGTCGTGATCTTGACGCAGTCGCGGCGACCCATCAGGACGCAATCCTGAGTCCGGCGCAGGTCGGCAATACTCACGGCGAGCCAAATCCCGATCGCGGTCAGCGCGATGGTGAAGGCGAGCGCCGCGATATTGGCGAGCATGCGGTGGCGGAAATCGTCCGGTCCGGTGCGGGGCTGCTCGTAGCGCGACAGGTCGAGCGGCTCCGGCGCCGCGCGCAATGATTGCACGGTGCCGTTGCCCCGGCGAACCATGGCGGAAGGCGAGGTGCGCGGCCTGAATTGGAGCACCCGGTGCTCGTCATCAGAGCTTATGGGCCGCTGGCTTTTCATAGGGCAGGGGATCACTCCGAAGCAGCGATTTTTAGATAGCATACGTGATGACCGCGTTGCAGAAAATCTTCTCAACTCGGAGCTGCATTTCCTATTCGCACTATTTTGCATCGCGTGCCGTCAATCGTCACCAACCGGCTGCGACGCGGTCAGGAATATGCGGTTGCGTTGCCATATTGGCGGGGAACTCACGCCTGCGTTCCGTCCACATGGGCTTGTCATCTGCGCGTGCAGCCCGACGCATTTTGCCGTCACTGGGGTCATGGCATAGTCCAGGGAACTTGTTTCCGCCAATTGCAACCAATGAGGGACCGTTCGAAATGACGAATACGCGTGAGCCGAGAGTGCACCCGGTTCCCATCCTGTCGCTGCGGCCGACGCAGATGACGGTCGGCATGCGCGAGGTCAAGGAGAAGCGCAAGCGCTGGCGCGAGCACGACAAGAAGAAGCAGGCCGACCTACTCGGCAAGCACATGATTCCCGTCGTCTACGGCCCGGACCAGCGCTATTACGTGATCGATCATCATCATCTCGGCCGCGCATTGCACGACGAGGGCATCAAGGAGGTGCTGGTCACCATCGTCGGCGACCTCAGAATGGTCGAGCGCGAGGCCTTCTGGGGCGTCCTGGACAACAAGCGCTGGGTCTATCCCTACGACGCCAAGGGCGAAAGGCGGCCGTTCCGGGACCTGCCGAAATCGGTGGCCGACCTCAAGGACGACCCGTTCCGCAGCCTCGCCGGCGAGCTCCGCCGCATCGGCGGCTTCGCCAAGGATACGACGCCATTCTCCGAATTCCTGTGGGCCGACTATCTGCGCCGAAAACTCTCGCGCAAGCTGGTCGATGCCGATTTCGACAAGGCGCTCGAGAAGGCGATGTCCTCGGCTAGAAGTAAGGATGCGATCTATCTGCCCGGCTGGTGCGGGCCGGCGGACGATGATTAGGGGCGCATGGATACGGCACCGCAATCCGACCTCATCACAGCCTCTTGAGCGAAATCATTTTCCGCCCCGCATGAAGCGGCCCTGAAACAGAGCCGTCCCATCCTTTGGGGCAATCGGGCTCACACGGGAGGCAAGAATGCGCCGTCTGGTTTTCGCTGTTGCCCTGCTTGCCCTTGCGTCAGCAGGGGTTTCGGCCTCGTTTGCGGCGGTTCACCATGCCAAGACATTGACGTTTGCCGAGCGCTTTGCTCCGGCACTCGAGTTGATGACAAAGCGCTAGCGGCATAGCGCTTCGTAGCCGCACGCAATGCATGACCGCGACCCTGCTCGCACGGAACCGCTGGACCCTGCGGCGGAAGAGGTGAGCGCGGCGAGCGCAAGGCGAGCCGAAAGCGCCTAAACGCTGCGTTCAGGCTTCTGCTCGGAGGCCGTTTCATGCAGCTCCTCCTGGCCACCGAGCATCCGGTGCAGCCAGCGCTCGACGCGGCGGCCGACCGTCAGCAGAACGAAGGCGAACGCCAGCGCGGCTGCGACGATCTTCCATTGTCCGGTGCCGCAGACGATGCCGAGACAGGCGGCGAGGAACGTGCAGGCCGCGCTGGTCAGACCGCTCACGCGAAAACCTTTGCTCTCGTGGACAATGACGCCGGCACCGAGGAAACCGATTCCGGTCAGGATGCCCTGGATCACCCGGCTCGCCGCATCGGTGATTCTGCAGGGCTCGGCGAACTCGACCGCAAGCAGCACGACGGCCGCGGTGGAGAGCCCGACGATGCCGAGCGTCTTCAGTCCGATCGGCTTACCTTGCAGATCGCGGTTCAGGCCGATTGCTCCGCCTGCAAGCGTGGCGCTGCCGAGACGCAGCACGATTTCGGGCCAGTCGAGCTCGGTCATTGCCTGTCGATCACTTCTTCGGCAGCCGTCCCATCAGATAGAACTCCTCGTTTGGCCGCATGCCCGTGAAATTCGCCAGCCGATTCGAAAGTGCGAAGAAGGCGGAGATCGCGGCGATGTCCCAGATGTCGTCGTCGCTGAAGCCGTGCGGCGCGAGTGCTGCGAAATCGTCCTCTGAAATCCGCTGCGCCTCGGCCGAGACCTTCATCGCGAAGTCGAGCATCGCCTTCTGCCGCGGCGTGATATCGGCCTTGCGGTAATTAATCGCGATCTGGTCGGCGATGAGCGGATTCTTGGCCCGAATGCGCAGGATCGCGCCATGCGCGATCACGCAATATTGGCACTGGTTGGCCGCCGAGGTCGCGACCACGATCATCTCGCGCTCGGCCGTGGTGAGGCCGCCGTCCTTCTCCATCAGTGCATCATGATAGGCGAAGAAGGCGCGAAACTCGTCGGGACGATACGCCAGCGTCAAGAACACGTTCGGCACGAAGCCGCTCTTCTCCTGCACGGCGAGGAGCCGCGTGCGGATGTCGTCCGGCAGCGTGTCGAAGGCGGGGGCGGGGAAGCGTTGCGCGGGCTTTGTCATTTGCATGGACTCCGGCTCAGGGCCGGCAAACATAGTCGATGCGGGCGGCCGTCTCAACGTGCTGCATACTCCGTAGGGCGTGCCCGAACGCAGCGCAGCGCTTGTCCAGCGGTGTCCTGCAGAGCCGGGGCCCATCTTTCCGAGAGTGCGGTGCGTGTGGCGTGGGTCTCGGCCTTGCGCAGCAGCGTTGCACGCCGTAGCGCGTCCGGGACACGCGCGGCCTTACCTCAACGGCTTCTTCAGCAGCGAGAAGCGGTCGGGATCGAGGCCCATCGACGGTTGCAGCATCGGCGCTTCGAGGCTGGACATCGTCTTGGCGGGAGGGGCCGAGAACAGTGGATCGTTTGGCACGTCGCGCTGCGAGGTGGCGCCGCGCCAGCGTTCGAGCACGGCGCTGACGAAATGCATGTCGTGACCGGAGGTGACCGAGGGCACGCTGCTGATGGTGGCTTCGCCGCGGGGCAATTGATGCGGCGGCACCTCCTTGAAGCGCAGCCGCGTCGGCAGGGCGACGCCCTCCCCGAACGCCAGCACCTCGCGGGTGCCGAGCGAGGGCACGAAGGACAACAGGTTGGCGGCCGCGTCCGACACGGCGGCGCGGAGCAGCGCCTGGTCGCGCTCGTTGGCGAGACGCATCGTGAACAGCGTGTTGCACTGGGAGATGATGGTGGCGTCGAGCTCGGCCGGGCGCTGGGTGATAAGGCCAAGATAGACGCCGTATTTGCGGCCCTCTTTGGCGATGCGCGACACCGCCTTGCGAGTTGGCCCGAAGCCGATGTTGCGGTCGGCGGAGGCGTAGCGATGCGCCTCCTCGCACACGAACAGCAGCGGCGAGACGCCGTCGCTCCACAGGCCGAAGTCGAAAGCCATGCGGCAGAGCACCGAGACGACGGAATCAATGACCTCGGCCGGGAAGCCGGCGAGTTGCATCACCGTCATCGGTTTGCCGTTGGCCGGCAGGCGGAACAAATGGCTGATCACCTCGGCCATGGTGTCGCCGCCGACATTGGCGTTGTCGAACATGAAGGCGTAGCGCGGGTCGTTGCGGACGGCCTCGATGCGCGAGATCAGTTTGTGATAGATGATGCGCGACGAGCGGTTCTCGAGCTTGCCCATGCGCTCGTCGATCAGCGATATCAAGTCGACCAGGCGATACGGCACCGGCGTGTCCGCGGTGTAGCCGACCTGCTTGGGATCGATGCGTTTGAGACCGATGCGGTCGGCGTTCTGGTACTGGGTATAGACGCCCTTGGCGATCGGGATCACCTCAGCGAGAATGTCGAGCTCCTCGGGCACGCCCGCGCGGCCGCCGAACAGCACGTCGACGATTTCCTCGAAGTTGAACAGCCAGAACGGCAGCTTTAGATTTCGCGGATTGAGCACCAGCGCGCGATCGCCGAAGCAGCGGCCATATTCGTTGTGCACGTCGAGCAGGAAGATGCGCAGGTTCGGACGCGCCTTCAGGATCTCGTTCAGCAGGAGCGAGACGCCGGTCGATTTGCCGACGCCGGTCGATCCCAGCACCGCGAAGTGCTTGGATAGCATTTCCTCGACGTCGACATAGGCGACGACCGAGCGGTCCTGCTGGAGGAAGCCGACGTTGATCTGGTCCGACCCGGTCGGCGCGTAGATCGTGCGCAACTCCTGGCTCGTGATCAGGTCGACGGCATCGCCGATGGTCGGATAATTGGTCACGCCTCGCTGGAATTTCGGCTTGTCGGTGGCGTTGAGGATCTCACCAAGCAGGTCGACCGAGGCAATCGCAATGTAATTGTCGCTAGCCGACAGGTTTTCGCAGGAGACCTCGGTAATCATTGCGACGATAACCGAGTTTGCGCAGCGGATACTGACGAAGCGGCCGACGGTCGCCCGAACCTCCGAGACCGGCATCCGGCTTTCCGCCAAAAGCCCGACCCGGGCGAGCGATCCGCGAACCGAAATCACGCGTCCAAAGGATGTCACGATGAATGAACCTGGCAAGAGCAACGGGTTTGGTCCGGACTATGCGCAGCCGTCGCTGCACAAACGGTTAAGCCGCAGGCGCGGCTGCTCCGTTAAATCCGCGGCAATCTGGCCGGAAGGTGGTTCCTAATCCGTACTGAGAGCAGAAATGGCAGAAAAAAGGGAGAGCCGAAGCCAGTTAAGGAAGATTTTACCATTCGAGGCAGGTAAGGTTCCGTCGTTCGGGAATAATTGTTCCCGGGAGCGGCGCCCTTCCATTCGGGCGCTTGATTTGTTGACGAGACCTAATGATTTGTACATTGGTACAAATGAACTGGCGGCGTCAGTGTTCGGCCGTGGCGTGGGCGCATCGCAGTCTCACGCCGGATTGCAGGACTCGGTCCTGCGGATCGTAGCCAACGCTTGACCGCCAGGTTTGGAGGAAAGCATGCAGCCCGAACCGATCCTCGATCTCGCCCATCTCGGCCACATGGAGCTCTTGACGCCCAAGCCAGATGAAAGCCTGAAGTTCTTCGTCGATGTCATGGGCATGACCGTGAGCGGGCAGAACGGCGAGTCGGTCTACTTACGCGGCTGGGACGATTACGAGCGCTATTCGCTTAAGCTCACGGCCTCGAAGACCTCGGGCATGGAGCACATGGCGTTGCGCGCGCGCAGTCAGCAGGCCTTGGAACGCCGCGTCGCCGCGCTGAAAGGCTCCGGCTTTGATATCGGCTGGATCGACGGCGATATGGGGCAGGGGCCGACCTTCCGCTGCCGTGACCCTGATGGACACATCGTCGAACTCTATTACGAGACCGAATGGTATCAGGCGCCGCCGGAGCTGAAGCCCGCGCTGAAGAACCAGGCCCAGCGCTTTCCGGCGCGCGGCGTCAACGTGCGCCGGCTCGACCATCTCAACTGCCTCGCCGTCGACATCAAGGCCAACCGCGAGTTCTTCGAGAACTATCTCGGCTGCCGTCTCACCGAGCAGATCGTGCTGAACGACGGACGTGAAGCCGCGATGTGGCTGACGATGTCGAACAAGAGCTACGACTTCGCCTATTCGCTCGACCATTCAGGCACGCCCGGCCGCTTCCATCACGTCACCTACGCGCTCGACAGCCGCGAGGAGATTTTGCGCGCTGCAGACATTTTCCTGGAGAACGGCGTGCACATCGAGACCGGCCCGCACAAGCACGCGATCCAGCAGACCTTCTTTCTCTACGTCTATGAGCCCGGCGGCAACCGCGTCGAGGTCGCCAACGCCGGCGCGCGTCTCATCCTCGCGCCGGACTGGAAGCCGATCGTGTGGACCGAGGAGGAGCGCAAGAAGGGCCAGGCCTGGGGCCTGAAGACGATCGAGTCGTTCCACACGCATGGCACGCCGCCAGTGGAGATCAAGAAGCACGCTTAGTTTGCGGATGCGCGTGCGCGCGCGATCGTCTCGCGCACGCCGGTCCAGGCCGGCTTGTCCGGTGCGAACTGCTTGCGCAGGAAAGTGACGAGCTCCTCGACCTGCGCGTCGCTCATGCTGCCCTTGAAGGCGGGCATGTAACCGAGATCGCTCGACACCGGCTCGGCAATGCCGTGCAGGATCACCTGCACGAGATTGTCCGAGGTCGCGCTGTGCAGATTGCTGTTGAGCGCGAGCGAGGGCCTAGTGCCGAACAGAGGCAGGCCGCCGATCTCGTGGCAGACCGCGCAGGCGCCGAGATAGAGCCGCGCGCCGTTGGACGCAGCGACGGTGACTTGCGTCGCGTTCTCGAGTTTCGTTGCGAGCGCGTCTTGCATTTGTCCGTCGCTCGCCGTGTCATTGAACGAGTTGAGATAGACCGCCATTGCGCGGATGTCCTGATCGGACAGGACCTTGAGGTCCCGGACGATCGGCGCCATCGGGCCGGCCGCGACGCCATGATAGCGCGAATGACCGGTGCGCAAGTACGCGAAGAGTTCGTCCTCGCTCCACGGAATAGGTGCGCGGGAGAGCGAGGTCAGGGCCGGCGCCTCCCAGCCCTCGGCAAAGCCTCCGGCGAGATAGGCCTGGCGCTGCTCGGCACCGAGTGCATTGCGCGGCGAATGGCAGGCGCTGCAATGGCCGAGACTCTCGACGAGATAGGCGCCGCGATTCCAAAGCTCCGACTTTGCGCGATCGGGCTTGAATTCATCCGCCTGATGAAACAGCGCGTTCCATCCCGCAAGCAGTGGCCGAAGATTGAAGGGGAAGGCGAGCGCGTTCGCAGGCTGCGTCGCGCGTACCGCGGGCTGTGCCATCAGGTAGGCATAGAGAGCCTGAAGGTCGGCCTCGCTGGTCTTCGAAAAATGCGTGTAGGGGAAGGCAGGATAGAGCTGCCGTCCGTCGCGATGCACCCCGTCGCGCATCGCGCGCTCGAAGGCGCGGTAGGACCAGGCGCCGATGCCGGTCTCGACATCGGGCGTGATGTTGGTCGAGTAGATCGTGCCGAACGGCGTTTCCAGCGCTCGGCCGCCGGCATTGAGCGCGCCTCGAACCGTGGTATGGCACTCCGCGCAATTGCCGAGCGCCGCGAGCTGCTGGCCGCGGGCAATCGTTGCTGCGGAATAGACCGACGCGTCGGGCCGCGCGATGGGCGCGATCGCGCGCGCCGGGAGTAGCGCTGCGCCGACTCCGATTGCGGCGGTGCAGACGGCCGCGATCGTCGCAAAGATACCGGCGCGTTTGGCGAACGGATTCTCCCAGATGCGGGATGGCGGCGGGGTGGCGGGAGCGGCCAGGGCCTGCGGCGTGGCCGCCGCATCGCCGTGTAATCCCCTGAGAATGCGTTCGGGCGTGAATGGCGGCTCGCGAAAGCGCACGCCGGTGGCATCGAAAATCGCGTTGGCGATCGCCGCCGCGCTCGGTACCGAAGCGGACTCGCCGACGCCGAGGGGCGGCTGGTCCTGACGCGGCAGCATCAAAACGTCGATCTTGGGCACCTCGGGGAAGAGAATGATCGGATAGGCGCCCCACTCGCGCGCCGCCACCGCGCCGCGCTCGAATGAAACCTCCTCCATCAGCGCGCGGCTGGTGGACTGGATGACGTTGCCGTGGATCTGGTGGCGCACGCCGTCCGGATTGATCATCAGCCCGGAATCCTGTCCGGCGACGACGCGCGTGACGCTGACATCGCCGGTCGTCTTGTTCACCGCGACGTCGGCGATCCAGGCCGACCACGCCGCGCCATAGCCGGGGAACTTGCTGTGGATATAGAGCGCATAAGCAAAGCCGCGCCCGTGCACGATCTCACCGTGTTTCTCCTCGCGCACCGGTCGCGGCATCCAGCCTGCGCGCTCGGCGACCGCATTGACGAGGTCAACGGCGCGCCGATCCTTCAGGTAGCGCAGCCGGTACTCGATCGGATCGACGCCGACCTCTGTTGCGGCCTCATCGATATAGGACTCATGAGCAAAGGTGTTCGGCAGCGCCGAGACGCCGCGAAACCAGGACGCGCGCACGATCGGCGGCATGTCATGGGCGATGACGCGCATGTGGTCGTAATCGTAAGGCGGAATAGCAGTGCGGTCGCCCATCTGGAGCACGGCGGGCTCGGGCGAGATCCGCCCGGTCAGCAGCAGCGCCAGCGTCGGCGCTGCGTTCGAGGGGTAGCGCGTGGCGAGGTCGTAGGCAGCGATGCCGCCGCCGGCGTCGAGGCCGCCATTGACGTCGATGAGCTGCGCGGTGCCCTTTGGTTCCCAGGCGTGCTCCTGCTCGCGCGTCAACTGCACGCGCACGGGCCGGCCGACCGCGCGCGACAGCAGTAGGGCGTCCGCCGTGACGTCATCGGCGCAGTTGCGGCCATAGCAGCCGGCGGCTTCCAGCCGGATCACCTCGATCTCGCTCTCCGGACGCTCGATCAGCAGCGCCAGATCGCTGCGCAGCACGTGCGGGTTCTGCGTGCCGGACCAGACGCGGATGTTGCCGTCCTGGAAGTCGGCGACCGCGCAGGACGGGCCGATCGAGGCGTGCATCTGATAGGGCCAGACATAAGTGCGCTGCATCGGCTTGGCCGCGCCCGATATCGCCGCGTCGACGTCGCCCTTGTCGATCAGCGTGCGCGGCGTCGATGGATTGGCGCGCAGCGCGCTCTCGACATCAGCGAGATCGGTCAGCGCGGGTGTCGGCTTCCAGGTCACCTTGAGCTGCTCTGCCGCTCGGATCGCATTCTCCTCGCGCTCGGCGACCACGCCGACGAAATCGCCGATGCGCACGACGGCAACCAATCCGGGAATGTCGCGCACCGACGCCTCGTCGACGGCGATCAGGCTGGTGCCGACGAACGGACCGGCATCGACGCCGGCATAGGGCGGACGCACCACGCGGCCGTGCAGCATGCCGGGCACGCGGATGTCGTGCACGAAAGTTAGCTCGCCCGTGGCCTTGGCCGGCAGGTCGACCCGCGGTACCGACTGGCCGACGATGGCATAATCGCCAACCGCCTTCACGACGACGTCATCGGCAAGCTCCAGGCTGATCGTCTCGCCGCCGATCAGTTCGCCATAGCTGACGCAGCGATTGTCGGGCCCGCGAACGAGACCGTCGTCGATCTTAAGCTCGGCCGCCGGCAGTTCGAGCCGCTCGGCTGCGCGTGCGATCAAGAAGTGCCGCGCCTGGGCCGCGGCCTTGCGCAAGGGCACAGCCGTGATCTGAATCGTCTCGCTCGCGATCGTCGCGCCCTGGTTCGGCACCAGTGCGGTATCGCCGAGCACGATGACGACGCGCGCAAAGGACACGTCCAACTCTTCGGCGATGATCTGGCCGAGCGCCGTGCGGATGCCGGTGCCGAGATCGACATGGCCGTTATAGGCTGTGACCGAACCGTCCGCGGTGATGCGGACATAGGTCTCGGTTGTGACCTCGTCCACGGTGCGCAAGACGACGAGCGAACCGGATGGCCGCTCAGCTCCGTTCGAATGGGAGGAGACCATCAATCAGCGGCCTCGGTGAGCTGGCCGGAGGCGCGCATCACCGCGCGCAGGATTTCGACATGCGTGCCGCAGCGGCAGAGATTGTAGCGCAGTGCCGCCAGCGCTTGCTGTTCGGTCGGCCGCGGATTGACCGCGAGCAGCGCCTTGGTGGTCATGATCATGCCGTTGAGGCAGTAGCCGCATTGCGCGGCCTGCTCGTCGATGAAGGCCTGCTGCACGATGTCCGGCTTGTCGCGCGTGCCCAAGCCTTCGAGCGTCACGATGTCGCGGCCATCGCAGCCACTCACGGGAATCACGCAGGAGCGTGCCGCGGCCCCGTCGATCAGGACAGTACAGGTGCCGCATTCACCGAGGCCGCAGCCATATTTCGGCCCATTGAGCGCGAGGTCGTTGCGCAGCACGTAGAGCAGCGGCGTGTCTCGAGCCGCAGTGACCTCGTGGATCCTGCCGTTCACGGTGAGGCGGATCGGTGTCTGCATCATCCTCGTTCCCAAGCCCTGTAAACACGCGATTTGTAAGTCGCGACGATACCGTTTGTACACAAACGTGCAAGCCGTCATGCCGCACTGCAGCGCGAATGCCTCCTTTGTGGACAGGGCGGATAGGCATATGAGCTTTTATGCGGCAGGTGCACCTTTTGCGCCGCACCGCCGCTTGACAGCCATCGGGACCGCGCGCAACATCGTTCGTATACGAATGATAACCGCGGTGTCTGCTGGCTCTGACATGGTGATGGAAACGACGAGCGCTGCCATCGACAAGATACGCTGCGATGCCTGTCCGGTGATGTGTTACATCAAGCCGGGTGCGGCGGGAGCTTGCGACCGCTACGCTAACCACGACGGCAAGCTCGTTCGCGTCGATCCGCACGTGATCCTGGAGCGCACCGTCTCGCATGGCGGCAAGCTGGTGCCGTTCAGCCGGACCGAAGACTGGGACGGCAAGATCGTCCACGAGCCTTCAACTTTTGTGACGGCGATCGGCGCGGGCACGACCTATCCCGACTACAAGCCGGCGCCATTCATCGTCTCCGCGGAGGTCGATGGCGTCGACATGGTGACTGTGGTCACCGAGGGCATCTTCTCCTATTGCGGCGTCAAGGTGAAGATCGACACCGATCGCTATCTCGGGCCGGAGACCGCGACCGTTCGCGCGCAAGGCGAGGCGGTGGGCCACGTCACCACCAGCGAATACGGCTCGCAGATGCTCTCGCTCGGCGGCGTGCATCATCTCACTGGCGGCTCCAAGAAAGAGGGACGCGTCACCTGCGACACGCTGATGGATCTCGCCAATTGCAAGGCGGTCGAGCTCACCATCGACGGCGGCGCGACCGTGGTGGTGCAGGCCGGCCAGCCGCCGATCGTCAACGGCGTGAAGGAAGAGCGCATGCGGGTCGGCTGCGGCTCGGCGACGATCGGCATGTTCGCCAAGCAATGGCATGGCAAGGTCGATGAGGTCGTCGTGGTCGATGACCACATCACCGGCGTGCTGTCGGAACATCAGGCCGGCAAGCTGCTCGACATCGCCGATACCGGCATCAAGATGAAGGGCCGGCGTTCGACGCCCGGCCGCTATTTCCAGGTCGCCGAGCCCGGCACCGGCTGGGGGGGCACCAACATCTCGGATCCGCTCTCGATTCTCGGGCCCTTTGATGCCAAGGAAGCCAAGCCCGGTCTGACCATGCTGATGGTCTCCACCACGGGCGAGCATTCGTCCTATTATGTCCTCGACGAGGCTTTGAAGCCGGTCGAGACCGAGATGCCTGATGACCTGAAGTTTTCGGTCGAGCGCATCCAGGAGAATTGCGAGCCGGCGCTCTGCACGGTGCTGTTCATGGCGGGTGCCGGCGGCTCGTTGCGCGCCGGCGTCACCGACAATCCGGTGCGGCTGACGCGCTCGGTTAAGGACGCACTGACGCGCGTCACCAGCGGCGGCGCGCCGGTCTATGTCTGGCCCGGCGGAGGCATCACCTATATGGTCGACGTGACGCAGATGCCCGCGGGCGCATTTGGCTACGTGCCGACGCCGGCGCTGGTCGCGCCAATCGAGTTCACCATGAGGCTGTCGGACTATGCCGCGCTCGGCGGTCACATGGATCATGTGAAGCCGCTTTCCGAAGTGCAGAGCGGTGACGACGTCCGTCAATTGCCCTGGCAGAACCCGATCCCGGGACGGCGGGCATGACACGGCGCGCGCAAATCGCATTGCTGTCTGACGGCCGACGGCTGCATTTGCAGGATGGACCGATTGATTTGATCGTGGAGGCGAGAGGGCCTGCGGACGAGGTGCGCGCGGCCTATGAGGCTGCAGCGCGGCGGTTCACCGGATTGTTGGATGAGCTCTGCGCGGAACTGCCGGAGCTGCGGACGGCCGCTGAGGAGCGCACTTCGCTGAAGGGCGTGGTCGCGCGGCGGATGCATGCCGCTGTCTCGCCCTATGCGGCTGATTGCTTCATCACGCCGATGGCCGCCGTTGCTGGCAGCGGGGCGGAGGAGATCCTTGGCGCAATGCTCGGAGCCGCGACACTCAATCAAGCCTACGTCAACAATGGCGGCGACCTCGCGCTTCATCTGGGCGAAGGCGAGCATTTCTCTGTCGGTCTGATTGATCGGCCTGATGGCTCCGGCGTAATGCGGACCATGAGGGTCGATTCGACCGACCCTGTACGCGGAATCGCGACCAGTGGACGCCACGGTCGTAGTTTTTCGCTCGGTATCGCCGACGCGGTGACGGTGTTGGCTGCAACGGCATCGCAGGCCGATGCGGCGGCCACGATCATCGCCAACGCGGTGGATCTGCCGGGACATCCGGCCATCATCCGCAAGCCCGCCAACGAGCTTCAGCCTGACAGCGATCTCGGGGCCCGTCTTGTCACCCGCGAGGTCGGCAAGTTGTCGCACAATGAGATCGCGGCCGCGCTGGAATCTGGCGCGGAATGTGCACGGCATTTATTCGATCGCGAATTGATCGAGGGTGCCGTATTGCAGCTTTGTGGTGATATGCTTGTCATCGGACCAAAAGATATCGAACGGCAACGATCGCGCCCGCCTATGCTGGAGACTGCGGTTCATGCCTGAACAGGGAAGCGATTTGAGGAAACAATCATGAACGCGATCATCCGCAAGATCGTCACCGTCCTCGAAGAGACCCAGATGGAGATGGGACGTCAGGTGTCGCCGCCGACGCGGCGCGCCGCGGCGATCGCCGTGATCGAGAATCCCTTTGCGGGGAAATATGTTGAAGACCTTTCGCCGCTCATCGCGATTGGCGAGGAGCTGGGCGAGCTGCTGTCGAAGCGCGCGGTGGCGGCGCTCGGGATCGATGGCGCAAAGGTGCAGAGCTACGGCAAGGCCGCCGCGGTCGGCGAGAACGGCGAGCTGGAGCACGCCGCCGCTATCCTTCATCCGAAGATGGGTGCGCCGGTGCGAAAAGTGCTGGGCAAGGGCGCGGCGCTGATCCCGTCGTCGAAGAAACGCAGCGGCCCGGGCACGACGCTCGATATTCCTCTGGGGCACAAGGACGCGGCCTTCGTACGCAGCCATTTCGACGGCATGGAGGTACAAATCAACGATGCACCGCGCGCCAACGAAATCATGGTCGCAGTTGCCGTCACCGACAGCGGCCGTCCGCTGCCGCGCGTCGGCGGGCTGACGGTTGCGGAGATCAAGGGCGAAGACGGTTTGAGATAGCGCGTCCGGAGAACCGGGCACGGGTTCTCCGATCAGATCGTTTGCGAAAGACAGAGAAGTTCAAAACTGGAGGTTGGGATGCGAGCAAGAAACGTTTTTGTCGGCGCGGCCTTCGCGCTTCTGGCCGACGGCATGGCCCATTCGGCCCTGGCGCAGGACATCAAGATCGGCGAGATCAACAGCTATTCGCTGTTGCCGGCCTTCACCGAGCCCTATCGCAAGGGATGGCAGCTCGCCACCGAGGAGATCAACGCGGCCGGTGGCATCAACGGCAAGAAGCTCGTCGTCATCTCGAAGGACGATGGCGGCAAGCCGGCGGATGCGCAGACCGCTGCCAATGAGCTCGTCTCCAGCGAGGGCGTTGCGATGCTCGCGGGCACGTTCCTGTCGAACATCGGCCTCGCCGTCAGCGACTTCGCCAACCAGAAGAAGGTGTTCTTCCTCGCGGCCGAGCCGCTGACCGACGCGATCACCTGGTCGAAGGGTAACAAATACACCTTCCGCCTGCGTCCCTCCAACTACATGCAGGCGGCGATGCTAGTGGAGGCAGCCAGCAAGCTGCCGGCGAAACGCTGGGCGACGATCGCGCCGAACTACGAATACGGCCAATCGGCGGTCGCGGTGTTCAAGAAGCTGATGTCGGAGAAGCGCCCGGACATCCAGTGGGTCGACGAGCAGTGGCCGCCGCAGGGCAAGATCGACGCAGGTCCGGTGGTGCAGGCGGTTGCCGCCGCCAACCCGGAAGCCATCCTCAACGTCACCTTCGGCGCCGACCTCGTCAAGCTCGTGCGCGAAGGCAACACCCGCGGCCTGTTCAAGGGGCGTGAGGTCGTCTCCTTCCTGACCGGCGAACCGGAATATCTCGATCCGCTCAAGGACGAGACCCCGGAGGGTTGGATCGTCACCGGCTATCCCTGGTACTCGATCAAGACGCCGGAGCACGACGCCTTCCTGAAGGCCTACCAGGCCAAGTACAACGACTATCCGCGCCTCGGCTCGATCGTCGGCTATCAGACCATCAAGTCGGCAGCGGCAATCCTGGCGAAGGCGGGCTCGACCGATCCGGAGAAGCTGATCGCCGCGGCCGAAGGCCTGTCGATGCCATCGCCTTTCGGCGAAATCACCTTCCGCAAGATCGACCATCAGTCGACGCTCGGTGCCTATGTCGGCAAGACCGCGCTGAAGGATGGGAAGGGTGTGATGGTGGATTCGTCCTACAAGAAGGGCGCGGACTATCTGCCCAGCGATGCGGAGGTCGAGAAGCTGCGGCCGAAGGATTGATTATCTTTCCCCTCCCTCTCCCCACTCTTCGTGGGGAGAGGTGACTTCAACCTCAACCCGGACCGCCGATGGCCTTTTACGTCGTACAGTTTCTGACCGGTCTTGCCAGCGCAGCGTCGCTGTTCCTGGTGGCCTCGGGCCTGTCGATCATCTTCGGCGTGACGCGGATCGTGAATTTCGCGCATGGCGCCTTCTACATGATCGGCGCCTATATCGCCTTCACTTTGACCGAGCGCCTCTCCGGCGCCTTCGGCTTCTGGGGCAGCATCGTGCTGGCCGCGCTCGCGGTGGCGCTGATCGGCGTCCTTGTCGAGATGGTGCTGCTCCGGCGCATCTATCATGCGCCCGAATTGTTCCAACTGCTCGCGACCTTTGGCCTGACCTTGATGGTCGAAGACCTCGTGGTGCTGATCTGGGGACCTGACGACCTCGTCGGCCGCCGCGCGCCGGGCTTCAAGGGGGCCATCGATTTCTTCGGCCAGAACGTTCCGAGCTATGACCTATTCCTGATCGTGCTCGGACCCGTCGTGCTCGGCATTCTCTGGCTGCTGTTTCAGCGCACGCGCTGGGGCGTGCTGGTGCGCGCCGCAACGCAGGACCGCGACATGGTCGCCGCGCTCGGCGTCAATCAAAAGTGGCTGTTCACCTCCGTGTTCGCGGTCGGCGTCTTCCTCGCCGCTCTCGGCGGCGCGCTTCAGATCCCGCGCGATGCCGTGCATCACGCCATGGATCTCCGGATCATCGTCGAGGTCTTCGTCGTGGTTGTGATCGGCGGCCTTGGCAGTATCGTCGGCGCGTTCGTGGCGGCGGTGCTGGTGTCCGAGCTCAACGCCTTCGGCATCCTGATCTTTCCGAAGATCTCCATCATCCTGGTTTTCCTGGTGATGGCAGTGGTGCTGATCGTGCGGCCCTGGGGCCTGTTCGGCAGGCCCGAGGCGGCTGCGCGCAAGACGCCGGGCCTCACCGTCAGTCCTTGGCGCCCGCTGACGCCGAATGAGCGGCTGGCTGCGCTTGCCGCGCTCGTCATCGCAGCGACGCTGCCGCTGTTCGCCGGCAATTACGCGCTGACGGTCGGCTCGGAGATCGCGATCTTCGTCATCTTTGCCGTCAGCCTGCATTTCCTGATGTCGGTCGGCGGGCTCGCATCGTTCGGCCATGCCGCCTATTTCGGGCTTGGCGCCTATGGCATTGCCTTCCTCGCCAAGATGGCGGGGCTGCCGATGATCGTGTGCCTGTTGCTCGGCCCGCTGCTCGGCTGCCTGGGCGCGGCCGTGTTCGGCTTCTTCGCGGTGCAGCTCTCCGGCGTTTATTTCGCGATGCTGACGCTCGCCTTCGCGCAGATCGTGTGGTCGATCGCATTCCAGTGGGTGGACGTGACAGGCGGTGACAACGGCATTCTCGGCCTCTGGCCGTCGAGCTGGGCCGCGAGCCCACCGCATTTCTACTGGCTCGCGCTCGGCGTCGCGGCGCTCGTCACGATCGCGCTTCGAGCCATGGTGTTCTCACCGTTCGGCTATGCGCTCCGGGCAACGCGTGACTCGGCGCTGCGCAGCGAAGCGATCGGCATCGACGCGAAGCGCATCCGGTGGACGGCCTTCGTCATCGCAGGGACCACCGCTGGCATCGGCGGCGCGCTGTTCGCCTACCTCAAGGGCAGCGTCTTCCCCGACAATCTCGGCATTTCGCTGTCGGTCGATGCGCTGGTCATGGTGCTGCTCGGCGGCGTCGAGACGGTGTCGGGCGCGGTGATCGGCGCCATCGTCTACAAGGCTTTGAATATCTGGCTGATCAGCCAGACCGACTTGTCGAAGCTTGTGCTCGGCGGCTTCATCATGCTGATCGTCGTCGTCTTCCCCAAGGGCATCGTTGGCGTGCTCGAGATGCTGGCGCAGCGTCGTAAGAAAGCATCGCCGCCGGGATCTCCCTTGCTTGCCAAGCCGATCGAGTCCGCCGAATGAGCGTCGCACCCCCACTTCTCGCGGTCGAAGGCCTGACCAAATCCTATGGCGGCATTCATGCCGTGCGCGCCGTGTCGTTCTCGTTGCGTGCAGGCGAGATTCTGGCGCTGATCGGCCCGAACGGCGCCGGCAAGAGCACCTGCTTCGACATGCTCAACGGCCAGAACAAGCCGGACTCCGGGCATGTCCGCCTGCTAGGTGAAGAGATCACCGGCAGGAAGCCGCGCGAGGTTTGGCGGCTCGGCGTCGGGCGCACGTTCCAGATCACCGCGACCTTCGCCACCATGAGCGTGCGCGAGAACGTGCAGGTCGCGTTGATATCGCACGGAAAGCAGTTGTTCAATCTGTTCGGCTCGGCGCCGAAGTTCGACCGCGGCGAAGCCGGTCGGCTGCTCGAGCTGGTCGGCATGGGCGGCTACGCCGATCGCCCCTGCGGCGAGCTCGCCTATGGCGACCTCAAGCGTCTCGAGCTTGCGGTGGCGCTCGCCAACCAGCCAAAGCTGCTCTTGATGGACGAGCCGACCGCGGGCATGGCGCCGCGCGAGCGCGTCGACCTGATGCGGCTCACAGCGCAGATAGCGCGCGAAAAGTCGATCGGCGTGCTCTTCACCGAGCACGACATGGATGTCGTATTCGAACATGCCGACCGCATCATCGTGCTCAACCGCGGCGCGCTGATCGCCGAAGGCTCGCCGGCCGAAGTGCGCGGCAATCCGCAGGTGCAGGCGGTCTATCTCGGCGAAGGCCTCGTCTATGATGCCCGCCATCGCGAGGGAGCCTCGGCATGAAGCTGACGGTCGAAGCGCTCAACAGCCATTATGGCCCGGCGCATATCCTGTTCGACATCGGCTTCGAGGTCGGTGAGGGCGAGGTCGTTGCGCTGCTCGGGCGCAACGGCGCGGGCAAGTCGACGACGTTCCGCTCCATCGTCGGCCTCGTCGCGCAGCGAACCGGCCGCATCATGTTCGAGGGCAAGGATGTCTCGGTGCGTCCGACGCACGAGATCGTCCGCGAGGGCCTCGGCTATGTGCCGGAGGAGCGGCGCATCTTCACAGATCTGACCGTTGAGGAAAATCTCGAGGTCGGCCGCCAGCCCAAGCGTCCGAACGCGCCGCACTGGACGCGCGAAAAACTGTTCGCGCTGTTTCCAAACCTGGGCGAGATGAAGAATCGCCCCGGCGGGCGCATGAGCGGCGGCGAGCAGCAGATGCTCACCATTGCGCGCACGCTGATGGGCAATCCGTCGTTGGTGCTGCTGGACGAGCCTTCGGAGGGACTGTCGCCGAAGATCGTGGAGCAGATGGTCGATGCCATGCTGACCATGAAGAAGGAGGGCGTCAGCATCGTCGTCTCCGAGCAGAATCTGCATTTCGCGCGGCTGATTTCCGATCGCGCCTACATCATCGAGCGCGGCCGCATCTGCTTCGGCGGCAGCATGGCCGAACTCGACGCGCGTCCGGACATCCGCGACGCGCATCTGTCGTTGTGAGGCAAGGGGAAGGGCTGCGAACGGATGGCGAGAAGCGTTACGGCGAAGAAGAGCGTCAAACCGGCAAAACCGCCTTACGTGCTCGACGAGCAAGTCGGCTTCATCCTGCGCCAGGTCTGGCAACGCCACAGCTCAATCTTCTCGCGCGATATCGGCACCAATTTGACGCCGACGCAATGGGCGGCGCTGTCGAAGCTCGCCGAGACCGGGCCGTGCTCGCAGAACCAGCTCGGACGTCTCACGGCGATGGACGTCGCGACCATCAAGGGCGTGATCGACCGCCTCACGGCGCGCGGCTTGACCGAGACGAGCCAGGATCCGGAAGACGGACGGCGCTTGCTGGTCAGCCTGACGCGCGCGGGTCAGCAGCTTGCGGAGAGGCTGGCGCCAAACGCGCTCGCGATCACCCGCGAGACGCTCGCGCCGCTGGATGCAAAAGAGCGCGAAACGCTGATGGCGCTATTGAACAAGCTCAGGTGAAGGTGCCGTAGCAACCATTAAGTGACGGCAGTTTTTTGCTCCGCCCGGATCGTCTGCGCCTGCCATGATGACGCCGTGCTCGCGTCCGTCAAGGCGTGGCCTGGCAACAGACCACGTGAGGTTCGAGCGAGCGACGGCCATCCTTGACGGACGCTGCGCGCGACGTCATGA
>NZ_JADPKD010000048.1:0-1200 GCF_023073735.1 Bradyrhizobium sp. 160
GTGGAGCAACGGGCGATCGGCGGAGCTGGTCGGGGTTGCGCAGCCGATCGCCCGTTGCGGTGAATGTGGCAGCGTAGGCCGCCGGGGTGAGGTATTTCAGCGAAGAATGCGGGCGGTCGCTGTTGTAGTCAGCAACCCACGTCGCAATCTTTGTCCTGGCGTCGTCGAGATCGAAGAACAGGGTCTCGTTGAGAAGTTCATCGCGCATCCGCCCGTTGAAGCTCTCGACGAAAGCATTCTGGATGGGCTTGCCGGGCGCGATAAAGTGCCAGTCGATGCCGGTGTCCTTGCACCAGGCCAGCATGGCGTTGCAGGTGAACTCGGTGCCATTGTCGGAGATAATCGAGCCTGGCTTGCCGCGCCGCTCGACGATCATCGTCAGTTCCCGAGCCACCCGCCGTCCGGAGATCGACGTGTCCGGGATCGCACCCAGGCATTCCTTGGTGACGTCGTCGACGATGTTGAGGACGCGGAAGCGCCGTCCATTGGCGAACTGATCGTAGACGAAGTCTAGGGACCAGCGTGCGTTCGGCTTGGCTTCCACCAGGACCGGCGCCCGGGTGCCTGTCGCTTTGCGGCGGGCCCGACGCTTGCGGACGGTGAGCCCTTCCTCCCGATAAAGCCGGTGGATCCGGTTTATGCCCGAAGGCTCGCCCTCCCGCCGCAGCAGAACGAACAGCCGGCGATAGCCGAACCGGCGGCGTTGGTTGGCCAGTTCGCGTAGCCGGGCGCGAAGCTCGGTGTCCGGCGGCCGGCAGGAGCGGTAGCGGATCATCTTCCGGTCCGCGCCCACAATCGAACAGGCCCGCCGCTCCGACAGGCCCATCTTGGCCTCCAGATGCGCCACTGCAGCGCGTTTGGCGGCGGGCCCTACCATTTTTTTGAAAGAAGCTCGCGTAGCGCAGCCGCATCCAGCATCTGCTCGGCCAGCAGCTTCTTCAGCTTCGCGTTCTCATCTTCCAGCGCCTTCAGCCGTCTGGCCTCGGAGACATCCATGCCGCCGAACCTGGCCTTCCAGTTGTAGATCGTCGCTTCCGATATCCCGTGCTTGCGAGCCAGGTCGGCGGTCTTCGCCCCGGCCTCATGCTCCTTCAACACGCCGATAATCTGCTCTTCCGTGAACCTTGCTCGCTTCATCCGTCCGTCCTTCTTCGGGGCGGACTCTAACTCCTTCTGGAGGAAATACTCAGTGGCAGGTCA
>NZ_JADPKD010000001.1:0-115733 GCF_023073735.1 Bradyrhizobium sp. 160
GTTGCCGACCTTCTTCATGGCGTCGGAGAGGAACTTGCCGATCTCGGCGTCGCCGTTGGCGGAAATGGTGCCGACCTGGGCGATTTCGTCGTTCGAGGTAACCTTCTTGGAGTTCTTGACGAGGTCGGCGACCACGGCTTCCACGGCCAGGTCGATACCACGTTTCAGGTCCATCGGGTTCATGCCGGCGGCAACCGACTTGGCGCCTTCACGAACGATCGCAGCGGCAAGCACCGTTGCGGTGGTGGTGCCGTCGCCGGCCGCATCGGCGGACTTGGAGGCGACTTCGCGCACCATCTGCGCACCCATGTTCTCGAACTTGTCGTCGAGCTCGATCTCCTTGGCGACGGTGACGCCGTCCTTGGTGATGCGGGGAGCGCCGAACGACTTGTCGAGCACGACGTTGCGGCCCTTGGGGCCGAGCGTGACCTTTACCGCGTTGTTGAGAATTTCGACGCCGCGCAACATGCGGTCGCGGGCGTCTACGCCGAACTTGACTTCTTTGGCTGACATGTGGGTTTTCCTGAATGTTTTACTTGGTCTCACCCTTGGCGACGCCCAGCAGGCGCTCCTCAGGATGAGCGGTGCGAGCGATGGTTTAGGCGGCCTTCTTCTTGGCGGACGCGTCCGTGAGAACGCCCAGGATGTCGCTCTCCTTCATGATCAACAGCTCTTGGCCGTCGATCTTGACCTCGGTGCCTGACCACTTGCCGAACAGGACGCGGTCGCCGACCAGGACGTCGATCGGGATCAGCTTGCCACTCTCGTCGCGGCCTCCGGGGCCGACGGCGATGACTTCACCTTGCGAAGGCTTTTCCTTGGCAGTGTCCGGAATGATGATGCCGCCAGCGGTCTTTTCTTCTGCGTCGATGCGCTTGACCACGACCCGGTCGTGAAGCGGACGGAATTCCATACAGATCTCCTAAGCATTTACACCCGTTGAAAATTTCACGATTGCTAGCAATCGCTGCCTGCGAGTGCCAATGCAGGCGCAGCTGAAATAGGACCGATTTTTTGGGGAACAAGTGTTTGTAGCAGGAAAATCGGCTGGGCCCGCGGGATCTCTGTGGGGCTGCCCCAAATCACCTCTTCGAGTTTGCCGCCGAGCGTCGTTCTTCTTCTGAGTGAGTCGTATGGCTCTGTCTCTCGACCTAATGTCATCTACAGTTCAATTCCTCTGCCCTAAATTCGAGATGGTAAAGGCCCGCCGATCTGGTGCCGGTTCAAATGAGAATCGTCGGCTGATTTCGTTCTAAGATTGCGATGCGTTTAGAACCTAACGCGGAGGTCGGGAATTGGAGGTATCGCTCCGCTTGATCGATGATCCGATACTCAGCAACTCGAGGCCAGGCAACGCTGGCTGCGAGAGCTAGCGCAGATCGTTCGACACCTCGTCCAGTATCAGATCACCTTTGCGCGCCGAAGTCGCTGCTGGGCGGATCGCCCGTGCTCCAGACAGCGTGCGCGCCGATGCCCCGGTTTGCGCGAAAGGGCATGCCGGCATCGCGATAGGTCTATATGCGCAAACAGCTCGCCAAACTGTCCGGCGGCCATGACCTGGCCAAGCCAAGGCGTTCAACTAAATCCTGAAGCGATGGGCGAGCTGTGAAGACGCCGGTGGCGGCGTATCGGAGTCAGCGTAGTTGTGATCTCGACAGGAACAAGAGCTGCACGGAATCTCCGCCCGGTCGCCCCTGGTGCACTTGTCGAAGCCTGGTGAACAGCAGGCTGTGAGCCACCCCGTACCGGCGCGCGACGCCGCAGACCGTCTCGCCAGACTGCAAGGTCCATCCGACATGACGAACCTTCTCGTCGCAACTCCATCGCCGCCGACCTTCGGCGCCGAACACATCGACTTGCATTCGCCACGTGACCTTAAAGCTAGACTTAAGATGCTGCCTTGTGCTTTGGGCGCGTCTTTAGCTTTGGAGCTTGATAGGATTCATGTTGGACATCGTACACATACTGTGCGCCTCGGATTACCTGCGACACAACCGAGTCGTCCGAAAAGTCTCACACGACAAGCTATCTAAGGCGCTTGAATCGCACCTTACGTCAAAATGTGACGTATCGAAATAGGCGGCGACAGGCTTCGGTACCCGAAGCCCGTCCGAACGAGTGACATAGAGTGCAAATGTCCCAAATCCTAGGCTCATGCAAGATGAGCCCGGTCATCAGCGACTGTCGTGAAGCTCGCTGTGGCTGGTTCTTAGAAACGCGCGTCCGACAGATGCGCTTGGCTCACCGCCGGATGGTAAGACGCCGCTCACATTTGGGCACAGGCGCGGATATGACGCGGGTTGTCCCCCGGAAGAGCGGGGCTGCGGGAAAGCCGGCTGCCCGGATCTGTCAGCGGAAAGTCAAATGGTCGCGCTACTCGAGCACGATCATAAGACTAGGGCACGTTGACTGGCGGCATGGACGCGGTCAGCCGCGGCACAAAGCCATCTTGGTGTCGGCCGCGTGCCGCCAACACTATTGTAAGCGCCACAAAAACGATCAGAAGTCCACGCATTCCAAAGAATTACCCACCAATTCCATCGCAATTATGAAACGGCTGACAGCTGATGCGCTTGCTCTAAGCTCGCCGCGAAAATGCCGCCGCGTTCAATGCAGGCTGTTAGGCTTGCAAAGTCGAAAAGATAGGCCCACTCAGTCGCCAAAATCAATATTCCTTGTATTTCCGAGTAAGTCTGCGAACCGGGTGGTCACGCTTGAAAAATGCACCGCGTGCGTATGATGTCCTTGTGGCGGTAAGACGTGGTCCGCTACGATGCCGATCTCGCGATGCCAGCCCATGCACCGGTAAATTCCGGCATAGGGAGCCGTGGCTCCTCGCTCATGATTCTGGTCAAATGGCTCGCTGTTAGACTCGCGCAGATAACGCCCGTTCTTATAGACCGCGATTCGTCATCTCTCGATCGGCTAGCTTAACTTTGCCTAGACTAAAGGCAAAACGGGTGTGAGGTACCCATACACCCAGCGCAAAATGTCGCGATGGGCCCAGGAGCGGTCGTCTCAACTCACCCGCATAGCGAGCTAGCCTCACTCGCGGGAGCGTTCTGGCGGTTGAGGATTGTTGGGAGGATTGCTGTCGAACTTAGATATTTGACTGATGATCCCGCTACGGGCGACCGGCTGCAAGTCCGCTTCTAGCGCGTCAGCAATCTCCCTTTCATAGATCTCTTGATCATCCACGTAGAGCGTAAAGGATTTCAGATATTTTTCCTTCTTCTTCGGATCTTCGATCGTTGCCTTCGTCCACCGATAGAGCGGATAACTTTGACGCCGTTTTCCTCTGCCGCGGCGACATACTCCGCAAAGGCGTCGAACTGACATTTCGGTGCCGCACCATGCGCCGTGAGTATATCGAATAGAGGCCTCAGTGCCGGATCGCGAAAATTTCGACGTATTGATTCCGCTACCGCAGTATCGCGGACATCAAACCTAACTTGATATTGCCACTGCGAGGTCACGAGGCCCTACCGTTCGCCATGCACTGGCTCATTCTATGCCAGTTCGCTCTGGTTACAAAACGAGACATCGCCAACTTCTGCCACCACAAAGCCCACCGGACTTTATGTGGCGAACTTTAGAATTCACCTGATTAGTATGTTCATGAGCAACTACGCGGCGGGCAACATGGTAAGTTCATCCTGCCCTACAGCCACGATCTTATCGACCGAGAACCCGTTGAATCTCGCCATTTGCGTATAGGCGCCCACATTCTGGAATTCAATCCAATCGCCTTCGTGCAAATCGCGTGGCAGTGAATACGAGAATCCAAGCCTGTCCGTGCCGTCGCAAGTTGGGCCGAAGATGATGAAGTCCTGCCACTCCTCAGTCTGGATCGGCCGTCCCCCACGCCAAGCACGGGCGGGCAGCAGAAAATATTGCCGGGCAGGTGAGAGCCCGCTGAAGATGCCCGCGCCGCAGTAGAGCGCCCCGTCTTTTCTTAAGATCACCCGGCAAAACAAAGAGATGCTATCATGAACCAGTGCTCGTCCGGGCTCACACAAGAGTTCAACACGCTTCAGTGCATCCGTTTCGCGCACAAGTTTCGTGATGTCGGAGAGCATGCTCAAGGGAGAGTTATAGGGGACGTTCAGATAATGGCCGGGAAAGCCGCCACCAATATCGAGCGCTGTGGGAGCCGGAGAAACAGCTTCTATAATGTCGACGGCCGCCCGAATGCCATGCAGATACGGATCGACAACGATCGTTTGGGAACCTGGGTGAAAGGCCAAGCCCGTGGTCCAGCGCGATTGCGCGTTGACGAGACCCAGCAGACGGCTCGCTTCGGCGGGCGAGACACCAAACTTGCCGTTTAAGTCTAAGATGGCGCACGTCCCGCTACACTTGAACCGGACGTAGATTCGTATTTCCGGATCATGCGACGGCAGCACCTCAAGGAGCTTCCGCAGCTCGGCTTCGCAATCGATCACATAGTCGCGAACCCCCAGATCTCGGAACGTCCGTTCGATATCGCGACGAGATTTCACGGGATTCATGAACCATGAACAGGCCCGGGGAACAGTCGAATGGACAAGGCGAGCTTCGGCCAGCGACGCCACGTCGAATCCGGCCACTCCGGCGCGAGAGACCGCGTGAAGAATTTTGGGCAACGGATTCGCCTTCACCGCATACAGCACGCGTCCTGAGAAATGCTCGGTGAATTCGCGCGTGACGGATGCAAGACGCCCCTCATCGAACGTATAGAAGGCATCAACTTCCGCACTTTCCAATGATCTTACCAAGCTCATATTGCACCATTCCTCGCGCGCCAGAAGGGGAGTGGCCAGCGCCGTTGTTGCCGGCTGCGAGAGCAACGACCATGCCAGCGCTCCCCACGCGTTGAACCGCCTGATTACGCTTTGAAACAGCTCGCCATGCGCCACGGTGATGTCGTCTTTCGTACACGGCTGTGAAAAGCCAGACAAAGATCGAGGGGCCGCGCTGGGTCCCCGCAAACTTCAACGGGTTACCTCGCTCAGCGTCGATCCTCCGCAGCTTCTCGTCAACATCAACAGGCAAGCCTCCTCGTTTTCTCTAATTGCGCGCCACAGGACCTTTGGAGCGAATATCCTTGGCGCGGATCAACGCGACATTGCCGAACGCTTCAGTAATGGCCGATTCAAAGGCAAAGAGCGTTTCGACGGTTTCTCCTGGACGAGAGGTGTCAGTGGCGTGCCCTTGCTTGGCGAGGCATTGGCTGCACTCGAATGCGAAGTCGACGAGATCATCGAGCGGTATTCGCACGGGATCGTCGTCGGACGCCTCGTCGACGTCGGACTGTCCCAGCGGCTGTCTGGCCTCGCATATTGAAACTCCGAGTATGTCGAGATCGGCTCTCGCCCGATTTCAACCTGATCGCTGCCGCAGGCTCTCCTGTTTGCTCCATGGTGGACCAGCAGGATTTAGATGGTGAAGCGCGCTAAAGCCATCCATTCAGGCGCAGAGTTGATCTGAGAAGCTGAGCCCGCCTTCTGCGAGCGTGCTTGTTTATCTTTCGATAGAGCGCCCGCAGATTGCGGCCTGTGCGGAGGAGCCCGCGCCACCGCGAGTGTACTTAGAGCTATGGCCGCGATCGTATCGTGCGTTTTTTCATTGCCTGTGCAGCGTTAATGCGCCGAGTGCCTGTTGGCGCGGTTAAACATCGATTTGTTGAACGAGATGGACGCTGAAGCGGCATGATCTTTCCCGATATCTTTGTGCGCATGCCAATTACTTTCACATGGACGCTCTTGACCGTCATCTATTATCTCGGCAACGAGAGCTATTATAGATCGAGAGAAAGAATGATGAATGTGATTGATCAAGCGAACGGTTCGGAGTTGCCGCCCGTCTTGCAGAAGTCATCAAGACGCCTTCCGTGGGTTTTTGGATTTATCGCCGTCTTCATCGGGCTATGCGTTGGGGGTGCATTTTACTGGCCCCATATCGACCGAATGATCGAGGCGTTAACGGCACGTGAAGTCGTCCCAATGCCGGCGTTGTCACCTGAAGACAAGGCAGCGCTTTCGGAGATCCGGTCGGGGCAACAGGAGGTGAGCGAGGAGATTTCAGCGCTTAACCGCAACATCGATGCGCAGCAAGCCGATTTGAAACGGATGTTAGATCAAATCGCAGCCCTGACCTCAAGAATTGAGTCTCTGCAGAACATTGCTGCGCCTCTTCCTGCAGATATTCGTCCGCCGGCAGCCCAGGCCGCATCAAAGCCGACTACAAGAGCCACTCGCCCGCCTAAACCAGAAGGGCCGGTTTCCGTCGGGGGCGCGCCGCTGGTTCCGGAGCCGGAGACGGACCGCCGATGATCTAATCATGAAGCCTCGAGCCTGCCAGACATGGCCTCACTGAGAGGATGCAAGTCGAACTAGGAGCGAAGATCGCGGTGCTCACGTTCGGTCCTCCCAGGCGCATTCGGTGAGGAGGACGAGAATGCGGCTCGACCGGTCGAGTCCGAGATCGCTTGTATGGCTCGGGTCTGCGAGCGCAGCCATAGCACCCGCCAGGCCCGCTGCACCGGACGGCGTGGTGGCGAGGCCATCATGGGCGGAGAGTACGCGAACAGCATCCACCAATTCCGCCTCGGGCACGGTGATGGCCCGAGCGCCGTGACGCCTGAGCACCGCAACGGCGGGCGCACTCGCCTGGCCGCAGGAGAGCATCTCCGCGGATGTTCGGAGATCGCCCATCACCCGAATCGGGTGACCGGCCGCGAGCGCGGGCGCAAGACACGCGGCGGTTTCCGGCTCGACCGTCACGATGCATCCCGGAGGTGCCAGCCAGCCCGAGAGGCCCTCGGCGATGGCAGCGGCGAGTCCGCCGACACCAGCTTGTATAAAGACGTGTGTCGGACGCCCATGGCCGGCGAAGTCTACTTGATCGCGGATTTCCGCCGCCGTAACGCCGTATCCCGCCATGACGTCGCAAACGATGGGATCGTTCGGATCGTCGGTCGTGTCGGCGACAAGAATGCCGGCGCCCTGGCAGGCCGCGGCTGCGGCCGCATCAACTGCATTGTCGTAGGTGCCCGGCACCCAGACGATCTCGGCACCCTGATTCTCGATGCGGCGCGCGCGCGCGTTCGGCACGCCCTCGTGCAGGAACACGCGGGCGGGCGCCCCGGCAAAGCGCGCGGCGGCAGCTACCGCGAGCCCGTGATTACCGTCACTGGCGCAGACCAGGGTCGGCTGCCCCTTAGGTCGGGCCGCGAGAAGGTCGGCCAACTGCATGCGCGAGGCCCGGGCGAGCGCGCGCAACCCGGCATAGGTGCCACCAAGCGACTTGAAGCTGCCGAGCATGCGGCGGCCCTCGTCTTTCGCTAGCACCTGCGCCACTCCGAGCCGCTCCGCAAGCGTCGGAAGGTTCAGGAGTGGCGTCGGCGCGTATGCGGGATCGAGGCGGCCAAGCTCGGCTGCGATCGCATTGACTGGTGAAGAGGTGCTGTTCATGCGTTGATCTTGCCCGCTACAGGTGACGGCTGCTGCTGGAGCGTTGCACAGCAACTCTTTCCGCCGATCATAACCAGCTGTACCTGCGAGCACCATCCTCGAGGACTTCGATCGCGCGCTTCTCCCAGGGGCCTTTTCGCGCTCGCGTCCGCCTACGCAAGTTTAAATTGCGGTTGGAGCGATCCCAGCGAAGCTCGACTAAAGGATTGCGGCGATGGCCCTCGCGGGTCCATCTCTGCGACGGAGCCCATCTACACCGACGCGAGCGCCATTGTGTGGGATGCTGCGGATCTTCGCGGATATCACGTCGCAAAACCAGCCGACGTTTCGAGCGAACAGTACTTAGGCTCTTGGGTAGTATTCGCCTGCGTGATCAAGGCGACCGTTTCCGTCACCAAAGTCTGGCCCTCCCTGCATGTGCACTCCGGTATTCGGCAAATGTGTGTTGTGTTCGATTCCGCGGTCGTGTTTCAATGCACGCTCATGTGTCGCGAAAACGACATTCCCGAAGCGAGGCAGTGGCGCTTTACAGATCGAAGGAAGTTCTGTCATATTTTATATGCGTTAAGTTTGGCCTCGGCGTGGGTGGCCGCTACTGGGTCACGCGGACGCTATGACATAGTGAACGAGTCTCCCATCACGTCAGCGAAAAGCGTATCGCCAACCGCGCTACTGTGACGCCAGAAAGCCCGGCCTTCCAGTTCAAATTAATCAATTCGCGCCTCGCGGGCTCCCCCGTGCGACTACCACCTTTCACATCCGTAACAGCCATGGCAGGATTTCTGCACTGTCAGCACGGCGAGACGAGTTAGGATCGTTGGATTGCTCTCGCCCCGCGCGGCCAGAGTTAGAACCTTCTCGGCGAGGCAAGCCTTCAATGAAGACGTCCGCTTTGCTTCAGGCACCATCCGGACAGCATCCTCCAGAGCACCTTTCAGCACAGCATGCAGCTTGGTTTGAGGGGGTGGATATGACATGGCGCAAAATCCTGAAAACTTAGAATCAAACGATGAGGGCCCAGCATGTCCCAGCCTCCTGATGGTCCATCAAGACGGTAACGATGTTTAGTTTTGAGGTGGCGGTCAGTGGCTCAGCTGTGCCCAAAACGAATACAATGACTAGGACCCGTTGAATGTGACAGTGGAGCTTCACCGACAGCTAAATTTTTGTTCTGGTCATTGCTGCGATCTCGACACTAACGCGACCGGAAAGTCGTGCGGCTTCGGCATTGCCGAAGGCATTCTGACGTGGTGACGTCCAGATCAAGCTGAAATGACGCTTGTGCTACGCGGCTTCGTCTTCGAGCCGGACGTGCAGTTGGTGTGTCCCGCGATTGAAGAGGAGTTCGGATCAGCCGAGGCCCGAACGGTCTCTACAGGCAAGCATTGATGGGGCAAGCCACGTCTCTGCATACTATACTCTGGGCTAAGCCGCGGCGATATGTGCCGGCGAGGGGGCGTTGAGGGTGCGCTAGACACTGCCCCGCGGCGACATAGTGCGTCGGTTCGCGAGGACGTTGCCGATAAAGCGGCTGCCGCAGATCACAAGATCTAGGCATTGACCCCGCTGAGGCCCAGGGCCGCGTTCCAACTTCTTAAGAGCATAAGGTGTCGCCCCTTTGGCCTAGTTATTCGTTAGCGCCCGCTCGAAAGCGGATCACCGCCTCTCGTATGTTGAGTATAGCCGCTGCGCTCTGTTCGCTCACTGAGGCGTCAGGACAGGGCTTGCGGACGGCAGCACGGGCGTGGAGTGCGAACCGGAGTCGCGCCGGCCCTCGCCCTGCTTGAAATTCATCCAAGTGGGCGATGAGCCATTCCAACGTTTGTCCACGTGTCTGTTCGGAGGCGCCTTCGCTTTGCGCAGTTGGAATTCAGGCGTGCTCGCCAGCGAAGCGAAAATTGCACATATCGGGCCGAAAAGCCAGCTCGGGCACGTGGCTCCGTTGAAGAAGATCTGTCGCGTCAAAAAGCAAGTCGAAGATTGATTGTCTTTCCAACATCGCGCGTAGGCACCAGATGTACCGAGGGAGGTCGCGCCGGAGCAAGTCGCTTCGCGTTTCACTGTGGAGAGAGACATCCGCAAAGCTTGCCGGCATTCCGGTCGGACTTCCGACCGACATGCCCAAGACCTCGTTCGTGGCGCTCGCGGCCCTGTCGAAGTCGGCGACGGCGCGGCGGGTGCGGCTGAATGCGACCGCTGTCGTGCTGCCCGGCCGCCCGACGGCCAAGCGCACGCCATGACGCGCTTCACGATGGTCCGCTCAACGCGTCGAGGGCGATCTCGAAGTTGGCCTCGATGTCGAGAGTGGGCGGGTCATGCGCGCGGAGGTGACGGCGCCGCTGTGTCGCGGCTTCGAGCAGATCCTGGAGGCGCGTCCGCCCATCGAAGCGCGGGCGCTGGCGCCGCGGATCTGCGGCATCTGCTCGGTCTCGCAGTCGGTCGCCGCGGCTGTCGCTCTTCGCGATGCGATGGCGGCCGAGGTCGCGCCGAACGGGATTCTCGCCACCAATCTCGCGCATGAGGCGGAGAAGGCCGGCGATCATCTCACGCACTTCTACATCTTCTTCATGCCGGACTTCGCTCGCGAGGCCTGTGCCGCGCACTCGTGGCATGAGGAGACACGGGACCGTTTCGCAGCGACGCGCGGCCTGCGGCACGTGATGTCTTGCCGGCGCGGGCGCGGCTGCTCGAACCTATGGGTATCTTCGCCGGGAAATGGCCGCATAGTCTGGCCTTCCAGCCGGCCGATGTCGGCGGCCCGCTGGAGCAGGCGCTGATCGGCACTGATGTCGGCGGCGCCGGCGCACGCTCGGTCGCCATCCAGCACGTCGTGCGCTCGTTCGATCCCTGGATGGCGTACACCGCGCATTGAGTGGTCTCTCGCGCGGGGACGGAAACTTCGTTGTCGCCTGAAATCGAATTGTTTCCGTTTTCTCGGTCGGGGCATGCGCGCGCACCGCAATTCGAGCAATTCAAATCTGCAACAATTTGCTATCACTCTACTTTCCTTACGCTCCCGGTGCTTGGCCTGCTTCTTGCTGTCCTTGGCGTCATAGACAAGTCAAAGCCGAGGCGGGACGATTCATGGGCGCGGCGACGGAAACGTTTTACAGCGTGATCAGGCGACAAGGTATCACGCGTCGGAGCTTTCACAAATTTTGCAGCCTGACTGCGACGAGTCTCGGCCTCGGGCCCCTGGGGGCGAGCCGCATCGCGAACGCGCTCGAGACCAAGCCGCGCGTGCCGGTGATCTGGATGCACGGCCTCGAATGCACCTGCTGTTCCGAGAGCTTCATTCGTTCCGCGCACCCGCTGGTGAAGGATGCCGTGCTCTCGATGATCTCGCTCGACTATGACGGCACCATCATGGCGGCCGCAGGCCACCAGGCGGAGGCGATCCTCGAAGAGACCCGCGCCAAGCACAAAGGGCAATACATTCTCGCGGTGGAAGGCAATCCGCCGCTGAACGAAGGCGGCATGTTCTGCATCCACGGCGGCAAGCCGTTCGTCGAGAAGCTGAAGATGGTGGCGGAGGATGCGATGGCGATCATCGCCTGGGGCGCTTGCGCCTCGTGGGGCTGCGTGCAGGCGGCCAAGCCCAATCCGACGCAGGCGACGCCCATCGACAAGGTCATCGCCAACAAGCGGATCATCAAGGTGCCGGGATGCCCCCCGATCGCTGAAGTGATGACCGGCGTCATCACCTTCATCACCACTTTCGGCAAATTGCCCGAGCTCGATCGTCAGGGCCGGCCGAAGATGTTTTACTCGCAGCGTATCCACGACAAGTGCTACCGGCGGTCGCATTTCGACGCCGGCCAGTTCGTCGAGGAGTGGGACGACGAGGCGGCGCGCAAGGGCTATTGTCTCTACAAGATGGGCTGCAAGGGCCCGACCACCTACAACGCCTGCTCGACCGTGCGCTGGAATGGCGGCGTCTCCTTCCCGATCCAGTCGGGCCATGGCTGCATCGGCTGCTCGGAAGACGGATTCTGGGACAAGGGTTCGTTCTACGACCGTCTCACCAACATCAAGCAGTTCGGCATCGAGAAGAACGCCGACCAGATCGGCATGGTGGCGGCCGGAGCCGTCGGTGCGGCAGTCGCCGCGCATGCAGCGGTGACCGCGGTGAAGCGGCTCGCCGGCAAGCGCGAAGACGCGCACCACACCAGCTAAGCGCCAAAGAGATCCAACAGTAACAAAATCATGGGTATCCAGACTCCCAAAGGCTTCAATCGCGACAATTCCGGCAAGCGCATCGTCGTCGATCCGGTGACCCGTATCGAAGGTCACATGCGCGTCGAGGTCAATGTCGACGCCGATAACGTCATCCGAAACGCAGTCTCCAGCGGCACGATGTGGCGTGGGATCGAGGTGATCCTGAAGGATCGCGATCCCCGCGACGCCTGGGCGTTCACGGAACGGATATGCGGCGTCTGCACCGGCACGCACGCGCTGACGTCGGTGCGCGCGGTCGAGAACGCGCTCGGGATCACCATTCCGGAGAACGCCAATTCGATCCGCAATCTGATGCAGCTTGCCTTGCAGGTGCACGACCACGTCGTTCACTTCTATCACCTGCACGCGCTGGATTGGGTCGATTTGGTCTGCGCGCTTTCGGCCGACCCGCGGGCAACCTCGACGCTCGCGCAGTCGATCTCGAGCTGGCCGTTGTCGTCGCCAGGTTACTTCAAGGACCTGCAAACCCGTCTCAAGAAGTTCTTCGAGTCGGGGCAGTTGGGGCCCTTCAAGAACGGCTATTGGGGCAGCAAGGCCTACAAGCTGCCGCCTGAGGCCAATCTGATGACGGTCGCGCACTATCTGGAGGCGCTCGATTTCCAGAAGGAGATCGTCAAGATCCAAACCATCTTCGGCGGCAAGAATCCGCATCCGAACTGGCTCGTGGGCGGCGTGCCCTCTCCGATCAACGTCGACGGCACGGGCGCGGTCGGTGCCATCAACATCGAGCGCCTGAACCTGATCTCGTCGATCATCGATCGCCTGATCGAGTTCAACGAGCAGGTCTACCTGCCCGACGTGGCGGCGATCGGTTCGTTCTACAAGGACTGGCTCTACGGCGGCGGTCTTTCCGGCAAGAGCGTACTCTCTTATGGCGACGTGCCGGAACACGCCAACGACTACTCCTCCAAGAGCCTGAAGCTGCCGCGGGGCGCCATCATAAACGGCAATCTCTCGGAGGTGCTTCCCGTCGATCATGCCAACCCCGATGAGATCCAGGAGTTCGTGGTTCACTCCTGGTACAAATATCCCGACGAAACCAAGGGACTGCATCCCTGGGACGGCGTAACCGAGCCGAACTACGTGCTGGGGCCCAATGCGAAAGGCACCAAGACCGCGATCGAGCAGCTCGATGAGGGCGGAAAATATTCATGGATCAAGGCGCCGCGCTGGCGGGGTCACGCCATGGAGGTCGGCCCGCTGGCGCGTTGGGTGGTGGGCTATGCGCAGAACAAGGCCGAGTTCAAGGATCCTGTCGACAAGTTCCTGAAGGATATGGACCTTCCGCTATCGGCGCTGTTCTCGACGCTCGGTCGGACGGCGGCGCGCGCGCTGGAGTCGGTCTGGGCCGGACGACAAATGCGTTACTTCCAGGACAAGCTCGTCGCCAACATCACGGCCGGCGACAGCTCGACCGCGAACGTCGACAAGTGGAAGCCGGAGAGCTGGCCGAAGGAGGCCAAGGGTTTTGGCTTCACCGAGGCGCCGCGCGGCGCACTCGCGCACTGGATCAAGATCAAGGAAACCAAGATCGACAATTACCAGTGCGTGGTGCCGACCACCTGGAACGGCTCACCGCGCGATCCGCAAGGGAACATCGGTGCATTCGAGGCCTCGCTGATGAACACCCCGATGGTCAATCCCGAGCAGCCTTTGGAGATCCTGCGCACGATCCATTCCTTCGATCCGTGCCTGGCCTGCTCCACGCATGTCATAAGTCCGGACGGCCAGGAAATGGCCAGCGTCAAGGTCAGGTGAAGCAGGGGGAAACGCCATGATGGATGTAGCTGCACGTCCGGCGGAAGCCGAGCCGGACCTCTCCGCGATAGCGGCCGATGCGGCCGGCGAACATGGGGTCTGCCGTCCCGCCGTCTATGTCTACGAAGCGCCGGTGCGGATCTGCCATTGGGTGAACGCGTTCTCGATCATCGTGCTGATGGTGACCGGTTATCTGATCGGAACGCCATTGCCGTCGGTCGAGGGGGAGGCCTCGGCGAACTTCGTGATGGGCTATATCCGCTTTGCCCATTTCGCGGCGGGGCAGGTGCTGGCGGTGTTCTTCCTTGCCCGCATTCTGTGGGCCTTCGTCGGAAATCACTATTCCCGGCAGATTTTCTATCTGCCGGTGCATCGCAAGCACTTCTGGAAGGAAGTGCTGCATGAAATCCGCTGGTATGCGTTCCTGGACCGCGAGCCGAAGATGTATGTCGGCCACAACCCGCTGGCGCGGACCGCGATGTTCACGGGCTTCACGCTGTTCGTGGCGTTCATGATCGTTACCGGCTTTGCGCTCTATTCGGAAGGTGCGGGTATCGACAGTTGGCAGCACAAGCTGTTCGGCTGGGTGTTCGCGATTTGGCCGAACAGCCAGGACGTTCACACCTGGCATCATCTCGGCATGTGGGCGCTGGTCGTGTTCGTGATGGTGCACATCTACGCCGCGGTCCGTGAGGACATCATGTCGCGCCAGAGCATCGTCTCCTCGATGATCTCCGGCGAGCGGCAATTCCGCGACTGAGAAACTGGAATGATACCGATGCCGACATCTTCGCAAGCAAACCGCATCCTGGTGCTCGGCATCGGCAACATACTGTGGGCCGACGAAGGCTTTGGCGTGCGCGCGGTGGAGAAATTCCACCGCCGCTACGCCGTGCCCGACAACGTCACCATTCTCGACGGCGGCACGCAAGGGCTCTACCTCGTGAACTACCTGGAGGATGCGGATCGTTTGATCGTGTTCGACGCGATCGACTATGGGCTCGAGCCCGGGCAGTTGAAGCTCGTTCGCGACGACGAGGTGCCGCGTTTCACCGGCGCCAAGAAGATGAGCTTGCACCAGACCGGCTTCCAGGAGGTCATCAGCGCGGCCGACCTGCTTGGCCGTTGTCCGCGACATCTCGTATTGATCGGCTGCCAGCCGCTCGACCTCGAGGATTGGGGTGGCCCGCTGACACAGCCGGTGCGCGATCAGATCGCGCCGGCGCTCGAGCTTGGTTGCGAGATCCTGGCCGAATGGGGCGTCGAGGTGATGCCGCGCACCGCGCCGTTGGCAGAATCGGAGCGGCTGCTCGCCAACGACATCGATCATCAGCATTACGAGATGAGGGGGCGGCCGGCCTGACCGGCTGCACCATCGGAGATCCGCCATGTGCCTCGGCTTGCCGATGACGATCGTTGAGACTGACGGGATATCGGCGCTATGCGAGTTCCGAGGCGAGCAGCGGCGCGTTTCGATGCTGCTGCTCTCGGACCCGCCGGCCGGTGCCAGGGTGCTGGTCTTTATCGACACCGCGGTTCGGCTTCTGCATGAGGCCGAGGCGCGCCTGATCGGCGCCGCGATCGACGGTCTGTGCGCGGCGATCAATGGCGAGGATTGCGATCGCTTCTTCGCCGACCTCATTGACCGCGAGCCGCAACTGCCCGAGCATCTCCGGCTTGATTAGGGCGGCAGCCCGCTCCGCGAGAGCCCGCGTCCTCGCTGGAAGATAAATTTCTATCTGCTAGGTTCATTCATCCGATATGGAAATTAGCTTTCCGTCCTGGGATTGATGCATCTTCTGTCGTGGAAATATATGATTCAAATCAACTAGATAAATTAGGAAGGTGATAACCGTCCTTGGCACGTACCTTGCTGATCCCTATTCCCAGCAGAATCATAAGCTTGTCAGGGGAGGTCTGATGAAATTGCAGCAGGGAAGGCAGGAACTGGCGCGGCGTGGCTTGCCGGAGGTGGATGCTGCGACGGTCGATCGTTTTCTGAATACGACCGACGAGGCCCGCGCCATCGCCGTGTTGCTGTCGGCAGGAGACCCCGCGCGTTTTCCGGAGGCGACCGACGTCGCGGTCGTGCTGCCGGAGCTGATCGAGGCATTCAAGGGGCGGTTGCGTGCCGCGGTGATCGCCTGCGGTGCCGAGAGCGAACTCGGCCAGCGTTTTGGCGTACGCGTGCAGCCGACGCTGATCTTCGTCGCCAAGGGCGAGACACTCGGGCTGATCGCGAAGATCCAGGACTGGTCGATCTATGTCGACCGCATCACCAAGCTGATCGACCGTCCGCGCGGCACGAGCGCGTTGTCATGACAACCGTCGTTCCCCAACACCGCCAAGGTGTCGAACTATGAAAGCGGGCTTCTGGACTGCGCCCGAGGGGGCGGAGCAGCCGATCAACGTGTTTCCGATCGGCGATGAGAACCTGAACGCGACGAGCGGCAGCCTGACCGCCCCCGGAGCCTTGGCCAAGCTTGCCACGCTCGACAGCGCGGAACTCGCCAGGATCTGCCCGAACGCCGTCGAGCTGTTGTCGAAGGTGGCCGCAGCGATCGCGAGCCAGAAGGCCGACATGCCGACGCAACTGTTCCGGCTTGCCAATCTCAACGATCTCGAGCGCAAGCTGATTGTCGACGTGATGGGCGAGGGCGAAGTGGCCGCCGTCGTTGCGCTGCCCGATGGATCATTGGCGCAGATCCAGGAATCTGTGCTGGCCGGGATCTGGCGCGTGCGGCTCGACGCCAATCACGAATATCTCGAGGTCGGGCCGATCCCGGAGATCGTGAAGCGCGCCGCTGCCGATCTCACGGCTGCGGATTTTGAGATCGGGCAGGCCACCGAAGGTGCCATGAACGTGCTGCCGGTGCTTGCGGAAATCCGCGAGCGGGCGCTCGCATGGCGGCCTGGCATCCGCTCGCAGATCATCAATTTCACGCTGCTGCCGATGAGCCCGGTCGACATGAGTTTTCTCCAGGACACGATCAAGAACGGGCCGATCCAACTGGTTTCTCGCGGCTATGGTAGCTGCCGGGTGCTCTCCACGGGCATCCGCAATGTCTGGTCGGTGCAGTTCTTCAACGCCATGGACGCCATCATCCTCGATACGCTGGAGGTCGGCGGCGTGCCGACGGTGGCGATTGCGGCTGACGAGGACTTCGAGGACTCGGCTGAGCGGCTTCAGGAGATCATCGAGACCTATTTCAAATGAGCGGGTTCGAGAAGCGCCAGGACGTCGCCGATGTCACGCGGCTGGAATGCGGCATCTGCTGGACGATCTATGACCCCACTGATGGCGACGGGGTGGCACAGATCGAACCCCGCACTCCGTTCGCGGCGTTGCCGGAAGACTGGCGCTGCCCGAACTGCGACTCTCCAAAATCCAAGTTCATGGCGATCGAGTCATGACGGCTGATGCGCAAATTCCTGCCAGCGCCGCCGACGCCGACGCGTGGGGCGAGCTCTTGGCAGGAAGCTATCGGGAGATCGGCGAGCGCGCGATGCGCGATCTGCCGATCTACAACGACGCGCTCGGCGTCGAAGCGGTCGGTTTCCGCTGGTTCAACGGCACGACCACCGGCATCATGGTCACGCCCTGGTTCATGAACGTGGTGATGCCGGCGAGCGCGATCGCGCGGGATACGTCGGGCCCGAGCCTGCGAATCCGCTTCCCTGCGGGCGATATCGAATTCACTCTCAGCGAGGTCGGACAAATGGGCCTGATCGCGAGCTGCTCGCTGTTCTCGCCGATGTTCCAGTTCGCGGACATGGTCGCCGCGCGGGCGACGGCCGAAGCGACCCTCGCCGAGCTGATGCTGCCGGCCGACAGCGAGGAGGCGGTCCGTCGTCGCGAGCCCGCAACAAGCCCGATCGATCGGCGTAACTTCCTGCGCGGTGTTCTGACGGAGCGGTGCGGATGAGTCTGGCCTTCCGCAACGAGATCGACATCACGGTGTGGCTCGCCGGCGGCACGATTGCCGACGTCGCGATCCGGCCGCGCAGCCGGCCGCCGTTGACGCGCTTGTTCGCGGGAAAGCCGGCCTCGTCACTGCCGTCGGTGCTGTCGCGTCTGTTCTCCCTGTGCTCAATGGCGCATCAGGTAGCTTTCCTGTCCGCGGTCGAGGCGGCGCGGGGCGAGCATGCCAGTCTCGAGATCGAGCACGGTCGCGTCGTCGCTGTCGTCGCCGAACGCCTGACCGAATTGTTGCGCGGCCTGTTCGTTGGCCGTCTCACGCTTGACGGCGCCGGCGCCGCAGCCGTTCGTGCCATGATGGAGGCCACGGCCGTTCTGGGTGGCAGCATCGCCGAGCGCGGGGAGGCGGTCTCGCGCCGTGAGGCGGTGGCGAAGATCAGGGCATCGCTCGCCGCACTCGGGATCGCGAGCGAGGAGCAAACCCCCGGGGCCGGCAGCGCGCTGGCGGTACATCTTGCGAATTTCGATGGGCATGCCTTGCTGCCGCCGGTGGTCGAAGAGTCATTCCTGTCGGCAGCCGACGATCTCGAAATCGTCATGCGGCTGCTTGCCGATGGCGCGATATTTTCCGATGCGCCTGATCTCCATGGCCGGATTCCGGAGACCGGCGTCTGGGCACGGCGGGTTGGGCGTGAGCCGATCCTGCCGCCGGGCGCGGGGCCCGCCGAGCGTCTGAAGGCGCGGATCGCGGAAGTGGCGCGGCTCTGCGCCTTCCTAGAGGCGGACGATGGGACGGTCGAGGACGCCGTCCTCCAGAGCTACCGGCTGGGGACCGGCAGAGGCGCGGGTGCCGTCGAATGCGCGCGGGGCCGGCTGTATCATGCCGTCGAGCTCGACGATGAAGACCGCATCGTCCGCTTCGAATTCTTGGCCCCGACGGAGTGGAATTTCCATGCCCGCGGGCCGTTGGTTCGCAGCCTCCAGGGATCCGTTCTCGCCGGGGGCCGGCAGGGGCTGCATGCGGTCCGCACGCTCGTCAGCTCGTTCGATCCGTGCGTCGGCTTCAGCCTCAGCTTCCGCGAGATCGGCCATGCATGAGATAGCGCTGTGCGAAGGAATCATCGAGATTATCCAGGAGGAGTCGCGCAAGCGCGCCTTCGCTAGGGTGAACGTCGTGTGCCTGGAGATCGGTGCGCTCAGCCATGTTGCGCCTGAGGCGATGAAGTTCTGCTTCGAGGCCGTCGCCGCGCCCACCATTGCGCAAGGGGCAAGGCTCGAGATCGTCGAGACGCCGGGGGCGGCCTGGTGCATGGCCTGCTCCAAAGGCGTCGAGATCAAGCAGCGCTATGAGCCATGTCCGTCCTGCGGCAGCTATCAATTGCAGGCGACCGGCGGCGAAGAGATGCGCGTGAGGGAGCTGGAGGTCGATTGATGTGCACGGTATGCGGTTGCAGTGATGCCAAAGCGTCCATCGAACACACCCATGATCATTCCCATGAGCACGATCATTCGCATCATCATGGGCACAGCCACGACCATCACCATCATCATGATCACGCGCCCGGTGATAGCGGGCTGGTCGATTGCAGCGCCAATCCGGCAGGCCAGCAGATCGCCGGCATGAGCAGCGACCGCATCATCCAGGTCGATCGCGACATTCTCTGCAAGAACAATCGGCTTGCCGCCGACAACCGCGCGCGCTTCCGAACCGACGACGTGCTCGTCTTCAACCTGGTCTCGAGCCCCGGCGCCGGAAAAACCTCGCTTCTGGTTCGTGCCGTGTCCGAGCTGAAGGACAGCTTTCCGATTGGCGTGATCGAAGGCGATCAACAGACCTCCAACGATGCCGAACGGATCCGCTCGACCGGCGTGCCGGCGATCCAAATCAATACCGGCAAGGGCTGCCATCTCGATGCCGCCATGGTCGGCGAAGCCTATAACCGCTTGCCCTGGCTTAACGGCGGCATCCTCTTCATCGAGAACGTCGGTAATCTCGTCTGTCCCGCGGCGTTCGATCTCGGCGAGGCCTGCAAGATCGTGGTGTTCTCGACCACGGAAGGCGAGGACAAGCCGCTGAAATATCCGGACATGTTCGCAGCCTCCTCTCTGATGCTGATCAACAAGATCGATCTTGCGCCCGTACTCGACTTCGATCTTGCAAGGACGATCGAATATGCGCGCCGGGTCAGTCCGAAGATTGAGGTTTCGACGGTGTCGGCGCGCTCCGGTGAGGGTTTTGCGGCATTCTATGCCTGGATTCGCAAGCGGATTGCACAGATGAAGCCGACCGAGATGGCCGTGTCGGGATCAGCATGAGCGGCGAGGCCATGGCGCGAGACCGAACACGGCTGCGCCTGCAGGTGCGCGGCGCAGTGCAGGGCGTGGGCTTTCGTCCCTACATCTACGGCCTCGCCGCGCGCTATCGGCTCGGCGGCTTCGTTGCCAATGATCCCGGTGGCGTGGTGATCGAGGTCGAGGGCGACCGCGCCGCCGATTTTGTCGATGCGCTGCCGCTGGAAAAACCGCCACTGGCTCGGATAGACGAGATTTCCGTGCAACCGGTCGGCATCACCGAAAGCGACGAGTTCCACATCCGCGTCAGTGAGCAGGGCAAGGTCTCGACCCGGATCGCCGCCGATGCCGCGACCTGTCCGCAGTGTCTGAGCGAGCTGTTTGATCCGGCGAGCCGCTTCCATCTCTATCCTTTCGTCAATTGCACCCATTGCGGCCCGCGCTACACCATCGCCGAGCGGCTGCCCTATGACCGCCGTACCACCGCGATGAGACGCTTCGCGATGTGCACGGCCTGCGCAGCAGACTATGCCGATCCGGCGAGCCGTCGCTTCCACGCCGAAGCAATTGCCTGCCCGCGCTGTGGGCCAAGGATCAGTCATGATACCAAGCAGATCGCCACTGCGATCGCTGATGGAAGGATCGTCGCGATCAAGGGGCTCGGCGGATATCAATTGCTGTGCAATGCCCGTGAAGATGCGGCTGTGTGGCGTCTGCGGCGCCGGAAGCATCGCAATCAGAAGCCGTTCGCCGTGATGGTCGGTTCGACGGATGTGGTCGGCGAGATCGCTGAAATCGATGGGGTCGGGCTCGCGCTGCTGGAATCCTCGCCGCGGCCCATCGTGCTGATGAGATCCCGCGATATGCTCCCGCCCGCGATTGCGCCGGAGCTGTCGCGGATCGGCGTCATGCTGCCCGTCGCGCCGCTGCATCATCTTGTGCTGAAGGCGCTCAATTCGGCGCATCCGCGAGCGGACGGCGCAAGTTGGGCGATCGTGGCAACCAGCGCCAATCCTGGCGGCGAGCCGCTGGTGGTCGTCAATGACGAGGCCAAACGGCGGCTTGCCGGCATCGCCGACCTGATCGTCACGCATGACCGCGACATCGTCACCCGCGCGGACGACTCTGTCGTGTCGGTGGTCGCGGGCCGAGCGCAGTTCATCCGCCGCGCCCGCGGCTATATTCCCGAGCCGATTAGACTCGCGAAGTCCGTCCCGTCGGTGCTTGCGGTCGGCGGCGCGCTGAAGTCGACGGTCACCGTCATCCGCGGCAACGAAGCCTTCGTCTCCCAGCACATCGGCGATCTCGACACCGCGGAAGGCATTCGCTTTTTCGAGGAGACGGTGGATCACCTGCTCTCGACACTGGACATCGAGCCGGTCGTCATCGCCCATGACCTGCATCCGAACATGGCCTCGACCCGTTTCGCCGAAGCCAGCGGGAGGCGGCTGATCGCGGTCCAGCATCACCATGCCCATGCGGCATCCGTGATGGCGGAACATGGCGTCGCAGGGCCAGCGTTGGCGCTGGTGCTCGACGGCTTCGGCTATGGCAGCGACGGTGGCAATTGGGGCGGCGAGTTGCTCTCGTGCGATGGTGCACGCTTCCGGCGGCTCGGACATCTGGCGCCGATGAAGATGCCCGGTGGCGATCGCGCGACGCGCGAGCCGTGGCGCATGGCCGCGAGCGTGCTGCACGCCTTGCGGCGCGGCGACGCGATTGCGAAGCGCTTTGCGATGCAGCCGCAGGCTGCGCGTCTCTGCGCTATGCTCGACCAGCCCGGCGTGGCGACGACGACCAGCGCCGGCCGGCTGTTTGACGCGGCGGCGGCGCTGCTTGGTCTCTGTCCGGTGCAGAGTTACGAGGGCGAAGCCGCAATGAAGCTGGAAGCGCGTGTCCGCACACCGCGCCTCGCGGAGGACGGCTGGACGATCGAGAATGGCGTGCTGTCTCTTTTCCCCTTGCTCGAGCGCCTTGCGGTCGATCCGGTCGATGGGGCCGACCTCTTCCATGGCACCTTCGCCGCCGCCTGCATCGACTGGATCGCGCGCGCGGCACTGGAGACCAGCGTAACGACCGTCATCCTGAGCGGTGGCTGCTTCCTCAACGCGATCCTCGCAAGCGAGATCGGGCGCGGCTGCGTCGCCGCCGGGCTCTCGCCGTTGCTGCCTCGCCAGGTGCCGTCCAATGACGGCGGCCTTAGCCTCGGGCAGGCCTGGGTCGCCGCGCTCCAACTCCTCGAACAGCAAGGCCCGGAAGGAAACGCCTGATGTGTCTCGCGATACCTGCTGAGGTCACAAAGCTCCTGCCCGACGACATGGCCGTCGTCTCGATCGATGGCGTCAGCAAGGAGATCTCGGTGGCGCTGATCGAAAACCTCGCCGTCGGCGACTACGTGATCATCCATGTGGGCTACGCCCTGACCAAGATCGATCCGGAGGAGGCGCAGCGGACGCTGGGGCTGTTGCGTGAAATCGGCGCCGAAAGCCGGGAGGCCGCGCAATGAAATATGCCGACGAGTTTCGCGACAAGGAGATCGCGCTGGGATTGGCGAAGGCGATTCGCTCGGAGGCCGATCCGGAAAAATCCTATCGTTTCATGGAATTTTGCGGCGGCCACACGCATGCAATCTCCCGCTACGGGCTGGAGGACATGCTGCCGAAGAACGTGCGGATGATCCACGGCCCCGGCTGCCCTGTCTGCGTCTTGCCAGCGGGACGCATCGACATGGCGATCCGGCTCGCCGAGCGGCCGGACGTGATCCTTTGCGTCTACGGCGACCTGATGCGGGTGCCGGGCTCGCAGGGTGGCTCGCTGCTGAAGGCGAAGGCGCGCGGCGGCGACGTCCGTATGGTTTATTCCACGATTGATGCAATCCGTGTTGCGGAAGAAATTCCCGGCCGCGCGGTCGTGTTCTTCGCCATCGGCTTCGAGACCACGACGCCGCCGACCGCCGTGATGATCCGGCTCGCTGAGAAGAAGCAGCTCAAGAACTTCAGCGTGTTCTGCAATCATGTGCTGACGCCGCCGGCGATGCAGAACATCCTGGAAAGCCCCGATATCCGCAATATCGGCCGCGTCGAGATCGACGGCTTCGTCGGGCCGGGCCATGTCTCGACCATCATCGGCACCGAGCCTTACGAGTTCTTTGCCGAAGAATTCGGCAAGCCGGTGGTGATCGCGGGCTTCGAGCCGCTCGACATGATGCAGGCGATCCTGATGCTGGTGCGGCAGGTCAACGAGCACCGGCATGAGGTGGAGAACCAGTATAGCCGCGCAGTGACCCGTGACGGCAATCTGCGCGCCAAGGAGGAGGTCTCCGACATCTTCGAGCTGCGCGATCAGTTCGAGTGGCGCGGTCTCGGCCTAGTGTCTTATAGCGGGCTCAAGCTGAAGCGGGCGTACGCCAAATACGACGCCGAGGTCCGCTTCGACATGAACGAGCTTCGCGTTGCCGACAATCCGGCCTGTGAATGCGGCGCCATCCTGCGCGGCGTGAAGAAGCCGGTTGACTGCCAGCTGTTCGGCACGGTGTGCACGCCGGAGACGCCGATGGGGTCCTGCATGGTCTCGTCCGAGGGTGCATGTGCGGCACACTGGACTTACGGCCGCTTCCGCGATCATCAGCAACGGCGGGCGTCATGAAAGCCGATCAGCGCAAGCTCGACATAAGGAACGGCTGCGTCGACCTGTCCCACGGATCCGGTGGCCGCGCGATGTCGCAACTGATCTCGGGCCTGTTCCACGAGGCCTTCGGCAATGAATGGCTGGCGTGCGGCAACGACCAGTCTGCGTTCGATGTCGGCGCCGGGCGCATGGTGATGACGACCGACGGCTATGTGGTCTCGCCGCTGTTCTTTCCGGGCGGCAATATCGGCTCGCTCGCCGTGCATGGCACGGTCAACGACATCGCCATGGCCGGCGCGCGGCCCCTCTATCTCTCAGCGAGCTTTATCATCGAGGAAGGTTTTCGTTTCTCCGACCTGAAGATGATTGCGGATTCCATGGGCGAGGCTGCGCGAGCCGCGGGCGTCTACATCATCACCGGTGACACGAAGGTCGTCGAGCGCGGCAAGGCCGACGGCCTGTTCATCTCGACAGCCGGGGTCGGTGTCGTGCCTGCCGGGCTCGACCTCTCTGCTGGGAATGCCCGCGTCGGCGATCGTGTCCTGATCTCTGGAACGCTCGGGGACCATGGCGTCGCCATCATGTCCAAACGCCAGAACCTCGCTTTTGAGACCGAGATCGTCTCTGATTCCGCGTCGTTGCATGATTTCGTGGCGAGCATGCTGGCGGCCGGCGGCAAGGGCATCCGTTTGATGCGCGATCCCACCCGCGGTGGGCTCGCCGCGACGCTGAACGAGATCGCCCAGCAGTCCGGCCTCGGCTTCCGACTTCAGGAGGCGGCGATCCCGGTGAAGCCAGGTGTTGCTGCGGCCTGCGAACTGCTCGGGCTCGATCCGCTCTACGTCGCCAACGAAGGCAAGCTCGCAGCGATCGTGGCGCCCGAGGTTGCAGCAGCCGTGCTTGCGGCGATGCGGGTGCATCCGTTCGGCCGTGATGCCGCCGAGATCGGCGAGGCCGTGGCAGACGACCACCATTTCGTGCAGATGGCGACGAGCTTTGGCGGCGGAAGGATCGTCGACTGGCTGTCGGGCGAACAATTACCTCGGATCTGTTGAGGCTCAGGATGCGCATTCTGCTTTTGTCGCATTCCTTGAACAACCTGACGCAGCGGCTGCATGTCGAACTCTGCGAGCGTAACCATGAGATCTCGGTCGAGCTCGATATCCATCCCGACGTGACCCGCGAAGTGTTGCGCTGTATCCGCCCCACCTCGTTGTCGCGCCGTTCTTGAAAAGGCCGATCCCGGACGATGTCTGGCTGGCGTGCGTTGCCTCATCGTGCACCCCGGCCCGCCAGGTGACCGCGGTCCTGCGGCTCTCGACCGGGCCATTCTCGAGGGCGTCGCGGAGTGGGGTGTCACGGTGCTGCAGGCGGATGGCGAGTTCGACGCCGGTCCGATCTGGGTCTTGTCGGCTCGAGCGATTGCGCTGGCTTTCTTCCCTAACCACGGACACGCTGCAGACCGCGTTCAAAGCGTCATTCCGCTGCGATGATTTCAAACAATAATCGCCGTTGGCAATCTCGCCCATCTTGCCTCTGTCTCATCGAATGCAGGCGGGGGCTCCCAAGGCGGGATTCGATCTGCTCCGCATGCTTTTCTGACGAAGGCAGGCGCTTCGGCTTCGCCAAAGCAGCCTTCAAAATCTAAAATCTACATCTCACCGACCTCATAGCCAGGGGATATCGGATCTCGCCAGTTAAAAAAGACTGGCGCACCCTGCGCCAGGCGATGCAGCTATACGCGCCCTACTGGCTCGATCTGTTGATTTGCGCCGAGAATGCGGGTCAGAGCGCAGGATTTCACAGTTAAGACCCTGTTTGTTGCATCAATTAAGATTCAGGTATCGTTAGGTTCAGCAGTCACGGCGAAGCACTCAAATTGAATGTTCCGGTCGCCAAGGAGGGCGCACTCAGACTCTTGCGCCAATCGTGCGCCGAGAGGCTTGGCATTGTCGTCCCGTAGGTCAGTGCTGCGGTGAAGAAGATGCAGGAGGCACCCACGTAACGCCGACAGGAGGCGAGAATGCACGATAGCTCTTATCGTTCCCAGCACGGTTCAGTAAAGTTCTGCGCAATGTGCGGTCGAAGGTTTGGGCTCGTACGCTACTACAGCTGGCGAACGGCACTTTGCTCCAAGAAATGCGTGGACCGGTTCAGGGAGCGGCGGGAAGCCGACCATAAATGGCTTCGTCGGTTGCGGACGGCTTGAGACTGGCGAGATCAGTCCACAAATCGATGATATGCAGTCGGCCGTAGGTTCCCTCGCAATCCAGAAGATCGGCGGGATCATAAGCCGGGTCTCGGAAATCTCATGGCGATCCCGTCTGCAGTTGAGAGCAGGGGGTAGCCAGCCACGCAAAGGCATCTCCCGAAACGTGCAGCAGGAGCGTAAGGCGGCAATGGGATGCATTGCCGACGTCAAACGCGGCGCAACGGACGCCTGTTCGGCTTTAATCCAGCTGCTTGTCTTGGCACAGAGGCGGTCCAACGACAGCGGCGACTGAAGACCCGAGTCGAGAAGTTCCTGATGATGGTTCGCGTACCCTAAAGCTGCCTAGTAGGCGCTTCCACCGTCCTGAAGGAAGATCAACGGGCAGCACAATCCGAAATGAAGGAATCAAATGGATACAGCTGAGACTTCGTCCGAAGTTGCGGGCGCAAACATCATCACTGTTCCGTTCGAGGAGAGAAACCAGATCTCAGAGACCAGGAGACATTGTCAAACATTGCGACGGAGCATCGAGAGTTTGCGCGAATGTCTCAGGACCATTGAGAGCATGACTGGGAGCGTTGATGACCGGCGCGTGCGCGAGAACCTTCAATGCCAAATAAACTCGTTGAATGAACTGCTGCTGCTGAGGCTTAGTCAATTATCGACGATTGATCACGCGTTGCAGCAAACGCTTCGCTCTATCGGGTTGCGGAGCCCGTAGATCGAAACGGGTCCTCGCGTTCAATGCGAGGGCCTGTTTAGGGCCAGGACCTCCGCGAAGGCTGCTTGAGCGCAACTCGAGGAATTGATTTGCACGATCAACCCAACCCCTGACGAGCCTTGCGCTCAGTGCTCTTGAGCAGTTCAGTGGAAGTCATCATAGACGCTCGAGCCGAACCGGCATACGCTTGCGCGGCAAGCTGATCATTAGCCTGCCGTTTTGCATGCGCTGAATAAATGTGCAGCATCACTGCTTCCATGCCTCTAACTTCAATACCCGTCTGGCCCGGCGTCCAATCCGCGATTCTGTGCTGAATCATCCACTTTTTGACCTTACTCAATTTTACCCAACCTGAGTTCGAAAAGCCGGTTACGACGGAAGAATGACCGCTAGCGTTCCCGCCACTGCGGCCTTTCGGATGAGGAGGGCGCGTGGTTTACGGGCCAAAGAGCCCATCGGAGGGGATCATGCCAAGGAAGCTCGCCGCTGGTTGCGGCCATTCTGCCGATTTTGTCAGAAAAGCTCTTATATGCTGCACGCTTTTGGCCGGGTCGGCCATGACGTCTACTCACGCCAAGGCGGACGACATCAACTGGCGGCAGTTCGAAGGTGCATCGATCGTCTGGGCCTACGACATTCATCCGTACGCCGACGCGGTCGCAGCCCAGCTGCCTGAGTTCGAGAAGCTCACCGGCATCAAGGTGACGCCGGAGCTTTATCCGGACGACGCATATTGGAATAAGCTGACGATCCAACTCAGCACGAAGTCACCAAGCTGGGACGTCGTGGGCACGGGGATTCAGCCCGCTTGGGATCTCGCGCCGGGCCAGTTGCTTGAGCCGCTCGATCGATATCTGAACGATCCAAAACTCACCGCTGCAGGCTATGATTACAAGGACTTCTTCCCTGCGCTGCGCGATGCCCTGACCTGGAAAGTCAAGGAGGGCCAGATCGAGCCCGGAAGCGGGCAGGTTTGGGCGATCCCGCATGGTTTTGAGAACATCCAGCTGTTCTACCGTAAGGACATCCTCGACAAGTACGGCCTCAAGGTTCCGACGACCCCGCCAGAGATGTCCGCGGCGTGCGAAAAGCTGAAGGCTGCGGACGGCGCGATTACGCCGTTGGGCGTGCGCGGCGTCCGCTTTTGGAGCAGCATCCACACCGCCGCCATCTCGATTGCCAAATCCTACGGCGTACATGATTTCCTGATCAAGGATGGCAAGCTCGAGACAGGTCTGGAGTCGCCAGAGTCGATCGCGTTCCACAAAGACTATGTCGACATGATCAGGAAATGTGCGGCTCCGTCCTTTGCCAACGACAACTGGTACCAAGTGGTCGATGGTATCAACTCAGGACGAACCGCGATGGCGATCGATTCCAACATGTTCGGGTTCTGGAACGACGTGGCCGGCAAGCCAGCCTCGGGGAAGATCGCCTTCGCACCCTCCTTGCGTGCTCCGAACAGCAAGAACTTCGAATCCAACATCTGGATCTGGTCGCTTGCGATGAACGCTTCTTCCCAGAAGAAGGGTGCGGCCTGGCTGTTCATCCAATGGGCAACGTCAAAGCAGGTCGAGCTGAATGGTGCCGTTGCCGGCAAGCTCGTCAACCCTCCGCGGGCCTCCACCTGGGCCGACAAGGCTTGGCTCGAATATGCTGCCAAGCCTGAATTCAACAACTTCGTCGACACGTTCAAGAGCGTGCAGGAGAGGGCTGCATTGGCCTTTACGCCCCGAGTAGGCTTTGCCGAAGCAATGAATGCTTGGGCGGTTGCCATGCAGAAGATGGTCAATGGAGCCGATGTAAAGACAACCTTGGCTGACCTCGCATCAGAGATCCGTTCCTCTATGTGAAGCATAAGCAAGGGGCGGCAGTCGTAATTGCCGCCTCTTCACATGTTAAAGGTCAATGAGATGGACCTTCGAGGATCCGACGTGATCGCGACACTGCAGTCTTCGACCAGCCAACTTGCCCCATCAAAACATGAGGCGGCAAGGGGTCTTGAGGAGGCGCGTCTCGACTGGTGGAGCATTGCTGCGATCGCTCCTGCTATCATCATATTGCTCGGATTTCTTTTCCTGTTCTTCTATGGCGTGTTTCAATCGTTGACTGACCTCAAGTTTGGGCGGCCGCTGGTCCGCTTCATCGGCCTCGACAATTACGCAGCCCTGATCAAGACAGCCGATTTCTGGAACAGCGTCCGCGCGACCGTTGTTTACGCCGGATCGGCGGTATTTGTGCAAGCCGCGCTCGGTCTCGCACTTGCCAAGCTGTTCGCCACGGAAGTCTTCCTTGCGCGCCTGATGAGGCCCGTCATTCTCCTGCCTCTCGTCCTACCCCCAATGAGCGTCGCGCTCATGTGGACGACGATGATGGACCCGCAAAGCGGGATCATGAACTATCTGCTGTCCCTTGCCGGCATCAGCCGTTTTGCTTGGATTTCAGACCCTGCGACCGCAATGTTCTCGCTCGTCCTGATCGACGTTTGGACCTATACGCCGTTCTTCGCGTTGATCATTTTTGCCGGCCTGCAGGGTATAAATGATGAGATCAGGGAGGCGGCGCGCGTCAATGGCGCGAAGGGATGGGCAATCTTCCTGCACATCGAGCTGCCGCTTATCGCTCCCTACATTCTGATCGCCGCGGTGTTTCGGTTGATCGAATCCCTCAATCAATTCGACATCATCTTCGGCACAACGCAAGGAGGGCCCGGCAACAGTACCGCCGTGCTTTCAGTGCGCGCCTACATTACAGCGTTCCAGAATCTCGCCTTCGGGCGTGGGGCCGCAGTTATGGTGGTCAATTGGATGATCGTGCTGGTCGGGACGTTCGCCATGGTTAAGCTGTGGCGCTTCGTTCGGCAGCGCGTCAGCTGAAAAGGCAACCCATGCGCTTCAGACGTTCGACTGCCACCAATCTGGTCCTGAACCTGCTCGTCGGACTGTGCGCATTGATCCTGGCCTTTCCACTTGTCTGGATCGTGATGATGTCGTTGAAGCAGCAGGCCGAGATCATGGCCTGGCCGCCGAGTTTCGTGTTCTCGCCGACATTGGACAACTTTCGTGTCTTGTTCGATGTGGCGAAGGCGGGGGCGACCAGCTACGGAACCATCAAAGTCGATTTCCTGACACCGATCACGAACAGTGTCGTGATAGCGCTCGGCTCCGTTCTCGTCTCCTTAGCGGTGGGAGTTCCTGCGGCGTACGTTCTGGCGAGGCGGGATATACCTTTCAAGGAAGATATCGCCTTCTTCATTCTTGGATTTCGCTTTGCCCCGGTGTTTCTGGTCGTCATCCCGCTCTTCAGCGTTTTCCAGACGGTCGGACTGTATGACACCTATCTCGGCATGATCTGGGTCTATCAGGTCGTCACACTGCCGATGATGGTTTGGCTGAGCCGCTCCTACATTGAAGACATCCCAAAGGATATCGAGGAGGCAGCCGCGATGGATGGCGCGAGACCTTTCCGGGGCATGTTGCATATCGTGCTGCCGCTCTTGAAGCCCGGCCTGATCGGTGCCTCGTTGCTCATCTTTCTGCTTGCCTGGCACAACTTCGCGCTCGGTCTCATCCTCAGCTCGACCAAGGCGCCGGTGACGGTGGCTCTTCTCAAGCTGCTCAACCCCGGCGTGCAGTTCTACCCTGTCATGGCCGCAGGGTTGGTCCTGACAATGATCATTCCCGTCATTTTGATCGTTATCGGCCAGCGTCACCTCGAACGTGGCCTCACCTTCGGTGCCGTAAAATGAGTGTCAGGCCATTGATGTTCTTTGGAACGACAAATATCGATCTCTGCTTCAGTGTCGAGCGACTGCCAACGCCGGGTGAAAGCCTGATGGGCACATTGACCCGCAACCCTGGAGGGAAGGCCGCCAATCAGGCCGTTGCCGCTGCCCGGCTCGGGCTCAAGCCACACTTCTACACGCGTCTTGGCGATGACGAAGCCGGGCACTCCCTGTTGCAGTCGCTGCGCGAGGCCGGTGTTCGCGCGGATGCCATCAAGATCTGTGCGGGCGAGATCTCTGGTTCGGCCATGGTTATGGTCGGTGACGACGGCTCCAATATGATTGTCATCGACCCTGGCGCCAATCTGAACGTGACGCCAGATATGATCGAGGGCGCGGCGCAATTCATAGAGCCCGATGCGATCGTGGTCGCCGAAATGGGCATGCCGATCGGAGCGCTCAATCGGCTCTTCGAAATGAAATGCGAGAAGGAATTTAAGCTCATCTTCAACCCGGCGCCGGTGCGGCCGGGGCTTTCATCGGCGGCCTGGCGAAGTGTTGATTTCGTGACGCCGAACCAGGCCGAAGCTTTTGAGCTGACGGGGATCGAGGTGTACGACTTCAACAGCGCCGCGCACGCAGCCATGAGGCTTGTTGATCTCGGGCCGAGTGCCGCGCTGATCACCCTGGGTGCACAAGGCGTATACTATGCCGATGCGGAAACGTCTTTTGCGCTTCGGGCCTTTCCCGTCAAGGTGATTGATACCACGGCCGCGGGCGATGCATTCAACGGAGCGTTCGCCGCATCACTCGCCCAGCGGCTGCCGTTAAGGGAAGCAGTGAGGAAGGCGCTGGCCGTGGCCTCGCTTTGTGTGACACGGCGCGGCGCTCAAAGCTCCATGCCGAGCGCGGAGGCGGTTGACGAGTTTCTGAAGTCACAAACGATCTTGGAGTTGGAATGACTGAACAGTTCTCAGTTTTAGGTAGAACGGTGCTCGTGACCGGAGCCGGCGGCGGCATCGGGTCTGCCATTGTGAATGCATTTAGGGCAGGAGGGGCGAACGTCCTTGCCACTGACACCAACCTTGCAAACCTCAGAGACACTTTGGCAAGCTTGCGCTATGGCAACGGCGTCCTGCCCATGGCAATGGATGTCACTCGCGAGGAGGACGTCGCCCGGGTCCTCGATGAGATTGCCAAGAACTTTGGCCGGCTCGATGTGCTGGTCAACAATGCCGGCATCAAGTCTGCCCAGCCGCTCCTAAAAGGCAGTGCCGCGACGATCGAGCGCACTATCCAGATCAACTCGGTTGCTGTTCTGCGATGCTCGAAATTAGCGATCGAGCGCTTCATGCAAGCGAGGGGTGGCCGCATCGTCAACGTCGGTTCCTCACTGTCCTCACAGGGGGCAGTCTTCAACTACCAGGCCGGTGGCGCCGACTATTGCTTGTCGAAGGCAATCGTTCACGACGTTACCAAACTGCTTGCCTATGAATGCGCGCCCCTCAACATCAATGTGAACGCAATCGCGCCCGGAATCATCGATACGCCGATGCATGGACGTCCGCGTGAGGAGACCGAAGCTCGCCACAGCGGCCGGATTCCCTTGGGGCGGGTCGGGGTGCCGGAGGATATCGCAGGTCTTGCGGTCTTTCTGGCAAGTCCTGCAGCTTCCTATATGACCGGTCAGATCGTTCACGTGAATGGCGGGATGCTGATGAATGGCTAACACGGGCTTTCGCATCAACTGGCCGCCAATAGAAGGCATCATTTCGGATCTGGATGGCGTGGTCTATCGCGGGAGTGCTGCGATTGCCGATGCTATCCAGGTATTTGGACGATGGCAGGCGGCGGGACTGCCGTTCTGCTTCGTGACAAACAATTCAACGCACACGCCAGAGGACGTCGTCCGCAAACTGGAGGCGTTTGGCCTTGCCATCGCGCCGACAAACGTTGTTACGAGTGCTGTCACCGCCGCCGAACTCCTCCGCGCGAAATACCAGGACCTTGCGCGTGTATTTGTCATCGGCGCGCCATCCCTCGTGAAGGCTATCGCCGACATCGGGCTCGAGGTCACCGATCGGAAACCTGATGCCGTCGTCATGGGGCTGGACCGTCAGATCACGCATGAAAAGATGCGGATTGCGGTGGAAGCGATTTTGGACGGAGCGGTGTTCATCGGTACCAACCCCGATCTCCTCTTGCCGACCGCAGGAGGTTTCGAGCCCGGAGCTGGCGCGACGATCATGGCCGTGGCTGCTGCCACGAAAGTTGAGCCCGTGTTCGTTGGTAAGCCCGAGCCGCACATGATTGAGACGGCACTTGCGCGCCTGGGCACCGCTCGCAGTGCCACATTGCTGATTGGCGACCAGATTCCGACGGATATTCAGGCCGGGAGCCGTGCAGGGTTGCTGACCGTGCTGGTGACCACCGGCGTTCCGCCCCGAGAGGATTCATCACTGATGCCGCCCGATTTCGTCGTATCCAGTCTGGCGGAGATCGAGGTGGCGCCGGCGCTGGTTGGAAGCTCGCGACAGAGGAGAGCGTGATGGCCGATGTTCGTTTGGAAGGCGTGAGTAAAGCGTTCGGGACCATCCAGATCCTGCGGAACATCGACCTGACCATCGATCATGGCGAATTCGCCGTCTTCGTTGGACCATCGGGCTCGGGCAAGTCGACGCTGCTACGAATGATCGGAGGGTTGGAGCGCATCAGCGGTGGTCGGCTCTTGATCGACAATGAGGTCGTCAACAATGTTGACGCGGCCGACCGTAACCTCGGCATGGTATTTCAGAGCTACGCTCTCTATCCGCACATGACGGTGCGAGAGAACCTCGCCTTTCCCCTAAGGATGGCCAAGGCTGCGAGGGCCGAGATTGATACCAAAGTCGTTGAGACGGCATCGCTGTTGCAGATCAATCATCTGTTAGATCGTAAACCTCGACAACTTTCAGGGGGACAGCGCCAGCGGGTGGCCATTGGGCGCGCGATTGTACGCGAACCCAAGGTGTTCCTGTTCGATGAGCCGCTGTCGAACCTTGACACGGAATTGCGGGTGCAGATGCGGGTCCAGATTGCCAAGCTGCACAGGCAGCTTGGAAACACCATGATCTATGTGACGCACGACCAGGTCGAGGCCATGACGATGGCCGACAAGATTGTCGTGCTCAAGGACGGCAATATTGAGCAAGTCGGAAGCCCGCATGATCTTTATCACAATCCTGCGTCCCGATTTGTGGCGGGATTCATTGGCTCGCCCAAGATGAATTTTCTCAACGGCCACATCGAGGCTGCACACGAGGCGGGCCTGGACGTCAAACTGGACGCGGGGACGACGGTCTCCGTGCCCGTCCAGCCGGATCAATTGCTCGTCGGCAAGCCGATCACGCTCGGAATTCGGCCTGATGATTTCTCTCCGTCTTCGGCGGTGAGGAAGGAGATCGCAATCGAACTCGACGTCGATTTTGTCGAGCATCTTGGCAGCGTCACATACATCTACGGCAACGCTGGAAATGAAACAGTGGTTGCAAAGGCGTCAAAGGCCGAGCCCCCCAGGGGGCTTGGCAAGGTTCGTCTTGCAGCCTCGCCTGTGGACTGCCATCTCTTCATGGCGAACGGAAAGGCGCTGCGACGGTTGCACGCGCCCGCAAATTGGGGCTAGTTATTGGACCTGCCGTGCAAAAAGCGGGGCCGGTATGCACACGCGGGCGGACCAGGTAAGGGGCGGCGGGATCAGGCAGTTCTTCCGGAACTCCCGTTCGTTTGTGCTGGGAGCGGGAATCGGATCGGGCATGACCGCAAGAGCGGCCGAACGCGCGGGCGCAGATTTCGTGCTCGCGCTTAATGCTGGTCGTTTTCGGGCGATGGGCGGATCGTCACCAGCCTCGATTCTTCCAATACGCAATTGCAATGAATTCGTGGCCGGCTTCGGCAGGACCGAGATCCTGCCTAGCACGAAATTGCCGGTGTTTTTTGGAGCCTGCACCTTCGATCCGCAGCTCGATATCGACCGGTGGCTTGAGCGCATCATCAGATGGGGCTTTTCAGGGGTCACCAACTTCCCATCTGTCATCCACATCGATGACTACAGGAGGTCACTGCTTGAGAAATGCGGCCTTGGCTACGAGCGGGAAATCGAGCTCCTGGTGAAGGCGGCAAAACGCGGCCTGATGACGATCGCCTATACGCGCACCCAATCCGAGGCAAGGCGCATGGTTGAAGCGGGCACTGAGGCCATCTGCATCAACTTCAATCTCAACCGGAGCATCGAAACCGGATCTGCCCCATCGATCAGCCTCGCGGAGCTTGCCGCGCGTGCCAGCGCCGTTGCGCGTGTGGCTCAATCGATTGACAGAAACGCTATCTGCCTGCTTGGCGGCGGGCCAATAACCAAGCCTGACGAACTCTTGGAGATCTGTCGCGAAACGGGTGTCCAGGGCTTTATCGGCGGCTCTTCGCTCGACCGTGTTCCACTGGAAATGTCAGTCCTCGAGGTGACGTCGGGGTTCAAGACCATTCACTTGTTGCGGGAGAAGGTCGATCTCCTAGAGCGCCAGCTTCAGTTAAGTGGGTTCAGACATGGGGTGATCGCACAGTCCTCAGTCATGAAGCGCACCCTGGAGACCGCAAGACGCCTTGGTGCTAGTCCCAACCCTGTGCTCGTTTGGGGCGAGGCGGGATCAGGGAAGCGGAGAATAGCAAGCCTCGTTCATTCCTTTAGCGACCGGAAGCACGTGAACGCGGCGCTGTTTCATTGTCGTCGGGGCCTCGCAATCGATATGATCGGTGCGCTGTTCGGCGCCGAGGCCGATGAGAACAGGAGACGCCAATTGTCGCTCCTGGAAGGCGCAAGCGATTCTGCGCTCTTGCTGACGCATGTCGATCAGCTGTCGCGAGATGGGCAAGAACGTCTTGCCGACTATCTCGAGACAGGTACTTTCACGCCGCTGAACGGCGCATCCCTTGTAAGGTCAAACGCCCGGATCATCGCAACCGTAACGGTGGCTCGCGGAGCAAGCTTGGAAAGTGTTCTATGTCCCCGCCTTCTTGCCTTCTTTGCTGGGCTCGACATAGAACTACCCGCTTTGCCAAACCGGCTGGAGGACCTTCCGCAGCTCATCCAACATTTCACGGTGGAGGCGAAGGGAGTTTCGAACGCGCAAACGCTCGGGATAGAAAATTCTGCATTCCTGGCGCTCGCCGGCCATTATTGGCCGGGTAACTTGAGAGAATTACGCCAGATCGTCAACCAGCTGGTAATGCTGCCAGGTACCCATATTACAGCTGATGTCCTAAAGCCCCTTTTGAACGCGTCGTCACCCGCTAAGCCCATAAGTGCACTTTCCGAACGCGAGTGGATCATCGACGGTTTGAAACGCAACAGGCTTCACCGCGGAAAGACCGCCCGCTCGCTGGGGCTTTCAAGAAAAACCCTCTACAACAAGATCAAGAAGCTGCGGATATTGGAATAGGCTACTGCTCCTCACGTCCTTCCGGTCCTCACGTCTTTCGACCCTGAGGCTTCGAACCGGTGCCCTCCAGGAGCGTGTACTTCGGCAACGACGATGCCTGGTCCTTAAAGCTTACCAGCTCCATCTCATCGCCAATTGCGTGGTTGAGAGCTTCTTCCGGCAAATGGATGATACCGAAAAGATGCGAGCCAAGTCGCCGCTCTGCCGCTGTGATCTGGGAATCATCACTGGCGGTGAACAAGGTCTTAAATCCGAGGCTCGCAAACCATTCCATCCGTCGAAGTTCGAGCTCCTGTCCGGTATCAACCGGCCTGCCTGCCGTCGACCGGTCAATGAGGGACGCAGGTGGGAAGTTTATGACCCCCGTGATCCCGGCAGCTTTCAACAAATCGGCAAGATCCTCCCAGCACGAGAAGGGATCGATCATGACGAGCCCCGCATAGACATCAGCGGATGCTTCTTTGTGGAGACTGCGCAGGTCTCGCGAAAGGCAGTCGTTCCAGTCAATGACAGGCAAGGTTGCCATGACGAGTTTGGAGCCTTCTGGAAGGCTGCGCAAAGAGGGCGCATAGATTTCCATGCAGGCGCCCTTGGCTGTACCCGAAAGGTGCGAAACAAGCTTGCCGATCGCTGTCGCCTTCACCGTTTCTACTCAATCTTACCCGTTTGAACGTTTCACTGATCTTATAGGTGATTTCAGCCCGTCTACACTACTGTTGTTGGCCATTCGGGAAGGGTGAAGTCCTTTTCAACGAACACGTGTCAATGCCGAAATATTTGGCAGGCTAGTTCCGAAGAGAACCGAAGGCCGACGGGACAACGTGGCGCCGAACGTTAGCCGACTTCTTACCGAATGCGACGGGATCCGCTGGCAGACCGGTCGTCTGCTTTCTCCCTAGAACTTGAGCCGCTGTTGGAGAGATCCAGCAGCGGCATTTTTTAGCCGTTCGGCAGTGTCATCGGATCGGCGCGGTCACAATGTACCAGGATCTTTTCGCCTTCAAGGCCGTCAAGGACGTCGAAGCCATCGCAAGCCGCGCGGCGAATCATCCCGCCGGATCGCGACGTGATGCGGCAACTGATCGAACTTGCGGACGAGTGGTTTCGTGTGATCCTCATGTTTGCGGCGTCATCCGCGTGTAGGCAGGTGAGCGTTACGTCGCGGTTCCCTTGCGTTGGCGGCATATCATGTCGAGCGCCGGGAAGTCCTCGCGCCGAAACTCGCGTTGCTACGTTCTGCATAAAGAAGACATCCCCAAGTCCCCGCCGGGGCTCGCGGACCATCTCGCGGCGATGCGTGCTGCGGGGCCTTGCAAGGCTGGCGGCAGAGCGCGCGCTTTCCTCAGGAGTCATGCCACGGTCGACAACGCGCGCGTTCGCGCCATGATCGACATCGCGAGTGGCGACGCGGTCGAGCCCGGCGTGAAGGAGCCGATCTGCCGTTGCTCCTAGATTTTCCCGCACCCAAGCTGCGCTCCTACCTGAGAGACTGTTATAGCGAAAAAAAGCCCTCAACGCGCTAGGCTTCGCCAACAGCGCCTTGAAATACGTCTATGTCGTCCGGATCTTGATCCGCTTACATAGATTCGAGGAGGACTGCTGGCGCGCCAATCAAGGCGACTTTCGAACGGCGCAAGTCCGAGTGCCTCGATGCGCCCCGATGTGCCGGACCCCGGCTTCCACCGAGGACGCCGGCAAAGGATCAATGGGCAGCATTCACCACGGTCGCGGTCGATCCCGGACCGCTGGAGGATGTGGCCAATACCTTCGCCGAATTCTTGACGCCGCAGACAAAAGCCCATGCGCTGAAGGATGGGGCAGCGGTGTAGTCGGATCGATCATGGTTCTTCTCGATCATCACCATCGGCGGCAGTACATCGTCATCAACATGTCGGTCATGGTCATCACCGGCGGGACTGGCTGCCCCGCGCGATCTTGAGCAGAAGCGCAGGCTGACAAGTGGGTGGCAAGCGCTTTCACCGCCTCTACCCAATCTTACCCAATTGCCCCTTTTACTCATCTTATGAGCGGTTTCAGCCCGGTCTAGACCACCTGTTGTTAAGAATGGTCCGGGAGGAAGATCGTGTCTCACCATTGCACGGACGACCAGGGGTCGATCCGGGACGGTAACCCGTCCGAGCTGGCGGGCGCGGTCGCGATCGTGGCGACCCTGGATACTAAGGGCGCCGAAGCGTCTTACCTTGCAGGTACCATCAAAGCGTGCGGCCGCAAGATCCTCCTGATCGACATCGGTACATCCAACTTGATTGCCGGGGACAAACAGGATGCTGACAGTGCTCGCGTCTCTTCGCCTGCCGAACTCTTGAAAGAGATAGCCGCAAGCACGCGCAAGAAGGTTGCTGGCCTCCTGCAATCAGGCGCGATCAGTGCGATCGTTGGCGTTGCAGGTGGAAAAGGTAGCGCGGCTTTCGGGGAGATCGTATCCGATTTGCCTTATGGCTTTCCCAAGTTGCTGGTCAGCAGCGCAAGGCCAGCCCTGCTCGCAGAATTGGCGATCCACAACGACATCATCCTCTATCCGACGCTCGTCGATCTTTTCGGAATCAATGCCTTTACCGATCGGGTGCTGCAGAATGCAGGGCGAGCCATTGCAGCCATGCACTATGCGCCCGCTCAAGGTGCGCACAAAAGAAAGATTGTCGCGATCACAGCCTTCGGCGTAACGACGCCCGCGGCAAATCAGTGCATGGCGCGCCTTGCCGAGGCCGGGGTAGACGCGATTGTCTTTCCTGCCAACGGGGCCGGCGGGCGCAAAATGGAGCAGCTGATCGCGGCCGGTGAATTCGACGCAGTCATTGATCTGACCACAACAGAGCTCGCTGACGAACTCTTTGGGGGGGCCGCCAGCGCTGGACCCGATCGGCTCAAAGCAGCGTCGCAGCAATTGATCCCGCAAGTGATCGCACCTGGCGCGGTCGATATGGTCAATTTTGGTCCGCGCTCGAGCATTCCTGATCAATTTCGCGGCCGCCAGTTCTACTCCCATACGGCCTACACAACGCTCATGCGCACAACGCCTTCCGAGAACGCGAGCATCGGCCGGCTCACGGCCGAGCGGCTGTCGCGGGCAGAGGGGCCTACCATCGTCCTTTGGCCCGCGAATGGCGTTTCCGATTACGACCGCGAAGGCGGCATTTTTTGCAATCCCGAGGCCGACAGGGCTTGGCTCGACGCGCTGAAGGACAATCTTGCCCCGAAGATCGCGGTCCGCGAACTGAACTGCCACATCAACGATCCCGAATTTGCCGAGGCCGCCGCGAGCTGGATCCTCAAACAATTGGGCACGGAGGCTGATTGTAATGCGAATGTTTGAGCGCAATGAAATCCTGTCCAGGATCGCAAGCCAGATCGAAGAACGAAAAGCGGTCCTTGCGGCCGGAAGCAGCTGCGGCCTGGTCGCGAAATGTGCCGTCCTCGGAGGGGCCGACATGCTGGTGGTCTACAGCACCGGGCTGTCGCGCCTTATGGGGCTTCCCACGAGCCGAATCGGCGATTCCAACGCGCGCACGCTCGAGCTTGCGGCCGAAATCCGCAATGTCGTCTCTTCCGTGCCTGTCGTGGGCGGCGTCGAGGCGTGGGATCCTCTCCGGCTCGACCTTGACGCGCTTCTCGACAAGTTCTGGGCGGCCGGCTTCTCCGGCGTCATCAACTATCCGACCATCTCCACCATGGGTGAAAAATGGCGTGAGCGCCGAGGCCGCGTTGGGCTCGGCTTCGACCGAGAGGTCGAGATGATTGCGACTGCCCGCAAGAAGAACATCTTCTCGCTGGCCTATGTCGCACGCGCCGAAGACGCCAAAGCCATGACGAGTGCAGGTGCCGACTGCATCGTCCCCCATGTCGGGGCAACCCGTGGCGGGCTCATGGGCCATGAGGATGGGCAGTCAATTCAAGAGGCGATCAGGCGCATTAACGACATCAACACGGCGGCACGAACCGTTCGCTCCGATGTCATCCTGCTTTGTCATGGCGGGGCGATCGCCGAGCCGCAGGACACGATCGAGGTCTACCGGTCGACTCAGTGTATCGGCTTCGTTGGCGCCTCCTCCATCGAAAGAATTCCCATCGAACGGGCGGTGAAGGCCGCGGCAGGGGAATTCAAAGCTGTCCCGCTCCCGCGACATCACTGACGTTCATCGGAAATCTTGCAGCGAGGCTGGAATGGATAAGCCGATCGGCCGATCAGGCAACGATAAGACAATCACATTCCCCCGAGGGAACAGGCTGGATCATGATTGGGAGACCGATGTACTCGTGGTCGGTAGCGGTGCGGCCGGGCTATCAGCGGCGCTCTATGCGGCAAAGGCCGGATTGCGAGTTACGGTATGTGAAAAATCTCCGCGAATCGGCGGCACCACGGCGCTGTCGAACGGCATGATCTGGGTTCCTTGTTCGCCCCACGCGCGGTCTGCTGAAATCGATGACTCGCTTGCGAAAGCAAAGACCTACCTGCAGCATGAACTTGGCATCCATTATCGGGCAGGCTTTGTTGAGGCCTATCTTGAGGACGGTCCAACTGCGCTCACAGCACTTGAGAACGGGACAGAGGTCAAGTTCACGCTGGCGTCTGTGCCCGATTATCACTCGAGCCAGGTCGGCGGGGTTGACAAGGGCCGGGCGCTCAGCCCTGCACCCTATGATGGAAGGCTTCTAGGCAGCGATTTTGATCTGATAGGCGACCCTATTCGTGTTGTGCTCGGCGGGATGATGATCTCGTCCGGCGAGGTGAGAAGCTTTCTGAACCCGTTCCAATCGTTTGCTTCGCTCAAGCATGTCTTGCGTCGCCTCAGCCGCTACGTAAGGGACCGCCTAAGTTACAGGCGTGGCACCGAGCTCAGCGGAGGCAATGCCTTGATCGCGCGGTTGCTCGCGAGCCTGCGCAAATACGACGTAGAGATTTGGCCGGCGTCGCCTGTTATAGACCTCATCTTGGAAGAGGGGCGCGTCACGGGGGCAGTCGTCAAGCTGATCGATTCTGAGGTTCGCGTGTGCGCCTCGCATGCGGTGATCCTGGCAACGGGCGGTTTTGCTCATAACGCGCAATTGAGAGCCGAGCTAAGCGGCCCTCACCAGCATGACGACACGCTGGCCCATCCCGATGCCACGGGAGATGGCATTAGGCTTGCGACCAGGCGCGGAGCTGCAATTGACAATGATGTGGCTTCTGCCGGCTTCTGGACGCCCGTGTCGATCCTGAAGAGCGGCAGCTGCTCGCAAATTGTCCCGTACGGCTGGCTTGACCGTGGCCGCCCCGGCGTCATTGCAGTGGGGCCAAATGGCAAGCGCTTCGTCAATGAATCCAATTCGTACCACGACATCTGCCTGGCAATCTTCAAAGGTGGATATCCGGCAGACAAGCGATTCTACTTCATCTGCGATCACGACTTCGTCCGCTTAAGAGGCATGGGACATTTGCTCCCCTGGCCCTGGACCTTGAGCATCGACAAATATGCACGCCTCGGATACATCAAGGTGGGGAAAACGATTGAAGAGCTTGCGAACCGGTTGGGGCTAGACCCTGCTGAGCTTCAAAAGACGATCGAGGAACATAACGCCCACGCCGCCGAGGGGCGCGATCCGCTTTTCAAACGTGGAGAATCGGTTTTCAACCGCACGCAGGGCGATCCTGCCGTGGGAATGAAAAATCCAAATCTTGGAGCAATCAGAAACGCCCCATTTGTCGCGCTGCCGATCGTGCCGGCAACGCTCGGAACAGCGACTGGATTGGCAACTGATACTGACGGCAAGGTCCTGGACGAAAATGGCAGGCCGATCATGGGTCTCTATGCTTGCGGCAATGACATGACCTCGCCAATGCGTGGGATCTATCCGGGAGCAGGCATCACGATCGGTCCGGCCATCGTCTTCGCATACCGCGCCGTGAACAGCATCCTGCTGTCGGCTCATCAGGGGCAAAAGGCTGCGGCTTCTAGAGCTTGACGGTGAAGTTCAGGTGCGTGGCGGCATGTATTCGCTGGGGTCGCGAAAGACATGATCCAGACATCACTGGCAAGCAGAGATCGCTCCGAACGACGCCTTCGGACGCCCCGTCATACAGAACTCATCTCTGAGCGAGGTGGCACTCTCGGCGTTAGAACAGACGCAACTCTTTGGGATATCCAAAGCTCGTCTGGGCTGCATATCATCTCGCGCTTTGTTATTCCGCAGTGAGCCACGATCTCTAACAACACCAAACAAAAACGCTTCATTCGCCGCAGCAGTTGAGTAAGAACGTGGACGCGGCTACGAAAGCGGTGACGGCTGCCCAGGCTTCTGGTTCTTGCCGACGTTCACATCCTGGCCAGGGAGTCCGATCAGGATGTCGCTGTCTTCCGAAAGAGGGGCGATGATCTTGTGACCCTTGGAAAGCGAGTCCCGCCTTTGAGCTGAAATGTGAAGCCAAGTTCGTCAAGCCATAAAGGCAGCGCATGATCCAGTAGTCCTTTTCAACCAGGGCCGGAGCAATGCCCTCCGTCCGCCACAATCCGAATCAGATCCGCCAACTGCGGATGTTTGTGGAGGAAATCACGCCGCATGTAGTTCGTTGCCCCTCAGCGCACCTTCAAAGAACTTCTTGGCGCGTTCACTTCCGTATGCGCTCACCGCACGACGCAAACGCTTCTGGTCGGACTCGGCGGCTCGCTCCGCCCCGGCGCTTGAGCACTTCATCCTAGGCCTCGGCAAGCTGATCGATGTTGTTGACGAGATCTACGAACAGGAACTCCTTCGTCAGTGACTTCGGGAAGCGTTGCCTCATGCTAAAAGCAAACTCGCGGTTGCTGAGCTCAAACTCCCTGTGGCGCTTATGATTGTAGCTCACGGTTTTGTCGTAGAGCTGCGTCGTGCCCACACCGAGACTGTTGTAGGCGGTTCGGCGAGGCCAGCACAAACGTGTTGTCTTCAGAAACGTCCTTGCAACTTTCTTGTCGTAGGCTGAGCCTGGGAGGCCATTTTCCGCTGTCTTTCAATCATTTTGGGGCAAGGACGGGCGCGCCTGCAACCCGAAGGTCACATGCTTGCGCTTGAGCTCGCGGGCACCAAACAATGAAGCAGTTCAGGCTCGGCGACCTTGCGGCGACCAGGCGTCGCGCCAGGCACCCCGCGCAATAATTGCTCCAGCATCGGCACGTTGTCGACCACCTCAATGACTGAGCCATCTTGCAGCACGCACACTAGGTGATATGGCGACAGTTGCTTGCTCGTCGAGAGCTCCGCTACTGCAAGCACAATGCCGCTTACCAATGCCGCATTACCCCATATTACTCAGATTGCGTTGCGCTCCTGCTAGGCGAACTCGCCCTGCATATCGTGAATAAAGCGTCGATCGGCGAGCCATCTTAAGAAACGCACCATCGACCGCACCTCCAGGTGCCGGGATGAAACCTTTCAGGAGCGCCTCGTGTCGCCAGCCCTTTGCATGCCAACCGCAGCTCACGCCGTCGATCAATCTGGACCGGAGGATGCGCTCGCAAGTCCGAGGAATGTGACGTAGCGACATGGATACGCTGTTTATCGCCGCGTTCGAAGTCTTGAGCTTCGGCGCCATCGTGGTGCTGGTCGTGCTCGGTCTCGGAATCATTGCCAGCATGATGGGCATCTTCAACTTCGCACAGGGCGAGTTCGTCCTGCTCGGTGCCTACATCACCTATCTCGTGCACAGCATCGGTTTGCCGGTCGCGCTAGGCATGCTCGCCGCGCCTATTGCGGTCGGCGCGCTCGGGCTCGCATTGGAAAGACTCGTGGTGCGACGGTTCTACGCGGCGCCGATCGTCGCCATGCTCGGCACCTACGCGCTCGGGTTAATTATTCGCGAGATAGTGCGCGGCCTGACTGGCGGCCTATATCTCTCGGTGCCGGAGCCGGTCGGTGGGTCCATCACCATCGGCACGCTGCATTTCGCCATTTGGCGCTGCGTGATCGTTGTCATGACCGTGCTCGTGATGGCCGCCAGCTATGCGCTGATCGCCTACACCTCCTTAGGCCTGCGGGTCCGCGCCTCGCTGGAGAACCCGTCGCTGGCGCGGGCCTCAGGCATCTCCACCGGCATGATTTACAGCGTGACCTTTGCGTTTGGTGCGGCACTCGCGGGTCTGGCCGGCGCGCTGATCGTACCGGTCTTTTCGCTGTTCGCCGATCTAGGCATCCGCTTCCTTATTCAAGGGTTCGTTGCCGTGATGGTGGGCGGGGTCGGGTCCTTTGCCGGCCCTGTCGCCGGCGCCAGCGCAATCGGCACGTTCAGTGCCGCGCTGCCCTGGCTGATGTCGCCGGTGATCGCCGACGTTCTGGTTTTCGTGCTCGCCATCATTTTCATTAAGGTCCGGCCGCAAGGCCTGGTCTCGGGAAGAGGGGTTTAACTGATGATCAACGCCAGCCAACAACTCAGCCGCCGCCGTTTTCTTCGCAATTTCGCCTTCGCCTCTGCCGCTATTGCAATCGGCCCGGGCAGCTGGGTGATCCGCCCGGCCTGGGCCAACGCCGCGGAAGGCCCGATCAGAGTCGGTATCGCCACTGATCTTACGGGTTCACTCGGCTTTGCCGGCAATACCGACGCTAATGTCGCTCGCATGATCGTCAAGGAGATCAATGACAAAGGCGGTCTACTGGGGCGTCCGATCGAGCTCCTTATCGAGGACACGGCCTCCAACGAGTCGGTCGCAGTCGGCAACGTCCGCAAGTTGATCCAGCGAGACAAGGTCGACCTGGTGCTCGGAGGCATTTCAAGCTCGATGCGCAATGCCATCAAGGACGTCATCATCTCTCGTGGCAAGACGCTCTACATCTATCCGGAGGGCTACGAGGGCAAAGAGTGCATGCCCAATCTGTTCTGCACCGGGCCGGTACCGGCTCAGAATTGCGACCAGTTCATTCCCTGGTTGATCAAGAATGGCGGCAAACGTTTCGCGATGCCGAGCTCCAACTATATCTGGCCGCAAACGATCAATGCCTATGCGCGCAAGGTGATCGAGAGGAATGGCGGCGAGGTGATCTTCGAGGAGTACTATCCGCTCGACCAGATCGATTTCTCCTCCACGGTGAGCCGCATCATCTCCAACAAGGTGGACGTGGTGTTCAACACCATCGTCCCTCCCGGCGTCAGCCCTTTCTTCAAGCAGCTCTATGGAGCGGGCTTCTCCAAGAACGGCGGGCGGCTGGGCTGCGTCTACTATGACGAGAACACACTTGTAATGAACCAGGCCAATGAGATTGAAGGTCTCGCAAGCAGCCTTGACTACTACAAGGCTTTGACATCCGAGGACCCGGTGAGCGCCAAGATTCAGGCGGCGTACGACGAACAGTTTCCTGCCAAGTTCCGGTTCTCGGCAGGCAGCGCCGCCACTGGCACTTATCGAGGACTGAAGCTGTGGGAAGCTGCGGTAAAGGAAGCTGGCACGATTGACCGGGTCGCGGTAGCTGCTGCCCTGGATCACGCCAAGATCGAGGAAGGTCCGGGCGGGCCGGCGGAGATGGTGCCCGGCAAGCGCCACTGCAAGATGAACATGTACATCGGTGTGGCGAAGGGCGGCCAATACGAGATCGTAGCCCGTAGCGCCGGCCTGGTCGACCCGAAGGAGTGCTGAATGTCTCAGGTATCGTCGACCAGCACCGGAACCCGTGCAGCGTCCTGCGTGATCGAAGCGTCGCAGACCCTCACTATCAGTGCGTCTGCAAACGCCGGCCGCCAAGAGGTGCTTCCAGTTATTGAAGTGGCGGTGCTGATCATCGCAGCGGTCGCGCCGTTGCTGCTGCAGGACTACATCACGGTGTATGCGACGCGGGTGCTTGTTCTGTGCCTCTTCGCATTGTCGTTCGACTTGGTGTGGGGCTATGCCGGGATCTTGAGCTTAGGGCAATCGTTGTTCTTCGGCATGGCTGGCTATGGCGTGGCACTGCTTTCACGGGATTTCAACGTGGCGTCGATCTTTGCCGTAATTCCGCTCGGTACTCTGATCGGCTTCGTTGCTGCGTTGCTGCTGGCCGGTTTCCTGCTGCTCGGCCGCCACGCCTCCAGCATCGTCTTCGTCTCGCTCGGCACCATGACCGGAGCTTACGCGGCCGACCGGCTGGCGCGCGGTTCTTATTACCTTGGTGGTCAGAACGGAATCCCTTCGATCCAATCGATGAGCATCGGATCGTATGCACTGAGCGAGGGACCGGCTTTCTATTACTTGGCGCTGGTCATTCTGATACTGGTTTACCTATCGTCGCGCTTTCTGTTGCGCTCGCAGTTCGGGCTTGCGCTGGCGGGATTGCGGGAGAACGAACAGCGTATCGCATTCTTCGGCTACAAAGTTCAACACCTGAAGGCAATCATTTTCGCAATAGGTGGCGCGATCGCAGGCATTGCCGGAAGCCTTTATGCGTTCCATGAGGGCTTCGTCTGGACCACGATGCTGGGGGTCGTGATGTCGACCCAGGTCGTGCTCTACGTCCTGTTCGGCGGCTCTGGGACATTGATTGGTGCCGTGATCGGCACCGCAATCGTCGAGGGCCTCAGTTTCTGGCTCTCCGACAACTATCGCGACATCTGGCCGATCATTCTCGGCGTCTTGCTACTGCTCGTCATCCTGTTCCGGCCGCTCGGCCTGATCAGCCTGGTGCTCGGTGAGCGGGAGCGTATCGGTACCTTCGGCCCGAGCCCGAAAGAGATACGTAATGCCGCTTCTTGAAGCCGCCGGAATATCCAAGGTTTTCGGCAAGCTCACCGCGCTGGACGGTGCCGCGCTCACAGTTGACGAAAACGAGTTTCATGGCCTCATCGGCCCGAACGGCTCCGGCAAAAGCACGTTGATGAAGTGCCTGGCCGGGGCGGAAGTACCTACACAAGGAAAGGTGAGTTTCGCCAACACCGACATCACCGCGTTCACACCGACAGAGCGTGCAAGGGCGGGTATGAGTCTGAAATTCCAGATCACCTCCGTACTACCGGCGCTGACGCTGTACGACAACATCCTGCTCGCGCTGCAGGCCCAATCCTCGCTGCTCGATCTGGTGTTCTCGCGTACTCGAGGACGACTGCACGATAAGGTCATGATGATGCTTGACCAATTCCGCCTTGCCGATCGAGCCTTTGATGCTGCGGCTGCGTTATCGCACGGCCAGCAGCAATGGCTGGAGATCGCGATGGCGCTCGCAGGCCATCCGCGCCTTCTGCTCTTGGACGAGCCGACCGGCGGCATGAGTCTCGAGGAGCGTCGCGTCACCGGCGAATTGCTGCAGCCGATTAAACAGCATTGCTCGCTTATCATCGTCGAACACGACCTGGATTTCATCCGCGACATTTGCGACCGCCTGACGGTGCTCGATCAGGGCAAGGTCCTGGCGTCAGGTACGGTTGCGCAAATCCAGGCCAACAAAAACGTCCAGGAGATTTATCTGCGCCGTGCCTGAATTCCTCGATATCAAGTATCTCGACGCTGGCTATAGACGCAGCCAGGTTCTGTTCGGCGTCAATATCGCCATTCCCTTGCGCGGTGGTGTGGCTATCCTCGGTCGCAACGGCGCCGGAAAAAGCACGCTCATGAAGGCCATCGTCGGCGAGCTGCCGATCTGGAAGGGCGAGGTGCAATTCGATGGCCGCGACATCAAGCGTTGCCGGACCGACGAGCGGGTGCGCGCCGGCATTGGCTACGTGCCGCAGGAGCATTCGGTGTTTGCGCGCCTCTCGGTCCGCGACAATCTCGCGGTCGGATCGGTTTTCCACCGCGATGCATCGGCCGTAGATCGGGTAATGGGAATGTTTCCGAAACTCGGCCAGCGCCTGGATCAGCCGGCCGGAACGCTGTCCGGCGGCGAGCGCAAGATGCTGGCGATCGCGCGCGCGATGCTGGGAAACCCAAAGCTGCTGTTGCTGGATGAGCCGACCGAGGGCGTCTGGATCGGCGTTATCGAGGAGATCACCGAGCGCTTGAGCGAGCTTGCCAGGGACATCGCCGTCATCATCGTCGAGCAACACCTCGATCTCGCAATGCGCATAGCGGATCATGCGTATGTGCTCGATCGCGGCCGCGTCGCGCTGTCGGGGCCTTCGCAGCAGTTGCGCGGCGACCCCCGTCTTTTGTCGTATCTGGCGCCATAGGAGCATCGCCCCGGCTCTCATCGCGTGCGCGGAGAAGCGGCTTCATCGACTTCCATACAACGACTGTGCGGGACGGACAATGTCTGATGGAATTAACCAATTTGTTAATGCGTGCGAAGTCGTCGACGTGCATGAACATCACATGCCCGAGGTCGCCCTCAGCCGCGACGTAAACCTGCTGAAACTCTTTCAACAGAGCTATGCGGCTTGGACAAACTATGTCCTGCCATCCGAACCTAAGGCGACTAGCAGTATGATATCTGCTGCAACTGAGCCGACCACTTGGGAGGCCCTTGCGCCATTCTTGGAGAAGAGCGGCTCAAACGCATTCGTCCGTAACCTCGTGGGTGGAATTGCTGACCTTTATGGCGTTGGTGACAACGGAATTACGCGTGAAAACTGGGAGGCGGTAGACGCTTCAGTACGCTTACGCCACAAGGATCCGAAATGGCCAACCGAAGTCATTGGGCGCGCCGCCATCAAGAGGATCGTAACGGACCCTTTTCTCGACCCATTGCTCGACCCGCGCCCGGTCCTTGGCGAAAGATACGACGCCGTCCTGCGCATCAACGCATTTGCCTTAGGCTGGCATGCTGAATCTCGCGATCACAATGGAAATTCCGGACATACGTTGCTTGGACGTCTCGGCATGGAGGTGAAAACCTTCGACGATTATTGCGCCGCGATCCGCGAACTCGTAGCCGGGTGCGCCGGGCGCAATCAAATTGCGCTCAAGAACGCGCTCGCCTATGACCGGGATCTAAGCTTTGATGAACCGAACGAAGAGCTGGCTCGGCAGGCGTGGGGGCAAATGTCGCCGTCCCCTGGAGCGCGCAAGGCTTTCAGCGACTTTGTTGTCGACTTGTTCTGTCAACTCGCGGCCGAGGCGGATCTACCCGTTCAAACTCACCTCGGGACCGCGATCATAAGCGGTTCACATCCCTTGCGGATTGCGCCCTTGATTGAGCGTCATCCTCGGACCCGCTTTCTGCTGATGCATTTGGCCTATCCCTGGAGCCGGGATTTATTGGGAATGGCGTTTGTGTACCGAAATGTTTGGTTAGATTTGTGTTGGTCTTTTCTGTTGAGCCCATCTCATTTCAAGCTCGCGCTGCACGAGGCCATTGAAGTCTTGCCGGATGAATCGCGATTGATGCTCGGAGGAGATTGCCTCCACGTTGAGGAGACGTTCGCGGCGATTCAAAGCGCGCGCCAATTGGTTGGCGAAGTTCTGGACGAGAAAATTGCGAGCGGTTACTTTCGATCCCGCAACGGCGAACGATTGGCGGTCAGGATCCTTTGCGAGAACGCGACCGAGTTTTTTGCCATGTCTTGATTATGGGACGAGTAAAAGGTTTTGACGCTGTTTGTCTTGGTTCGAATTTAGGTTCCCCAACCAATCTCCCCTAACGTAGGCAACTGCGTGAAATCGTTGAAGAGTTTTGCACTGGGTAGCTGACGTACCCCAACGCCGACCCCAACGCCTGCCCCCAACGGCAAACTTCGGTGCCCGCCATGTCGAGCGCCACCGCTAAGCCGACCGAGAGTTGATATGCGACCAATCAAGTTGCTCACCCTCTCATTGTCTCTGCTGGCTGTCCAAGGGGCTTCTGGGAAGGATTGGGAGGTCTTTGGGCTCAGACCAAACATGTCGATAAGGGATGCTGCTCCCGTCATGGCTGCTGCTTGCGCCAGCAAAATTGACAGGCTTCAGCCTCCAAATCCCGTCGAGAATCTCGACATTCGAATCTGTAGGCGGCCCGAAGGGGCATCGCTTGTAAGCGCTAAGCCGATACCCTGGCTTCGGGGTTAGATTAAATACGCGAAGAAGCCTCCGGGTTGAACGGAGGTTTGGGATGGGATTGGACGGCAAAAAGGACGTCCATTTGGACAGCTCGTCAGTTGGGGCAGTCAGCCGGCTTGAGTGCTTGAAGGACCGTCCGGGCGTCGTGTGCGTTCGGAGGCCGAGCGGGCTCGGATCGTCGCCGAAAGTCTGCTGCCTGGCGCTCAGGTGGCGGAGGTAGCGCGTAAGCACGGGGCGACGCGTTGGCAGATTTACGATTGGCGACGCCGCTTCCGACAGCGCCGCGAATTGCCGTCGTGTGAGGCTTCGCAGCCGCCGTTCGCGCCGCTGGTCGTGGAGGGGCCGTTAGAGGAGCGTCAGGTTCCGGCGGTCAAGCTCGAGATTGCGATTGGCGACGTCGTCGTGCGGACGGACGCGGCGATAGATGGGGAGCAGCTGTCTCGGGTGATCCGCGCGGTGCGAGCGTCACGATGATTGTACCCGGCGCCGATCTGAAGATTTATATCGCGACGCGGCCTGTCGACTTCCGCTGCGGCTACGATGGGCTTGCCGCGAAGGTGCAGGAGATGCTTGGTCTCGACCCGTTCAGCGGTGCTGCCTTTGTGTTCCGGTCGAAACGGGCGGACCGGATCAAGATTCTGGTCTGGGATCGAACGGGCCTGGTGCTGGTGCACAAACGCCTTGAGGGCTGCAAGTTCGTACGGCCAAAGATTGCGGACGGTGTGATGCGGATATCGCCGGCGATGTTCGCGGCATTGTTCGAAGGCTTGGACTGGAGGTTGGTCCGCCCGGAGGAAGCGCGGCGTCCACAGATCGCTGGATAACTGCGGCAGAGTGACTCTGAGCCGAGTTGCGCATGGCGCCGGCGGCGGAGATGTGCTCGACATGGTGCATGAGCACCGCGACACTTCGCGACGAGAATGAACGCTTGAAGGCGCTTTTGGCGCAAACGCAGGCAGCGTTGAGCGAGCATCAGGCGGCGCTGGCAACGTCGGAAGAAGCGCGGCGTCGGTTGGAGGTCATTCTCGGCGAACTACGCCGGGAGAAGTTCGGAGCGAAGTCCGAGAAGCTGCGGCCAGATCAATATCATTTGCCGCTCGAAGACGTGGAGATCGCGCAAGGTGTCCTGGACGCGGCACAGGAGAAGGCTGCGGCGATCATCAGGGGCCGATCGCGCGCTGGATCGGATCAGGACCGTCATCGCAATCGGGGTTACTTGCCTGCCCATTTGCCGCAGGTGGAGCGGGTCATCGAGCCTGCGAGCACGTTCTGTCCGTGCGGTTGCGGCGGCATGACGAAGATCGGCGAGGATATCAGCAAACGCCTTGACGTGATCCCGGCACAATGGCGGGTGCTGGTCACGCGCCGCCCAAAATACGTCTGCCGTCACTGCTCGGGCGCTGTCGTGCAGGCACACGCGCTGGAGCATGTCGTGCCCGGTGGGCTGCCGACCGAAGCGGCCATTGCGCACGTGATCGTCTCCAAGTTCGGCGACCATACGCCGTTTTACCGTCAGGCCGAGATCTATGCGCGACAAGGGATCCGGCTCGACCGGGCGACGCTGGGCAACTGGTCAGGCCGCGCCTGCTTCCATCTCCAGCCCGTCGGGGATCAAATGCGCCGGCATCTGGCCGCGGCGGATTGTCTGTTCATGGACGAAACCACGGCGCCGGTGCTCGATCCCGGGCGCGGCGAGACCAAGAAAGGCTACTTCTGGGCGATCGCCTCCGACGATCGCGGCCATAGCGGCCCAAGTCCGCCGATCGTGCTGTTCCGCTATGCATCCGGACGCAGCGGCGCTTTTGCCGAGCAGTTCCTGGCGGGCTTTAACGGGCGCTTCCTGCAATGCGACGGATATGACGGCTATGACCGGCTCTCGACGCTGGCTCGACCACAAGGCCCGTGGACGCTCGTGCATTGCTGGAGCCATCTGCGCCGGCGCTTCGTCAAATTGGTGCGCAACAGCAAGTCGCCGATCGCCGAGGCCGCGGTGCGGCAGATCGCACAGCTTTACGCCATCGAAGCCGACGGTCCGCGGTCTATCCCCGGACATCCGGCTGGCCGCACGCAAGGAGCATTCGCTACCCATCGTCGCCGCGTTGAAGCCATGGTTCGAGAAACAGCTGTCGATGATCTCAAGCGGCTCGACGCTCGCCGAAGACATCCGCTACGCACTCAATCATTGGCCGGGACTGACGCGCTTCCTCGATGACGGGCGTCTCGAGCTCGACACCAATCCGGTTGAAAACGCGATCCGGCCGATCTGCTTGACCAGAAAAAATGCGCTCTTCGCCGGTCATGAGGTCGGGGCCGAAAATTGGGCTTTGCTTGCGTCGATCGTTGCCACCTGCAAGCTCAACGACGTCAACCCCGCCGCCTACATCGCCCAAACACTCGAGGCGATCATCGCTGGCCACCCCCCAAAGCAGAATCGACGACCTCATGCCATGGCGATTCCGCAAAACGTCAAGCCAGCATCAATAGGGTTGCGGCTAAGCGCTTACGATCGCTTGAAGTTTGGTATCGATGCGGAAAGCTCCTCTCGACGTTCGTCCGCAAGCAGGTCGAGAGTGGCGGTGAAGCAATGCGAGCGTTAACCGGCGCATGTCTCCCACCTCTCTCAATCGACAATGTCGGTGTACGGCGGATCAGTTTACGTTGTGCCGAGGGTGGGACGGCGGCGATTGAGTTTCCCGAGGTCGGAGAACGACTCGCTTTAACTCCGAGCTACGTATCCGGAAACGCGACTTGCCCCTGAAATTTTCTGGCCCATCCAACACCCAGCAGAGCGTTGGGCGCCCTATGACAAAAGGATCGTCCATCAAGCCGCTCGCCGAACCGATCGCATCAGCTCGCAACGGGTGGCACTACTAGAGGCCGAGATCACATAGTTTGAGAAACTGCGGAGAGAAGCAGACATCTACCTTTTCGCCGTCCCTCTGGAAGCTGTAGCAATGAAGCTCAACCCCGCATTCTCGGACGGCTGAAACGAGCGGGATGCTAGGTGAGCCGGGAAGGAGCAGAATTCGGCGGTGCCCGGAAAGCCTCGGCAACAACCTCGGATAGAGGGTTAGCTGACCTATGCCCTCATAAACGTCTGCTGCCGCGACACCGGTCTTAATCTCAAGCAGCAGCTTCCCAGCTTGGGCTTCGACTACACCATCGACTTCGTAGCCGTATGCGTGCAGGGGTTTGACCAGTTCACGCCCATCCGCGTCGAAGAGGCCCTTCAGCTTCTGCCAGAGCTCGCCATGGATGCGCCATCGCTCCTCGCGACTAACCGTAGGTTGCCCCGCGATCTTGCCGCCTTTCTCCGGCGGACCGAATAATTCGACAAGGCGCTTATCGTCCTGCTTTGCCGTCGCCGCCGCGTCGGGGTTCCTTGCGATGCCACACCGAAGTACAAATGCCGCCGTGTTCTGACAGATTTCCGCTGCTGGGCGGTCAAGCGCCGTCACTATGAACCACGCCCGTTTTGCTGGTTTGCCTTCTATCGTTACTGTAGCGGGCCTAAGGCCAGTTCGTTCTTCGAAATCAGGGCTCTCAATGCGAGCAGATTGGGCATTCTTGTGCAGCGTGCCTTGCCTAAGTAGATAACGTTGCCCGGCTGAATCTCGCGCCACGCCAGACAAAGGATTTTCCGTTCCTTGCTCGGGCTCGTTCAGCTCGACAGTCCAATGATCACCAGTAGGATCTAAGCCGAGTTTGTTATCATTGCCATTTCTGCGGAAGTAGATCTTCCCAATCGAAAGCCGCCAAACGCTAGCAAGCCTCTCGCCGTGCTGCTCCATAGCATTTCGCCAAACCGAGAAAGCATCACGGATGTCATACAGGTCAGTCAACAATTGAAGCGGTTCTTGGACCATTCATCCTCTTGGATTCTACTTTGGCCGCGCGTGCCGATTTCCGGGGAAAGCTGCTGACGCCACCATCCACCACCTCACAAAATCTTCAGACCGTAAGCGAGGTGCCAAGCCCAATTCGTACGGGTTTCCGCACTATCAAGGCACGCCTCACGGTCGATTCGCTCCCGAGCATCCTTGATATTGAACTGCGAACAGGCGCCAATAAAGTTGGCGTAGCGATAATTTTCGAGCCGGACCACTGCCGCCCCGAGCCACACAACCGAGATCACGAGTGCCGCAATCGCAAGAAACAGTAAAGCCTTTACTGACGTTCCCATGTCGTTCAAATCCTAGACGGAGGGCTGAGCATCGGCTTGGCCGACCTCGATCTCCTGGGCCAGGTTCAGATTTCTTACTCGGGGGCCGAAGGCTTTCCTAAACTTGTCGACCTCATTAACTAGCCAGTCGATGTACTCCGGCCACTTCTCCCGTTCATAAAGGTCTGCCTCGCGAGAAAGCGAGATGATCTTGTCATCATTCTCGGGATTTGGATTCCACTGCAATTTATGGCCGATCTCGGCTTCGACGGCGGAACGATGAACAAGCAGCTGGGGCAGAGCAGCTTCAGCAACTTTCTTTCCGAGGTAAACTCGCACGCCGATGCGGCCGTCGGCTGTGTTCGCAATGTTCGACAGATATATGTTGGCTTTGCCAAGCGGTACATTGAACCAGTACTGTGCTTGGGGCGTCTGGGTAGACTGGAGCACCTTTCTTTCCAACAGCTTCTTGCTAAACTCGGTCCAAAATTCCAGTTGCAATTTCCGAGCGTCGCTTAATGGCGCAGTGGACTTTGCGACGTTTGCCTGGCGTGCAATATTTGTCGGCTTGCTGAGTACATTGAAGCGCACCGCAGGTTTCGACGCATCGATTTGCCAAAGCTCAACCTCTACAGCGTAGAGATTAAGATCGACGCTTGTATGCTCGTTGAGCCACTCGATCGCCTTCCGATGCTCATCCGTAAATCGCTCTGCAATCCAAACGACCGCGCTCGCCCCGAGAGTCGCTGCATATGTAAGAACTTTTCCTAGATGATCGTGATCGGTTTTGCCGAACTGGTTTTCGATGACGACATAGCCGCCTTGAAGTTCTCGGGCGAGTATGTCTGCCCAATAAGGACCTACCGGGACCTCAACTCTTTCGACTTGCAACTCCAGTCCAATCTCCTTGCCTAGCTTCGCAATGTTCTCTTCTCGCGCCAACCAGGGGGTGAAGTCGATCTCCTCATGCGCCCAAACGCTCTTGGCGACAATTTTCTTTATCTCGCCCAAATCGGTCAATTCTAACCTCCACAAACCGCGATCCGACTCGATGAAAAGCTTGCAATCTGAAGAGTTGTATCGCAAGTCCCACTCGCCTTGCCAAGCCTACTTTAGGCTCTTGCTTCTAAGGCGTTACAATATTGCATTCCCGCGGCCGCAGATGCTTATTCGGCTCGCTCAGAGCAACTATCCGACTTACGACCTTCATTAATGCAAGCGCGATATCGCCAAGGCGCCACGTAGCTGCCCGCCCATACTCCCCGCCGGGCGCGTTCGGCCTCGCGTTGTGCGCCATCGTATTTGCCTTTGGAGTAATGAGGCCAATCGAATGCGAGCCCGCCCCGGACGAGCCAGTCTCCCAAGTCCAACGCGCCAACTGAACACGTTGCAACTGTACGACCATACACATCATGGCTTACGGGTTTGCAGCTAATCGGCCTGCCCGCAATAAACCTATCGAGCTCGTTAGCTGACTTCGCTCCGCAGCGATAGGGCAAGCTGTTCTCGCCACGGCAGAGCTGCGAACTTTCAGGGGCATCGATGCCCCAAAGGCGAATGCGCATGCCGCGGACTTCGAGTGTATCTCCATCTATGATGCTTGCTTGTCCAATGATCAGTGCGTTGGCGCTAACGTCGTGAGAGAACACGGTAAGCGCCAGCAATACCGTCAGGCTTGCTGCTCTCAACGGATCGGCTTCCATTCCCGGGCAAGCTTCTGCGCTTCGGCGATCTGAGCTGTCGTCATTCTTGTAGCCAGCTCATCCCGTCGTTTTATGATGTCGTTGCGTATGTCGGCATATTTCACTCTAGGAGCCGCGACGTTCAGCAGCTTGTGCGCTTCGACGTAATCTTGCGCAACGCCAATTCCCTCTGCATACGCAGTCGCTAACGTTACTAATGAGTCGGAATCACCTTGATCCGCGGCCCTCTGGAACCAGGTAATAGCTTCAGCCAAATTCCCCGTGACACCTGGTGTAGGTCTTGTCGCGTCGAAGCCTGCATCGCCAATAGGGTAGTTCATGACGCCGAGACTATATTGAGCAACAGCGCTTCCCCTCTTTGCAGCCTTCTCAATCTCGGCATACACCTCGGAGGGCAGGGGCTGCCCCCGATTCATAAACCGCCAGTTGCGCCCGATATGGCTCAGCGAAGCGACAGCCTCCTGATCCCCGGCGTCGGCGGCTTTGCTGTACCAATTCGCAGCCTCACGCCAATCCCGCTTTGCACAATATCCAATACTACTGAAGTAACCTAATCGCGAGAACGCGCGTGCAACGCCCTGCGTCGCAAGCTCCTGATATAGTCTAACTGCAGTTTGACAATCGTCGCGGCGCTCTGCTGCTGTCGCTTCCTCGAGAGGGCCTGCACCGGCAGCTGAGGCAAAGCCCAACTGTAATCCTATAAGGATGACTGCCAAAACGCGCATTTTCGCTCTCTCGTTACCTTGACTTGTCTAGAACAAAATGAGAACTCTTGCAAAGAGTATTGCGGGAGATAGAGGAATGCCTGCCACCACCGCCCCAACACTTCAATCGGATGCACAAACACTAGAAGCCGCTGCCGATCAGGCCATTGCAGCCTGCGGCGGTGACGCACGCGAGGCTGTCAAGGCGCTGTTGATAGCGAACGAGTTCTTAGAACGTGAGATGGAAGAGCAGGTTACGCGCGGATACACTCGCGGCTTGAAGCACGGTAGGTTCAGTACGTATTCGGGGTAATCGCAGGTCTCACTCCCTCCCGGTCCGATAATCGTGTCCGGACCGTCACATATGATCCGCGCCGGTCATCGGCTTCTATGCCATCGTCGCTAGTCAGTGTCATCCATCAGACGGAGAGGGCGAGGGCGTGATGACAAAGGAACGAAGGCGCAAGCGCAAACCGCTGCCAGAGCCTGAGCACACGCTGCTCGCCACTGTGAAATCGGTCGCTGTGAGCTACTATGTGCGAAAGCACGATGAAGGCGTCTTGGACGAAGCCATCACTAATGTGCTTTGCGACATCGTTGCAATGACGCCGAACGTGCCCAAGCACCTCGGGAAGGAGGTGACCTGCTGGCTGATGTGCTCGCGCAAATATGGTCGCGCTGATGATCCTGGCGAAAAGCACCGGCCGCGCATTGGCAAGGGGCAGAGCTTTCCGGAAAGGCCCTTCTTACTCAACATGCGACTTGGCAAGGATGGAGGATTGTTCTCCGCTTACCTGCCTGAGGCTGCATACTGGGCTTTGCAGGCCGACCTGAAGAACGGGCGGTTGAAGTTCATCGAGGCGAGCTTCATCAAGCCGCGCCATGGCGATGGTGATCTGACTAGCATCAATTTCTCGGAAACCCGGCCGGAGGAACGAAATTGAGCCGTCTTGCTTTCATACTTTCTCTATTCTTGTTGCTCTCGGTGCCAGCACTTGGCGCCGAGCGGGTAGCATTGGTCATTGGCAATGGCGCGTACTTACGAGTGCCAACTCTTCCGAATCCGACACGAGATGCCGCCGACGTTGCGCGTGCCTTGGAACGTCTAGACTTTAAGGTAACCCAGGTGAGCAACGGGACCGCTGCCGATATGCGGAAGGCAATCGTCGAGTTTGGCCGCGCTGCGGAAGGCTCGATGATGGCCGTCGTTTTCTACGCTGGCCATGGAATGGAGGCTGGGGGAGAAAATTGGTTAATTCCCACGGACGCAGAATTGAGAAGCGACGCAGATGTTGACAGCGAAGCAGTCAGCCTGAGGTCCGTTAATCTTCAGGTTAGCAAGGCCAGACAGTTAGGATTGATCATTCTGGACGCCTGCCGCAACAATCCTTTTGAAGCAAAAATGAAGCGTTCGTTGGTCACTCGCGCCGTAGCCCGTGGCTTGGCGCCGACGGAGCCGACAGACAACGTGCTCATCGCGTACGCGGCTCGTGATGGGACCACCGCAAGTGATGGCGACGGCAGAAACAGCCCATTCACCGCTGCGCTTCTCCGGCACATCGAGACTCCTGGATTGGAGATTTCATTCCTGTTTCGTCGAGTCCGTGACGATGTCATGACCTCGACCAAACGCGAGCAACAGCCCTTTGTCTACGGGTCTCTGTCGAAGGAGGAGATCTATCTCAAAGGACCAACTGTAAGTATTCAGAATGCTCCGGCTGCCAGCCTCACTGCCTCGCCAGTTGTTCCCGCGCCCACCGTGCCCGCACTCAACACCGACAATAGCGCTCGGAAGCAGCCAGCCGCCGGGAGTGCAGTGACGACTGATCGCGGTGTATTCACACCCGAGGACAGTCAGCGGGTAGCGGCAATAGGAGCCAAGCAAAATTTGAAAATGCCGGAGTTCGCGATCACGGCTAGCAAGTTGGATCCTCCGGGACCGAACTCGAAGTTCGTCGGTGTGTGGTCGAGCAAGAAAGGTTGGGGAAACGGCAAAGGCCGCCATGCGATGCTAATTATTACTGATGTTTCGGCGACTGGCCTAGCGACGGGATTCTATCTTTGGGGCCCGCCTACGAAGTTATCTTGGGTGCAAACACCTGCGGGTTATTCTCAGTTCGCCGAGTACGTTGACAAAGATAGCTTTTCGCTAAAGTCCCGCGACACCATCACCGTAAAGCTGGACAAAAACAACGTGATTAGGCTGTCGAACTCTGATCCCGAACACCCGAACGAAAGACCCACCATCGAACTCTATCCGGTGTGGCAACTGGTTAAGCCAACGTCTGCCCCGAGTGACGCATCAGAAAGAGAGCACCCGCAAAGGCCAAAAGACACATCGATCGGCGCGCCTTCAGGGGCCAATCCACAGGACCAAACGCGTTCGGCAAAGCAGGCCAGCAGCCTAGTGGCGACTCTAGATGCGATAGGATGCGTGATCGGCTAGGTTGCCTTTGTGCAATCCAAAACGGGGGCGGGATCTCGCCTGATGGCAAGAGCTGGTGGTCGAAGCGCCGCACGAGCGATGCCCCCAACGAGGCATTTGTTCGGTGCCAAATCCGAGCCGGAAGAACGTAGAGCCTCGCGTGGGTTGCCCTACTGATTGGTTAAAGATTTAAGGACTCCACGGGCCTTGTTTCAACTTTCCACGTATACGATGCATAGCTTCAAGTACAAGGTATGCGAGATGAGGTTCAACCGGCACAGTCTCAACATTTTCTCTTTCCAAACTTTCGTCATTGCCAGCGCGATCGGCTTCCGAGCCGGTTCGTGGGACGTCTTCTTGCTCACTGCTGTGGCGCTTATGGCGGTTTGGATTGTTCTGTCTCAGTTTAGCGAGATGGCCATATTTTATATCGCGACGGCAATTGGCTGTTTGTGGGGCGCAGGTGCGGTGTTTGTTGCTCGCGGTGTTTCATCGCCCGTTTCTGCCATGCTGCTGGTTCTACTTGCGTTCGCCATCGGCTTCGCCGGGAATTACGTCGCGCTTCAATACATGCGATTGGGACAGAGCGCTCGCTAACAAGACATGCGGACTAGATAGCGCCAAGCGCCAACAGCGCGGTAGCGGGACGACGCATTGCGCTCTCAATCCAAAGCGGACTTCGGCAGCCACTCACACGATGTCAGCATGTGCTTCATTCCGGAAATCTCATCTTTGTCGATATCGCGCGGGAGTGCTGGGGAAGCCGCTGAGCGCAGCCATTGACCCGTACCGACCGATTTGGCCTGGAGACTGTCGCACTTCAATAGGGACAGCGGGAGTAAGTAAATTTCCTCGCCTTCTTTCCCTCGAAGCTCGTCCGTTCAAGCTTGTCGCCCTTCACCTCCAACAATTCGCGTAAGGTCAAGAGCCATTCCCTCGCCACGGCAGCTCATAAGGATTTCGTAAAGTGCCCCGTTCGCTCTAGGCTAACGAACGTTTGGCATTTGGCCATGAGTCAAAACGACTCACATGCGCGAGGTCATTCAGTTGTCTGGCCCGAGTTTGATGCTCCCCACCGGGGGAAGGGCCGGGGACGCTGCCCGCAGGTGGCCTTGGCTATGAGTCAAAACGACTTACATCCGCGATGAAAGGTCATTCAGTCGTCTGGCTCGAGTTTGGTGCTCCCCCCCGGGGGAAGCTCCGCGGACGCTGCCCGCAGGTCACGTCTCACATGAGGGACCCCAATTGAATTTCGCCCGGGCTGTGCAACCGCGTGGCGTGACGCTCGCGCTCTGTCGGTTCAATTGCCTGAGGAAATCTTTCGCATTATCAGCGACTTGTTAAGTTGATCGCGCTATAAGCACGCTGAAATTGAGTGAGTCTACTCGCAGAGGCCTCCGGATGCTAAACGCTGACGACCGCACATTGATTGCGTCTTTGAGCGAGATAGCGGATTTTCAGCGAAAAACCGGCTCGGCTTGGTCTTACTCCGGCGATGCCGGCCGTACCGCAGCGCATGGCCTAATTCAGTATCCGGCCATGATGGTCCCTGCGATGCAGCGTGACATCCTGGCGTCTATGGTTCGCGCGGCGCCGAAGGCCAGGACGGTTCTTGACCCATTTGTGGGCTCCGGCACTGCGCTAACCGAGACACTTGCGGCGAGCCGCTCGTTTGTCGGCTACGATATCAATCCGTTGGCCATCTTGATTGCCAAGGTGAAAGCAAGCCCCCTTCACGCGGGTATGTATGCAGCAGCGGCGGAACAGGTCCTTGCCTGGATAGCCGCCGACACTCGGAGCGACTACGCAGTAAGCTTCGTTAATCAGGGCAAATGGTTTAGGCGCTCGAATTCGATTGGGCTCTCGAGAATCCGTCGCGCCATCGAGAAGCTCGACAGCAAGCAATGTCGTCGCTTTATGTGGGTGGCGCTCGCAGAAACGATTAGGCGATGCAGCAATTCTCGTACGTCGACGTTCAAGCTTCATATCCGCCCGAGCGAAGATCTAGAGCGCTTGGACGCCGTGGCCGTTCCTATATTCACGTCTGTATTGAAAGCAAATGTTGAGCGGATGATCGCGGAAAAGGCGCGACTGAAAAAGCTTGGCGTTCTTGTAAATGGAAAGATGACCTCGACGGCAACGATAAAGCTTCAGAGCATATCGAAACCGGGGCTAGATCGAAGCGACTCGATTGATCTCGTACTGACGTCCCCTCCTTATGGCGACAATCGAACGACGGTGCCTTACGGCCAGTTTTCCTACCTGGCGCTGCGCTGGATTCCGCATGCCGATATCGACTCATCTATCGACGAGACTCTACTAGATAGCACGCATTCGTTGGATACTGCGAGTATGGGGGGCGGCCTTCGCTTGGACAACGCGGTGATCGAGGGGTTAAGCGAGAAATCTGCATCTTTCTCCAGGATGTATAGGCAGCTACAAGGTATTGATAAGCAAGCGGCCAAGCGCTGGACCGCTTACTGTCGTGATTTGTCACGCTCGTTGGAAAACATACTAAAGACCGTCAACTCGGGCGGATATCTGGCTTGGACAGTCGGGCAGCGGCGAATTAGGTCGACTGACGCGCCGTTGGTTGCGGTGCTAGGCGAGCTTCATGACTATTATGGCGCCTATGAAGTAACGCAGCTAAAACGGGTTATTCCTTCGAAGCGCATGCCGACACACAATTCCATAGGCTCATTGATGCAGATCGAGCATGTGTGTTTCTATAGGAAACGACTGGCGTCATAAGGTTGACCTTCGGAGATTGAACTGTGGCTGATCACGATAGCTCGTTGGAGCTTCGAATTGACACGAGGGTCGTTCGGCAGCTCGGTGCTGAGTTGATCACTGACCCCGAACAGGCCCTGCTCGAACTTGTAAAGAATTCCTATGATGCGGATGCAGATAGATGTCGCGTCCAAATTGATACCAGCGCAAAAGAGTATTTTGCGGAGGGTAAGCGAATGGAAGCGCCCCCCGTCGCAAGTAATGACGTCTCGTCCGAAGCTCCGACCGCCCTTACCGGTCGAATTACTATTGAGGACGACGGACCCGGTATTACCCTAGAAGAAATCAAAGCTCGGTGGCTTCTAATCAGTGGATCGGAGAAGCGACCCGACTCGGGTATGGTCAAATCCTCGACCAAGAAAGGGCGCACTCCGCTGGGAGATAAGGGGATCGGCCGTCTTGGTACGATGCGATTGGGTGACTGCGTTCAGTTTGTGTCGAGACCCAAAGGGAGTACGAAGGAAGCTAGCGGTGTGGAGTTCCAGTGGTCAGAGTTCGATGCCGCCAAGACTCTGAATCAAGTCCCGGTTCGGGAAGTCTCGGCAAGCCCTACAAAGGGTTTCTCCACCCGCGTTATGATTGAGGGATTGGAGGACGCTAATCACTGGAAGTCCCCCGATCAATCTGAGTTGCAAGCGCGGATCTCTCGCCTTATCTCCCCGTTTTCGAAAGAGCATCCGCTCCGAGTTTCAATATCTATAGATGGGCAAGAGTTAGAGCTGCAGCGTTTGAAGCAGGACCTCGACCTCTACTCGACGGGCCGTCATTCGTTTTCTTTGAAGCGCGTGATCGAAAAGGAAAAGCCCCGCGACACGTTGGAGCTTACCACCGAGATAACTGCAGACTTTTTCGGAGAGAAGTGGTCCGCCGACAACGAGAGCAGCTTTTTTTCGAAGTTCACAAAACGTTATCCAAAATTCGGGCTGGCTCGCGTTGCGGGCGATGCGACGCAAAAGCGATGGATCTATCGCATTGTGCGTAAAGTTGATTGTCGTGAAATCAAAGACTACCAGTCAGACAACTACCCGGGCGATTTTTCCGGAAGCATCTACTCGTTGAACTTTCGTATGTTGCCAAACGCAGACGACACTACTCAAAGCAGTGACCAACAGGTAGGCGCGACACCTCCGAGCGGTTCATTGAAGTCGCTGTTTCAAAAGCTGGCCGGCGTTTCGATTTACCGGGATGGGTTCGGCGTTCGAATAGATCCGGATTGGCTAGATATGTCTGCTAATGTCACGTCCGGTGGAAGCTGGTACGGTCTGCGCAGAACGAATACGGTTGGCCATATCGACATAACCTCCCGAGGGAATGCGTCACTTGTTGAGAAGTCTGACCGCGAAGGATTCGTCGATACCGCGCCATGGCGGCAGTTTCTGTTGCTAGCGAAGAAACTGAGGGACGAAATCAATGATATCTACGAAACGTTGCGGCGGGGCTTCAATGATTCGCGCAAGCCAAAGACAGAATTGGCGGGGAAAGCTCCAACTCCAGAAGGAGCCATCAGAGAGCTCTCAATCCAAGCGAAGTTCGGCCAAGATGTCCGATCGACCTTAGAATCCCAGCAAGCTGTTCTGGAGAAGGCGGAAGAACTATTTTCCAACGCCACGGGAATTAGTGCCAAAGAGGCTCAATCATTCAAGGATCAGACAAGGATTGCGCTGAAGGCGATCCAAGGATTTAGAAAGCGAGAGAGCGCTGCAAGTGTCGATGCGTCTGTAGAGCTCCTGAGAGAGGAAATCCAGGCTCTCCGTTCGCAGGTCCGTACCGCTTATGATTTTATCGCCGCTGGTATGGCCGCGGAAACTCTAGCTCACGAAGTTCATCCGCTATTAGACCGCGCCTCTGAACTGATTCTAAAATCGCAACGGTCTGCGCAGAAATCAGGCCTCACCCAAATCTCAAACGACCTGCAGGGCGCTCGCTCTTACGTGCGGCTCGTCGGGAAGCAGGTCTCGATTTTGAATCCGATGCTAAAAATCTATCGGGAGACTAAAGATACAGTCAAGCTCTCCGAGTTTCTCAAAGAATACGAAGCGTATGTTGAGCGTCGGATGCTCGATGAGAATATCGCACTTGCAGTAAATGTCGCCAAGCCTTTCACAGTTCATATTCCGCGCGGGCGACTTATGCAGATCGTTGACAATCTTGTTCGGAATTCTGAGTATTGGTTGCAAGTGCCGGCCGCACAATCCACAGTGAAGGCGCCGACGATCACGATCGAGGTCTCCAAGCCTACCATTTCTGTGTTCGATAATGGCATCGGCGTGAAGACGGAGATTGAAGACAGAATTTTTGGCATGTTCGTGAGCGACAAACCAAAAGATACGGGAAGAGGCCTCGGGCTTTTTATAACCAGAGAAATACTGCTGCGCTATGGATGTGACGTGGCTCTATCAGAGGCGCGGAACGCCCATGGCAGGCGGTATCGGTTTGACATCGATTTGGCATCAGTCACGCAGTAGAGCGATATGGGGCAATTATCTTCAGTCATCAAAGCTCTCGGTGTTGAGAGGGTTATTTGGATCGATGATATTTTTGCTTCTATTGCTGAAGCGGATGCGGTTGACGTAGTCGCATTGGCCCATCGCATCGCAACAGATGATATGTTTGGAGCCCTGGGCCTGCACGACGTGGCATCAGAGGAAGAGCCGGTTACAGAATTGATCCGAATGTTCTCTGAGGACCCGGAACTCACCAAACGCGCGGGCGATTTGGTCGGAACTAACGTTTCAGTGGATCTCGCAAATCGCGTTATGCAGAGCATGGGATGCGAAGCAGTGCCCAAAAGTGGGGCTGATTGGCAGGCCGCTTTAAAGAGCGCGGATGTGACGTATCAGAATACGCTATTCCTCGTTGATCGTGATTTTAAGAGGGAAGGTATCGATGACGAGCAATCGAACGCGATTCTGAAACAGACCGTCGCCGGTTTCTTGAAAACTGACACTTCGAATTATTGCGTGGTGCTGACGAAAGAAGTTGGTATCGAACAGGAGGCCACTGCGCGAAATGAGTTTCTGGCGTCGATACTCGATGGAGAGCAGGACAAAAAGGATCTGATCCGCTTTTCGGTAATTTCCAAAAATGTCTTGGAGAATAATGGCGAGGAAGTGCTTTCGAGGAGCCTCCGAGATAAGCTCGCTGGCGTTGTCCTCTATGCGATGCTGCAGAAGGTGGAAAGCTCTCTCGACGATAGTGTGGTCGCGTTGAGAGACATAATCGTAACGGAATTCATCGATATCAACAAAGCTGTTTTGCAGAATTCTTATAAGGAAGGTGTGTCCGAGCTAGAAGTGCTGCTACGAATTATCCAGCAGAAGCACCGAATTGAGCTAGCGAAAAGTCTAAAGGCGGGAGATCGCGATGGATTGCATGAGCTCCTAGCTAGATTTCGGTTGTTTCAGATCGATGGCGACAACGGCGTTGAGGTCAGCGATCACGTAATAAGCGGCGAGCTTAGCCGTATTTGCCGCGCGGAAGTGATGACAGAAGGGCCTTTAGTAAACGATCTATCTCTCCCAATCGTGCCCGGGGACGTGTTCGCGGAGATCGAGGCCGGTCAATCCGCCGATAAACCAAGTGCAGATTGGAAGGGTGAACTAGAGACAGAAAAGAAGTATTGGATGCTGCTCGGGCAGCTTTGTGACGTGGTGCCACGAGGGGATACCGGCCTGTCCGCAACAAACATGGCGTTTCTCGTGCGGTTTACGGTCAAGCCAATCAAGAACCACGACAAAAGCCTTCAAAAAGGCCAGCTTAACAGCGGCAGAACCGGTTGGATGACGGTTGGCGACTTAGCCCTGCACTTTGACTTCCGAGAGGTTTTGTCGGCCAACGTGGCGGCGTTGCAGCTATGCTCGTTTAATCGGCATGGGGCCGCGGTTCTATGGGAGGGTGATACTGGAGGCAAGGTGTGGTCGCTTGCCTCGATGGCGAGGGCCAAGCAGTTAATGTTGAAGAGCTTTCTTGAGCACAAGAAGGTCCCCCAAGAACTTCGGTATTACGGCACGTCATTCTCTGAAGCGGATACTTCGAGACAGCTGTCGATTAGGACCAAAAAGGGGAAGCGGATATTCAGCTATTCGATTCGCCGCGTCTGTCGGATTCGAGATGTTGAGGCCAGCGAAGCGCTAGGGGCGCTAGAGCGATACTGGCGTCGACCAGCAAAGCCAAACTACTTCGTGCATTGAAAAATGTAGTGAGGTGAAACTGCATTCGCTCACGGCAGCTTGACCGATTCTACGCAAGCAAGCTTCAGTCTCTTTAGCTGAGCATTTGAGTAGAGGCCGAAGGTTATTCCAACTGCGCTCTCGTGGCCCATGATGTGCGCCACTACATTCTCGCGGTGTCCGGCATCCTCAGCCTTCGTCGCAAACCAGCGCCTAAGGCTATGAAAGTTGACCTTGGACCGCCGTGCTCCCGGTCTTTTGTCATGCACGCCAAGTTTCTTGCGATAGTAGGTGAACCGCTTAGAGAGGGCCATGGTTCGGTTGCCATCCCAGCCGGTATCCTGGAGGTCGGGAAGCAGATAAGTGGATGCATCGCGCTTGCCCACAAGTTTCGCAATCATCGGCCGCAGCATTGAATGGATCGGTATGGTGCGAACTCCAGCGGCAGACTTACTGCGAGTGATGCTGAACGTGTTGTCGCGGCAGTCACCGACGCGGAGCTGTCCGATTTCGTCGAGGCGCATCCCCGACAGGGCTGAAATTCTCATAGCGCTGGCCATTTCGAGATCCGCCGGGCCTGCTAGGAGGATGCGCATCTCATCGTCTGTGAATGGCCGCTCGGCGCCCATCGGACCATCCGGGGCGATCCTGTGTGCCTTGGCTTTGGGGAGCGATTTGCGCATCCACGGGTTCGACTTCACGCCGAAGCTCTTCTCTAGCCACGTCCAGTATTGTCGCAAGGCGGATAGCTTCTTGTTGGCCGTCTTGAAGTGCACGCCAGCCTTGACGAAGGCCTCATCACGGAAATCGGCGGCAACCCGATCGGTCGTGGTCTCGATGAAGAAACCTTGGCTGGCCGTTGTGCACCAATCCTTGAACTGCGCTAGTGCCGTGCGGGCGTCGGCCTTGGTGCGCTCGCTATAGGTGGAGGCCGCAAGCCACCGTTCGATGTAGAGGTCGGCAGGGCTCGCCCCCAACGCAGGCATTGACATAGAGCTGCGTTTCGCAGCTTTTCTAGGCCTCGTGAAGCACTCGCGTAGGGTCCAGGTTCCCCAGCCAACCTGAGAGTCCACAGCGGGATCAAGCGACTTTCTGTCGATCGCAGAACCTAGCCTAGTCGATCCACACCTTTGGTCCACTTCGACCGAGAGGGGCTTTGACCTTTGCGCAGGAAGGCCCGGGCGCACCGGCCGAGATGGTCCCTGACAGGCGCCACTGCAACTTCAATGTACGACAGAATTCTAGATCGCAGCGTTGGCCTGGTCGCTCCGAAGGAGTGCTTGATCGAGTGCATCGTGGGGCAGTACCGGCACATGTGGAGCGCCGGTAGCAGCGAAGGCTGGGGATCGCGACGGCTAATTTCCACGATAGTTTGGCGATCGCTTCTCGAAGAACGCGTTCATTCCTTCCTGCTGGTCAGCAGTGTTGAATGCGCATCGAATTGCCTGGCGCTCGAATTCGAGCCCGGCGTCCAGGGTGGTCTGAAAGGCGGCGAGAACGGCCACCTTGGCGAGCTCAGTCGAACGCGGCGGCTTTTGGGCGATCAGTTCGGCGATCTCGAGCGCTCGCGCCTGTGCCTGGCCGCTTTCGACAACTTCAGCGACAAGGCCGGCCTGCATCGCCGCACGGGCAGAAATGGATTGGCCAGTCAGTATCATCAGCATGGCCAGAGATTTGCCTGCCACGCGCGTCAGACGCTGGGTTGCGCCGTCGCCTGGAAAAATCCCGATGTTGATTTCAGGCTGTGCAAACCGCGCTCCTTCGCCTGCTATGGCGATGTCGGCGAGCAAGGCCAATTCGTGACCCCCACCGAAGCAAATTCCCTCAACCGCAGCGATAAGAGGCTTTGGAAAATTGGCGATGTCCCGCCACGCAGAACGTCGCGCGGGATTGTCGATTGCCTCAAACCCGCGCTGCTGCATCTCCTTAATATCGGCTCCGGCAGAGAAGAAGGCTTCGTGCCCGCAAAGGACGACGCAACGAACATCCTCATTGAGCGCAGCGTCCCGCAAGCTCGCGCCAAGCTGTGCGATCAGGTCGTTGCTTAAGGCGTTTCGTTTCGACGTCCTGTTCAGCGTCACAACGCGCACATGGGCCCTGGGAGAGGTCGAGAGGATGAGATCGGGCTTGCCGGTCATTGAGGGTGTCTCCTGAAAGAAGTCAGAAAGGCAGCCATATACTGAAATCGTTTTCTACGCAAAACATGCTTCTTTATAGTCAATCCGACTGGACCAGGCTTCGAGCAGTTTCTGGCTGCTCAAGAAAAAATTGTGCTGGTCAGACTGGAGAAGGTTTAGCGGCAGCATTTTCTGCGCTTGACTCCGGAATCCAGAGCGCCTACGGTAATGAAATCGATTTCAGAACCGCGATGTTTTCTTAGCCGGATGACGGCGTAGTAGCGCGGCGCCGTCCAACAAGAACAACAGCTTCTTCACGAGTGCGCTTTGGCAACAGGAGGGATGGAAACCATGGGAATGGGACACGGGCTCGCGCGCGTTTTGTACGCAGCGCGTTCGGTGGCGTCTGCTCTTGGGCGGCTGCACAGATCGGAATCGCCGCTCGCGATCTCTTTGACTAAGGTCATGCAAGAGCCGGTCGTGCGGCCGCACGACTTGCGAAATCGCGAACCAAGACGGCCTCATCGGCGGCATGCCGCGTACCCGTTGGCGCCTGCGCCTTCACCGCTACGAGCCGGCCCGCTCAAGTCGCGTTTAACTTAGATAGCGCCGCACTCCGCGCAGTAGAGCCAGCGAGCGGCTGCTCGTCCTTGCTTGACCGCGGCATCATTAACGCCATTGACTGAGCTCGAGGACACATGAACATTATTGCTCAACCCAGTGCCGTATCTGTTCAGCTTGATAATCAGATTGCGAACAGACGGATGACCGTCGGCCTCGGAGGGGGCGTAGCGCTGGAGTGGTACGACTGGAACGTCTACGGCGTGATGGCGGCGTTTCTCTCGCCGCACTTCTTTCCTTCCGATGATCCCACGACCTCGCTGCTTGCGGGGCTAGCCGTGTACGGGGCGGGCTTCTGCGCGCGGCCACTGGGAGCGGCTTTGCTTGGCCCAGTCGCAGATCGCATTAGCCACAAGCGAGTAATGATGATCTCGGTGACGGCGATGGCGGTTTGCTCGCTGCTGATCTCTCTATTGCCGACGTACCGGGACATCGGCGTCACGGCGGCTGTGGCGCTGCTTATCATGCGCCTTGTTCAGGGGCTTGCTACCGGAGCCGAGGCGGGTGTCGCCAATGCAATCGCAATTGAACTGGCGCCGCCCGGAAAGGAGGGGCGTTATCTGGGGCTGATCGGTGGCACTTTCATCCAGCTAGGCAACCTTGGATCCAGCCTTGTTGCGTTTCTGGTGAGCGCATCGGTTGCCCCCGAAGCGATGCGCGAGTGGGCCTGGCGCGTACCTTTTGGGGTCGGCGGGGTGCTGGGCCTACTGGTCATTTATCTGCGCACGTCCGTACCGGAGACCTTGATCCATCGGGTTATGCATCGCCAAGATGAGTCGTCGCGAATTCAGGAAACCACCGGCGGTGTGTGGAAGATGCTCTGGAGCGTGCGGCTATCCCTGCTTGCGGTCATCCTGGTGATCGGATCGGTGCAGATCGCCAACTATGCCTGGAACACCGGTCTGCCCAATATGGCGAACACGGTGTTCAAGGAGAATAGCACCTCTGTATACGGAATTATGACGCTGATGGTCTTGATCTGGATGTTGGCCGCCCCCCTTGTTGGCGCCTTCGCTGACAAGGTGCGGCCCTCGCGTGCGTTCACGCTGCTGCGCCTACTGCTCATCCCATGCTTTTTCCTGACGCTGCTTTATTCGGAGAAGGGCATCTCCACGTTCTTCCTTGTCACGGTGTTCGGCGGAGCCATCGTGGGGTTCAACATGGCGCTCTATAACTTCATCGCTACCACCCTGATGCCGCGTGCCGTGCGCACCACGGGCGTAGCGCTCGGTTACGCGCTCGGCGTCTCATTGTTTGGCGGGACCTCACCGTATCTTCTTGTGTGGTTGCAACGCGAGCACATGGCCTGGATGTTTCCTGTCTACGGATCGTTGATAGCGCTCTTAAGCGTGGTGGTCTACCACTTCGCCAAAAGGCGTGGCCGCGTCTACATCGGTGACTGAACGCCTTCTGCCTGCCGCTTGCGCCACCTAGCAGAGGCAAAGCCTTCCTTATCAGACGCAAAGCATGCCGACCGGCGAGTATCTCTTGATGCTGGGCAAGAGCATGGGATTGGGACGAGCGCCTTCGCCAGCAGCGGGACACGTGAGCAGTCCTCATCGCATCCAGGGCCGCTTATGGGCGACGACGTCCATGAACTGGAGTCCATCGAATGAAAACGCCATCGTCGCCGCACTTCGCGCCCGTCGACTTGCAGCGATATTTCAACGCCGGTCGCCTGGAACTCGATGAGGGGTTCGGCAGCCGTCCAGGCGACACCGGCTGGATCGATTCGCTTCGAGGACCGCAGACGTATCGAGGCATCCCGTTTCTATTCGGCGCCAACGCCGGAGCGGATGTGCTGGCCTTGCGTCCCGGGGGGATTCCTGTGGTGATCGCGCTGCCGCCCACATTGGCCAGCTACGTGCTCTTTGTGCAAGTGGTCGCGGACCGCCCACCCGTAAGCCCTCAAGGCTTCGGGGAGATCGGGCCGGCAACGCTGCCTGTGGAAGGCAATTCGCTTGGCGATCGGGTGTCGACATACGTGCTCCGATACGTCGACAGCACCGAGGCCGACGTGCCGGTGCTACGGCGGTTCGCGGTCCAGCAGAACCATATCTCCTGGAGCGCGAGCCCGTTCGCGGCGCTGCCGTTACGGGGGCCCATCGTGCACGCAAGCACCGGCGAAAACTGCGCACTCGGCAGAACGGCGGGCGCGAGCTTCTTCCAGGGCGAGACCCGCACCGAATCGGGGCGCATGGATCGACAAGGGGAGAACTTGTGGCTTTATGCGCTCCAAAATCCATATCCGGAGAAGGAGCTCACCGCGCTAAGCTTGCGAGCGGAGCAAGAAGTTTCTCTTGTCTTTGCGGTGACCACGACAAGGCTCACCGAGCATCCCCTGCGCCTCCAGGCTCGTCGCAAGCTGAAGATGCGGCTACCGCCCGGAGTGCATCTGAATAAGCTTGGCGAGCTCGACGTCGATCATCGGGGCGAACAGATCGGCATGGATCTCGGCACGGTGATCTCCGCCCGCGCGGTGCTTGACTACGCGAGATCGGACTGGCTCGGTGACAAGCACGACGTGCAGCCGGTGCGTTCCGAGGACGAGGTCATCGTCGAGTACTCCGCCCATCCCGACGCAAGGCTGTACCTACGCTCCGACGACGGCCGCTTGCACCTTGCCGATCTTCGGTCGCTGGAAGCTGCCGGGAACGCAGGAGACACCTCGCTGGAGGCGGTGCCCATCGCGCCGGCAACAAGACCCGTCAAAATCCGCATCGTAGAGAAGGGCAACGGCGTGCGTGTCGCCGCGCGCCTGCATGTGCATGGCGCGGATGGGGAGTATCTGCCGCCCAAGGGGCACCACCGCAAGGTCAATGCCGGAAGATTCGAAGACTTCGCCGGGGAGTTTACGAACGGGCTGAACCAGTACGCCTATGTGGATGGCAGCTGCGAGGCGGACTTGCCGATCGGGCCCGTGTTCGTGGAGATCAGCAGGGGCTTCGAGGTGCGGCCCCTGCGCCGTATCGTCCAAGTCACCGCGACCACGGAGGAACTCACCTTCGAGCTGGACAGGGTGCTGCGCTGGCGCGAACAGGGCTGGGTCAGCTCCGATACTCACGTCCATTTCCTGAGCCCGCACACAGCCCTGCTAGAGGGCAAGGCGGAGGGGGTCAACGTCGTCAACCTGCTCGCGGCACAATGGGGCGAGTTATTCACCAACGTGGCCGATTTCGACGGACGCACGACGCTGGGGGCAAAGCACTTCGGCGGGGACGGAGAGTTCCTTGTTCGCGTCGGCACAGAGAACCGTATGCAAGTCCTAGGGCACATATCGCTTCTCGGCTACGAAGGCGAGATTATCACCCCCCTGTCTTGCGGCGGACCCAACGAGGCTGCGATCGGCGATCCTCTGGAAGCGAGCATGGCCGATTGGGCGGAGCGCTGCCGCCAGCAAGGGGGCCTTGTCGTGATGCCGCATGCTCCCAACCCGCAAGCCGAGCGGGCGGCGGACATCGTGCTCGGCCTGGTCGATGCCATTGAAATGATGTCGTTCAACCCGCGGACTGCGCAGATCAGCGCATTTGGTCTGGCTGACTGGTACCGTTACCTCAACATCGGTTACCATCTGCCACTGGTCGCCGGCTCCGACAAGATGGACGCTGCCGCGCTCCTCGGAGGCTCGCGGACTTATGTGCAGCTAGGTGGGCGCGATTTCACGTATCGCAACTGGATGGACGCCGTACGCAGCGGAGACACGTTCATCACAGTCGGGCCGCTCGTTGAGGTGACAGTGGAAGGACGTCGCCCCGGGAGCGCGATCGCGCTTCCTCCTTCGGGTGGCACCATCACAATCGGCTGGCGGATCGAATCGGTCAGCGTCGCGCCAACACGGGTGGAGGTGATCCGCAATGGCATCGTCATCGATGAAGTTCGATGTAGCGAGTTGTCGTGCAACGCCCAGCTCGCGTTGCGCATCACCGAGTCCTGTTGGATCGCAATACGCGTTCGAGGCAGTGTGGCGGGGCGCGAGGCCGACATCGCGGCCCACACCAGTGCGGTGTATGTCAAAGTCGGCGACAAACCGGTCTTCGCCACTGCGGACGCGGTGTCGATTCTTGCACAAATCGAGGGATCGATCGCCTATATGGATACGCTCGCTCCCAGGACTGACGAAGCGCGGCACTCGCGGCTGCGAGCTGCCTTGGAGCTTGCGCATCATCGTCTGCATCATAAGCTGCACGAACTTGGCGCCATTCACCACCATGCGCCTGTCCACTCCGTTCACACCGAGCGCGAGCACTGAGAAGGGGAAAACGTCGTGTGAGCTGCTCTCCCTTCTCTCGCTCCAGCGCTTCGCGGGCAGCACGGCCGCGGCATGTTCAGCCACGTCCACTTTGTGCCGCCACCAGTCATATGTTCGCGCAGCGTGGCAGCCGCCAGAGCCTTGGAGGAATGCAGAAGGCAGGAGAAATCGATTTCAGTGAGAGCGCGTCGGCAGCGGCAGCTTCAGCCCGGGCTGCGCCTGCGACGCGGTGGGCGTTCGCTAGATCTCGGCGGCCCGGTCGATGACCGCATGACCAGTCGATAGGGCAACAGGACACTCCTGGGAAGTGGGCTTCCAGCGATCGCATTGATCAGATAATCGGCGGCTCCTCGGCCAATTTCAGCTGCCGGAACACTGACTGTTGTGAGCGGCGGGTCCGTCTGCGCCGCCAGCTCCACATCGTCAAATCCTGTGATGGAAAGCGTAGCCGGCACGGCGACCCCAATTTTGCGGGCCTCTGCCATTGCACCGATGGCAAGGGTGTCGGTGGTGCAGATCACCGCCGTCGTGTCGGGGTGGTCGGTGAGGAGCTGACGAAGAGCGCTGCGACCCTGGGCAAGCGAATAGTCGGCCTTAATGATCTGGGTGGGCCTGAGCGGGAGGCCGGCGTCCGAAAGCGCGCGCTGAATGCCCTCGAGCCTCGCGCGGGACCGGTCGTTGGACGCAGCAACAACATTGGCGATCGCGCCGAAACGGACGTGTCCAAGCCGCAACAGATACTCGGTCATCTCGCGCGTGGCGCTTTCGTTATCGATTCCGATCGCGGGAATGCCGCCAGCTGCCTTCGAAACATAGGTCGTGATCACAGGCACACCAGCTTGTTCAATCAGAGCCCTCAGTTCACGTCCATGGGAGCCTCCGACCAGTACAATTCCATCGATGCCGCGCTCGATGAGGCTCTGCAGTTCCTGAAGTTCGCGGCGCTGATCATATTGGGAATTCGCGATGAAGAGCGTATAGCCGCTTTCGCTGAGGCGGTTCTGCAGCGCCTCAACTCCTTCGGCAAAGATGCCGAGCGCCAGCGTCGGAACGATGACTCCAATGGTGCGCATGCGTCCCGACTTCAAGGCTCTCGCCGCGCTGTCTCGCGTGTAGGACAGGTCGGTGATGTGCCGCATCACCTTGTCCCGGAGCTCCGGTCTCACGATTTCGGGATGATTGAGGACGCGCGACACGGTCGCAGGGGACACATTGGCCTTTCGCGCGACATCTTCGATCTTCACGCGCGGTTGCTGGCGTCCTTTGGGCTCGATTGTTGGTTTTTTATCCATCCGGTCTGGTCGCTCAGTCAATGGCATGAGTCCGATCCACGTTAGAACATTGGACAGCCATCGTTCTCAAGCTCTGTATACGCCCGATCCGTCTTATCCAGTGGAACTCTGGTACATGGGCAGGCGCTGAGTTGGCAGGCCGCCCATTTTGCTTGACTCTGCAGATCATGATGCTTATGTCTGAAATCGATTTCAGAGGTCGAGCCAAATAGAACACCTCTGATCCAAGAAAACTGAAAGCGAGACCATGGTCGATCTTTTGAAGGGCGTTCGCGTCCTGAGCTTCAATCACTTCCTGATGGGCCCCGTGGCTGCGCAGTTTCTCGCCGATCTCGGGGCGGACGTCATTGCCGTCGAGCCACCAGATGGCGCCTTTCAGAGGAAATGGGGCGGAGCAGACAAGCGGGTCGATGGGCAATCCATGCTGCTGCTCACCGGGAACCGCAATAAGCGAAGTCTCACGCTCGACCTGAAGAAACCTGAAGCCATTGAGATTGCCAGGAAGTTGATCGCGACCTCGGATGTCATGACTGAGAACTTCCGCCCCGGCGTTCTCGACAAGCTTGGCCTCGGCTACGAGGACGCCAAGAAGATCAATCCGCAAATTATCTATGCTGCGGCCTCAGGCTACGGTCCCGATGGGCCCTACGTCTACCGTCCCGGTCAGGATCTACTGGTGCAGGCAATATCGGGGCTGGCCACGATTACTGGAAGCCGCGAGCAGGGTCCAAGGGCCGTAGGTGTTTCAGCGGTCGACCACCATGGTGCTGCGTTGTTTGCGGCTGGCATTCTGGCCGCGCTTGTGAGGAAAACGCGCACCGGACAGGGGTGCCGGGTTGATGTCAGCCTGTTGTCTGCTGCACTCGATCTGCAGATGGAATCCTTTACTTGTTACCTCAACGGCGAGCGGCCTGACGATGTCCGTCAGCCGGGACCGATCTCCGGTTGGTACTACGGTGCGCCTTACGGCATTTATCCGACGCGTGACGGTCATATCGCGATTTCTCTTGGGTCTCTCAGCACAGTGTCGGAGGCGCTCGACGTTCCGGCCGATCAGCGCGTTCCAGACAAGGAGGCGTATCGCCGACGCGACGAGGCATCCGCTGCGATCGCCGCAAATGTCGCAAAGCGCACGACGGCCGAATGCATCGCATTGTTCGAGGCCCACGGAATTTGGCACGCCGCGGTCAATGACTATGCAGATGTCGTGACCGATCCGCAGGTCGTGCACAACAAGAACTTCCAGGTCGTCCGCGGGGCGACGGGCGCGCCGATCACGCTCGTCAGCCATCCCGTGCGCTATGATGGCAAGCTGCCCGAAGTCCGACTGCCGCCTCAGAAACTTGGGGCTCAGACCGAGGAAATCCTCAAAGAGCTCGGCTACGACGACGACCAACTTGAAGACCTTTCCAGGAAGGGGGCGGTCGGCGCCTTTACGTCCTCGCGCGCCGCTTGATGACGCTCCCAACGCGCATCACGGCAGGCATGCTAGAGTGCATGTACACACTGGTCATGCGCGTGACGATCGGGCTGAGGCGGATAGCCCTTGAGCGTTTGCTCGTGATCAGGAGCGATAGCTGGAGAACGCAGCTGCGTGCTCCTGACCCGCTTAAGCCATCGGCTCGCCCGAAGCGAAATCGGTCGGACATTGGACGGTTAGCACCGGGAACGATGCCTTGGGATTTCGGCAAGTGGCAAAGGAGTATCGGATATGAGCAAGTCGCGCTGGGCACACGCAATAGACCTGATGCAAGCACGCGTCGATCAGACGCTTGCCGCGATGAAAATAGAGTTTCCGCATTGGGCAGACAGCTCGACCGGCAAATGGACGACCACGCCGGACGGCGATTGGACCGGTGGCGCATGGCCGGGTATGTTGTGGCTGCTCGCGCGGCGATCTGGCGAGGCGAAATACCTCGATGCAGCTCGGTTCTGGAGCAGCCGCTTGAAGCCGCGCGCGCAGCTGCAAACCGCGTTCAAGGGCTTTGGGTTCTACTATGGGGTCGCGCTTGGCGACGTCCTGTGTCAAGACAAGGACGCAGCTCTCCTGGCACTGGATGCCGCCACCTCTCTCAAGACGCAATTCGATTGCCGGCTTGGCCTCATTCCGCTAGGCCGCGATGCGGAGGAATCAGAAGATGTTGGCAATTCGTTCAGCAGCATCGACTCTCTGCAAGCAGTCCCGCTTCTGTATTGGGCCGCCGCAAGGACAGGCGATTCCTCATACGCTGGCATTGCGGCGCGCCATACCACGCGCGTGCTCGACATTCATATGCGCTCCGATGGCTCAATCGTTCAGTCGAGTGAGCTAAATCCGTCCACCGGCAAGATAGTCCGCCATTTCACCCACAAGGGATTCAGCGACACGAGTGTCTGGGGCAGGGCGCAAGCTTGGGGGCTCGTCTATGCGGCGATCGCGCTTGCTCACCATCCTCATGAGACGCGCTGGATGGAGCAGTTGATGGCGGGAGCGGAGTGGTGGCTTTCGCACGTGCCAGCGAGCATGGTCGCGTTCTGGGACTTTGATGATCCTGACATTCCCAACACGGAGACGGACACGGCGGCAACTGCAATCACGTGCTCGGCGCTGCTAAAGCTGGCGCGGCTCGCGCCGACGGCTGCACTGCGCGTCAGATATCGTGAGGCAGGCGAACGGACGGCAAAGGCCCTGATCGAGACCTATCTGACGCCAACAAATCCGGACGATCCCCGCCCGCCCGGAATGTTGGTCGGCGCCTGTTTCAACAAGCGTCGCGATGCACGCGCTCAGGACTCGGCCAACAATGCAGAGACGATCTTCGGATCCTACTATCTGTTCGAATCATTGAACGTTCTTGATGGACTCATCGAGGCTGAGAAGATTTGATTAGAAGCAGCCCCTATTGCGATCATGGTCCGGGACGCACCGCTCAGCGGCGTGACGCTGACGATTCTTGTTCGTCTTGCACGAGAGGTGCCGCTCGTCAGCTATTTCAAGATCGAGGTGCCGTATGCTGAGTGGTGAGGCCCTCGCAGGCCCGCACGCCGGCAACACGAGGGGGTTGGGCCTGACAGGTCAAGGCACCGCGAGAGCGCAGACGTAGATGTGGCGCGACGATCAAGGACGCGATGACGGCGTGGGAGGCGTTGGACCGGGTATGCGGCAAGCGGCTCAACGTGATGATTCCGATCTTGCTGCCGGCCCTTGAGCAACATGGGCGATTGAAGCCTGGCCTGGCAGATCGTGATCGTGTTTTCGCGATCACCCCTGCAACCATCGACCGCCTGCTCGTCGACGTAAGGGTCGCGGCGAGCGGCGGTAGGCGGCGGCGCCGTGCCGGATTCCATTCGACCATCCGACGGAAAGTTCCGATCCGGACGATCAATGACTGCCCACACCCGAATTATGCGAAAGCGAAGGTCCGGCGAGAGCGGTTTAGCGATGGGGCTGGCCTCCATCACCAGCCCTCAGAGTGAATCACGATTTGCCGCAAGCGAATCACTTCCGATTCCGTCAGGTAGGAAAATGCTCTAAAGTAATCAAGCGCTATCATGCTCCGTTGACGCCCCTTCAGCGCGCGCTGGCGCATGCCAAGGTGACCGCGGCTGTAAAGCGGCGCCTAGTGGATCAGTATCGCTCGCTCCATCCGGTCGGGGCTCATGGCCGAGTTTCGCACAAACCACGAGGAACTTGGCAGTTGCGTCGATCGTCGTGCCGGACAGGTGCGCGGCCTGCAACCCGCTTGCACGAGCTCCGCGCCGGCAACCGCAGCGACGTTCGCCAAGAAACCCTCCGCAGCACGGTGACGGCCGGCGAGGCGCGTGCCACGCACCGAGGCTGCGCCGTCGGCCTTACAAGACCAGGGTTCGCATGGCCGTCCAAGCTCGACCCGCACTTACTAGGATTGAGGGCTGGCTCGTCAAGGAGCCGCAATTGACTGCGCTCGCAATAACTCACGTTCGACCGCCCGTTCCGGAGTTGACAGCGCGCGCGTTGCCCAGCTCCTTCTTCAAGGCTTTCTCCCGACAGGAGAGTGGGGTGATCTTTCCGAGCCATGGGGTTGGGAGCGCAAGGCCAGGGGCATTCCCAGGGCCGAGACAAGAACCGCAACGGCCCCCAGCCACTGTGTTGCGGTCAGAGTTTCCCGAAGGAAGATAGATGCGAAAATGGATGTAAGCACGGGAACGAGCGGTAGCAACAGAGCGGCGGCTGTCGCGCTCATTCGCTGCAGCGCGATCCCGTAGAGGAGGAAGGGGATCGAAAAGAGCAGCAATCCGGATCCGGCCACCGGAACAATATCGCCGATGACCACAGAGAGCGTCGGCAATGGGCGAACGCAAATCCACGCAAATACGACCACTGCAAACGCGACGATCTGGCTCGTTGTCGTAAGGCGCAACGCATCCACGCTTTGCGACATCACACGGACCGCTACGCTGTAGAGTGAGGCGAATAGCACGCCGGCGAGTACGAGAGCGACCCCCAGTCCCGGCGTTGCGGAAGGAGCAGATTCAGAGGTCCATTGCAAAAAGCCGACCCCGGCAAAAGCCAACAAAGAGAGAAAGACGATAGCACGGTTAGGGATCTCACCAAGGATCAACCACGCAAGAAGTATGACCATCGGCAGTTCAACTGCGAACAGCATCGCCTCTACCGACGCCGGCAGCATCGATAGTCCGAAGATCGACAGACCAGACGCAAGCGCCGGCTGCAGGATGCCGGCAAGGCCAGCACGCCAATCGCTCAAGCGAGGCGGCGCACCTGAGAAGATCGATAGTACGGTCAGGCTTGCGGCACTCACAGCCAACTGCGCTGTCAGAAGCGAGAGCGGTTCGATGCAGCAGAGCGCGGCCTTGGACAGAACGTTGCCGATGCTCCAGCTGACCGTTGCGAGTGTTCCGCAAAGAAGCGGTAGGAAAAGAGGTGGGCTCTCACTCAAGCTTATGACTCCCTTCGTCGCGGCGATCGGAGTGGGTTCACGGCAATGCACGTCTGAATTCTCGGTTCATGATCTGCCGCCGCCGAATCGCATATCGAATCCTGGGCTCTAGTTGTCCTACCCAAGGGCGAAGCCACTAGTATCGCATGCGTTGTTTCTATTAGCCTCGAAGCTTCGTCGTTCCGCACCACTGGCGAATGGCATGGTCGGAGGTAACCGGCGACGCCCTTACGATGATCGTACATGCGTTGTCGATCGCATGAAAACAAGTAAAAGAGCGATAAATCCATACCACGATCTACGTCATCTCCACCCCGGGCAGGCTGCTGCAACCTATGGGGTTGAAGACGGATCGAGCTGCCGTTCCGCCTTAAGGACCTGGATCCTGAGGTGCGTAAGGCGCTGCGGGAGTTTCTAGTCGCATCGCTCGACGGGTACGGCGAGTCCCCCTCACGTGGTTGATTTCGCAATCCGAGGACGCGCGCCAATGATGATTGGGGAGGACATTATGCCACAACGCAGGGGCCGGCGCTGAGGGCAGGCCTTGCCAAGGCAGTTCAAGGCGTCAGGGCCGCACGCTTCCGCATTTTTCGGAAGCTCGAAAACTGAATCGGTAATCGTAGTCCCTGCTTCTGTCCGAAACCACACGTCCCGAATGTAAGTAAATTGCCAGGGTGTCTGCACACGAGACATTCGGCCGAGAAATTGCGACCAGATTCCTCTGGTTTGCACTGGCCCAAATCATGCTGTGTGGCTACGGGCGAGAACGCAGAATGGGAGGCGCCTTAGTTGCAACCAGCCATCGAGATGACGTCGTGCCACTGAGAATGAGGGCAAAATATAAGTCGTGATCCGAAATCCGATCTCGATCGGGACGGGGCGACCTGATGGTCTTGGAAGTCCCGTCTTAGGTCATGACCTGGCTGAAATGCGCATCCGCAACCTAGATGCGCACACTCACGCCAGGCGGGCATCTGGTACTCGGATCTGCGCGTGATACCGCTCGAACGCTTGGCGTCATGCCGCTGATGCAGAGATGGTCCGGGAAGCGCTGACGAAGCGTTGATCGTTCGAGTGCGTCTGCTTGCTCGCTGCTTTCGGCAGCGAAAACGGTCTTCAAATTAATCGAATTGTCTGGGGCTAACATGGAGGCACTATGCGCATCTGCGGTATCAAGCTGACGCATGACGGATCAATCGCTCTTATCGAGGACGGACGACTTGCTTTTTGTGTCGAGCAGGAGAAGCGGGACAACAATCCGCGATATCAAAGCATTGACAATCTCGATGCAGTTGTCGTCGCCTTAGCGGAGCAGGGGCTGGATGCGTCGGATGTTGATCAGTTCGTCCTCGACGGCTGGTGGGGAGAGGGGGAGTCGGAATTCCAGGTCCTCAGTGGGGCTACGCCAATTACTCTCAAAGGTGCGCCGTATATTGAAAGTCATGCCGATGGCCTGCTAACGTCGCGCGACGGCACTGGCCTGCTACTGGGCGGCAAATCCTTTCCTTACAGGAGCTATCCGCACGTTACGGGCCATGTGGCCGCCGCATACTGCACGAGTCCCTTTGCGAAAGCAGGACAACCCGCGTTCTGTCTGGTGTGGGACGGCGGCACCTTTCCACGTCTTTATTATGTAGAACTCCGCGGCGCCCAGTTCATCGAATGCCTGTTCCCAATGATTGGGCACGCCTATGCGGCCGCAGGTTATCACTTCGGACCGTATAAGCAGGCGACGCGCACCAATTGGGACCTCGGTGTTGCCGGCAAGTTGATGGCCTATATCGCACTAGGCTCTGTTGATGAAAACATCGTCACGGTCTTTCAGGAGCTTTACGAGGAGCACTTTGGGACCAATGCAGAGCTCGCCCGTCCTGACAGTCCGGAGTCTGCGCTTGAAGCTGTGCATGATTACGTCGATGCCAGCGCGCAGCGGTTGAAGTCCAAGGCTCCCGAAGATGTGCTTGCATCGTTTCATTGTTTCCATGAGCGTCTGCTCGTTCGCGAAATGGCGCGTGCTTTGCAGCGCCACTCACGTTTTCCGTCGCGCAACTTGTGTATAACAGGCGGCTGCGCTCTCAACATAAAATGGAACAGCGCACTACGCGCCAGCGGCCTGTTCGATGCTGTCTGGGTGCCGCCCTTTCCGAATGACAGCGGATCGGCAATCGGTGCCGCTTGCTCGGCAGTGGCGGCCGACAAAGGCTTCGTGCCGCTACAATGGTCAGTCTATAGCGGTCCAGCCCTGCAGCCGAGCGATGTGCCGACCGAATGGGACGCCGCGCCGTGTAGCATGAGTGAACTCGCGACCATTCTCGCCAGCAACAAGCCGGTGATTTTCTTTGCCGACCGCGCCGAGCTTGGGCCTCGGGCACTGGGCAGTAGAAGCATTCTCGCAGCCGCGACGACGGCGCGAATGAAGGATCATCTCAACGCTATCAAACTTCGCGAACACTTCCGGCCGGTCGCTCCGATATGCTTGGAGGATCGTGCCCCGGAGATTTTCAGCCCTGGAACGCCGGACCCTTACATGCTCTTTGATCATCAGACACGAGCAGAATGGCGGGACAAAGTCCCCGCCGTTGTACATCTGGACGGAACTGCGCGATTGCAAACCATTCCCAGATCGTCCCAGCACAAAGTCGCCGAGCTTCTCGTCGAATATGAGAAACTTACGGGTATTCCACTGCTTTGCAATACGAGTGCGAACAACCATGGACGCGGTTTCTTCCCGAATGTCGCAACGGCCTGCCAGTGGGGAGGCGTTGAGCATGTATGGTGCCATGGCATGCTGTGGACGAAAACACAGAAGTGAGCGATCCCCGGTCCAACGGCACCTTTCCCGCTAAGAATGAGCCAGATATGACAGCGGGTCGCTGTCTGCCGGATGTCGCCTACGTTGCGCCGGGAGGCGTGCTTCGGGCTGCGAATGGTGCGGCAGGAGGACGATTTTGTGTATGGTCCTCGGCACGGCTACCGCCCGATATAGGCATATCAGGGTGCTCGGCGAGTCAGTGCCGGCATGCCGCAGAGCCTAACGATAGGCTTGCTGCGCTTAGTGTTCCTGGCACGGCCGTTGCTATTGAGAGGCAGCAACACCGACTGAGGCTGTGCATTCAGTGTCAGACGTGTCAGACAGACGCTCTCTAACGCCGTGTGTCCATTTGCGAGAGAATAGGCGCGGGAGCAGCCGCGCTATCGTTGGGACTTGCCAGTGGGCTCATCAGGATCGCCGGTTGCGATCGGCCAGCCATCATAAGGGCGGTAAGAAGGGCCGAAGGTCCGGGAAAAGCATCTTCCCGCTCAAGAGCGGTCTGGGATCGCCAGAGCGGCAGCAGCGGCCTGGGAAAAGGGCTGATCCCTCAATTTCAAACTGAGACACGGCATTATCGCTCAACACCGTCCAGCGTCCCTGGTGACGGGCGCCGCGAAATGGCGCTGGCGCGACACGGGCTAGTCATCGCTCAAGGATACCGCGATTGGCGGCGACTACCGCATCAGCACCGGACATTTTGCCACAACGTAGCAGTCGGCGCTGAGGACAGGCATAAAGCGAGAATCGGGTCAATGCCCAGACCCGCAGGCGCTGGGCGGCTTTCGGTAACCCGAAAACTGATCAGGTGAGCGCAGTTCGTGCTTCTGTCGGAAACCAAACGTGACAAATGTCAGTAAATCGCCAGCGTGTCTGCAAACGCGACGTTCGACCGAAAAGTTGCGAGCGATTCCTCTAGCTCGCACTGGCGCATGGTGCGGCAAGAGGAGGATTTCATGTATGGTCCTCGGCACGGCTACCGCCTGATACAGGCAGATCACGGTGCTCGGCGAGCGAATGCCAGCATGCCGCAGAGCCTAATCATAGGCGCTTGCTGCGCTTAGCGTTCCTGGCACGGCCGTTGCTATTGAGGGGCAGCAACACCGAGTGAAGCTGTGCATTCAGACGTGTAGACAGATGTTCTCTAAAGCCGTGTGCCCATTTCCGAGAGAGCAGGCGCGGGAACAGCCGCGCTATCGTTGGCAGTCGGTTGATGGAGAGCGATATGAGGCCGGCTATCCGGCTTCCCAGCTCACCGCTTGCCCGACGCTGAAGCAGTTCGCCAGACCGGCCTGCTGGCCGCCGGCGTCTCGCGATGCTGTTTTCACCACAAGATGGAGAGTTAGATGAATGCCCCGCTAGGCGTATCTGTAAGGCGCCAAACGACTGACGTAGATGCAATGCTAGCGGAACTGCGATTATGCGAGCGCCCGCATGACGTGGAAGTAAGCGGTCTGCCCCTGCACGTCCTGCCTGGTGTTTTGTCACCACGCCTAAGTCACGGTCCCGACGCATTGATGTCGAAGTGGCACATCGAACCTGGCGCGACAGTACTCGATCTGGGATGCGGATCAGGCGTACTAGGGCTTGCAGCGCTCCGTGCCGGCGCAGGCTGTCTAATGGCACTCGACATAAATCCGCAAGCCGTCCTCACGACGAAGATAAACATCGAGAGGTTAGGTTACTCGGACAAAGCCGAGGCGCGCTATAGCGACACCTATTCTGGGCTGCATTCCGGAGAAAAATTTGACATCATTCTCTTTGCCGCCCCCTATTGGAATCGTAAAGCGAAAGACGACCTGGAGCGCTCTTGCTTCGATGAAGATCACAATGTCATGGCCTCGGCTCTCAAAGGTGCGCGGCGCCGCCTAAATGACAAGGGCGTGATGTATGTGCTCTTCTCTGATCAGGGAGATGTCGGGCGCGTCCTGAATTTGATTAATAGGAGTAAGCTGCGTGTCAGGAATATGCATATTTTCCGCCCCTCGATTCCAGAGGGGCACGTCCGGATTATTTGGGAACTCACGGTGCGATGAAAGCGCTTGGCTCTCGAGCGGCGTTCTGGCCGAGCATGGGCCCCTAAAGAAGGCCGGGCACTGCACCGCTCCTCCTGCGTGAAGCCTTTGCGCTTCCGCAGCTTTCGAAATTCACGTCCAGCAAATTACAATGTTTTAGCGAACTCACGCGAGCAGAGCGCTATTTCTTCTTGTGACGTGGACGGGCCGGCTTGCGACCTTTGCGCAATGCCTTATGGGACGTTGCTCCTTTGGGCGGTTGGATAAACAACTCAGATAAATGGACGCCAAGCGATTTAGCGATCCGATCGAGCAGATCGATTGTTGGATTCGCTTCTTGCCTCTCAACAGCGCCCATGTATTAGCGGTCAATGTCCGCATCGTAAGCCAATTGCTCCTGCGGAATACCGAGACCACGCGGATCCGCCGGACAATCCAGGCCAAAAGCGCACGAGCTTTCATGCGCTAAAGCAGCCATTCGGTGGGCCGTCAACCCACTGGCTATAACCGTTCTGTTGTTTCAAGTTTCGCAAAAGATAACGAACTCGCCGCGTGAGCTTATATGAAAGAGCCGGCGTTAGACCCAGATGCCGGGCACGCCGCGCCGAATGAGTTGCTGCTGTGACCAGCATCTGGACGTATTTGGCGACTCCTCGATGCGCAGGCCGATGGCACCAACTGAGAAGAAGTTGCCCGGATGGTATTGCTTCTCGCCGGCCTTGCAGCCCCGGTTCACCTTCCGCGGCAGCAACGTCGTGGCGATCCCGGAAACCGCCTGGAAGGAAGTGGGATTCTTGGCGACGATCCGCGTCCGGGGCTGCGAGGTCGTGTCGCGCGATTCTGAGTTGACCTGTGGGCCTAGCAGCGCGGCGTCACGCTGGGTTTTCATGGGTGATCAGCGCACTGGGCTGCGGGCGTCACGCGCTCTCTGGCCTGCGCGGAGCATGTCGCCACCTCCGGGCGGGCAAAAACGTGGCCACGTCAGTCACCGCGGTGCGCTGGACCGAATAAAGATACGGGACGCATTGCGAGCCACGAGGATAGTGCTGCCAGTTCTCACGCAATACATCGCAAAAAGAAGCGCATTCAATCGCATTATTTGATGTTGCCGTCGGATCCATACTGCCCACGCTTGCAACTATTCGCCAGCGTCAACGTTCTGCTCCACACTGTCGACTCAAATGCACGTCTGACCATCAGAAGTTTGTGCATCGATCCTGCCGTTACGCTTCGAAGCAAGGTCCGAAAAAACGAAGGTCACAGCATCAGCGGATTTCGCGCAACTTGACCATGTGGCCAATGCATTCAAATGAATCGAACAAGACCTCGTCTTAAGAAAAGGATACCAAGTGGCGGCAGTAGATTGAAATACTCAACTATTGCGTTCATATGCTCGTCACAGCTACACGTGTCCTATAAGGAGCTACGCTTTCGTTGGCTGCGGCATCCAAGGACACTGTTTGATGCAATTTGCGATGCTATTGGGAAACACGGCCTTGCGCACGCAATTGGTCATCGTCTCTCGCGCATGTGCGTCCCGCAGACTGTTGCTGCGAGCCCTTGAGTGGAAACGCGAACGGAGCGCGCCGCTGCGGAGCCAGATCAACACCACAATCAGGATCATTCTGGCTTCACCTGATGCCGTCCGCCGTGCCAAGCGGCCAAGTATTGGCCAGCGCAATGCCCAAGTCTTGCCTATGAGGTTGCTGTCTCGAAGCGTGGTCGCTCGCGGCCCTTTCGGGCGCACTCTGGCCAAGCCTCCGCCAGGGGGCGAGGTCAGTAGCCGAACAGCGTGACCAACATCAACTTGTCATTGAAGGCGTTGCCGGCAGCTTCGAGGTCGCCGCATTTGGGAGTGCCTATGTCTTCCGTCATCCGCACGCTTCATCTTGGCCTCAATCTTCACGGCGCGGGCGGTCACTCCGCAGCGTGGCGTTGGCCGGGCACCAACCCAAGCGCCTTCTTCGACATCGAGCATTACGTTCGCGCTGCGAAGATTGCCGAGCGTGGCCTGTTGGATGCGGTGTTTCTAGCGGATACCCCCGCGGTGCCCTTCGACATCACTCGGCAGCCGCCACTCAATGGGCTTGAGCCGACGCTTGTGCTTTCCGTAATCGCGCGCGAGACAACGCGCATCGGGCTGATCGCAACGGCGTCGACGACCTACAATGAACCATACAATCTGGCGCGCCGTTTCCAGTCGCTCGATGTCATTAGTGGCGGCCGAGCGGCCTGGAATGCGGTTACGACATCCAGCCCAGCGACGGTAGCAAACTTTGGTGGTCGCCAGATCGGACGCGAGGAGCGCTACAAGCGCGCCGAGGAGTTCGTTGAAACCGTCCGTGCTCTTTGGCTGAGCTGGGGGGATGAGACCATTATCGCTGATCAGGCATCTGGAGTTTACGCCAATACCGATCATTTCCGGCTGCTGGATCCCAGCAAGAATGCGTTCGCAATCCGAGGCCCGCTCACCCATCCCGGCTCGCGCCAGGGCTATCCCATCATCGTCCAGGCTGGAGGCTCGGATCCTGGCGTGCGCCTTGCGGCGCGCAGCGCCGATGTCGTTTTTACCGCAGCCGGAGACTTGAAAACGGCGATCGGGGAGTCCGAGCGCCTGCGCGCGCTCTCGCGTCAATTTGGCCGCCGTGCAACTCCACTCATCCTCCCCGGCCTCGTCACCTTCATCGGCGGCACGGAAGAGGAGGCACAACGCCGAAAGAAGGAAATCGACGCGCTGCTTGATCTGACGCGTGCGATGGACGCCCTCGCACGGAGCATGGACGTGCCGGTCGAAAAACTCAGCCTCGACCGGCCCATTCCCGAGGAGGTCTTGCCCGATCCTCACAATGTTGCGTTCTCGGTCGGTCATCACCGCACGTTCGAAGCATTGGCGAGAGAAGGCCGCACGGTTCGCGAGATCATCGGCAGCGTTCAAGCGTTCGGTCATCGCTTGCTCGTCGGTGCGCCCGAGCAGATCGCCGATTCGATCGAATCATGGTTTCGCACAGGCGCGGTCGACGGCTTCAACATCATTCCAGACGTGCTGGAAGACGGCGCGACGGCGTTTGTCGATCATGTCGTGCCGATCCTACAGAGCCGCGGTCTGTTTCGCACGGAATACCAGGGGGAGACACTGCGCGAGCACCTGGGAATCCCTCACCACGACGTTGCTGCCAAGACGTTGGCGAGGCCGTCGTCTCTGTGACGCAATGTTTGTCCACATTCACCGGAGTTTGGAGATGTCTGTTATCGAACGCACGAGCCTTTGGCGTCTCGGCATCCAGCCGAGCACTCGAAGAAAGCAAAAGGCGACGGCTGTCCTGTTGGCGGTCTCAACGCTCCTGCAGATCTCGATCATGGCGTGCTGCTCTGCCCAAGAGGCGTCAGCCGGCGGACCGAAACGAGGAGGCATCATTCGCTACGGGCATTTTCAAGAGCCGCCCTGCCTGTTCGGGGGATGGGTGCAGCAGTGGTATCTTCAGCGGCAGTATAGCGACAATCTGGTTGCTCGGAGGGAAGATGGAAAGATTGTGCCTTGGCTCGCAACGTCTTGGACAATCTCCGACGACAGGAAGGTATACATCTTTGAGATCAAGCCAAACGTCAAGTTTACCGACGGGACGCCTCTCGATGCACAAGCTGTTGCCGAGAACATCAACGGATGGCTCGGCAATGATCCGGATCGTCGCAATCCGACTGCCGCTCCTTACCTCGAAGACAGCTTCGAATCGGCGACAGCAATTGCCCCTCTCACGCTGCAGATAACGCTGAAGACGCCATTTCAGCCGTTGCTCAACGTTTTCGCGCAGTCCTCCCAAGGCATTTTGTCACCAACTGCGCTCAAGCGCGGACTTGCCGTGAACTGCAACAGCCCGGTCGGGTCAGGCCCGTTCATCGTGGAGAAATGGAATCACGGGCAGAACGTCGTGTTTCGCCGCAACCCGGATTACAATTCGGCACCAAGTCACGCCAAGCACCAGGGGCCGGCTTACGTTGATGGCATCAACTGGAGGTTCCTTGCGGATCAAACCGTCCGCTATGGCTCACTGCTGACTGGCGAATCTGATGTCGTCTATGATATTCCGGCAGTTGCCTGGAAGGACGCCAATTCCCGCTTCGCCGTCTTGCGGCATATAACAGGCGGCACCCCTTTACGCCTGGCGTTGTATACGGCAAGGCCCCCCTTTGACGATGTGCGCGTCCGCCAGGCTTTTGCATACGCTGCTGACCGAAGAGCCGCCGTCGAATTGTCCTTCCTCGGCGCTTTGCCATTCGAGGCTAATGGAGCGCTCAGCCAGAGTTCGCCGGAATATATCAGCGGGCTCGGGCGGTCCTATGGGTATGACGTTGGAAAGGCCAATCAGCTCCTCGATCAAGCGGGTTGGACTGAACACAACAAGGACGGCATTCGCCTCAAGAATGGCAAGCCCCTCGTCGTTCGAATCTCCTATTCGAGCGCTTTTCTAAAGCCAGACGGCGAGCAGGCATTGCAGGTCATCCAGCAGCAGGCGAAAGCTGCCGGGTTCGAGGTGCGCCTTCAGCCGACCAACCAGGCGGATTTCTTTGCCGGGAAGAATCTCGGTCCGGACGACTACGAGGTCGTGCTCCTCTATTGGGTTGCACCCGGCGCAGAGATCTTCCGCATTTCATGGAAGCCTGATCGGAACGGCGAGCGGAACCGCTTTAATCCGTCGCGCTACCAGGATGAGGCACTGTGGAATGTCATTCAGACAGCGGAACAGGAGTTCAACGATGGCGGGCGGACTGCGCTTTATCAGCAGGCTGAACGCAATATCGTGGAGAAAGCGGCCGTCCTAGGCCTCACGGTGCTCGATGTCACATTGGCAACCAGCCCAAAGCTGAAGGATGTCTGGCTGGACCGCGGGTCGGTCGGTGAACCCGTCTTTTATGACGCTCATTTCATCGACGTGAAGTGATGCGTGTGAATAGCGCAGCTCATGTTCGGATAGGCTGGCTTGCGGGCAGGTTCGTGTCCGCTGCGACTGTGGTGTGGCTAGCTGCGACCTTCACGTTCCTTGTTCAATGCCTGATGCCCGGCGACCGTGCCCAGATCATCATCAACATGGCGAGTGGCAACGTTGGAGAGGCCTCTCCAGCAGAGCTCGCGGCGGTCAACGCAAAGTACGGCTTTGATCAGCCACTCGTTCTGCAATACGGCAAATACATATGGGGCATCCTGCATGGGGACCTTGGCTTGTCATACCAGCAGCATCGGCCGGTCCTTGACATCATCGCAGAACAGATTGGGCCAACCATCATTCTGGCGGTTGCGGCGCTCATTGCGGCATGGGTCATCGCGGCTCTGACGACCGTCCTCGTCGCCGGCCAAGACAACATGTGGTCAACCTTGCTCAGCGGAATACAGGTGTTCCTGGCGACAGTGCCGCCCTACTGGCTGGCTACAATCCTCCTCGTTGTGTTTGCGGTGCAGCTTCGCATTGTACCGGTCATCGGGGGCAATTCCCCGATCGGGCTCGTTCTTCCAACGATTGCGTTGGCTTTAGAGTTGTCAGGATTCCTCGGGCAAATCGTTCGCAGCGAATTCAGGCGTGTCCTCGAGCAGCCATTTGTCATCTCGGCGCGGGCACGAGGTATGGGTGAGCTCGGCGTCAGGTTTCGCCATGTCCTGCGTCATGCAGCGTTGCCCGGCATCACTTTATCAGGCTGGGCGATCGGAAAGCTTCTTTCCGGTGCGATTCTGATTGAGGCGGTATTTGCGCGTCAAGGCCTTGGTGGAGTCCTTGTCGCTGCGACGTCCTCTCGAGACGTTCCAGTCGTCTCGGGGGCTATTCTGATCTCCGCCGGCCTGTTCGCCGTCGCCAATATGCTCGTCGATCTCACCTACCGAATCGTCGATCCCAGGATCAAGATGACATGAGCAGGGTAGGTGACTGGAGCGCGTGTTCGCAGCTGATAAAGGCGTCGGCGATCCTCCGTCGTATTCCTCTTCGGGTTCACGTAGCTCTGATCGTTATTGGTTTCTTTATTGTCGCGGCAATCGCGCCGAGTCTGCTGCAGACGCACGATCCGCTCGCGATCGATTTGACGGCACCATTGCAAGCTCCCTCATTCGCGCACTGGTTCGGAACGGACCAATCAGGCCGGGATATTTACTCCCGAATTGTCGAAGGAGCAGGCCAGTCACTCACCATCGGGCTTGGCGCAACTGCGCTGAGCATCGGCATTGGGCTGGTTTTTGGCATCATTGCCGGCCTTGTGGGTGGCGCGCTCGACAATGTTCTCAGCCGGCTTTTGGACGTGCTGTTCGCACTTCCCACGCTGTTCCTCGCGCTTCTGTTCGTGAGCTTGTTCGGTCCATCGGTGCTGACCCTCGTTATAGCGGTCGGAGTTGGCACAGCTCCGGGCTATGCTCGGATGATCAGAGGACAGGTTCTGTCTGTAAAAGGGGCGCCTTATGTGGAGGCTGCCAAGGCCCTCGGCCATCCTTATCCACGTATCCTATGGCGGCATATCATTCCGAACGCGATGAGCCCGCTCACGGCGATGATGACGCTTGGCGTTGGGCAAGCGATCGTCTGGGCGGCGGGTGTTGCGTTTCTCGGTCTCGGCGTCGCTCCCCCGGCGCCTGAATGGGGCGCGCTGCTAAATGCTGGGCGAAACTATGTGATCTTCGCATGGTGGCTTGAGATCATGCCGGGCATTGCCGTGGTGTCGTTTGCTCTCGGCCTGACTGTCGTCGGACGCTATTTGCAGGATCTCCTGGAAGGAAAGATCTAAGTAATGCTCCACGTTCCTAATCGACAAGTGCCCCCGCAGGCGAACCTTCTGACAGTCGATTCACTCTGTGTCTCATTCGGGCGGGATCTTCCTGAGGGAACAGCCGTGCGCGGCGTCTCATTCTCTCTTCAGGCTGGGCGCTGCCTGGCCATTGTCGGAGGGTCCGGCTCCGGCAAGAGCGTGACTTCGCGCGCCATTGTCGGTCTTGCCGGCCGCCGGGCTCATGTCCATGCGCGTCAACTGACCTTCGCCGGCACCGATCTCACAGCTCTCGATGATCGCAGCTGGCGGCGCGTCCGCGGCAAGGAGATCGGCTTCGTTCTGCAGGATGCACTCGTCGCGCTCGACCCGCTACGCCCGGTGGGCAAGGAGATTGGCGAAGCATTGCGTCTCCACCGTGCGGTTGCATCAAGCGAGGAGCTCGAACGGCGCGTCGTCGCGCTCCTTGAGCTCGTCGGGGTGCCTGAAGCAGCGGTCAAAGCCCGGCAGCTGCCGCATCAACTATCCGGTGGCCAGCGCCAACGCGCGCTCATCGCTGCCGCTCTGGCCCTCGATCCACGCATCCTGATCGCCGACGAGCCGACCACGGCTCTCGACGTCACCGTGCAGGCGCAGGTGCTGGGATTGCTGGAAGAGACCAAGTTGCGGGGCAAGGCGCTTCTCCTGATCAGCCATGATCTGGCGGTTGTCTCCCGGATAGCTGACGAGGTCTTGGTCATGCATGAAGGCAAGGTGGTCGAGCGCGGATCGGCAGACCAGGTCTTCCAAGACCCTCAGCACACCTATACCCGCCAGCTTTTGGATGCGGTGCCCTCTGCGCGCCTGCGCGGCTCTCGCCCCTCGCGATTGCCCGCTGCTCGGGCGTGGAAGCCGCCGTTACGGTCTCAGGAGCAATCACCATCGACATTCCCTTCGGTCGTGCTCAGCGCGGCAAATCTTGTGAAGCGATTCAAAGGACCAGATGGCGTGCTGCGCACGGCCGTCGATGGTATCTCCTTTGAGCTGCGATCCGGCGAGACTCTGGGCGTCGTCGGGGAGTCCGGATCTGGCAAGTCAACGATGGCACGATTGGCGCTGGCGCTTGACCCGCCCGATGAAGGCGCCGTTCTGTTTCAAGGTCGGGCCTGGACCACGCTCACCGAACGCGACCGCAGGGCGCGGCGCCGGGCCATCTCGGTCATTTACCAGGATCCTCTCAGCTCCTTTGATCCGCGCTGGTCTGTGGGACACATCATTTCCGATAGCCTCGCAAGTGACGTGGAGAGCAGAGACGAGCGCTATGAGCGCGTTGTCGAGCTTCTTGATCTGGTCGGACTATCCCCAGCCCTGCTGGATCGCCGGCCGCTCGAACTCTCGGGCGGTCAGCGCCAGCGCGTTGCGATCGCCCGTGCGATCGCTCCAAGGCCCGCTGTGATCGTCTGTGATGAACCGGTCTCGGCTCTCGATGTCTTGATTCAGGCGCAAGTGCTGGACCTGCTGACCGATCTCAAGGCGCATCTCAACATGAGCTACATCTTCATTTCGCATGATCTCGGTGTAATCCGCCAGCTCAGCGACCGCGTCATGGTCATGCGCCAAGGGCGCGTCGTCGAGACCGGCACCAGGGACGAGATATTCCTCAATCCGCGCACCGACTATACGCAACGCTTGCTCGCAGCAGTCCCAAGCCTTGCGCGCGGCGGGGTGGCCAATCGTTCATTCAGCCGCGTCTAAGAAGACGCCGGCATAGATGGGCTCGTTTCAATGCTCTGTGATGAACGCCGTTTCGACGATCGGGCCAAGGCCTTTGGCGATTGAAGGCTCGAAGGCGCGTCCTTTAGACGGCATAGGCGATGCGGGCAATCTTGTTGGCGAGTGCGATCGCCAGCGCCCCCAAGTGTCACGAGCGCCGGGCGCGGAAGTACCTCATCCCCTTCTTCGGCAAGAAGGGCCTCTCAGAAATTACTGGCGTGAACGAGTACCGCATGCATCGGATTGCAGATGCCCAGGAGAGGTGGGGAAAAGCGCGACCTTCCTAGCTCGTCCTCAATGTCTTTCCATATGCTGTTGTAGTCAGTCTATTCGTGCGTTGGTGAGCGGGAGGTTGTCACATCCGCATCCGCCTGTTGGGGTTCCTGCGGTGCAAGTTCCCGAGCATCTAAGCGCTTTGGGCTCGTCCATGATGCGACTGTGGGATTTGCGACTATGCTGTCGGGCCCAGGACATGTGCGCTTGAGCAAATAGCCTTTACAAGTCAAGCTCTCGTAGTTGGCACGAGCCTTGAAAAGGAGCTGTCATTCAGCATCGCATGCTCGAGGAATTGCAGTGATGGCTCACAAGATGAAGGCCTCTCAGTTCACCTATGCCGCGCACGGTTCCGTCACCGTGATCGACCAAACCAATATCGCGGTTCGCGCCGGCACCGATCGCCCGATGCCGATGACCGACCGTTCGGCGTGCCAGCCACCTGCTGCGTCTTCTTTGCGCTTAACACGCGCCAAAAAGTCGATGCGATTGCGGAGGCACTGATCAAGTTGCTCATCAGCGGGCGAGCAGCCGTCAGACCCTAAGCCCAACGGCAGGTCTAAGCCGACGCGCGCCTCCTCTGTGAGGCGCAGCTGCCCAGGCGGGCCGCCTGTTTCCGCATCGGTAGGCCATCAGAATTCAGGGCGGGAAAGAGCATCCCTCTCGGCGGAACTCGTTTGCGGACGAGGCAGATCGAGCAGCAATCCATGAACAAAATAGTCGAAAGAAAACCAGGATCAGCTTTGCGATACGCAATGACGAGACGAGCGGCTGGCGAACACCTCACTGTCGAGCTCAGCGAAATTGTGAAGCTCGCGTGGCCGATGGTGTTGACCCAGCTTGCGCAGGTCGCGATGATGACGACAGATCTTGCCTTTATCGGGCACATCGGGCCTGAGGCACTCGCCGCGGCCGCCCTGGCCGTCACGCTCTATCTCGTCAGCTTCACCTTTGGCGCGGGCCTGCTCGCGCCGATCGCACCTTTGGCGGCGCAGGCCTATGGCGCCGGGAATCATGCTATGGTACAGCGCGCACTGCGCACGGGGCTGTGGGCGGCGCTGATGCTTTCGTTTCCGATCATCGCGTTTGCGTTTGGCGGAGAGCAAATATTGCTCGCTTTCGGTCAGGCGCCAGACGCGGCGCGGCTCGCCCAGCAATATCTGTTCGGACTGGCCTTGGGCGTGGTGCCGGCGCTATGGCTTCAGGTCATCCGTAATTTCATGAGTGCGGTCAATCGGCCGGAGCCGATCTTGTGGATCACACTGGCGGCTATCCCCCTCAACGCCCTGCTCGTGTATCTGCTGGTCTATGGGAAGCTCGGGCTGCCGCGGCTTGAGCTGTTCGGGGCCGCGCTTGCGAGCACGTTGGTGAACTGTGCGATGTTCCTGGCCGGTTTCTGGTTTGCCACGATGCGTCGTCCTTTCCGTGACTACCACGTGCTTGCAGATCTCTGGCAACTCGATTGGCCCTTCTTGCGGCAGCTGATCGTGATCGGAACTCCGATTTCAATCGCCTCCCTGATGCAGTACGGAGTTTTGTCGGCTGCCGCGCTCCTGGCCGGCCTAATCAGCACCAGTGCACTCGCTGCTCATCAGATCGCGCTTCAGATCACCGTGATTACATCCATGATCGCTTTCGGCATCAGCATGGCGGTGGCCGTGCGCGTTGGCCATGCGGTCGGCCGCAGCGACGGTTCCGGCATCCAGCGGGCTGGCCTGGCCGCGATACTGCTCGGTACCCTCATCGCTGCCCTGCTGACGGTTGCGGTGATCGTCGCGCGTTTCGAGATCGCCGAGCTGTTTCTGGACAAATCGGCCGGAGATGCCGACGCAACGATCGGACTGACTGCAGAGCTCCTTATCGTCGCAGCGAGCCTTTTTGTCACTGATGCAGCGCAGAGCATTGCGGCGGGCGGTCTGCGCGGACTGAAGGACACCCGGGTGCCGCTTCTGTTCGTCGGCATTGCCTATTGGCTGATCGGCTTCTCACTTGGCTACGTGCTTGGTTTGAAGATCGGGCTTGGTGCAATCGGTATCTGGATTGGCTTGTCAATCGGGACAACCATCTACGCGGGGCTCCTCGTCCTGCGGTTCCATCTGCTGGCGAGCAGGCGTGCTCTCAGAGCCGTCACTTGATGGCGTGAATCACGGTTATTGGCGTGATAATCTTAGGAATGCGAGGCTACTTACTTAGTGTGCGCTCCGCCTTCATGCCGAGGCAAGCCGTTTGGTTCGGAAGAAGATGCTGAACCGCGTAGTCACCAGGAGTTGCGGGCCTTTCTAAGGCACATCGAAACGATGTGCCGGCCAACTTGGCCCCCATCTGGGCAGCACTCCACTGAAGCATCCAAGGTCAGGACCTGGCTCGCCCGATGTCCGCGCTGGCACGTTCACTTCACACCACCCATGCCTCCTGCCTCGATCAGGTCGAACGCTTCTTCACGCTCATCAACTAACGCGCCCATCCGGCACGGCCGACGTCGTAAAAAAAGCGGCAGCTTTCTCCGCGCTTGCGATTTCACGCCCCTTCATGTGGACCGCTAGTCCCAACTCCACCCTCCAGTACCTCGCGCGACTTTGTCGGCGAACTTCCGGGACGGAACTGCGTCGCCCGGATGAAAACTGAGGAACGGAAGGCGGGCGGCGATTTGTGGCTCAATGGTCCGACATCTGGAGAATGCGCGTACGTGCATCGAAGGCAACTATTACTCGATCGTCATAGAGAGCGACATTGGCTTTGCGGTCGAAGGCATAGAGAAAAAGCGGGACTTGCCGTCTGTCGAGCGTTGCGAACCATTGTCCGGTTTGTGACAGAGACGCGAGTGCTGTCAGTTACGAAATTCTGACGGGGTCCGCCGCGCCGTTTCTGGACACGCATTCAACGTCAATTCAGGATAGGTGAGGGCTGGCACAGACATTGCTATTGAAGTGCGTCGTAAAGGCCGAATGCAAGAATAACGACCGCATGAAATTGTGGAGGTACCCCAAGTTGCGGCTTCTTCGGTCTGCTGTCAACATACTGATAAGTATCCGAATGGGGAAGTCGTGGGGAGATCAACTCCGTCTGCGACAACTCGCTTAGGCTTATGTGGGTGTCGACTCGTGATGGCACAATTCCAAAGGGCCGGCCAGGAAATTTACACCCTGATGAGTGATGATGCCTGTGTCGCAGAAAGAAATCCAACGAGCGCTATGGGGCGCACATCGAGGCTACCTGAAACACGCAGGCGATGCAAAATAACGTCCGCACAGAAGGCTGAGAAAGTGGGCTCGTCATCGAGAATGGAAGATGTCGACAGTGACGCAAGCCACCGATACCAATAGCCAGTTCAGCGTGCACGAGGAGCTGGGAATCCGTCCAACGACGATAAACCAATCCTCGGCAGATGGTGACTTTGTCCGCTACTGGAGCCGAAACAGTGATCGCGCGTCCGCGTTGGCTGCGGTGGGAAAGCGAACCGAGGAAGCTATCAAGAAGACCGGCATCGGCCTGCAGCTATCCTGCGAGAACTTTAACGGTCACGATCTATCCGGATTTCCATTGCGGCGATGCATTCTCAATCGTGCGCAACTTCACGGAGCGAAGCTGGATGGAGCCGATCTGTCCGAGGCCAACCTTATCTGCCCAGGATTAGAGCGAGCAAGTTTCCGCGGAGCCAAGCTCGATTTTGCGTATATGCATGCAATTGCCGCTCAGGTCTGCAGTTTCGACGATGCAAGTTTGCGCAATCTCATCGATGCAACAGGTAGCCTGTTCCACGGATGCAGCATGAGGAGAACGCGTTTCGACAATGCAGTCCTAAGTGGCGTCCTCTTTTATCAGTGTGACGCAAGCCAGGCTGTCTTTGATGGCGCCGAACTGCAAGGATCGACCCTCAATGAATGCTACCTGCCTCGCTCGTCCTTCCATTTTGCCAATTTGAGCCAGGTTACAATGACCAAGGCGCATCTCACCGGCAGCTCCCTTCTGCAGTCAAGGGGAGAGTGTCTATCGATCCTGCGCCCCACTTCGGTCGATGGTCTTGTTCTAGAGAACGCTCATCTTCCCTATTTCAGGCTTTCAAAGGCGAGCGGTCGCATCCTGGCCAAAGCGCTGGCCGCCCCCTTTTCGGATTTCAGCCTCTCAAATCTTGCAAAGGCAGAGCTTGAGGAGGCAGACCTATCTGAGGCGCGACTTCTGTCTGTGAATCTAGCCAGCGCCAACCTCGTCGGCGCGGTGCTTAACGGAGTATCTGTACGCTCTTGCCAGCTCGATGGGGCTGATCTATCTCGCGCATCAGGAGAAACCATTTCGATCACCGAGAGCACGATGCGCTACGCCCGATTGGGCGGCTTTCGTGCGCGCTGTGCGTTTATACGCGACTGCGATCTCGATGATGCAGATTTTTCACAGGCGTATCTCTATCGATCAATGATTACAGGTGATCCTCCGCAATCTATGGCCTTGAATCGCGCCAATTTCGAAGGAGCAAACCTTGTTCAGTCATATATTGCGGCAGGAATGACCGGCAGCAACCTGGAGGCCGCCCGGATCGCATATGTTCGAATGAATCAATCGTCCCTCCGCAAGGCCAACTTGAGTGGAGTTACGCCGTTCCAAGCAAGCTTTGTAAAGACTGATTTTTCGGATGCAGAGATAACGACTTTTGAACCGCCGTTCTTTGCCGACAGGTGTCCTGGGCTCCAGGCCGCTCTGGAGGGGGTAGAAGATCAGAAATACAAACCTTCAGAGTATCTGGCTGACTTCTCATCGCTAATGAGACGCGGTCGAGAGGGATCGAGCTGATTTAAGCCGAAATGCGCATGGCGATCTAGACCAGCTGTCATCCCAGAAGGAAGATGGAAGAGCACGATGCGCCCCGCTGTGGCGGCGCTCCCAGGCGCTCTTGCGCGGCCAGTGTGAGGGTCGCTCTCACCACGCTTCCTGTCTGATCGAGCAGCCCAGCTGCTGTGTAATCAACAAGAGCGGAGCAGGAAATATGCATCTAGCGTCTCTTTCAGCTGGCAAGGCCTTCATTGCGGACATGGCAAGACGAGGTCGAACGATCGGCACAGTACACACTCTGGGTGCATTGCATCAGGGGCACGCGGAATTGATCAGAAGGGCCGCAGTCGAGAACGACGTGGCCATTGTCACGGTCTATCCGAACAAGATCCAGCTCAGCCCGGGTCCTGAATACGAGTTCAATTTGGATGATGACATTGCGCTTGCGCTAGGAGCGGGCGCTTCTGCTGTGATTTCGACGACGGACGCGGAGATGTTCCCGCCAGGATATCGAACGTTTGTGTCTCAAGGGGATTATCCGTCGCGTGCGAACGGGCCTCATGGGCTCCTCATGGAAGGTATCACCGGATGCATCCGATGGATCTGTTTCGCTCGACCATCTCGCAGTTATTTCGGCTTGAAGGATATTGGACAGGCTCTTCTCGTAAAGCGAGCGGTGGCAGATCTGCTTCTTGATTGCGAGATACGATTTGTGCCGACAGTACGATACAAGAATGGAGTGCCTATTTCGTCACGTTTGCGACACTTCAATTGTTCCGAGCTGGACGAGCTTTCGTCCCTCTTCCTGGCGCTAGACCACTTGAGAAAAGAGGCGGCGCGGGGAGTATCTTGCGCCCAAGACCTGATAGACGCGGCAAGACCGCTGATCACATTCCGACGGTTTGAATTGGAATGTCTTCGCATTGTTGGCGCGGACAGCTTTGAAGATCAGAAGCAGATCGAGCTTCCCTTCATAATCAGTGGAGTCGCCCTTGGTCGCGGCCTCAGAGTGCCTGACAATATCTTTGTACCGGATCAAGATTCACTTTTGCATGGTCCTGCTGATATATGGATCGACTTGCCCGAAAGGTGGGAGTCTGGCCATCATGCACAGGCGCGGGCTTGAACAGATCAGCGGCGGTTCGCGCATTGGTCGCCCAATCGGCTAGGCGGCTTCGAAATGTCATTCCAACCTGCTGCCTGTCTCTGGCGAGTTGCTCTCGCTCCAGCCGAAGCTCTTCGGCTTTGCGCGACACCTGGAAATCCTTAATTGCCAATTGCTCCTCGAAAGGCTGACGTCTCCGGGAGGAGAGAACCGCAAGGGACTCTGTGAGGCGAACGATGGTCCTGCCGTGCATTGATTCCGTTGACCGCAGACCTGGTTGGCGGATCACGTGACGTTGATCGTGCTGTTCGCGCACTTCCTCTTTCGGGGCGACTTGCATGACCGAGCAGGTTGATGACCTATACAGATGGGGAATTGCAGCATGGGCAGAGTGTCCCCGTTGGAATGTCCCTTCAGTGAAATAGAGCTGGTCCCGGTTGTTTCCGCGTCGATCGATGGGACCGCTGCCGCGGCGTTAGGCTGCCATACGGAATGGCAGCGGGTAAAGTAGGCTTTATCCGGCGTGCTGCCGCCACGACCTGGAATGGGGACGCCTACTGTTATGGAAGTTGAGATATAGGCCGATCGGGCTGCGCGCCCGGCTGACGCAGTCATAGCGGGCACATCTCCTCGTGTTTGACGTTGCTCCAGAGCCGTTCGACAAACACGTTGTCTCACCATGCGCGTTCCGTCCATGCTGATCGCGATACCGTCGTCGGCGAGCACGCCGGTAAAAGCCTGTCCAGTGAACTGAGAGCCTGAGCCGTGTTGAAGATGTCCGGCTTGCCAGGACGAGCCAAGGAATACGCCAGCGTTCGACGCAGAAGTTCATGGTGATCGACAGTCGCCACGACAGACCGCGACGTGCTGCGCAGTCCAACACCACAGCGAGATCGGCGAAGCCAATCGCCGTCAGAATGTAGGTGATTTCCATCGCCAGACTTGATTCGGTCGCGTAATCTCCATGACGCGCAGCAGATATGGATGGATCTTGTGGCCGGGCTCGGGTCTGGTGGCGCGCGGATGACGATAGAGCGTCTATCCCAATCCGCCGCATCGCCGTCTTCACATGCTGGCGGCCGATCTTGCTCTCTGAGCCGTCGTTGATCCCTATGGTCCATTTGATCGAGGTACTCTCCAGCAGCATTGAGCTTCATTCCACCGAGTAGTCGCTTTCCTACCGGGTCGCCTCGGATCGGAAACATGCCGATGTCACTGTGAGGCGCACCCATCCGAACAACAATCGAGGAGCTTGAATCGGCCGTAGGGTCAGGTTGTACAACACGACGGCGGGATGTCCGCGGAGCATAGGCAATGAAACAGCTCTCTCTCTGTATGATACTTTATGTTGTTTGCGGACTGCTTGGGTTGAATGAGATTGCGCTCGCGGACTCAACCCGGCGCTACGGTTGCATCATAGACGGCACCGATCGAGAGCCGACAGGCGATCGGAATGGGCGCACCATTGTCAGCCTTCAATACACCTGCCGCGTTGCCGATGGTCTGTTGAAGGACGCGAGAATTACGGGACTGTCGGTCAGCCAGTGGGACAGTGAGAAAGGAAGGTACTTGGCTTCTATCGACATTTACCGTGCGCTCCACGGAATTGCGGTTGGTCAGGTGTTGGAGGGGACCGATTCCTCTGTCACGGAGGACAACAGGGCTGTTGGCATCGCAGCTTCCGGCAAGATGGCGTTTAAGTTCGCATCCGGATCGTTGGCGGCTCTCTCAGGAAGAACCGTAAAATTCACGACCAAACCCGTCAGTTCTCGTCAATTCGAGATGGAATTCACAGATTGGCCTGAAGCCGCTCACCCGAAATGACTCGCGTCGCGATAACGGTCATCTCGTTTCTAAAGGTCGAGTCGAGCTGTGAAGTCGCGATGTTTCCATTCCTGGCTCCGCGACCAAATAGGGTGGTGAAGTGGAGCTGGCACGTCGTGGCGCGCATTGGCGAACGTAAAAAGCATTTTGTGAGATACAATCAATTCCGAAATAGAACGTCAATGGAAGCCGAGACGAATTAGCACGCCTTGGTGTGCGTTGCGTGCACGGGTCGCTCCGCCGAGGTCGTCCGCGGCTGGCGGTGCGGGCTGCATCGGCTTTTCCGAGAAGAGGCTTGTCACGGCGCTCAACGTATCGGACATTTGTGCGAGCGATGCACGTCAAGTCGCGACTTAATTCAATCCTCTAGATTGGCAGCGATGTTGATATCCAAGCTATTGACACAAGTCCCAGTTCACGTTGAAGCATCCTCCTGAAACGGAATCCCGCAAAAGGAGTGATATAGCCCGTTGTTAAACCGCAGCGGGAATTGATATCGCAGATAAGATTGATCTCTCGCTTCGGGACTGCGCGCCTGCTCCGTATGTGACAGGCGGATGAAACCGTCGCGCAAATTTACTAAATTCAATACGACGAAACGAATGTATTTCTAACTTGCAAATTGCATATGGAAATATGATTAACTTGTGGTAGAAAAGTGCTGCGCTGATTGATGAGACCGCGAGTTATCCGCTTCGTCCTCATAAGCTCGAATGTACCTGTTGCGGACGTGTGAAGAGTTGCCTTCCCAAAAATATCTTTAAGCTTAGCTCCCGGACAGAGCGAACATTTCTCATCGGCGAAAAGAATGCTGGTTTCGTTTCATGGACTGGACATCTGTGGACCGTATGATTGCGATGTAAGAGCGAGGTAATCGATCATGTTGCACGTCGATCCCGGCACCGCTGCCCGTCGACTCGTCCTCTGGTCAGAGGCGATGCAAGAGTCGGAGCTGTGCGCGACAGAGCAGGTCACACGATGGTCGTGGTCTGTAGCCCAAGATGCATTGCAGCCTTTTGTGGCGAGTGCTGCAACACTTGCGACCGAGTAGGGTGCATCACCAGGCCGACTTGGGTGGCTTCTGTTGTCGGTCCCTCGACCGAGTGGTCACGCAGCTTTGTTCGCGCATCACGATAGCGAGAGAATGAGCATGAGCAACATGACAGATAACATTATCCCGCGAGCGGATATCGTCAAATCCACGGCCCGGCTCGGTGCCGAGATCAAGAACGTCAGACTATCAGATGAATTATCAGACGAGATGGTCCGGGCTATTAGCCAGTTACTCCTTGAGCACAAGGTCATCTTCTTCCGTGATCAGGGACATCTCGATGATTTCGAACAGCATCGCTTTGCCCTCAGGCTTGGTTCGCTGGTAACGCCTATAGATATGAAGCCGGATTGTCGCAGCGGTCATGCGCGCCAGATGCACAGGGACGTCAGTTTCGGTGACGAATGTCCGAAGATCTCGGTGCTGCGCGGCGTCGTGATCCCGCCTGATGACCGTGACACAGTTTGGTCAAGCACTGCGGCCGCGTATCTTGATCTTCCGGAGCCGCTGCGGATGCTGGCCGACAATCTCTGGGCAGTGCACTGCAGCACCTATGATTGCACCTTGACCAGGCACTCCGCCGAGATGGATGCAAAGCAATTTGGTGATGTCTTCACCGGAACCATCTGCGAGGACGCGCGTCCGGTTGTTCGCGTCCATCCCGAGACGGGCGAGCGCTTGCTCGTGCTCGGAGAGTCCGTGAGGAACTTCGTCGGCCTGGAAAGATATGCGAGCCAGAAGCTGTTTGACCGGCTTCAATCTTACCTCGCCTCGCCCGAGAATAGCGTAAGATGGAGCTGGAAACCAGGCGACGTTGTAATCTGGGATAACCGCGCGACCCAGCGCTGCGCCATCGGAAAATCCAGTGACGGAGATGGAGTCGAGAGGCGTTCTATCGATGGCGATGTACCCCTCAGTATCGCTGGTCCTCGCAGCGCGGCGCGCTCCAAGCCAAAGCTGCAGACGGCCAAGGCTGCCTAGTGTGGCCACTGATCTGGTCTATCGCCATAGAAGGAAGTGATCTGAATTGAGCGTCATGAAGGCTCTCCTGCGCGCAATGAGGCTGAGTAGCTGATGCGCACGCATTCGTCTGTTGGTTCCGACGTTCACGACGATGCCCCACTGAAGCTCGAATGGATTCGCATAAGGCACACGCATCCAAATTGTTGGTACTCCTCATGTTCGCCTCCGAAACGATCCGCTCTCTTGCGTGCAGTGCTGAATGAAGTTTGCAGAGAACTTTCGGCTGATGAGACTGGCACCCGAACGCACGTAGCTTCGAGAATCCTTGAAGCTGCGTCACGAAGAGAGACGTCCATTGAGGTCCTCAAGCAAATCGGCCAGACGGCGTTGACCAGCTCTTCCGACGATGTGGCCTCAGAAGGGCTCCCACTGCGTTAATCCGGCAGCCGTGGTCGGGGTGGCGAGCTCACAGGAAGCCAACATGGATTGAGCGGCCCGATGCTTATGAAAATGTGCACGCAGGGCGAGCCACCTCGGGACTGTCGGAGCCATTTCCAGCGCGGCCATTGAGGATCAGCGGACGAGGTAGCGTTCAGTCTTTCATTGGCCCAATAAACGGGCTCGATTGCGGCGCAAGCGCTGCGCCTCTGGCGGAAAATGAAGACGAAAACGGCCTTTGTCTGCGTCGTGGCCGCGGTGTCCGCTTTTCGACACAGGCTCGCCCGAGCCGGCAGGCGGTGAGCGGGCCGGGGTGGTCAATGAAGTCCTGCGAGAATTGACCGGCGTTGGGAATATCGGGGCAGTGACTGGCATACAGCAAGAATAGGCGGCCGGGAGTCCGGCGGCCGTCGTGCCGAGCTCATTGGGGGGCGGTGACCTTCGACCTTGCAGATGGCGGCAAAGGGGGGCGAGCTTCTATCTGTCGCGGTGCGAGCGGACTTGACCGGCCCGACCAAAGGGAAGTGCTAATGCCTTCTCCAAAGCGGCTGACCGTCGATCTTTGTGCCGATGTCGCGGATGATCGGGCCGAGTCGGCGCATATGCGCAACTGCCGCTGGAACTGCTTAGCAAAGCGTAACGGCCCGCCATATCGCCGTGCAATCCCCTCAGCCTACCGCCGTGCGTCTAGCCGGACGGTGAAGCCTAGGATCGCCGGATGCAGCAGCCGTTATACCGAGAATAACTCGCCGGCCGCGGATTTTACTGCACAACCGCGATGGCGTCACCAGCCCGCCACCGTGAAAGACGCGCAAAACCGAGTTCCGGTGCCACGCCAGCAGCACACTGAGCGCGAGAAGTCCGCACATCAGCGGCGCCGGAACTGCGCCGTTCCTGTTCAGCTTGGCAAGGGCGATCAGCGGGAAATGCCAAAGATACAAAGGATAGCTTATGCGGCCAATCAAGACCGATGGTCATGCCGACAGAATGCGGGGATGGACGGTCGTATCGGCCGTCGCGATCAGGGCCATCGCTGCCAACACCGGAATGGCCGTCCAGAGGCCAGGCCAGGATGAGCCGGCATTGACTCTACAAAATGCGACGGCGATGCCGGCCAATCCGGTCAGCGCGAGCGCTATAGCGACTGAGGGCCCGCCTCGACAGACCTGTTGCACATGCAGAGGGCAACGAGCGATCCGGCGAGAAGCTCCCATGCCCTGGTCGTTGGCGAACAGAGCGCCCAATCGGACTGGAGCGGCGGTGTCAGAAGGCAGACAGCAAAAGAGCCGAGGGCAAGCGCCCCCACGATTGCCGTGCGGCGCGTCGGCCAACGCGAAATCAGCGATAGCGCAGGCGGCCATACGATGTAGTACTGTTTCTCAATTCCAAGCGACAGAGAAGGAGAAGCGGAAGTCGTTCTGCACGGGGATCGAAGTATCCTACAGTCTGCTCGTGCAGCACAATATTCTGAATAAAAGCGGCCGCGCCTCTGATGCGGGCTCCGAGCGGCTTCCATCTCGGCGGCTGGAAACGCGAGCAATGCGAAGAGAAAGGTCACCCAGACACGAGAATAAGGCTAGGAAATATTCGTATGATTCGGCGGCCATAGAAGTTCGCGATGCTTAAGCTTATCGCCAGCAGCTGCCGAACGATGATTGCTGTTATCAAATAACCGGAAATAACGAAGAAAAAGATCGTTGGTACTTCTCAGGTTCGACCCCGAAACCATCGCTCTCTTGCGTGCCGTTCTGAACGAAGTTGCAAAGAACTCTCGGGACCGGCACGCGAACGCACGTAGCTTCGAGAATCCTTGAAGGCGCGTCACGAGGCGAGACGTCCGTTGAGGTCCTCAAGCAAATCGGTCAGACGACACCGATCAGCTCTTAGCCGCTGCGGCCCGCGAAAGCCTCCCGCCGCGACCATCCGGCATCCCTTGTTACGGCGACGAGCTGTCGCGGGAAAACAACGTGGATTGATGGCACATCCCTAGGCGGTATCAGCGCGAAGGGCGAGCGAGCGCGGGACTGATCCGCAGCTGGCTGAAGATCAGGCAATTGGCTGCTGAGAGCCACTGCGGCTACCGCAACATAGCGGCCACAATCATTGTCGTTGGAACTGGCTGCGGTCAAGGCGAGGCACCAAAAACCCTCAGCCAGGCGAAGACGTGAGTTGTGCCCGACGGCTGACGGGATATCGCCCGCAGTGGCATTTCCAGCGTGGCGGTTGAGATATCAGCAGCCGAGGTGGCGTTCAGTCTTCATTGGCCGATGAATGAGCTAACGAGCAGCGGCGCGGCCCTCTCTTGGTTGGCCGCGCTCCTGGCGGAGATGAAGGCGCCAGGCCTTTGCGTGTGCCCGTAGTCTCCAATTTCTGACACAGGCGCGCACGATCCGACAGCCGGCGAGGTGGTGGGCAGTGACCTTGCATACGGCTAATGGGGAGGCCGACGGTTGTTCTTGACGTTAGAGGCCTTCATGCCGAACTCGTAGGGCACGGCGGACTTGGTCTTGCCGATGCACTCTGGTTCAAAGGACCAGGCCCTCAAGCACTTGCATCCTCGGCAGACACGACGCAGGCGACTGTGTGCAATAAGCTAAACCTGGATCATAAGCCCCCGTACTGTCGTGAACCCCACATTCAGCAAAAAATTCTGCAGCAATTTATCTGCGAGAGCACGGCCCAGTTCCTGCATGAGTGCAGGCGATCATCAACTGGCCGCTTTAGGAAAGTTTGGCAGCTGTTGCGCTCAAAGGCCGTACACAGGCGCCCGCTACCATCCAAAACTGAAGCATGCACCGCGATAAACGGGAAGTCCACGTGATAAGAAAAGCATGTGTTGTCACGATTTTAGTTCTACTCTCCTCCGCCGTCTGCGCGGATGACGATTTGATGATGGCCGCCAAACAAAAGTTCAAGCCGATCCCCTCTGTTGTGCCTGCGATTCCGGACAATCCTGTCACCATCGAGAAAGTTGAACTAGGTAAGATGTTGTTCTTCGATCCTCGTGTGTCGGCGAGTGGGACCATCAGCTGCAATACGTGCCACAACCTTGGCACCGGCGGCGTCGACGCCGGTCCGACTTCAGTCGGTCACGGCTGGCAAAAGGGGGCGCGTCGGGCGCCAACCGTTTACAATTCCGTGTTTAATGTCGCCCAGTTCTGGGACGGACGCGCGCCGGACCTCAAGGTCCAAGCCAAGGGGCCGATTCAGGCGAGCGCCGAAATGAATGCAACACCGGATCGCGTGATAAGCACGTTGAGCTCGATGAACGAGTATGTCGAGATGTTCGCGAAAGCTTTCCCGCATGAAACGTCGCCGGTCACTTTCGACAATGTCGCAAAAGCGATAGAGGCATTCGAAGCGACACTCACGACGCCGACGGCTCCCTTCGATCGTTACCTGAATGGCGATGCCAATGCTTTGGATGATCAACAAAAGACCGGATTGCAGCTGTTCATGGATAAAGGCTGCTCCTCTTGCCACAGCGGGATCAACATTGGAGGACAGGATTTTTTCCGATTTGGTGTGACCGGAAACCCCGATAGCAGGCTGCTTCCTGCTGCCGATAAGGGCCGGTTCGCGGTCACGCACGCTCCGGGCGACGAATACGTCTTCCGCGTTGCGCCATTGCGCAACGTCGCGCTGCGGCCGCCCTACTTCCATTCAGGTCAGGTTTGGAGTCTCAAAGAAGCTGTGGGCATTATGAGCGAAGTCCAGCTCGGTTTAAGGCTCAGCGACAAGGAGAAGAATGACATTGTTGCCTTTCTGAGTTCATTGACCGGTCGACTGCCCAAGATCGAGTATCCGATACTGCCAACTCGAACAGACGAGACTCCGCCGCCGTCTTTAGGACCATAACGTTGTTCTTCAGGGACAGGTTGACGCGCATTGTGAAATGACCGACGATCGGACCTATCATCGGCCAAACGATGACCGACTTACGATAACCCGTCCGTGACGGGTTGAGCACCTAGAGCGGGATGGGGTTTGGTTGAATCGATTTGGGATTCCCAAATCAGTTCGTTTCTGATTCACCATGCTGGCTGGGCGGGAGGCCAGCATGGATGGGCAAGCCTTATTCTCTGGATCTTCGCCAGCGTGTCGTGGCCGCGATTGAGGGCGGGATGTCCCGCAATCGGGCAGCCAAGCAGTTTGGGGTCGCGATCAGCACCGCAATTGGCTGGATGAAGCGGGTCGAAGAGACCGGGAGCGTTGCTCCGGGCCAGATGGGCGGTCATAAGCCGAAGGCGGTTTCGGGAGAGCATGCGGTCTGGCTGTCGCAACGGATCGAGGACGGCGATTTCACGATACGCGGGCTCGTTGCCGAGCTTGCCGGACGCGGCCTGAAGGTCGACTACCATTCGGTGTGGGACTTCGTGCATGCCGAGAAGCTCAGCTTCAAAAAAAAGCGTGGCGGCTGGCGAACGGGATCGACCCGAGGTCGCGCGGCGGCGAGCCCAGTGGGCAAAATATCAAAGTCGCGTCGAAGCTGAGCGGCTGGTCTTCATCGACGAGACCTGGACCAGGACCGATATGGCGCCCTTGCGGGGATGGGCGCCGCGCGGGCGCAGACTTCACGCCAAGGTTCCCCACGGCCGCTGGAAGACCATGACCTTCCTGGCGGCCCTGCGCCATGATCGGTTCGATGCGCCATGGTTCATCGAGGGGCCGATCGATGGCGTGAGCTTTCGCACCTATGTCGCGAAGGTTCTCCTGCCGGTCCTTCGACCCGGCGATACGTCGTCTTGGATAATCTCGGCAGCCACAGGAGCAAAGCAGTTCGCCAGCTCATCCGTTCGGTCGGCGCCAAACTGTTCTTCCTGCCAAAGTACTCGCCCGACCTGAACCCGATCGAACAGGTATTTGCCAAGCTCAAGCATCTGCTCCGCAAAGCTGCCGCCCGAACCGTCGATGCGGTCTGCGCCGCAATCGGCCACGCACTCGATGCCTTCACCGCCGACGAATGCGCCAATTACCTCAAAAATTCAGGCTATCGAACTTAATGCCATCACGCTTTAGGACGGCTGATCGTCAGCTTCGAGGCCATCAGGGTCATGAGCGTCTCGCCGCGGCCGAAGGATCGTGGATGCTCGGCAGGAATCCTTTCGACAAATTACGATGCGCACAAGCCCGGACCTCGACCGGGCGGCCAAAATAGCTGCGTCGATGCGCACCGCCTGACCAGTGAGCGATGGGTAGCGACTGCGAAGGCGGGTGCCAGGTGCTCGCGTCTGCTTGCCGTGCAGGAGAGCCGTACGTGGTCTCGAGTTTGTTGATTCCGACGATCATCCCGGCTTCAGGAACGCCGGACATTCAGCGATTTGCGTGCCGCCGGGAAGAGTGTCATCTGGTTGATCAGATGCCCATCTGTTTGAACCGGCCGAAGGGTTTTTGTGGCTGCCATGAAGACCCGCGGCCCGGACCGGCCAAGAGCCGGCATGTCTCCGGCGGTGCTGTCCAGCAGTGCGCCGCCCCGCCGCGATGATGCTGTAGGCTTCATGATACTCTGCCGGGCCGAACCGGCGCACCCCGCCTTGGCGGTTCGACGGCGAAAGGGTCACAACGATGTTTCGGAACCTCAATCCGTCTTTGGCGCTGCGCAAATCTTTCCGTGGCAAACCTTCTCACCTTTGTAGTTGGCCAGCGCTTGAACCCACGAAGCGGTGTCGTGCTGTGTCCCTTCAACCGGGATCGGCGCAGAACTATCCAGCGACTTCAGCGCTGCCTCAACCAACTCGATCGCGCGATCCTTGTTGCCGCTCTCGTAATAATACTGAGCGACCGCTGGATAGGTCAGGTAGTTGAGGCCGTCGCCCTGTTGGGAAGGATTCAGCGCCAAGATATGTTCGGAGAGCTCCTTGCCCATCTCAAGGCGCTCAGCTCGCGGGAAGTGGGAGTTATCGTTCGCCGGATCGAACAGTTGGCGCAGAGCCCCTTCCATCCATTCCTGGTCGTTTTTGTCGATCGCGTCCCGAACCAATTGCCGTATGACCGGCAAGCCGGATCGCAAGTCACGCAGCTTATGAAGCAACAGATCCGCACGGAGCATGCGGAAGCCAAGGCTTTCTGGCGTCACAGCGAGGAGCTTTTCGACCGCCGAAAGCGCCCTACGCCAATCGCCGGCATCCAGGGCAGTCTTAAGTTTGAGGAGGGGTTCGCCTTTAGCGATCCGCTCAGCATCGGCGGCTTCAGCTTCATCGCTGGTGCGCCACGTGCCCGTAAGAATTCTTGGAAGGACATCATCGAGCTGCTTCCAAGAGCCAATAAACGCGATGTGGCCGTCACGATCGACGACAAACAAGGTGGGAATCCCGACAGAAAAGCTGCGATCCATCCAGAGCTGGTTCATCTCGCCCGTGTAGTCGAACCCGATCCGGTAGTTGAGATTCGGCATCTTTTTGGTTAGCCATGCGTCCAACTTGCTTCGGGCCTCGTCCGCTGTCCCAGCATGTTCCTGAGTTGCGAGTCCAAGGACCTCAACTCCGCTGTCTTTGTATTTCTTTTGTAGCTCAGCCAGATGCAACAGCGCCTCCGCACAAGGTCCGCACCAAGTTGCCCAAAATTCGACGATGTACACTCTCCCCCGCTGGAAGCTGGTGACGGGTTGGCCACGCAGCCAGTTCTCCACCTTGATCGCAGGAGCTGGCGATCCTAAGCCCAGCAGCATGTTTTCGTCCAAAACCATTGCCCGAGGCCGCGCGACATTTTGCGCGCGCTGACCGTTGATCGTAGCTGGGGGCTGTGGCGATAGTAGTTTGGTAAAGGTGGACTGCCCAGCGAGCTGGACTGCACAGGTCGGTTGCGCCACGCCAGTTGCGACGAGACTCCATAGCACGAGTAGCAAGTTCGTTTTCGCAGAAATGGGGCGGGTTGGTTTCACGGGGCGTCTTGCCTCTTTGTGCGCTGCGGAGCTGAGTGTTGCTGCGCGTTGATGGCAATATCTGTGCCAGCATCATGCGCAGTAAGTGTCGCGGCCCGCAACCCCAGACCGTATCCTCCCATGTATGGATGGCGATTTGTCCGCGCGACTGGCGACCCAAGATTACGCGACCTCGCATTCAGATAATGCGTTTCGGCCCGAAGGAATTCGACGTTGGCGTTCAACACCACAGCATCGAGGGTGGTCAAAACCTATTCGCCAGCCAAAACCATCGTCGATCTTTTAAGGAGCGGTAAGCAACAAAAGGCATTTCACGATTCGAATACCGGCTTTGCACATGCGACGGAGGCAATGAAAGACGCGCTCAAGCTACGCAAGGCGACACTCTCCGAAATCGCAAAGTACGCCATCGACGCGGCATCTGGGAAAAAACCGTTTAGCCGCGCATTGAGACGCTGACCATCAATGCGTTAGCTACTGAAGAATGTCGAAGCTTCCGTCCGGGGGCGCCTGCTCACTCGCTCGGAGGAGCGCAATGAGCCGTTCGACCTCCTGCTCACCATCATGCGCTTGAACGATTGCTCTATCGGCTCAGCATGAGCAAGTATAGGTAAAAGTTTTGTACTCAAAGGTGCGATGCTGGTGAGGCACTTGCTCGATGATCCGCATCGACCCACACGCGATCTTGACCTGCTCGGCTTCGGCGAGCGTGATCCGCAGCTCACGCCGGGCTGTTTCAAGGAAATTGGCTCTATCCAAGCCGAAGGCAGTCTTACGTTCAACACTGATACATTTGAGATCGATACGGTCCGTGACGACTCCGGCAGTAAGCTTCCATCAGGTCTGTCGTATCGACCTTGCGCGACCTCCTCGACGTCGCGTTCCCAAGTGGTACGAAGTTGGTCCGGGAAGACGTGCTCACGTAACCATTTCGCCTGAAGGTCGCCCCCTGATGGATCTTCAGGTTGGCGAGATGCGCCTTCATGCCCTCAATTACCTGTTAATTTGAATTACGTTGCAAGGTGGATCCTGGTGGCAATAGCGTTTGGTTTGGAGAGGCGCACACAATCGGAAGATGGACCACCATTGTCCATTGCTCCCGCAGAGGTCCTATGTTGAAACGTGTCTTGCTCAAGACAGCGATGTCGCAAACCTGACGGCAGGACGCCAGCTAGCGCGGCAAGAGGCGCATTGCTTTTTCAGGAGTGTTTTCAGAACGTCGTTGGCACATCGGTTGCTTGAGAGGGGGGGCCGTCACGACCATAACAATCTGGCAGCTCACTTGTAAGAGTTCAGATGAAACTTGCTCAATCGATCCTGATGCAACCGCGGTTGCTGCGCCGCCCTCGCGGCGAGCTCTCTCATCTTATAATTGAGTTATGGCTTCTCGGGGAGGTCACGCCGCCGTATCAGCAATGGGCGCATGGCAGTGGAGGACATGGATTGGCGGGCTTTTGACAGCCGGCCCCGTCCAAATAGACATACCTTGGGTTCCCGCTTCGGGAGGGCGGAAGCCGCGCTTCTAGTTCAGAGGGTGGCCTTCGCTTCCACAATAGTGACTTGGACCTGTATTCGTGGAGTCGACCAATATGATTGTGCGTAGCGTGCACGATGTTGAAACGAGCGATTACTTTGTCGATTGGGGCAACGGTACTAGCCACCGCCTCATGACGGCTAAGGACGGTATGGGATTTAGCATCTGCCACACCGTAGTGCGCGCTAACACCGTCTCGCTTCTTCAATACCGTAATCATCTCGAAGCTTGCTACTGCATCGCAGGAGAAGGCGAGGTAGAGGACATGGCCGGCGACCTTGCCCCCACCTTTTATCCAGTCCCGAGTTCGCTCCGGCTGTTGGTGAAACGCTCCCCAAAACTAGGCCAGCCAGAGCTGGAATTTTCCGGGTTCGGCTCATGCCGGCGGGGGCGCCGATGAGCCATTCAACAGCGATATCGGCGCCTTGTTGCCAATCGCGCTGTGTGGGCGGACTTCGTTGTAGTCTCTACGCCAATCCTCCATTTTCTGCCGAGCGTCGTCAAGACTGAGGAACCAGTGCGTGTTCAGGCATTCGTTTCTGAACTTGCCGTTGAAGGATTCGATGAAGCTGTTGTCCGTCGGCTTGCCCGGCCTGGAGAAGTCGAGAACGACATTCTTCTGGTAAGCCCAGATGTCGACATCGCGGGAGACGAACTCCGACCCCAGGTCGACCCGAATGGTCTTGGGGTAGCCGACGGTTTTGCACACGCGCTCCAAAGTCAACACGACATCCTCGCCTCGATAGCTGAAGCGCGGATCGACGGCTGGAGAGAAGCGACTGAAGGTATCGACAATGGTGAGCACGCGAATCTTGCGACCGGTGGCGAGCTGGTCATGAACGAAGTCCATCGCCCAGGTCTCATTGATTTGACCTGCTTCCATCCTAGCCTCGCGTAGCTTGGCCTTCACACGACGCTTCGGCGTTTTGTTGCGCAATTGCAGGCGCAACTCCCTGTAAAGGCGATAGACACGTTTGACGTTGATTGCCCAACCGTCACGTTGCAGCAGGACATGGACGCGGCGGTAGCCGTATCTCACCCGCGTCTCGCAGATGTCCTTGATCCGATTTTTGAGGGCGGCCTGGTCACCGCGCTTCGACTTGTAGACGTAAAGTGCGCGATCGATTCGAAGGGTCGAACAGGCCCGCCTGATCGACACCTTCCAGTCGCTCCGCACCTTGTCGACAAGCTCCCGCTTGCCCTCAGAGCTTTTTTGAGATGCCTTCATGGAACTCTCCTCGTCCCGGTGGGATCTTAATTGGATAATTCCAGTTCAGAGCAGGTCAATCTCTTTGAAGGGATCGGTTGACCATACGCTTAAGTCGGACGTGACGGCGCGCCGCCTGGAAGTGATCACGGAGATGGGACGCCGTCGTTGGTTCTCCAAGGACGCAACTTCTACGAACTCGCGACAGCCGGCCCCGCTCCAATCGCGAGCGAGGCGCTGAAGCACATCGCCGCATTCTATGCGATCGAGAAAGTCGTCCGTTAAGAAGCCGATTGCAGCGATGAACGGTCGCTTGTGGCTGCGATGAGGGTGGCCAGGAAGAGGCACCAAAGAACCCTCAGCCAGGCGAGGATGCGGCGGAAGTTGTGGCCGACGGCAGAGAGGATGACGTTGGCCGCATCGCCGGTGCGGCCTTTGAGGTAGCAGCGGCCGAGGTGACCATCGGCCTTCAGGTGTCCGATAATGGGTTCGATGGCAGAGCGGCGGCGCAGCTCGCGCTTGATGACACCGAAGACGCCGCGCTTCTGGCCGGAGATGAAGACACGGCGCGGGTTCTGCGCGTCATGGCCGCGGTATCCCTTGTCGACATAGGCCCGCTCGATCGCACAGCCGGTGAGTGTCTCGGTGCGGTCGATGACGTCCCGCAAGGTGTGACCACCGTACGGGTTATCGGGGAGCGCCCTGGCGTGGAGCACGAACAGGCCGCCGGGAGCCCGGCGGCTGTTGGTGACGATGGAGGCTTTGACACCGAACTCGTAAGGCGCAGCTGCTTTGCCCTTGCCGATGCACTCCACCTCCGGAGCATGGAAGGAATACAGCTTCCAGCCGCGCTGGCGCTGCTGCTGCGAGCAGATCTGGGAGGCCCGGCCAAGCGGGAGGGCGAAGGCGTTCTCCAGCACTGCCTGACCTTCGATCTTGCGGCGGATATCGCGGATGATCCGGCCCAGCCGGCTGCGCAGGAGACGCAACTGCCGCTGATGGGGCCTGAACTGTTTGGCATGGGCGTAGCGGGAAGCCATCATGGCCGCGGTCTCGGCAATGCGAAGATAGGACTGCCGCAGCCTGATCCCGTGCTTCCTCGCCAGACGGTTGAGCCCCTTGATCGCCGCGTGCAGCAGCTTGGCATCGGTCGGGAAGGTGACGGCCTTTGGCTGCACCGTGGTATCGATTGTGACCCGCTTGAGGTCTTGGCCGCGTAACGCGCCGGCCTCGTGCGCCACCCGCAGGCGCTCGGCCAGCAGCAGTTCCAGCTTGTCGCCGAGCCGCTTGCGCCAGTGGCTCAGGTCCGAGCGCTCGTGCGGGAAGGCGTGCTGGAAGAACTCTTCGCCGGTGACGGGCTGGAAATACGGGTCGTGGACCCAACGCTCGCACACCCCCTCATCGGACAGCCCGTAAATGTTCTTGAGCAGTAGCAGACCGATCATGAAGCGGGTCGTGATGCCGGGCCGGCCGTTCTCGCTGTAGAGCGGTGCGATCTCGCCGTCGATCCAGTCCCAATCGACCTTGCCAGCGAGCTGAACCAGCTCGTGCTTCATGTTGATGATCTGGTCCAGCCTGGCCCGGAACAGATCGCCCGATCCCGTCGTCCTGCGCTTCTTCGGTCGCATCGCCACCTCCGATGCCACCACGGAATCATGTCCGTGATTCGACGGAACCCTGAAAATGAAATTGCAGGGTTCTGATGCCCGAAGCATCAAAACCCTGCAATCCCAGAACAGTCCACAACCACGAATGCGATTCTGGCTCAATCGCTTAGCCGTTCTTCACGGACGACGAGAAAGAGATCCGCAGCCGCAGCGCGGAGGAACGTCGCCTCGTGCGGCAGCAGAAGAGCCGACCACTGGCCGATGCCTTCGAAGTATGGCTGCGCGGCAAGCTGGCTCTCATCAGCCAGAAGATCAAGCTCGCCGAGGCCATCCGCTACGCCCTCTCGCGCTGGCAAGGTTTAACGCGCTTCATCGCGAGGTAGTCGGGCGCGCGTGCCCTTGTAACCGGCGTGATTCCCACGTCTGTTGAATCAGCGGGGGCAATCGTAGCGGACCGGCATCCAGTCGCAATATGCGTCGATGGTCATCGAGACATTGCGAGACCGACCAGCGCAAGGACAATTGCTTGCGCAATTCCGTCAACACCGTGCTCAAGGGCGTTTGTTCGCGCACGATCAGAGGAGCGCACTCCGTCCATCCGGTAGCAATGTCGGTGAGCACGAGGGTCTGGATGAAGCTGCCGCGCGCCGATGGATTGGCTGTCGCCGGAGGAGACCAGCCCGGCACGCATCTCGGCGAGCTGATCGAACGATCGATTGCGAACGGCGCGTTCGCTTCCGAATACAGTCCGCAAGAGCTGCTGGAAGTTGCCAGTGTAAGGGCAGAAAAAGACGTAACGCGACCATCACCGGCAATTCAGGTCATGAAAGTTTCTAAATTGAATTGATAGCGCCAGCATCCGACCATAGCTAACCATGCTTACGAAACTGAGAAATAACTCGCTCTGCCACTTGATCGGAGCGATCGATCCCTGAGGCTAGTTTTGCATCGTGTAGCCCGCCCGGGTTTGTAAGATTAAGGTCTATTATGTAAGGATAAGCCATGTCGAGCCCGACGAAATTGATCCCATATTCCATCAGCTTCCGACCGATCAACTCGGCGAGGTCGATTTCGATGGAATGCAAGTCGACTGGAATCGGCTTTGCTCCTTGGGCGATATTTGACCTGTGATCGTCTGAAGAAACTCTTCGACCATGCCAGGCAACTACCTGCCCGCAGGCGACGACTACCCGCTTTTCGCCTTGCTCTACTTCGGGGATGAACTGTTGAAGAACAGCGTATTGAGCCTTGAAGCCAGCCAGCCCGTAGTCGGACTCGTGTTGCATCATAAGGAATTCGCGTTCTGTGAGACCACCAAATTCGTGCTGTGCATCAGCATTTCCAGTGAGGGATTGGAGGATCGCGCGAACATTTGGTCCGTTGGGAGGAAGCAAGAAGACATTTTGCCCGCAATAAGCGTTTGGCGGCTTCGCTACCCAACAACGATCGGGGCTCTGCCGATAGCGTTCCCAAAGTAGACTAAAATCATTGGATGCATAAGCGAAAGCCCTATGCTCTTTCGGCACAACGAGACCCAATGCATGCTTTGTCTCTAGAAATAATGTGCCTTCTATGCTGTTAACGAAAGCCGTATGTTGGGAAGCTAGCCACAGCATCTGCCACACGTCACGAGAGATGCTGGGCGGTGCCCCACTATTGACCCAGACTAGTTGGAATTCATCAAGAAAGTATACGCCCAAAGTCCCCTGAGCCGCCGAGCCGAGGCAGTGCGGGTCGCCATTTGCCGGTACCAAAACTCCACGCGTAAAAAAACGATAGTCATCTGACCCGATAGCCGTGATCTCGCCGAAGACGACGTCCCAGCCGAAACGCCGGAACGCATTGCTGATAGGTACATCATTCTCGCCCAAGCAATCAGGACGGCCGGTGAGTATGAGCAATCTCACGACGTTCTCCTAGCGACATAAGCAACAGAATGGAACCACGGAGCGGTCCGACGGACCTCTGAATGAGCATAATCTTACTCGGCATTCGGTGCTCCTCTCACTACCTCCAAAAGCAACTGCCATGCCAACCACGTCATTGTAATCCAAGCCACTGATTCTGAGTTCAAAAGTTCAAAAGCATGCGCTCTGGGAAGAACTCATGTGTTCTACACCTGACAAAAATTTGTGTCGTCGCCGGACAACAATCAAAGCCTCAAACGGCAGGTCGCGCCGTGCTCTGCATTTCCCAGCTTGACGGTGACCTGCCACTGAGTATTTCCTCCAGAAGGAGTTAGAGTCCGCCCCGAAGAAGGACGGACGGATGAAGCGAGCAAGGTTCACGGAAGAGCAGATTATC
>NZ_JADPKD010000084.1:0-106203 GCF_023073735.1 Bradyrhizobium sp. 160
AACTCGCTTTCCACGGCATCTACACCTCCCGCAGAACAAAAGCGGAAAGTGTAACCCGTCTGTCCGGTACGAAATGTCACCTATGTCTCGGGCCGCTCATTGTCCTTCAATATCCCGCGCCCGCCCGTGGAATGCTGCCGCCTCCACGGTGGGTGTTGCCGTGACCGCATGGCGCTCTCGCAAAAACTGTAACCAGGACAGTATGGTGCGAGAGGGAAGGCGGCTGGCCGGAATTAAGGCCAAGGGAACCAAGCTCAGGACGCCGCCCCAGCTGATCTGGAACAAGATTCGAACATCGACCCGCGCACCGCGACCGGATACGGCGGGGCATGCCACCCCCTAAAGGTGGCGCGGCTATTCCACGCTGCCGGTGCCGCGGCGCAGGTCGGCCTCGATCTGCAACCGCGTGCCGCCGCCGAACCGGGCGCGGTAGACCTGAAGGTTTTCCATGATCCGCTGCACGTAATTGCGCGTCTCGGAGAACGGAATCAGCTCCACCCAATCGACCGCGTCAACTTTCGGATCGCGCGGATCGCCATAGCGTTCGACCCATTTCTTCACGCTGCCGCGACCGGCATTGTAGGCGGCAAAGGTCATGATGTAGGAGCCGCGATAATCTTCGAGCAGCCCACCGAGTTCGGCCGAGCCGAGCGTGGCGTTGTAGACCGAATCGTTCTTCAACCGGGACAGATCGTAAGTCGCGCCGTGGCGTTTGCAGACGTAGCGTGCGGCGTCCGGCGTCACCTGCATCAGCCCGTAGGCCTGCGCCGGCGAGACCACCGACGGATTGAACGCGCTCTCCTGCCGCGCGATCGCATAGACGATGCTGCGCTCGACCTCGGGCCCGATCGGCGTGAACTGCGGAATGCCGTTGACGGGATAGGCGTAGAAGTCGAACGGCAGGCCGCGATTGAGCGCGGCCTTGCCGAGCAGCAGCATGCCGCGCGCGTCGCGGTAGCGCTGGGTGAGCTCGCCAAGGCCGGCAAGCGCTTCGGGATCGCCGTTCTCGCCCATGTCGGCGAGCAACGGCACTGCCATCTCACGCTCGTCAAGCTCGTAGAGCAGTTGCGCGGCGCGCACGATCTCGAGCCGCTCGGCGCCGCGGCCCCGCGGCTGACTGTTGAGCTCGATCTGGGGCAGTCCGAGTTTTGCGCGCGCGAGCTGGCCGTAATAGCTGGTCGACTGCTCGGCTGCGCGGGCATAGGCGTTGCGCGCCTCCTGCTGGCGGCCCATCGCTTCCGCGGCGCGGCCCTGCCAATAGCCGGCGCGCGCCAGCGTCGTCGGATTGACGCTGCCGACCCCGATCCGGGCGAAATGCTGGGCGGCGGTCGCGGGATCGTTGAGGAAGCGGAGTGCGATCCAGCCCGCGGTAAATTCCTGCTCGGTCTTGTAGATGTCGCGCGAGGGCAGGGCGGCATCGCGCGCGATCAGATAGGCGCTGCGGAATTCCTCGGTGTCGATCATCTTGCGCGCCAGGAGGCGCCGCTCGATCCACCATTCGTCGAGATTGTAGAGCCGGTTCGGATCCTTTGGCGCCGACAGCATGAGCTGCGCCGCTTCGGCAAACTTCTCCTCGCGGCGCAGGAGCTGGATCTTGCTGAAGATGAAGCCGGGATCGTTGTGCAGCTCACGCGGCACGGCGTCGAGCAGCGCGCGCGCGTTGGGCGCCTTCTTGACGGCGGCGATGCGAGCCTTGGCGAGCGCGACATAGCCGGCGCCAAGGCGCTTGGCGGCGCGCAGCGCGGCCTCGTTCTCGCTGCCGTAGAGCAAAGTGTCCATCCGCGCCTTCTGATCGCCTGGCGTCAGCAGGGCGCCGAACTGGTCGAGCGCATTGTTCTCGGTCTCCTCCGACATCGGATCGCTGCGCCAGGCCTCGCGCACCAGCCGCTCGGCGTTGGCGCGGTCGCCGCGCGCCAGCATCGCCTTGGCGAGCGTGAAGCGGCCCTTGGCGGAGATCGGCGACTCATTCTCAAACCACGACCACGCAACTGAATCGTCGCGCCTGTCGTCCCACATCGCGGCCTCCAGGCGTCGGCGGAGGAAAGTCTGCGACGGCCAGCTCGGATTGGCGGACAGGAAGGCGCGGTAGCGCTCCACGGTCGCGCCATTGTCCTCGCTGCGCAGGATGATCCATTCCGCGAGCTTTCGCGCGACGGGATCCGAGATCGAAGCTGCATAATTGGTGGCATCGCCCGCCTTGCGCTTGCGCACGAGCTCGATGACGGTCTCCAGCGTGTCCTTGTCGGCCTGCGAGGTCGACGACGTTGCGGCGACCGCAGCCGGTATGACCGGCTTGCGCGGCGCTGCATGCTGGCGGGTCGCAGGAGCCAGCACGGGAGCTGCGATGGGTTTGGCCGCGGTCGGGGCGGCCGGTCTGACGGTGACCGTCGAAGCCGGGGCGGGTGCGGTTTTGGGCGGCGCCCCGTTGGCGGTCGGTTTTGATGCTGGCGCGGGGGGAGCTGTCGCGGGCTTGGATGCTGCCGCGGGCTTGGACGCTGCTGCCGCGGGCTTGGGCCTGTCCTTTGCGGGTTCCTTGCCGGCGTTCGTCCCAGCGTCCTTGGCAGATTTCTTCGCGGCATCTTTGGCCGGGGCGCTGGCCCCCTTGCTGGTGCCCTTGGCCGTATCCTTCGAAGTTTCCTTGCCGGTTCCCTTGGACGAGTCCTTGGCGGCTGGCCTCGCGGAATTCTTAGCCTCGTCCGCAGTCGTCTCGTTGGGCTTTTCGTTGGACTTGGCCAAGGCAGCACAGCCGACCGACAGCCCTGCCATCAGGCACACGACCAGACCGGTGGATCGCCATGCGGCACGAGGAAGGGAGGTCACGGCGTTTCGTCGCCCCGAATCAGTCAAGTGGCCCAAGATCTAGCTGAATTTGATTGAATATGCGGACAAAATACCAACAGCCGCTTACCTCGGGCCGATTTGCACCATCACCGCGGCAAAATCGCGGCCTAAACAGTGAGTCACACGCGGCGGGCCTTTTACCGGCCGGACAGACCCGATATGAATGGGCCTTGCTCAAGAGATCGCCGCGTACGGAGGAAGTCCATGGCAGCCAAGACGAAATTCCGGGGGTCGTTCACCGCCTTGGTCACGCCGTTCAAGAACGGCTCGCTGGACGAGGCGGCGTTCCGCTCTCTGGTGAATTGGCAGATTTCAGAGGGCACCAACGGCCTGGTCCCGGTCGGCACCACCGGCGAAAGCCCGACGCTCAGCCATGACGAGCACAAGAAGGTCGTCGAATGGTGCATCGCTGAGGCCAAGGGCCGCGTGCCGGTGATCGCGGGCGCCGGCTCCAACTCGACCAAGGAGGCCATCGAGCTCTCCCAGCACGCCGAGAAGGCGGGCGCCGATGCCGTGCTGGTCGTCACGCCCTACTACAACAAGCCAACCCAGGAAGGCATGTATCAGCACTTCAAGGCGATCAACGACGCGATCGGCATTCCCATCATCATCTATAACATTCCGCCGCGCTCGGTGATCGACATGTCGGTCGACACCATGAAGCGGCTGTGGGAGCTGAAGAACATCGCCGGCGTGAAGGACGCCACCGCCAGCATGGTCCGCGTGTCGCAGCAGCGCGCGGCGATGGGCGAGGATTTCAATCAGCTCTCCGGCGAGGACGCGACCATCCTCGGCTACATGGCCCATGGCGGCCATGGCTGCATCTCGGTGACCTCGAACGTCGCGCCGCGCTTGTGTTCGGAGTTCCACGTTGCCTGGCAGAAGGGCGACCATGCCACCGCCTTGAAGCTGCATGACAAGCTGATGCCGCTGCACAACAACCTCTTCATCGAAAGCAATCCGGCGCCGATCAAATACGCGATGTCGCTGCTCGGCAAGCTGGACGAGACGCTGCGGCTGCCGATGGTGCCGGTCTCCGAGCCGACCCGCGTTGCCGTGCGCAGCGCGATGGTGCATGCGGGCCTGATCAACTGACGCGTTGGCCTTCGGGGAGCCTTTCATGAGCGTCGAGGAAAGGGGCACGCGGATGCTCAAGGAGTTCCGCGAGTTCGCCGTGAAGGGGAACGTCGTTGATCTTGCGGTCGGTGTCATCATCGGCGCGGCCTTCGGCGCCATTGTCAACTCGCTGGTCGGCGATGTCATCATGCCGATCATTGGCGCCGTCACCGGCGGACTCGACTTCTCGAACTACTTCACCCCCTTGTCGGCGAAGGTCACAGCCACCAACTTAGCCGATGCGAAAAAGCAAGGCGCCGTACTCGCTTGGGGCAGCTTTCTCACGCTGACGATCAACTTCATCATCATCGCCTTCGTGCTCTTCCTGGTGATCCGCGCCATAAATACCTTGAAGCGCAAGGAGGAGGCGGCACCTGCCGCTCCGCCGAAGCCGTCGGCCGAGGTCGAGCTGCTGACTGAGATCCGTGATCTCCTCAAGAAGTCTTGACGCGCGCGCTTCATCCGACCTGTTAGAATCCGTGCGCATCTTGATCAGGTTTGTCTGCTATGGCCGATAAAAACGAACGTCCGATCAAGGTCATGGCGGAAAATCGCAAGGCCCGCTTCAACTACGCCATCGAGGATACGATCGAGGCGGGCATTGCCCTGACCGGCACCGAGGTCAAGTCGATCCGCAACGGCAAGAGCACGATCGCGGAATCCTATGCCGACTCGAAGAATGGCGAGATCTGGCTGATCAACGCCACCATTCCCGAATATCTCCAGGGCAACCGCTTCAATCACGAGCCCAAACGGCCGCGAAAACTGCTGCTTCACCGCCGAGAGATCAACAAGCTGATGGGCGCGGTCGACCGCGAAGGCATGACGCTGATCCCGCTCAAGCTATACTTCAACGAGCGCGGTCGGGCCAAATTGCAGCTGGCGATTGCAAAAGGCAAGAAGCTGCACGACAAGCGCGAGTCCGAGAAGAAGCGCGATTGGAGCCGGGAGAAGGGCCGCCTGATGCGGGCAAGGGGATAGGGGATGATTCAGAGGAATCTGCTTGAGGTCGATTGGAGCCAGATTCCCGCGCCCGCCGACGACGGCGGCGCCGCGCATCTGACGGGCATGACGTTGCCGCCGATCGGCCTGCGCGCGACGGACGACACGTCAGTCACGCTGTCGGCGCTGCGCGGCCGGACCGTGGTGTTCGCCTATCCCCGCACAGGCGAGCCCGGCAAGATCGCACTGGTCGACGATTGGGACATGATCCCGGGCGCGCGCGGCTGCACCCCGCAGACTTGCGCGTTTCGCGACCTGTTTGCCGATTTGAGGGCGGCTGGCGCCTCGCACGTGTTCGGTCTCTCGACCCAGAGCAACGACTACCAGATCGAGATGGCCTCGCGGCTGCATCTGCCGTTCCCGGTGCTGTCGGACGAGAAGCTGAAGCTGACGCGCGCCCTGAATTTACCGACGATGCAGGTCGCAGGCCTGACGCTGATCAAGCGGCTTGCACTGGTCATCGACGACGCCAGGATCACGCACGTGTTCTACCCGGTGTTTCCGCCGGACCGGAACGCCGGCGATGTGCTCGATTGGCTGAAGGCCAATCCAGCCAGGGGCTAGGTCGAGGCCTAATCGAGGTCGGCCTTCACCTTCGCGAAGACGGACCGGAACATGTCGGGCGTCAGCACCCCTGTGTTGGTGTTGTAGCGGGAGCAGTGATAGCTGTCGTAAAGCTTGACCGCGCCGGCCTGGTGCACGGCGCCGTGGCCGAAGGGAGCTTGCGAGCCCTTCAGATTCAGCGGTTTGAGCACGCTGTCGTGCGCAATCCGCCCGAGCGCGACGATGGCACGCAGGTTCGGCATGCTCGCCAGATTGGCAACGAGAAACCGGCGGCAGGTGGTGATCTCGATCGGAAGCGGCTTGTTCTGCGGCGGCACGCAATGCACGGCATTGGCGATCCGGCAATCGACCAGCTTCAGGCCGTCATCGGGGCGCGCCTGATAGGTGCCCTTGGCGAACCCATATTCGAGCAGCGTCGCGTAAAGGAGATCACCGGCATAGTCGCCGGTGAAGGGACGACCGGTGCGGTTGGCTCCCTGCATCCCCGGCGCAAGGCCGACGATCAGCAGGCGCGCCTTGATGTCACCGAAGGGCGCAACCGGCGCATTGTGCCACGACGGCTCACGCGCGCGGTTGGCCTCGCGAAAGGCGACCAGGCGCGGACAGAGCGGGCAGTCACGGTCGGGAACGACGGTGGAAGGCTGGCGGCTTGGCCGGGCCGCCTCACTCCTCGAAGTCGTCATCGCCCCTCGGCGCCATCGTGGTTGCGCGCTGGAGGAATTGCGGGGCGTGGTGGCGTCCCTCGCGCTCGCCGCGATCACGCGGGGCGGGTCGTTCGGACGGGTCGCGGCCGAGCTTGGATTGCAGCTCGACGAGATCGGTGAAGACGTCGGCCTGACGGCGCAGCTCGTCGGCGATCATCGGCGGCTGGCTGGCAATGGTGGAGACCACGGTGACCCGCACGCCGCGGCGCTGCACGGCCTCGACCAGGGAGCGGAAGTCGCCGTCACCCGAGAACAGCACCATCTGATCGATATGCTCGGCGAGCTCCATGGCGTCCACGGCGAGCTCGATGTCCATGTTACCCTTGACCTTGCGGCGTCCGGAGGCGTCGATGAATTCCTTGGTCGCCTTGGTGACGACGGTGTAGCCGTTATAGTCGAGCCAATCGATCAGCGGGCGAATCGAGGAGTATTCCTGATCCTCGATGATGGCGGTGTAGTAGAACGCCCGAAGCAGAGTCCCGCGGCTCTGAAACTCCTTCAGCAGGCGCTTGTAATCGATGTCGAAGCCCAGAGTTTTCGCCGTCGCGTAGAGATTGGCGCCATCGATGAAGAGCGCGATCTTGTTGGTAGGAGAAAGTGACATTCAGTTTGCTCGCGTAGTGGTCGTGATTGATCGTTTTATTGTTGGCGCGGCGGCAGCAAGCCGCGCAGTTCTAAGGCGCCGTCGAAAACCCGTCGAAACCGCAAATCCGGAGAAGTCGGGGCAATCAAGGTATAGTTATGGCGGACTTCCACACGCCCGGCGTTACCTTCGATGGCAGCCCGGGAAATCACCCATCCCAGCCCCAATGTGGGGGTAGCAGAGCCGTTTGGCGAGGCCAAATCACAAATTGGCCTTGCGAAAACGGCCCGGTCCCTATAACTAGCCCCGATCACCCACATATTTCGTCCCACCCACAACGGAGCGACAGTCCATGGCTCGCGTCACCGTAGAAGATTGTATCGACAAGGTCGACAACCGGTTTGACCTGGTCCTGCTGGCCGCCCACCGCGCCCGCATGATTTCGTCCGGTTCACAACTAACGGTTGATCGCGATAACGACAAGAACCCTGTTGTGTCCTTGCGCGAAATTGCCGAGACGACCATTTCGCCGGAGGACCTCCGCGAGGAGCTGGTGCACTCGCTCCAGAAGTTCGTCGAGGTCGACGAGCCCGAGCCTGATACGGTCCCGCTGATCGGTTCCGCGGGCGCGAGCGTCGATGCGGACGATACCGAGGTCGCCGTCGAACGCATGACCGAAGAGGAGCTCCTAAAGGGTCTCGAAGGCCTCGCACCGCCCGAGGAGCAGCCGGAGGAGGACGAGTAGGTCCTCCCGTCGCAATCATCGACCTCTTGTGATCTTATCAAGGCCCGAACCGTTGTTCGGGCCTTTGCTTTTGTTGGTGTTTTCGTGGTTACCATAGTGTTGTCGGTTCGCGCTGCGCCCTGTCACTGAATTGATCGGACGCGCCGGGGATCGGCGTTAAGATGTATGCAACGGGTCGCGTCGGGGTCCGTTTGAAGGCAGGACGTATGGTGTATCGGCGCTGGAAACCAATGCAGATGCAGGCCGCAACCGAATCGGTTGCCGTGGCCCCGACTGCGCCGGTGGCGCGCCCGGCGAAGCCTCGCGCACGCATGATGCGCCAATATGACCTCGTCGAGCGCGTCAGGTCTTACAATCCCAACACCAACGAAGACCTGCTCAACCGTGCCTATGTCTATGCGATGAAGGCGCACGGCTCGCAGACCCGCGCCTCGGGCGATCCGTATTTCTCGCACCCGCTCGAAGTGGCGGCGATTCTCACCGACCTCAAGCTCGACGACGCCACCATCGTGGCCGCGTTGCTGCACGACACGATCGAGGACACCGAAGCGACACGGGCCGAGATCGACCAGATCTTCGGGCCCGAGATCGGCGCTCTGGTCGAGGGCCTGACCAAGCTGAAGCGGCTGGAGCTGGTGTCGCGGGAGGCCAAACAGGCCGAGAACCTGCGCAAATTGTTGCTGGCCATTGCCGACGATGTCCGAGTGCTTCTGGTCAAGCTCGCCGACCGCCTGCACAACATGCGCACGCTGGACTTCGTGCCGACCGAATCGCGCAGGCGCATTGCCGAGGAGACGCTCGACATCTATGCGCCGCTGGCCGGCCGCATGGGCATGCAGGAAATGCGTGAAGAGCTGGAGGATCTGTCCTTCCGCACGCTCGATCCCGAGGCCTATTCGGTGGTGATGCAGCGGCTCGATGCGCTCGCCGAGCGCAACCGCAATCTGATCGGCGAGATCGAGGACCAGCTCTCCAACAATCTGCGCCACCGGGGGCTGGGCGCACGGGTCTATGGCCGCCGCAAGAAGCCGTTCTCGATCTGGACCAAGATGGAGCGCAAGTCGGTCGGCTTCGAGCAATTGTCCGACATCTTCGGCTTTCGCCTCGTCGTCAGCGACATCGAAGCCTGCTATCGCGCGCTCGGCATCGTCCACACCACCTGGCCGGTCGTGCCGGGGCGTTTCAAGGACTACATCTCGACGCCGAAGCAGAACGACTACCGCTCGATCCACACCACGGTGATCGGCCCCGGCAACCAGCGCGTCGAGCTCCAGATCCGCACCGAGGCGATGGACCAGATCGCCGAGCGCGGCATCGCCGCGCACGTCTTCTATAAGGAGGGCGTAGGCTCGCCGACCGAGTACCTCAAGCGCGAATCCAACGCCTTCGCCTGGCTGCGCCACACCATCGGCATCCTCTCCGAGAGCGCCAATCCCGAGGAATTCCTCGAGCACACCAAGCTCGAGCTATTCCATGATCAGGTGTTCTGCTTCACCCCCAAGGGCAAGCTGATCGCGCTGCCGCGCCATGCCAACGTGATCGACTTCGCCTATGCGGTGCATACCGACGTCGGCAATAGCGCCGTCGGCTGTAAGATCAACGGCAAGTTCGCGCCGCTGTCCTCGGAGCTCCAGAACGGCGACGAGGTCGAGGTGCTGACCTCGGAAGCGCAGTCGGCACCGCCGTCGGCCTGGGAGACGCTCGCGGTCACCGGCAAGGCGCGCGCCGCGATCCGGCGCGCCACGCGCACCGCCATGCGCGATCAATATGTCGGTCTCGGCCGGCGCATCGTCGAGCGCCTGTTCGAGCGCGCCAAGATCGAATATGCCGACGACAAGCTCAAGGGCGCGCTGCCGCGGCTGGCGCGGACCTCGATCGAGGACGTCATGGCGGCGGTCGGGCGCGGCGAGATCAAGGCTTCCCACGTCGCGCGCGCGATGTATCCGGACTACAAGGAGGAGCGCATCGCGCGCTACGGCCTCAAGAAGGGGCTCGCCGCCAAGCTCAAGGAGAAGTCGTCGGAGTCGCCACGCAGCCCGGTCGCCATTCCGATCCGCGGCATCAATTCCGACCTGCCGGTGAAGTTCGCGCCGAACGGTGGCGCCGTGCCCGGCGACCGCATCGTCGGCATCGTGACGCCGGGCGAGGGCATCACGATCTACCCGATCCAGGCGCCGGCCCTGAAGGATTTCGAGGAGGAGCCGGAGCGCTGGCTCGACGTGCGCTGGGACATCGAGGATTCCTTGCCGCAGCGCTTCCCGGCCCGCATCAAGGTCGAGAACGTCAACGAGCCCGGCGCGCTGGCACAGATCGCGACGGTGATCGCCGAGCACGACGGCAACATCGACAATATCAGCATGCAGCGCCGCTCACCTGATTTCACGGAGACGACGATCGACCTCGAAGTCTACGATCTGAAGCATTTGAGCGCGATCCTGGCCCAATTGCGCGCCAAGGCGGTCGTCGCCCGCGTCGAACGTGTTAATGGATAGACGCTTCTCGCATGCGTCTGTCCCCCTGAGCTCGTGAGTCCTGCAATGCCCGCACTTCCGCTCCGCCTCGGCGTCAACGTCGATCATGTCGCGACCCTGCGCAACGCGCGCGGCGGCCGCAATCCCGATCCGGTGCGCGCCGCCCTGGTGGCGATCGAGGCCGGGGCCGATGGCATCACGGCGCATTTGCGTGAGGATCGCCGGCACATCCGCGACGAGGACATGGCGCGGCTGAAGGCGGAGATCTCCAAGCCGCTCAATTTCGAGATGGCGGCGACTGACGACATGATGCGGATCTCGCTCGCCACAAGGCCCCACGCGGTGTGCCTCGTGCCGGAGCGGCGGCAGGAGGTGACGACCGAGGGTGGGTTAGATGTTGTCGGCCAGCACGATGCGCTCGCGCCCTACATCGCGCGGCTGAGCGATGCCGGCATCCGGGTCTCGCTATTCATCGCCGCCGATCCCGCGCAGATCGAGATGGCGGCACGGCTGCGCGCCCCCGTGATCGAGATCCACACCGGCGCCTGGTGCCACGCCGTCGTCGACGGCCAGACCGACAAGGCCGATGCCGAATGGCAGCGGATCGTGGCGGGGGCGAAGCTGGCGAAGGAAGCGGGGCTCGAGGTCCATGCCGGCCACGGGCTCGACTATACGACGGCGGAGACGATCGCGGCCCTGCCTGAGATCATGGAGCTCAACATCGGCTACTACATCATCGGCGAGGCGCTGTTCGTGGGGCTCGCCGAGACCGTGCGCAGCATGCGCGCGGCGATGGACCGCGGCCGGAGCCGGGCATGATCATCGGAATCGGCTCGGACCTGATCGACATCACCCGCGTCGCCAAGGTGATCGAGCGCCATGGCGAGCGCTTCCTCGAACGCATCTTCACCGCGGCCGAGCGGGCCAAGGCGGAGCGGCGCGCCAAGAACGACAAGATGGTGGTGGCGACCTACGCCAAGCGCTTTGCCGCCAAGGAGGCCTGCTCCAAGGCGCTCGGTACCGGGATCCGGCGCGGCGTCTGGTGGCGCGACATGGGGGTAGTCAACTTGCCGGGCGGACGGCCGACCATGCACCTGACCGGCGGCGCCTTGGCTCGGCTTCAGGCCCTGACACCGGAAGGGTTCGAGGCGCGGATCGATGTTTCGATCACAGACGACTGGCCGCTCGCGCAGGCCTTCGTCGTGATTTCCGCCGTCCCGCTGGCCAAGCCCTGACCGGATCCTGTAATCTCATAATTCGTTTGAAATACCAATATCTTATGCAGTTTTGATGCGATCCTTGATTGCGTGGTCTCCGACAACCGTCTAAAAGTCCGTCGACGCAAATCAGGCTGGGTGAATTCGGCTTTACGCCGGAATTGGCCCTCACTATCAGAATCAGGACAATCTCCTTGGGCCGCGAGCCGATCGGCTGTTCGCGGGAGGAGGGCGCTCTGTGACCGCCGGCCGGAATTGAGAGAGCAATGAGCGTGACTTCGGGAACGAAAACTGAGAGCGGTGTCGGCGAAACGATTCGGGTCGTGATCCATGCCCTGCTGATCGCGCTGGTGATCCGCACGTTCCTGTTCCAGCCGTTCAACATCCCGTCCGGTTCGATGAAGGCCACGCTGCTGGTCGGCGACTATCTGTTCGTCTCGAAATATTCCTACGGCTATAGTCACTATTCGATCCCGTTTTCGCCGCCGCTGTTCTCGGGGCGGGTCTGGGGCTCTGACCCCGACCGCGGCGACATTGTCGTGTTTCGGCTGCCCAAGGACGATTCCACCGACTACATCAAGCGCGTGATCGGTCTTCCCGGCGACCGCATCCAGATGCGGGACGGTCTGCTCTACATCAACGACACTCCGGTCGAGCGGCAGCGCATGAGCGAGTTCGTCGGCGAGGATCCGTGCGGCTCCGAAGGCGGGGGCATCTCCCGGGTGAAGCGCTGGAAGGAGACGCTACCGAACGGCGTGTCCTACGAGACGCTGGACTGCGCCGACAACGGCTACATGGACAACACCAACGTCTACACGGTGCCGCCCGGTCACTTCTTCATGATGGGCGACAACCGCGACAACTCGACCGACAGCCGCTTCCTTGGCCAGGTCGGTTATGTACCGCAGGAGAACTTGATCGGCCGCGCGCAGATGATCTTCTTCTCCATCGCCGAAGGCGAGCATGCCTGGATGTTCTGGCGCTGGCCTTGGGCGGTGCGCTGGCATCGTTTCTTCAATATCGTCCGATGAAAGACGAAGCCAAGGACATCGCGACCCCACTGACGGAGGCGCAAGCCGGCCCCGAGGGCGAAGCTGCGACCAAATCGCTTGCGAGCAAGGCGCCCGCGAAGAAGAAGCGGACGCGAAGCAGCAAGGCCAAGGGCGCGGACGCGAACGCGGCGCTCGAGGCGCGTATCGGCCACAGCTTCACTGACCCGAACCTCTTGATGCAGGCGATCACGCATGTCTCGGCACTGAAGTCCGGGCGCAAGCGCGGCGACAGCTATCAGCGCCTGGAATTTCTCGGCGACCACGTGCTCGGGCTGGTCGTCTCCGACATGCTCTATCACACCTTCCCGAACGCCGACGAAGGCGAGCTGTCCAAGCGGCTTGCCGAGCTCGTGCGCAAGGAGAGCTGTGCCGACGTCGCAAAAACGCTCGGTCTGCTCGACGACATCAAGCTCGGCTCGGTCGGCCCCAGCGCCGACGCCCGCCTGCGCAAGAGCGTGCTCGGGGACATCTGCGAGGCCGTGATCGGCGCCGTTTTCCTCGACGGCGGGTACGCGGCGGCGGCCGAATTCGTCAGGCGCAACTGGACCGAGCGCATGCACAAGCCGCGCCGGCCCTTGCGCGACCCCAAGACCGTGCTCCAGGAATGGGCGCAGGGGAAAGGCTTGCCGACCCCGGTCTACCGCGAGGTCGAGCGTACCGGCCCGCATCACGATCCGCAATTCCGGGTTGCCGTCGACCTGCCGGGATTGGCCCCGGCCGAAGGCATCGGCGGCAGCAAGCGTGCGGCAGAGAAGGTGGCGGCTTCAGTGATGATCGAACGCGAAGGCGTTGGCGGCGGCAATGACGGCTGAAGCAAGCGGCGAGGCGCCTACCGCTACGCGCTGCGGCTTCGTTGCGCTGATCGGCGCGCCGAATGTCGGGAAGTCCACGCTGACGAACGCGCTGGTCGGCGCCAAGGTTACGATCGTCTCGCGCAAGGTGCAGACCACGCGCGCGCTGATCCGCGGCATCGTGATCGAGAACAACGCGCAGATCATCCTGGTCGACACGCCCGGTATCTTCTCGCCGAAGCGCCGGCTCGACCGTGCCATGGTCTCGACCGCCTGGAGCGGGGCTCACGACGCCGATCTCGTCTGCGTGCTACTCGATGCCAAGACCGGGATCGACGAGGAGGCCGAGGCGATCCTCGCCAAGGCGGCCAGCGTCAACCACGAGAAGATCCTGGTGATCAACAAGGTCGACCTGGTCCAGCGCGAGAAGCTGTTGGCTCTGGCCCAGGCCGCCAACGAGCGCATGAAATTCGCGAAGACCTTCATGATTGCGGCGATCTCGGGCGACGGCGTCGACGACATCCGCACGACGCTGGCCGAGATGGTGCCTCCTGGTCCATTCCTCTATCCCGAGGACCAGATGTCGGACGCGCCGATGCGGCAGCTAGCTTCCGAAATCACGCGCGAAAAAATCTATCAGAAGCTGCACCAGGAATTGCCCTACCAGTCCACGGTCGAGACCGACAAGTGGGAGGAGCGCAAGGACAAGTCGGTGCGCATCGAGCAGACCATCTTCGTCGAGCGCGAAAGCCAGCGCAAGATCGTGCTCGGCAAGGGCGGCGCCACCATCAAGTCGATCGGCGCCGACTCGCGCAAAGAACTGATGCAGATCCTGGATGTACCGGTGCATCTGTTCCTGTTCGTCAAGGTGCGCGAGAACTGGGGCGACGATCCCGATCGCTATCGCGAGATGGGCCTGGACTTCCCCAAGGAATAACCAAGAACAGATCGGTATCCGATGAGCGTGCCCAGCAACGTCCGGCGCTTCGAAGCGCTGCTCTATGCATCGTTGATGCTGGATGCCCTGTCGGTCGCGGTGCAGGACCGCACGCCCAACGCCGAGATGGCCGAGCAAATGATCATGACCGCCACCCTGCTCGCCGGCGGCATGATCCTGCTTCTCGTCTATTTCGTCTGGCTCGCCGCGCATGGACGCAAGAACTGGCCGCGCTGGGTGCTTGCGGCAGCCCTCGTGCTGTCGGTGATCTCGCTCGGCCAGATCATCGGCGAGAAGGGCATGGAGCTCGACAGCGCCATCGAGATCGTCTCCTGCGTGCTGACGACGATGGGCCTGTATTTCTCCTTCACGGGCGATGCACAGGGCTGGTTCAACGCCTAGCGTCTCGCGCGACGCCGCAGGGTGGGTTACACTTCCTGCCATGGAATGGACCGACGAAGGCATCGTGCTGGGGGTGCGCCGGCATGGCGAGAGCAGCGCCATCGTCGAGCTGTTGACGCGCGCGCACGGCCGGCATCTTGGTCTCGTCCGCGGCGGTGCCGGCTCGCGGATGCGGCCGCTTTTGCAGCCGGGGAACAGCGTCAGTGCGGTGTGGCGGGCGCGGCTCGACGAGCATCTCGGCACCTATGCGATCGAGGGATTGAAGCTGCGCGCGGCGACGCTGCTGGCATCGTCCCACGGGGTCTACGGCGTTACCCATCTCGCTTCGATCGCGCGGCTGCTGCCCGAGCGCGATCCGCATGAGGCGATCTTTGCTCTGCTCGAACATTCGCTCGATGATTTCGACGATATCGGCGGCGCCGCCGTGCACGTCATCCATTTCGAGCTGGCGATGCTGGCCGAACTCGGCTTTGGGCTGGCGCTGGAGAATTGCGCGGTAACCGGGGAGACCACGGACCTGATCTATGTCTCGCCCAAATCCGGCGGCGCGGTCTCGCGCGGCGCGGGCGAGCCCTGGCGCGACCGGCTGTTGCGGCTGCCGCCATTCCTGCGCCAGGGCGAGGTGCACACCGACCTTACCGAGCAGGATCTCCAGGACGGCTTTCGGCTCACCGGTTTGTTCCTGCTGCGCCACGTGCTGGAGCCGCGCGGGCAGGGCCATTCCGACGCGCGCGCCGGATTTATCAACGCCTTGATGCGGCAGCAGGGAAGGGCGGAGATTCCGGTGCCATGATTAAATAGCGCCTCTGCCTGCCAACCTACCTAAAAGTTCCCGGGAACCAAATCTTGGCCGGCCGAATTGACCCGCGGTTCCACAGCGGGGTTAGCCTAAATGTTGATCAGGGGATTCGCCTTGTCGGCGGCGCTGCTCGCGTGCGCGCCTGATGCAATGGCCGGCGAGCCGCAACATGGCGTGTTTCGTCGGGCATCCTGCACCGTCATTCGGTATTATGTGGCCAAAATATTCGGTTGCAGCCGCAGAGGCATGGGCGCGGTCCAAGGGCGCGAGCGAGGCTGAGATCGAGACCGCCCGGCGTTGCCTGGCCAATGCACCGGCCAGCACGCAGGCTCAGAATCCGCAAACCACCCAGCCTGTGACCGCCGGCTGGGCGGGGCACTAGCCACCCCCAAGGAACCAATCCATCCTTGCCCGATTCGCTTCCACGGTTTAACCGGGCGGCATGGGAAAACGAATCGTTCCGCCGGAAGAACCGGCCGAAATTCACGAGGTGCCGCTGCGTGAAGCGCTGGAAGAGCGCTATCTCGCCTATGCGCTCTCCACCATCATGCACCGTGCGTTGCCGGACGCGCGCGACGGCCTGAAGCCGGTGCACCGGCGCATCCTCTATGGCATGCGCCTGCTCCGGCTCGACCCCGGTACGGCGTTCAAGAAATCCGCAAAGATCGTCGGCGACGTGATGGGCTCGTTCCATCCGCATGGCGACCAGGCCATCTACGACGCCATGGTCCGCCTCGCGCAGGACTTCTCCTCGCGTTACCCGCTGGTCGACGGCCAGGGCAATTTCGGCAATATCGACGGCGATAACCCGGCTGCCTACCGTTACACCGAAGCGCGCATGACCGACGTCGCGCGTCTTCTGCTCGATGGTATCGACGAGGACGGGGTCGAGTTCCGCGCCAATTACGACGGCCAGTCGAAGGAGCCGATCGTCCTGCCCGGCGGCTTCCCCAACCTGCTTGCCAACGGCGCGCAAGGAATCGCGGTCGGCATGGCGACCTCGATCCCGCCGCACAACGCCGCCGAGCTGTGCGACGCCGCGCTGCATCTGATCGAGAAGCCCGACGCGAAATCCAAGGCGCTGCTGAAGTGGGTTAAGGGTCCGGATTTCCCGACCGGCGGCATCATCGTCGATTCCAAGCAGGCAATCGCCGAGGCGTACACGACGGGCCGCGGTTCGTTCCGCGTGCGTGCGCGGTGGGAGCAGGAGGAGGGCGCTCGCGGCACCTGGGTGGTCGTGGTCACCGAGATCCCCTGGCTGGTGCAGAAGTCGCGGATGGTGGAGAGGATCGCCGAGCTGTTGGACCAGAAGAAGCTCCCGCTGGTCGGTGATGTCAGGGACGAATCGGCCGAGGACGTCCGTCTCGTCATCGAGCCGAAGTCGAAGAACGTCGATCCCGCGCTGATGATGGAGTCGCTGTTCCGGCTGACGGAGCTTGAAAGCAAGATCCCGCTGAACCTGAACGTGCTGATCAAGGGCAAGGTGCCCAAGGTGGTCGGCCTGGCCGAGTGCTTGCGCGAGTGGCTCGACCATCTGCGCGACGTGCTGATCCGCCGCAACAATCACCGCAAGGCGCAGATCGAGCACCGGCTGGAAGTGCTCGGCGGCCTCCTGATCGCCTATCTGAACATCGACAAGGTGATCAAGATCATCCGCACCGAGGATGAGCCGAAGCCCGAGCTGATGAAGGCGTTCAAGCTCACCGAGGTGCAGACTGAAGCCATTCTCAATATGCGGCTGCGCAGTTTGCGCAAGCTCGAGGAGATGGAGATCCGCACCGAGGACAAGAACCTGCGCGCCGAGCTCAAGGGCATCAATGCGGTGCTCGCCTCGGAAGCCGAGCAATGGAAAAAGGTCGGCGAGCAGGTCGGCAAGGTCCGCGACATGTTCGGGCCGAAGACGCCGCTCGGCAAGCGCCGCACCACCTTTGCCGACGCACCCGAGCACGATCTCGCCGCGATCGAGGAAGCCTTTGTCGAGCGCGAGCCGGTGACGGTCGTGGTCTCTGACAAGGGCTGGATCCGCACCATGAAGGGTCATGTTGAGGATCTCTCGGGCCTTGCCTTCAAGCAGGACGACAAGCTCGGTTTCGCCTTCTTTGCGGAGACGACCTCGAAGCTGCTGCTGTTCGCCACCAACGGCAAGTTCTACTCGCTCGATGTGGCGAAGCTGCCCGGGGGCCGCGGCCACGGCGAACCGATCCGCCTGTTCATCGACCTCGAGCAGGAGGCTGCGCCGGTTGCGCTGTTCGTCAACAAGGGCGGGCGCAAATTCCTGGTCGCGAGCCACGAAGGCCAGGGTTTTGTGGTCAACGAGGACGATTGCGTCGGCACCACCAAGAAGGGCAAGCAGGTCCTCAACGTCGAGATGCCGAACGAGGCACGCGCGATCACCGAGGTAACAGGCGACACCGTTGCTGTCATCGGCGAGAACCGCAAGATGCTGATCTTCCCGCTCGACCAGGTCCCCGAGATGGCCCGCGGCCGGGGCACGCGCTTGCAGAAATACAAGGACGGCGGCCTCTCCGACGTCGCGGTATTCGATGCCAAGGCGGGGCTGACCTGGAAGGACTCCGCGGGGCGCGAATTCTCGGCAACGATGAAAGAGCTCGCCGAATGGCAAGGCAACCGCGCCGATGCCGGCCGTCTGGCACCGAAGGGGTTTCCGAAGTCGAACAAGTTCGGCCGGGTGATCGGGTAGGGCGGCTCTCGCCACAACGCCGGTGTCATGCTCCGCGAAACCGGGGCATCCAGTACGCCGCAGCTTCTCGGTCCGATCACGACCTTCTCTGAAATACTGGATCGCCCGGTCAAGCCGGGCGATGACAGCGAGGGGGCTAGACCACCTCCGATACAATTTTCAAACAGCAGAGGAGCGTTCTCATTCTCGCGGCTCATCTCGCCCGAGCTTTGCTTCACGGCGCGCCCCTCGGAAATACAAGGGCGCAGGGAAGGCCGGGCGCCGGCGGCACCCGAGTCCGTGTGCGATGGAAATGCACACGGGGTGGACAACAGGTGATGCCGGTCGCCCGGCCTTCCCTGCGCGAATGGTTTTAACGGTGTCCTTCGTGCTCTCCTCGGGGAGCGATGCACTGTTGCCCCCGTCGCCATGCGGATGACTGATGCGCGGGCCCGGTCGGGCCGCTACATCACCACAGGACTTGACGCACAGACCGCGGGCGTCAGGACCACACGACTTCTCCGTCCGCGCACGTCTTCGCTGGGAATCCGAGGGGTGGCGTGTGCTCGCCCCCGAACCCATGCGAAGACGCTGTCAGCGCCGTGTCGTTCGCGCGAAGGCATTGCTCACGGCTGAAGCCGCCCTGCAATGCCTGTTACGCTCGACGCCGTCGCGTCCATCGCTGCCCAGCCCGCGGTTCGTGACGATCGCGATCCGCCCCTTGTCTCGGGCCAGGGTGCTTTGCGTATACGACAAATCCGAATTTCGGTAAAGTGGAATATTTCGCGAAGCGGGCTTGACAGGCGAGGGTGCGGAAGTGGTCAGCTGTTTTGCCCGACGGGTGCTGGCCGACGGGTGCGCTGTGACGAGCCTTTGACCCGCAGCTTGCAATGATGCGACGGCGGAAGGCTACAAAACTGTCCCTCATGGAGTGACGAAGCTCGACGTCGGAACCATAGGTTCGTTGCTACGTTTTCCCGGGCATGGAATGCCCCCGTTCCATGGAGAGGCACCAGCTCGCATTCCATTGCCCACGAACTGGTGCCTTTCTCGATCGCAAATGGAGCGAACCTCGTGTTTGGTCAGCAACAATGAAATGGATGCTCGTGGTCTTGGTTGGCGGTATCGCGCCGGTGAACACCGACTTGTTTTCGACAAGTTCGCGGATTGCCTCTCAGCCGAAGAGCAAATGTGGAAGCACTATCGGAGAAATTCGATGAAATTCTCTTTGGCGATCCTCAGCCTTCTTGGACTACTCACATCGGCCGCGCTAGCCGACCCCTGGAAGGACGAAAGCGGTAAGCATCGCTGGAGCTACGATCGTGGTCCCTACCGCGCCTACAATTACGATCGCGAATACAAGCAAGAATACCGTCATGGCCCCTGCAAGATCGAACGAAAGTGGGGCAAGCACGGCGAATACAAAGAAGAGACGAAGTGCAAGGGCTACCGCGACTGACCTGACTGAGTTGGTCCTTCCAGATCACGCCTCGATAACGTGGGTCTCAGCTTGGCGCCAGCCTCGGAGCTGAGGCTTTTTTGTCGCCTGTGTACATTTTTGTACAAGCACCGGAACGCAGGCCGAGTTTCTGAGTCATCTCACGGGGACCTCGATCGGATAGAAAAGACGTGCCGCGTTACACCTCCTTCGCCCGAGAGGCGGCAGCAACGTTCCTGCGAATGGAAAAACGACAAAGGACCCGCAGGTCGCGTCGGGATTGGTCCAGCGAGCGGCCGACCTGAAGGACCGCACGGGTGAGCTGCCCCCGGTTGATATTGAGGCCGCCACGGAGCCAAAGAAGCCACTAACGCGGAACTGAAGCCTGCCCCATTGGCCCTTTCGCTTCGAAACCCGCCGGGCCCCAGCTCGGCAACGGGGATGAAGCTGGGGTGCCCTCAAGAGAGATTCCGGTCGTGCTCCTTTGGTTCAGGAACATGACGGGCGGGCTACTGTTCGTGCAGGAACCTTGCCCTACCTGAGATGTTTCGAAAGCAACGCAACTCCCCAGGAGGAGGCTCACATGAGAACCCTGTTACTGGCTAGTATACTGGCGATTGCGGGTTTCGCTGTCGCCGCGCCGATCTCTATTGCACCGGCATCAGCTCAAGTTGCCGTTGATACTCCGTTTGGCGGCGTAAGAGTGGGGCCGGAGCGGCGTTACTACCGAGAGTATGATCGGCCCGCTTATCGCGCCTACGGATATGATCGCGGATATCGCGGTGACTGCCGCACCGTCACGATCGAGCGCGACGACGGTTCGGTCCGCAGGATCCGCCGTTGTGACTAGCGGTATCGGACCAGAAGATTGACCTCGGGTGCTTACTAAGAGGATCCGGGGGCACTATTCACTTAGAGGGCCGCTTCAGTTGGCGGCCTCTTTCATGTCGTGAATGTCGCCTGCTGGACCCAGAACGGAGTTGGACTCAGATGCGCACCTCAGCAGGTTGTCACCGACAGAGTTGCGGGATGTGATCCGACGAGCTTTGGCAGGTCAACAGGTTTGTGCCACCGGGCTCACACCTGTAAATCGCTCCGGAATAATATTGGCGTCGTACCCGCTACAGAAGACAAAAAGTTATCCTCTGCCGGATCAGCTCGTCGGCAATTGGGTAAGCCGCCTCATTGTGAAGGTGGCGCCGTATGGTCATCTGAAGGAGTACCCAATAAGCATCCTTCTGAAGCCACTTGCTCCCGCGCAGCTAGTTACGGCCGTTTCGCAGCTTTTCAACATCGGGCTCGCCGACCTGATGATCCAGTCAGATACTCAATAACTCAATAAGATGGGCGCAAGATCGCGGTCCCATCACCACAGCGACCGCACGCTGAGGGCCATGTCGCGTCCTGGGCTGGTGCTCCTGAACGGCATCCTCTAATGGGCAAAGCGGAAGTCGCCCGCTCGAGCATTATCGAGGGCTCCTGACCCCTCCGGACATCGGGGTTCGAGCTGCCGCGGCGCAGCGGTTAACGGCTTCGGCATCTGCCGATTGTCGGCAAAGCATATTCCCGATCCTAGTCGGTGTCGTCCTCGGCACCACGCGAATGCCCGCTGGCCTGCAGCACCCGTGCGGTGTGGCCTTCCGGTCAGGGGACTCGGGGCGTATTCTAGAAGGCAGGAGTAGCCAGCTCCGGAGGACCAATGTTGCATTGGATTGAGTCCCATTCGATTCTCGGCATCATGCTTCTTGTATTCGGCTTCTGTTACGTGTTGACGATTGCGATTTTCGGCGCAGCGGCAATCCTGTCCCGGCGCGCAGTGGTGAGGGAGCTGAAGGCGGCCTCGCCTGTGACGTTGACGCCTCTAGCGGTTATCCTGGCCCTGCTCCTCGCCTTCCTGTCCTCGCGTGTATGGACAAATGTCGATCGCGCCGGGGAATATGTCGGTCAGGAAGCCAGTGCTCTCCGACAGGCCCTGCTCCTCGCGGATGCTTTGCCACCGGATGTTCGGAACAATCTGCGCGATAGCCTCAAGCGCCACCTTCATTTCATCGAAACGCAGGATTGGCCAGCGATGGGCAGGGGCGAAGCCACCTTGCAAGCAATCCCGACTGGATTGACTGACGCGATGGCGGCGGTCCTTTCCTTTACGCCCGCACAACCCGCTCAGCAACTGGCCCAGGAGCGCGCTTTGGTGGCGATCGAACATGCGTTTGAAGTCCGGCGAGATAGAATTCGGCTCAGCCAGCTTCAGATCGCGCCGATCCAGTGGGCAGTCATCGTTGCCTTGACGATGCTGATCCTCGTGACGATCGCAATGATACATATCGATAATCGAACGGCGATGGCGGCGACCCTGTTGATCTTTTCAACGGCAGTCGCTGTGTGCCTCGTCCTGCTCATGGTCTACGACCGGCCTTTTGGCTTTGGAGGCGTGTCCATGGCACCGACAGCGTTTCGAGAGGTCGCTGTGGACTGACACCCTATACCCTCGCGGATCGGAGGCTTGACCACTTCTGCCGCAGCACGATGGCACCGCGGTGATCATGACCCACGACGTGGAACGAATTCTTGCCATTATCGATGCCGATCACCGCGATCGTCGCACTGAGGTTCTGAGACATGGCGTGCTCCTTGAGCGGACGGTTTACTCATCTCGTTCTGCCCACACTGTGATTTCCCATCCGATGGGCTTTTCTCCGAGGGCCATCGATCGGCTGCAAGCATGAACATCATCCGATCGCCTTACTAATCTACAGGAACCAAGAGGATTGTTGTGCGTTGCCGGGCTGCTCTTGAGTGTCACTCCGTTCAAGCTAGCTCGCCTCTGCTGGGTGAACTTAGGACGGAAGGCCGGGCGAGGTAGAGCAGGTGCTTCGTATCCGACTACTGATAGCAGATCGTCGTCCGATCGTTCTGCAGGGTTTTGGGACGCTACTTGCGGCGGAGCGTGACTTCGAGATTGTTGCGTCATGCACTAATGGAGCGGGTTGCCTCGAAGCACTCCGGAGGTTGACGCCAGATGTCGCCCTTTTAGAGGACGGATTTTCTGACGTGACGGCTTCTGAAATGCTCGCCGCCGTTACTGCGGAAAACCTTCCCACGCGCTTGGTATTCTACACAGCATCGGTTGCGCGAGGCGATATCGCTGACGCCGTCGCGGCGGGTGCCTGCACTGCAATTCCGATGCGCGAGGAGCCCGAAACCTTGTTCCGGTCACTGAGGCTGGTGGCACCGACCGCGGATCGGACGGCTACCCGCAAGCCCGGCAAGGGCGCGTGCGGCGAAACTGGACTTGCAGCGTTGACGGACCTGGAGCACAAGATCCTACGTCTGGTCGCCTGCGGTATGTCGAACAAGGAGATTGCGCGCCAGCTCAACGTCGCCACAGGCACCATCAAGGCGCGAGTTGATCACATATCTGCGCAGCTTGAGATCAAAAGCCGAACCGAGCTCGCAACGTTCGCCCTGTCGCGCCTTTACGGCAGGGTCGGCGCGCTTGCAGCTCTGATTTGGGCAGCGCTGGACGACGTTCAACCCGCGAGCGCGAGCGCAGTTGATCATGCGCTTACCGATAGTGTCACGGTAATGGCCGCAGACGACACCGGCGCTGTCGTGACCATCAAAATCAGCCCCCAAAAAACGACCGCGGCTTCGGGTAAAACGGCCAGAGCCGTGGGTAAAGCCGATCGTGCCGAGAACTCTGCAGCTGACATCCCGACGCGGGGCAGCAAGCTCGTCGAGTCCCGCGCCGATATTGCCGCCAGCACGATCACATCGCCGACACTCAACCCTCCGAGGTCAAGCATCAGTGACTTTGGCGGGTTTATGCTCATGGCGGTCGGAGTTTCGATTTACGAACTCCTTAACAGTCCTGCGCAGGCGTTCACTTTTTGCGATACCTTTGCGTCGGCTGCCGCAAACGCCACCAGCGAATTGGGCGTCCTTAATATGCCTGGCAGCGCCGATGCGAACCTAAACGAGTTCGAGAACCTAGCCTGGCTTAATCCCGAAGGCCGCCACGAATCATTCGTTTTCGAGGCTGGCCGAAGCGATGCCATCGGCAGAAGCGACGAGCTTCAGATCGTCGATGCATTCGCAAGCGAACATGGCGTAGGCGCCGGCGGCAACCCTCACGTCGGGTCCGGCGCCATCGACGCTCCGATCGATCATAGCGGCCTCGAGCAGGCGGCCGCGACGGACGCATCGAGGAAGGCCGAACACGGCACAATACACGCGACTGCACTAGACGGATCCAATGATGAACAATCGCAGCGTGATTTGCATGTTTCGGAACAGGGAGCAGCAGCCGGTAAGCCACACGCCGAAGACGGGCGGCCGGGACATGATCCAGATCATGGACAACCGCAGCGTGATTTGCATATTTCGGAACAGGGGGCAGCAGCCGGTAAGCAGCCCGCCAAGCACGACTCAACCGGACACGATTCTGACTGGGGGCAATCGCATCGCGACTTAGACGCTTCGGAGGCTGACTCGCACAAGGCGCCCATAAGCGGTTCTAAAACTTTGCATGCGGGGCCGGACCAGAATGCAACGGCAGCTGCGCCCCAGTTCGAAGATTCCTTTCATTTCAAGAATGATAGGGCAGAGGTCAGGATTTCAGAGAATTCTGGGAACGGCCACGGACGGGATGCAGTGGAATATACTCTGCACGATGCCGGAAAAAATGGACTGGCGCTAATTCAGGATGCGGACCTGATTGGCCCTTCGCACGCCGAGCAAAGCGCCGTTGATCACGCAAGAGTTGAGCACCATCTGACGCATGATTTGTTTGTGTAGCTTACTCGGCGCCTCACTAGCTTCGGTACTGCTGCTTTGAGCGTTGCCGGCCGCGTCCGCCGCGTCTGCTTCTAGGCCCTTAGCGCCATGTAGCGCTGTCGGCTTCAACGTCGCCTTCCGATGGCAAGTCCGACGCGATGGACCTCATGGGAGCAGGCCCTAAATTACCCCCGCTAACCGCATCGCCACGCCCGCCGCACAACTGCCGGCGAGAACTGTGAGCATGCCGAGCTTGAACCGGAAGATCGCGGTGGCCGCTGCAATCGACAGCACCAGCGCCGGCACGTCGACGCTCGTCAGCACCGGCATGTCGAAGTCGAACGGGAAGGCGTTCACCGGCACCGTCGCGCGGAACAGCGTGTGCAGCGCGAACCAGATCGAGAGGTTGAGGATCACGCCGACAACCGCGGCGGTGATCGCACTGAGCGCGCCGGCCAATCCCGTGTTGCCGCGCAGGCGCTCGATATAGGGGGCGCCGAGCAAGATCCAGAGGAAGCAGGGCGTGAAGGTGACCCAGGTCGCGAGCAAGCCGCCAAGCGTTGCCGCCTGCATCGGCGACAGACCGCTCGGGTCGCGGTAGGCGGCCATGAAGCCGACGAACTGCAGCACCATGATCAGCGGGCCCGGTGTGGTCTCGGCCATGCCGAGGCCATCCAGCATTTCATGCGGCTTCAGCCAGTGATAATGCTCGACCGCCTGCTGCGCGACATAGGCCAGCACGGCGTAGGCGCCGCCGAAGGTGACCAGCGCCATCTTCGAGAAGAACAGTGCGATCTGGCTGAAGACGTTGGCCTGACCGAAGACGGCGAGCAGGGCGATCACCGGCACGAGCCAGAGCGCAAGCCACAGCGCGCCGACGCGGATCGCGCGCGCCGTATTGGGCCGCACGTGCTCGGGCACGGCTTCGCCGAGCATGCTATCGATCGCGGCGCCGCTGCCGCCGTGGCCGTGACCAGCCGGTGCGAATTCCGGCCGGCCAGCGCGCGCGCCGGCATAGCCGATGATGCCGGCGGCGATGATGATGATCGGGAAGGGGACCGCAAAGAAGAAGATGGCGATGAAGGCCGCGGCCGCGAGCGCCATCATGATGCGGTTCTTCAGCGCGCGCTTGCCGACGCGGACCACGGCCTCGACCACGATGGCGAGCACGGCGGCTTTCAGTCCGAAAAACAGCGCCTCGACGAAGCTGACATTGCCATAGGCGGCGTAGACGTAACTCAGGCCCATGATGGCGATGATGCCGGGCAGGATGAACAGCCCGCCCGCCATCAGCCCGCCGGCGGTGCGATGCATCAGCCAGCCCACATAGGTGGCAAGCTGTTGTGCTTCCGGTCCCGGCAGCAGCATGCAGTAATTCAGCGCGTGCAGGAAGCGGCCTTCAGAGATCCACTTCTTCTCTTCGACCAGAATACGATGCATCACCGCGATCTGGCCCGCGGGCCCGCCGAAGCTCAAAGAGGCGACGCGGAGCCAGACGCGAAAGGCTTCACCGAAGCTGACGCCGTGACCGGCATCAGCTCCTGCTTGAACGTTGCGGATATCCATTACGCCTTCACCTTGTTGGTCGGCCAGTTGTGGGTCTCGGTGGTGGCGTCGCGGCACCAGCGGTAGAAGACGTCGTAGAGCAGCATGCCAGCCTCGAGCTGCGCGAGGTCGTCGTCATACATGCGCGACAGTCCGAGCGAGGCCGCGAGCAGGCCCGGCGCTTCTGGCGCAAGATCAGGCCGCGCGGTGTCGGCGCCGCGCACCAGCGTCGCCAGCCGGAGCAGAGGCGGCGAGGCGATCCCGAATTCCTCGATCATGACGTCGAAGGTGCAGAGCTGGCCGCGGTGGCTCCAGAACACGTTCTCAATGTCGAAGGGAGCTGCATTGAACCGCTCGCCGACGCCGATCACCTCGGACGGTGCTACATACAGGAACACCGCATTGGGATCGACAAAGCGGCGGATCAGCCAGGGGCAAGCGATGCGATCGACCTTCGGCCGGGCCCGCGTGACCCAGACAGTGCGCCCTCTGGCATCGCGCGGCGGCAGCTTGCGCGTGTCGAGCAGCGGCAGGTTTGCCGCTTTCCAGCCCTCGAAGCCGCCCTCCAGGGTCTCAGCCTCGACGCCGAGCTGGCGCAGCCACGCCGCCGTGCCCTGCGCGAGCTTTTCACCGCGCAGGCAGGAGACGATGGCCCTTCGGCCCGCGAAGTTGCCGCCCCAGTCCGTCACCTTGTCGTGACTGAGCTTGATAGAGCCTGGGATCAGCCGCTGGTCGGCGGCAAAATCCTCCTCGGTGCGTACATCGATGAGGGCAGGGCTGTTCGCGGTGCCGATCAGCCGTGCCAATTTGTCAGATGAGATGGTCGTGAAAGTAGACATGATGCGTCCTCGCAAGAAACGAACGGGACGCGATGCTTGGGCGTGTCGCCTCGTGGGGAGATCGCTCAAATCCCCATGGCGCCGATTACAGCGAAACTAAGCAGGACTGTCAATCCGCGGCACGATTGGACCTTAGAAAATCGCGCCTCGGCGGTCTATACTGCAGGCCGACAGACCTGAATCTTCTGGAGAATTCGATGCATTCCCACTCCATCGAACAATGGACCCATGACCACGCCTTTCTTGGCGACAAGCACGACGAGAACGAGCGGCGTACCTGGCTCGTGGTCGTCCTGACGCTGGTCATGATGGTCGGCGAGATCGTCGCCGGCTCGCTGTTCGGATCGATGGCGCTGCTGGCCGACGGCTGGCACATGGGCACCCATGCGGCGGCGCTCGGCATCGCCGCCTTTGCCTATCGTTTCGCGCGCCGGCACCTGGGGAATGCGCATTTCACCTTCGGCACCGGCAAGTTCGGCGATCTCGCCGCCTTCTCTAGCGCGATCATCCTCGGCCTGATCGCGATCGAGATCGCATATGAGAGCGTGCTGCGGCTGATCACGCCGGTGCCGATCGTCTATGCCGAGGCAATCGCGGTCGCCGCGCTCGGCCTGTGCGTCAATCTCGCGAGCGCGTGGCTCTTGCGCGGCAGCCACGATCATCATCACGGCCACAGCCACGCGCATGATCATCACGACGATCATGACCACGACCAGGATGATCATGGCCATCACCATCATCATCACGACAACAATCTTCGCGCCGCCTATGTGCACGTCATGGCGGACGCAGCGACCTCGGTGCTGGCGATCGCAGCACTCGCCGTCGCGATGTATTCGGGCTGGGTCTGGGCCGATCCAGCCGTCGGGCTGATCGGCAGCGCCGTGATCGCGAGCTGGGCGTTCGGGCTGATCAAGTCATCGGGGGCGGTGCTGCTCGACGTGCGCGCCGACGAGAAGCTGGAGCGGGTGATCCGAGCGCGGATGGAAGTCGGCGAGGACCGCGTCACCGATTTGCATCTGTGGCAGGTGGGGCCCGGCCATTGTGCCGTGCTGCTCTCGGTGGTGTCGGACCAGCCGAAGCAGCCGGCCGTCTACAAGCGGCGGCTCGCGGGGCTGAAGGGCCTCAGCCACGTCACGGTCGAAGTCGAGACCTGCCCGCATTGATTGGCTTGACGGGAATTTCGCGAACGGGCCGGGGTTGATCCTCGGTCGTCGCCCTGTACGGGAGGAACAACAATGATGCCGAGGATCAAGCTCGCGCTCGCCATCGCTGCACTCGCTCTGCCCGGCGCTTCAGCGCTGGCGCAATCGGAGAAAACCGGGGTCGAAAAGCTCTACGTGCTCAATTGCGGCGAGGGCACCGCCGGCGACATCTCGCGCTGGACGCCTGGCCTCAACGAGGGCAAGGCGATGGACTTCGTCGACAGCTGCTATCTCATCAAGCACGCCAAGGGCTGGTTCCTGTGGGACACCGGCATTGCGGATTCCGTCGCCGCGATGCCGAATGGACTCGCGCCCGCCGATCCCAAAGCCGTCACTTGGCGCCGTCCGAAGACGCTTGCCGCCCAGCTCGAACAGCTCGGGCTCAAGCCCGACGACGTCAAGGCGATGGCTGTCTCGCACACGCATCCCGATCATACCGGCAATGTCGAGCTGTTTCCGCAGTCCATGCTCTACGTGCAGAAGGCCGAATACGACTGGCCCGGGCCCAATAACGCGCCGCGCTTCAAGCCGTCGCATCCGGTCGAGCAGCTCGCAGGCGACAAGGACGTGTTCGGCGACGGCAGCGTGACCATTCTATCCACGCCCGGCCATACGCCGGGACACCAGTCGCTGCTGGTGAAACTGCCAAAAACCGGCGCGGTGATCCTGTCGGGCGATGCCGTCCACTTCAAGGACAATTGGGACAACCGCCGCGTGCCGAGCATGAACGTCAACAAGGACCAGAGCGCGGCCTCGATGCAGAAGATCGCCGACACGCTCGCCAGGGAAAAAGCGCAGCTCTGGATCAACCACGACAAGGCCCAGCGCGACAGCCAGAAGCTGGCGCCGGAGTTTTACGAGTAGAGCGTTTTCGAGCGAAGTGGGCACCGGTTCGCGCCAAGAAAACGCGTCAAAACAAGCATCCAGAGCTTCCGTTCCGATCGCATCGGACCGGACGCGCTGGGCGTGTGACGAAGCTGCTGCCACGACGATGGCAGCAGCTTCGTGCTAGGCCCGCCAAAAGCTCCGCGACAGGAGACAGCGGTGGGCGAATGGGCCGGGGTTGTGATCGCGCTGGCGTCGAGCAGCCTCGGTGGCACGGCGGCGGCCATTACCCGCTATCTCGTCGGCGGCGCCGATCCGATCATGCTCGCGATCCTGCGCTGGGGGATCGGCTTTCTCTGCCTCGTGCCATGCGCGCTGCTGCTTGGCGTGCGTTGGCCGCAGCGGTCCGATTGGCCGACCGTGGCGCTGCTCGGCATCAGCTTCTTCGGTCTGTTCTTCATCCTCTACAACATCGCGGTGTCCTACACGACCGCTGCCCGCGCCAGTCTTGCGCTCGCGACGCTGCCGCTTCACACGATGGTGGTGGGGGCGCTCCTTGGCGTCGAGCGGCTGACGGCGCGCAAGATCACGGGTGTCGGCATCGCCGTGCTCGGCGTGGCGGCAGCGCTGGCTACCGGCCTGGCGCACAGTCCGCCAGGGGCCTGGCGCGGCGAATTGATCATGACCGCAGCCGTGTTCTGCATGGCATTCTACAACGTATTGTCGCGTCCGTTGATGCAGCGCTCGAGCGCGCTCGGCTTTCTCACCGTCGGCATGGGTGCGGGTGCCGTCGTGCTGGTGCTGGCGGGTCTGGTGAGAGGCAGCTTTGCGGCGCTCGAGCACTTCACCACGGCGCAGTGGATTGCCGGCGTCTATCTCGGCATTGGCGGCGGCGCACTCGCCTTCATCCTCTGGGTCATGGCGCTGGAGCGGGCAACGCCGACTCGCGTCGCCAACACGATGACGATCAATCCGATCGCCGCCGCTCTGCTTGCTGCGCTCCTCATCCGCGAGCCGATTACGCCTCATCTGCTTGTCGGATTGGTTGCGGTGTTCGCCGGAATCTGGATCGCGACCAGCGAGACGAAGCCCGCCTAGCTCCGCGGGAAGGTCACCGTGGGCGGACTCGCTTCCGGCGGCTTCTTCGGCTTCAGCGTGCCGGCATAGAACGAGAGCAGCCAGACCAGCAGGACGGCGAGGAGATAGACGCCCCAGGCCTGCGGCGGCGTGGTCGCCCAGCGCAGGAGGCCTTTGAACGTGCGCGGCGGGCCGGGGTCTTCGCTCATGGCCCGCTTGTGCGCGAAAGGGGCCGGGCGGTCAATCCGGGCGCGGCCCGGCACGGATCAGGAACAACGCCGCCAACGCCGACAGGCTGAGCGCGGAGGAGACGATCAGCACCTTGGCGCCCATGACGTCGATCAGCAGACCGAACGCGAGCGGCGCCACGGCCTGGGCCATCCGCGCCGGTGCGCCGATGATGCCGAGACGGTAGCCAAAGTCCTTCGGTCCGAAAATCGCGAGCGGCAGCGTGCCGCGCGCGATCGTCAGGATACCGTTGCCGGAGCCGTGGAACAGCGCAAACGCGCTCGCCGCAGCGCCGCCGAAGATCGCGACGACCACCGCGCCGATCGGATGGGTGAAGCAGGCGAGCCGCGTCGACCACAGCGGATGGAAGCGGCTGAGGAAGCCCGCCTCGAGCATGCGCGCGCCGACCTGGGCCGGGCCGATCAGCGCGCCCGCCGCGATGGCTTCGACGGGTGTTGCGCCCGTCGTCTCCAGGATGCGGGGGAAATGCGCGGCCATCGCGCCGGTGACGGTCCAGACCGCGGCGAAGATGAAGGCAAGCAGGATCATGGTGCGGTCGAGCGGCAAATGCGGCTTCTCGGCGGTCGCTGCCGTCTGCCTCGCGCCCCTGATCACCGGCAGCATGAAGAAGTTGAGGGGCAGGCCGATCAGGATATTGGCAGCCGCCCAGGCAAAGCAGGTCTCGCGCCAGCCGATATGGGACAGACCCCACGCGGTGAGCGGCCAGCCGACCGTCGAGGCGAAGCCCGCCATCAGCGTGATGCCGGTGATGGGCCTGCGCGCCTCGGTGCCGTAGATGCGCCCCAGAGCGGCGAAGGCGGCGTCGTAAAGGCCCATCGCCATGCCGATGCCGAGAATGAGCCAGGCGATCGCCATCACTGCCACCGAGTGCGAGAGGCCGAGGAGGACGAGGCCGGCGGCGATGGTCAGGTTCGAGGCCGAAAGCACCTGCCGCCCGCCGACGAGATCGATCTGCCGCCCGATGCGCGGGCCGAGCATCGCCGAGATCACGAGCGAAGCCGAGAACGCGGCAAAGATCCAGTTGGAGGAAATGCCGAGGTCGTGCGCCATGGGATCGGCGAGCAGCGCCGGCAGATAATAGCTGGAAGCCCAGGCCAGGGTCTGCGTGGCGCCAAGCGCCAGGATAATCGGAAGCTGGCGCCGGCTCATCTGCGCGTGGCTCCGATTCTGGCCGACAAGCTCGTCATTGTGGGCATCTGCCGCGCGCGCGGCGAACACGTCAACCGCCCCTGCGACATATTCGATCTGCAAGGGATGGGAGCCTTGCGCACGGCCCGCGCGTGGCTCGCGCCTTTCGCTCGTCACGAATGCACGCCATAATGGCGCATGCAATTGACCTCGCGCCTCGAATTGATGAACTGGATCGCCGGCCAGGGCCTTACCAGCCTGCCCGAACCGGAACTGCTGCGTGGTTTCTGCGAGCGATGCCGCGCCGAGGGGCTGGAACTATCGCGCGGGCTCGTCGTCATCGACACGCTGCATCCGATCTATGAGGGTCGCGGCTTTCGCTGGAGCGACCGGTCGAGCAACGAGAGCGACGCGTTCGAATACGGCTCGACCGCCGAAGGCGATGCGGCCAAGAGCTGGCGCCGCTCGGTGTTCTTCCACATGCTCGAGCATGGCCACGACGAGATGGTGATCGATCTCGCCGACGCGCCGTCGCTGGATTTCTCGCAGATCGGCGAGCTCGCCGAGAAGGGGCACAAGCATTATCTCGCCTTCGTACACCGCTTCGGCGAGAACGGCGCGCTCGGCCTGATGGATTGCCTCTATTCCTGCTGGACGACGCGTCGTGACAGCGGGTTCTCCGAACCCGAGCTCGAAGCCCTGCGCGATCTGGTGCCGGTGCTGGGGCTCGCGATCAAATCGGCACAGCAGGTCGATATCGCCCGCACGCTCGGCCGCGTCTATCTCGGGCGGGACGCCTCCGAGCAGGTGCTGCGCGGACGTATCTCGCGCGGCGTCACCGAGCGCATCAACGCCGTGCTCTGGTATTCGGACTTGCGTGGCTCGACCGGGATCAGCGAGAGCATCGGTCCCGACGAGATCATTCCGTTCCTCAACGACTATGCGCAAGCGGTGATCGACCCGATCCACGATGCGGGCGGCGACGTGCTGAAGCTGATCGGCGACGGCGTGCTTGCGATGTTCACCGGCGAGGACATGGCGGCGGCGCGCCGCGCCGCGCTACGGGCGGAGCATCTGTTTCGCAAGAACGTCGCGGCGCTGAACGCACGCCGCGCGGCCGACGGTCGTCCCACCACGTCGGCCTATATCGGTCTGCATGTCGGGGAGGTCTTCTACGGCAATATCGGCAGCGAGGACCGGCTCGACTTCACCGTGGTTGGACCGACCGTCAACGAAGTCAGTCGCATCGCCTCGATGAGCCGCTCGGTCGATCGCGAACTGCTCGCGTCCTCGGAATTCTACAAGGGTCTCGACGCCGCCGGCCGGCGCTATCTCGTCTCCACCGGCCGCTACGCACTGCGCGGCATCGGCCGCGCGCAGGACCTCTACACGCTCGATCCCGACGTCGATGTCAGCGAGCCGGTGACGGGGAGCTACGAGCGCTATCTGGCGGGGTAGGTGATTTCACCAGCATCGCCCCGGAATGACCGGGCTTCAGCACCCCGCCACCACTTCGTCCCCCACCATGTCCGGCTGCCGGTCGAGCGCCACCGCCGGTGACAGCAGGATCACCAGGGCCTGTACGCCGAACACTGCCGCTGCGAGATAGAGGCAGGCCTCCGCGCTCCAGAACCCGCCGACGATTGCGCCCAGCGCCGAGCCGAGCGGGCGGGCGCCGTAGCTCATGATGTTGATGGCGGAGACGCGCCCCAGAAGGCGCGGCGGCGTCACCGACTGGCGCAGCGTCGTGGTCGAGATCACCCACAGGATCGGTCCGACGCCGAGCAAGAAGAAGCTCAAAGCCGCAAGCCAGGGCGAGGGGACCAGCACCGTCAGCGCCATCACCAATGCTGCGACGAAGCCGGTGACGGGGCCGAGGCCGACGACCGCGCCGAACGCGACGCGCTGCATCACGCGGGTGGCGACCAGCGCGCCGATCACCATGCCGACGCCGTACATCGTCAGCACGGTGCCGACGCCGGCGGCGGTGAGGCCGAGATGACGCACGGCATAGGGCACGAACACCGCGATCTGCAAGAACCAGCCGGTGTTGAAGATGAATTGGGTGATGAACACCGGCCGCAGCAGCGGATGGTGAAACACGAAGGCCGCGCCTTCGCGGATATCCTGGAACGGATGGCGCCGCGGAGATGTTGCCCGCGCGGGCTCGTAGATGCCGGCGAGCAGCACCACGGCGATCGCCGACAGCGCAGCCGCAAAGCCGAAGGCCGGGCTTGCGCCCCACCAGCCCACCAGCGCGCCGCCGAGCGCAGGTCCGCTCGCAAACGCGATGGTGCGCGCGAGCTCGATCCGCGCATTCGCCGCCGGCAAAAGGTCCGAACTGACCAGCGAGGGCACCAGTGCCGGTGCCGCCACGCTGTAGACGACGGTGCCGCACACAGCGGCAAAGCCGAGCAGCGCCAGCAGCGGCAAATTGAGCGCGCCCAGCGCCAGCAGGAGGACGATGGCCGCGAGTGCAGCGGTCCGCACCGCCTCGGCTCCCGCCATCAGCCAGCGGCGGGAGATGCGGTCGGCGAGCACGCCAGCGGGAATGGCGAACAGGACAAAGGGCAAAGTGAGGGCGGTCTGCAGCAGGCCGGTCCGGCCTTCGGCGACCCCCAGCGTCAGCACGGCAACGATGGGCGCTGCGGCCAGTGCGATCTGCTCGGCCGATTGCGCCGCGAGGTTCGACCAGGCGAGGCGGTTGAAGGTGTCAGGGAGGCGCGGGGGCGTTGACATGGCTCTATCCTGCAAAAGGCGAATTTGCGCCCATGTTCGCCCGCGAGGACCGCCGAACCCACCCGCTTCCCGACAAGGGCCACGGGTCTGCGCTGAGAACCGGTACGGCTAGATGCAGTTGCAAATGAGTTGCAATAAGAAACAAGTCAGGTATTCTGCCGCCATGGATGCCCAATCACCCCATCTGACCCGAGCCCTGAGCCAAGACGCCGCCGGCTGGCGCACCGATGCGCCCACCACCAAGAGCCTCGCCGAGGTCAATTCCACAATTGCCATTCCGGCCGCCGGCCGCTGGTGGCGGCGGCTGCTGGCCTTCGTCGGTCCGGGCTATCTCGTCTCGGTCGGCTACATGGATCCCGGCAACTGGGCGACCGACCTCGCCGGCGGATCGAAGTTCGGCTACACGCTGCTCTCGGTCATCCTGCTCTCGAATTTGATGGCGATCCTGCTGCAGTCGCTGGCAGCGCGGCTCGGCATCGTCACCGACCGCGACCTCGCGCAGGCCTGCCGCGCGACCTATTCGCCGGTGGTGAACTTCCTGCTCTGGCTTGCCTGCGAGGCGGCGATCATCGCGTGCGATCTCGCCGAAGTCATCGGCACCGCGATCGCGCTGAAGCTGCTGTTCGGCATTCCCCTGATCGGCGGCGCGCTGCTCGCCGCGCTTGACGCTTTCCTGCTGCTGCTCCTGATGAATCGCGGCTTCCGTTTCCTCGAAGCCTTCGTGATCGCGCTGCTTGGCGTCATCGCGGTCTGCTTCGCCGTCCAGATCGTGGCTGCGGCGCCGCCGGTTGCGGAGGTGCTGCGTGGCTTCGTGCCAAAGACCGAGATCTTCACCAATTCCGAGATGCTGTACATCGCGATCGGCATCATCGGCGCGACCGTGATGCCGCATAATCTCTACCTGCACTCCTCGATCGTTCAGACGCGCGCCTATGAGCGCAATGACGCTGGCCGGCGCGAGGCGATCAAATGGGCGACGACGGACTCGACCATCGCCCTGATGCTGGCGCTGTTCATCAATGCCGCCATCCTTATCGTCGCTGCTGCGACCTTCCACAGAAGCGGCCATTCCGACGTCGCCGAGATCGGCCAGGCTTTTGAACTGCTGTCGCCGCTGCTCGGTCTCGGCATCGCCTCGACGCTGTTCGCGGTGGCGCTGCTCGCCTCCGGCCTCAATTCAACGGTTACGGCGACGCTCGCCGGCCAGATCGTGATGGAAGGCTTTCTCGATCTGCGTCTGCCGAGCTGGGCGCGCCGCCTGCTCACGCGCGGCATAGCCATCATTCCCGTGATCGTCGTCACCGCGATCTATGGCGAGCGCGGCACCGCCGATTTGCTGGTGTTCAGCCAGGTCGTGCTGTCGATGCAACTGCCCTTCGCCGTCATCCCGCTGGTCCGCTTCGTCTCCGACCGCCGCAAGATGGGGAAGTTCGCGATTCCGATGTCAGTCGCCGCGATCGCGTGGATCGTCGCAGGCGTGATCGTTGTTTTGAACCTGAAGCTGCTGGCGGACACGCTGTTCGGGTGAGTGGCGAGTAGTGAATGGGGAGCGTTTCACCTACTCGCTATCGCCACTCACCATTCGCTTCTTCAGTCTTGCGGCTCGGATGCCACATCCCCCTGCGCGTCGACGCGAAGCCAGCCTGAGGGCGCGAGGCGCTGCTGCGGCAGGAAGCGGGCCTTGTAGTCCATCTTCTTCGAGCCCTCGATCCAGTAGCCGAGATAGACGTAGGGCAGCCCTTGCCGGCGCGCGCGGGCGATGTGGTCGAGGATCATGAAGGTGCCCATCGAGCGGCTGACCTGGCTCGGCTCGAAGAACGAATAGACCATCGACAGTCCGTCGCTGAGCACGTCGGTCAGCGCCACCGCGATCAGTTCCTCGCCGCGGCCGGTGAGGCCGCTGTCGGGGCCGCGTTTGCGGTACTCGATGATGCGGGTCTCGACATGGCTGTCCTCGACCATCATGGCGTAGTCGAGCACGGTCATGTCGGCCATGCCGCCATGGCGATGGCGGGCGTCGAGATAGGCGCGGAATATCGAATATTGCTCGGAGGTGGGAACGGCGCTGCGCTGCTCGCCGATGATGTCGGCGTTGCGCGCCAGCACTTTCCTGAAGTTGCGGGACGGCCGGAACTCATTGGCGACAACCCGGACGGAGACGCAGGCGCGGCACTGGTCGCAGGCGGGACGGTACGCAATCGACTGGCTGCGGCGGAACCCGCCATGGGTCAGGAGATCGTTGAGGTCACCGGCGCGCTCACCCACGAGGTGCGTAAACACCTTGCGCTCATGCCGGCCCGGCAGATAGGGGCACGGGGAGGGCGCCGTGAGGTAAAATTGCGGGGTATCGCGCGAGTGCTGGGTCAAGGGACGTCGTGGGCCTCCAAACTGTGTGTCAGCATCGCGCTACGGAAGCTCCGGGTCAATTGGCCTGCTCGGCAGATCAGATCAGTCAGCTTAGAAGATCCGGGTTGATAGGTCCTTGATCAGAACGTCCTTGCGGCCTGGGGCGCGGGTACGCGGACCGAATTGTTGATCACGACCGTTCCCAAGACGAAATCATGCAGCAGGCGACGGCGGCCGTTGAACAGGCCGACCAGCACCACGAAGGGCGACAGGAACGAGACCATCACCCAGAACAGCACCGCATGGGTGGCGCCGAGCACGAAGTAGCCGGGCGCGCCGTACCAGGTGCGCAGTTCCAGATCCATCAGGCGCATGCCCACCGTCGCGGAGGAAGGGCCGCCGATGCTCGCGCCGTAATAGATGATGGCCCAGACCACCGAGGCCGGCCAGGCGATCCAGAACAGCGCCCAACCGATGCCGAGCGTGACCACACCGAACAAGGCGATGAAGATATAGCCGAGGATCACCGGCACCGAGATCACGACCATGTCGACCAGGAAGGCGAACACCCGCCGCGTCGCAACACCGCGGAACAGCTCCGGATGCAGATAGGGATCGTAGGCGTGCGGCTGCAGGCCGCCGTTGCGCCAGGCGCCTGAATTGCCCGAGTCCGACATGTCCGTTCTCCCAGCGAACCCCCGTGGCAGGACATGGGAACAGGCCGTTCGCATGCCAAGGGCGCGCTGGGATCAACAAGCGAAAATATTCTGGCAATTCGGCGGCGGAGCGGCGCGGCGGGGATGCGCCGGCGCGACGCCTCCATCGTCGTCCTCGCGAAGACCAGGACAGGTGGCCGGCCTTCGCCGCGACGACATCGAAGAGGCGGTGGGCGTTTATGACCCCTGCGCCCGCAGCTTCTCCGCGACTTTCGGCGCAAAGTAGCTCAGCACACCGTCGGCGCCGGCGCGCTTGAAGGCGAGCAGGCTTTCCATCATCGCGCGCTCGCCGTCGAGCCAGCCGTTATTGGCCGCGGCCGCGATCATCGCGTATTCGCCGGAGACCTGGTAGGCGAAGGTCGGCATCGCAAAAGTATCCTTCACACGGCGGACCACGTCCAGATAAGGCATGCCGGGCTTCACCATCACCATGTCGGCGCCCTCGGTGATGTCGAGCTCGACCTCGCGCAGTGCTTCGTCGGTATTGGCGCTGTCCATCTGGTAGGTGCGCTTGTCGCCGATGAGCGTCTTGGCCGAGCCGATGGCGTCGCGGAACGGGCCATAGAAGGCGGAAGCGTATTTGGCCGCATAGGCCATGATCTGCACGTCGAGCAGGCCTGAGCGGTCGAGCCCCTCGCGGATCGCGGCGACGCGGCCGTCCATCATGTCCGAAGGCGCGATGATGTCGCACCCGGCTTCGGCCTGCACCAGGGCCTGGCGCACCAGCACCGCGACCGTCTCGTCATTCAAGATCTTGCCGTCGGAGATCAGGCCGTCATGGCCATGACTGGTGAAGGGATCGAGCGCGACGTCGCAGAGAATGCCGAGCTCCGGAAACTCCTTCTTGATCGCGCGCACAGCTTGGCAGACCAGATTGTTCGGGTTGGTCGCTTCCGATCCTTCCTCGTCGCGTAAGGACGGGTCGGTATAGGGAAACAGCGCGATACAGGGGATGGTGAGCTTCATGGCGCGCTCGGCCTCGCGCACCGCCTGGTCGACGCTGAGGCGGTCGACGCCGGGCATCGAGGCAACGGGCTCGCGCTTGTCGTTGCCGTCGATCAGGAACAGCGGCCAGATCAGATCATCCGTGGTGACGACATTCTCGCGCACCAGGCGCCGGGCCCACTCGGCCTTGCGGTTGCGGCGCGGACGGACGGTCAGATCGAGGGCAGGGGAGGCGCTGGCGCCATCCCGGCGCGAAACCTCGCGCAATTCGATCGGACGTCCGTATTTGATCGCCATCACTCTTCCTCCGGCTGGAATTATTCTTATACCAGCTCGCATGGTTCCCGTCACCGCGGCTTGACCTGCCGCAAGGGATGGCAGCCGATTGATTTTGCGGGGCGAAGCAGCCAGAAGGGGGCCATGTCCGAGATCTCCACACGCGATGCGGCCCGCGACAGCGCCCGGGACAATGCCAGAGACAGCGCCAGGGATAGCGCGTTGTCGGTGGCGGCGATCTCGTCGGAGCGCTCTGCGTCCGATGACAATGTCTGGACGCGCCGGCTCGTGCTGTTCCTGCGTGGGATGGCGCTGCTCTCGATCCTGAAGGGTCTCTATCACTGGGCGCAAGTGACGGGTTTCGTCGGCGGCGAGGACGAGGCTTTCGAGAACCAGGCGATGGCTTGGCAGGCCGCAACCGTCTACTTCGCCGTGATCGAGCTCGTCGCAGCAGTTGGTCTCTGGCTGGCGACGCCCTGGGGCGCCGTGGTGTGGCTGACGACCGTAGTGTCGATGGCGGTGATCGAGCTGATGTTTCCCGGCATCTACGGCGGCAGCCTGGTCGTGGTCGGTGTCGAAGCGTTCATGCTCGCCGCCTATCTCGCGCTGGCCTGGATGGCTGCGCGGGAACGACCGCCGTAGCAGCGTTTCTCGGCGCGATCAAAGATGCTCGCGTGCCCCGGACGCAATGCGGCGCGCCCCTGGCGATGCGAAGCATCGTCCGGTGCGGCGTGATGCGTTGCAGAGCCGGGGCCCATCTCACCGCAATCTCGTTTGTGGCTTCTTGGGTCCCGGCTCTGCGCTCCGCTTCGCTGCGCTTGTCCGGGACACTGCGCGTTTGGTTGACCGTTGGTTGCCTAAATTTGCGGTAAGTTTTCGTTGACCAGCGTTGTTCCGCCACAGCTGTTACGCCCGCGTTTCGAAACGGGGCGGGGCTGTGCTGGAATGCGACAAGGGGGGCGGACGGAGGGTGAACAGGACCTTGCGAGGGTCAACAGAGTGTTGCGAAAAGTGCTTGTAGCACAGGCTTAATCCGCAATTCACTGTCTTAAATTCATGATCTCTTTATTCTCTTATTTAAGCCGTTCTTCAAACGAGCCCCTTAAGTTGCACCTATCAGGCGGGACACAAGTTTCGTCGAATAAGTGTCGATAAAAACGACAACAGGGGAAGTGTCATGATGAAAGCCGTCGCAACTGCGGCAGATACCGCAGAGCGCGTCTCCGGCCAGCAGGGTTCGGTGCAGTCGCTCTATCTGGAAGCTTTGACTCTGGTGGAGCGGCTGCATCGCCGGCTCCTCGACGTGATCAAGGACGAGTTCGATCGCCGCGGCCGTGCGGACATCAACTCGGTCCAGGCGCTTTTGCTCTACAACATCGGTGACAAGGAGCTGACCGCGGGCGAGCTGCGCACGCGCGGTTACTATCTCGGCTCCAACGTCTCCTACAATCTGAAGAAGCTCGTCGAGCTCGGTTTCCTCGATCATCAGCGCTCGCGCGTTGATCGCCGCTCGGTGCGCATCCGCCTGACGCCACAGGGCCAGGAAGTCCGCCGCATCGTTGATGCGCTCTACCAGAAGCACGTCAAGACGGTGGAGCAGGTCGGCGGCATCTCGGGCGAGGAATTCTCGACCCTAAACAAGTCGCTGCACCGCCTCGAGCGGTTCTGGACCGACCAGATCCTGTACCGGCTCTGAGTTCCAAGGGATCAAGGCCAAGCCGGCCCCAATAAGACCGGCAAGCCTCCGAACGTGCCTCGACTTCCCCAAGAGCACCGGCCCGGATTTCGTCCGGTGCGTTTTACTTTTTGCAGTGCGAAAAAAATGTCTCGCTGTGAGGAACCAGTTCCGGCCTCGGCGCTTATCTCCTTCGGATCGGAGAAACGTCGATGCTGGTCGAGCGTGGGCTTCAGGCGCTGAACGTGGAACTTGTGAGCGAAGCCTACGCGATTGCCGCCAACTACCTTCGCCGCTCCGGCGCGATCCCAGATTCCCTCGTCACCGACGAGCGCCTGCTCGGGATCATCGTCAAGCTGCTCCAGCAGGGCGAATTCAACAAGATCAGGCTCGCCAACAAGGCGATCACCGGGTTTGAGATGCAGTCCGAGGCTCGAGCGGTTGCCTGATCAAAACTCCCAAAATTCGAGAGAACCAGAGGGTGCCATGGAAGCCGCCATCGACCGCATCATGCAGACCTATGACCTGCTCGCCAACCGCACCGCGGCGGCAAGCGAGGAGGCACGGGCCAAGGTCACGAACTATCTCACTACCTTGATGGAGGCCGGCGAGAAGGACCCCCACCGCTTGACGGTCTGCGGCCTGACTTATCTGCGGCAGCTCGACGGCAGCGTGGACCCCGTGAAAGCGGGGTATACCGGGCTTTAAAACCGCGCCGGCTTGGGCCGCCGGCCGTTGGGCGAGGTGCGGTCCAAAGTGGTTCTGTCCGGACATTCGCGGAAGGCGCGGTTCTATGAAACCGCTCCAATGCCGAGAACCTCCAATCCCCACCATATCTTGCACAAATCTCAGGCCGGACCCGCAAATGCTTGGCCGGGAGCGGGCAATGTGGTAGATCGCGCATGCTTCCGACCGCCACACCAGACCCGCCCGTAGCCCGCCAAAAGGCTGCGGCGGTGGAGATATTCGCAAGATGACCTCAGCCAAAACCGCTTCCGCGCCCGATTCGTTTTTCACCGCCTCGCTCGAGCAGGCCGACCCGGACATCGCCGCCGCCATCAAGGGCGAGCTCGGCCGGCAGCGCCATGAGGTCGAGCTGATCGCCTCCGAGAACATCGTCAGCCGGGCCGTGCTGGAAGCGCAGGGTTCGGTGATGACCAACAAATATGCGGAAGGCTATCCGGGCGCGCGCTACTACGGCGGTTGTGAGTGGGTCGACGTCGCCGAGAACCTTGCGATCGATCGCGCCAAGAAGCTGTTCGGCGCCAACTTTGCCAACGTGCAACCGAACTCCGGCAGCCAGATGAATCAGGCGGTGTTCCTGGCGCTGCTCCAGCCGGGCGACACCTTCATGGGTCTTGATCTTGCGGCCGGCGGCCATCTCACCCACGGCTCGCCCGTCAACATGAGCGGCAAGTGGTTCAAGGCCGCGCACTACACCGTGCGCCGCGAGGACCAGATCATCGACATGGACGCGGTCGCCAAGCAGGCCGAAGAGGTCAAGCCGAAGCTGATCGTCGCGGGCGGCTCGGCCTATTCTCGCGCCTGGGACTTCAAGCGTTTCCGCGAGATCGCCGATAGCGTCGGCGCGTATCTGCTGGTCGACATGGCTCACTTCGCCGGCCTCGTCGCCGGCGGCGTGCACGCCTCGCCGGTGCCCTATGCCCACGTCACCACCACCACGACGCACAAATCGCTGCGCGGTCCGCGTGGCGGCCTGATGCTCTGGAACGACGAGACGCTGACAAAGAAGCTAAACGGGGCGATTTTCCCGGGCCTGCAGGGAGGTCCCCTGATGCATGTGATCGCGGCGAAGGCGGTCGCCTTCGGCGAAGCGCTGCGTCCGGACTTCAAGGTCTACGCCAAGAACGTCGTCGAGAATGCCAAGGCGCTGGCCGAGGCGATGAAGAGCCATGGGTTCGATATTGTCTCGGGCGGCACCGACAACCATCTGATGCTCGTTGACCTCAGGCCGAAGGGCCTGAAGGGCAACGTCTCGGAGAAGGCGCTGGTCCGCGCCGCCATCACCTGCAACAAGAACGGGATTCCGTTCGATCCCGAAAAGCCGTTCGTCACCTCCGGCCTCCGCCTCGGCACTCCGGCCGCGACCACCCGCGGTTTCGGTGTCGCCGAATTCCAGCAGGTCGGCGGCATGATCGCCGAAGTGCTCAACGCGATCGCACAATCCGACGACGGCAAGGCGCCGCTCGTGGAAGCGGCGATCAAGGAACGGGTCAAGGCGCTCACCGACCGGTTCCCGATCTACCAGTAAGGTCAAGGTACACGGATGCGCTGCCCGAACTGCAACAGTCTCGATACGCAGGTAAAGGACTCGCGTCCGACCGAGGATTCGTCCGTCATCCGCAGGCGGCGCGTGTGCGTCGCCTGCAATTTCCGCTTCACCACCTTCGAGCGCGTGCAGCTGCGCGAGCTCACGGTGATCAAGCGCAACGGCCGCCGCGTGCCGTTCGACCGCGACAAGCTGATGCGCTCGGTGCAGATCTCGCTGCGCAAGCGGCAGGTCGAGCCGGAGCGGGTGGAGAAGATGGTCTCCACCATCGTGCGCGAGCTCGAGACCGGCGGTGAGGCGGAGATCTCCTCCGAGGTGATCGGCGAGACCGTGATGGAGCATCTGCGCACGCTCGACGACGTCGCCTATGTACGCTTTGCTTCCGTCTACCGCAATTTCCGCGAGGCCAAGGATTTCGCCGACGTGCTCGGCGAGCTCTCCGGTGAGGAGGAAGCGCGGCTCGCCGCGATCCGCAAATGATCTTCCGCCTCCTGGAAGATCAGTTCGCGCAGAAGGCCCGTGAGGCCAAGGATGCGGATCTCCGCTTCATGCAGCTTGCGCTGGCGCTTGGGCGTCGCGGGCAGGGCCGCACCTGGCCTAATCCGGCGGTTGGCGCGGTCATCGTCAAGGACGGCGTGATCGTCGGTCGCGGCTGGACACAGCCTGGCGGGCGGCCGCATGGCGAGCCCGAAGCCTTGCGGCGGGCAGGCGAAGCGGCGCGCGGCGCCACGCTCTATGTCACACTGGAGCCGTGCTCGCATTTCGGCAAGTCGCCGCCTTGCGCCGATGCGGTGATCGCCGCCGGGATCGAGCGGGTCGTAGCGCCGATCGAGGATCCCAATCCTGAAGTCGCCGGCCAGGGTCATGCGCGCTTGCGGGCAGCCGGCATCGCAGTAGACGTCGGTCTGTGCGCGGCAGAGGCTGCGTTCGATCACGCCGGGCATTTCCGTCGCATCCGGGACAAGCGTCCTCACGTGATCCTGAAGCTTGCGGTCTCGCCTGACGACAAGATCGGCGCGGCCGGCGGCAAGCCGGTCGCGATCACCGGCGAGGCGGTGCGCAATCGCGTGCATCTCTTGCGCGCTCAGAGCGATGCCATCCTGGTCGGCATCGGCACGGTGCTGGCGGACGATCCGATGCTCACCTGCCGCCTGCCGGGCATGGGGGCGCGCTCGCCGGTGCGGGTCGTGCTCGATCAGAACCTGCGCATTCCCGGCGCGAGCAAGCTTGTCCGCACTGCGCGAGAAACACCGCTCTGGGTGGTGAGTTCTGAACTCGCCGAAGCCGCAGCCGCCACACGGCTTGGCGCGGCCGGTGCGCAAATGTTGCGTGTGCCGTCGGTCGGGGCATCAGGACTCGATCTCACGGCCGTGCTGCATGCGCTGGCCGAGAAAGGCATCACGCGGCTGATGGTCGAAGGCGGCAGCCGTGTCGCCGCGTCCTTCGTCGCGGCCGACCTCGTCGACGAAATCTGGCTGTTCCGCGGCACGGAAGAGGTGGGCTCTGGCGGCGTCGATGCGCTCGATGCATTGCCCCTGTCGAAAATCACGCAGTCGCGGGCCTACAAGGTTCATGCTAGCGAGACATTCGACAAGGATACTCTCACCGTTTACGAGCGCTCGTAATGTTCACTGGCATTGTCACCGATATTGGCGAGATCGTCAGTTTCACGCCGACGGCGCAGGGGCAGCTGCACCGTCTGCGCATCGCCTGCAATTATGATCGCGCCACCATCGCCGATGGCGCCTCGATCGCCTGCAACGGCGTCTGCCTCACCGTGGTCGCCTCCGGCGTTCAAGCGGACAAGACGTGGTTCGAGGTCGATGCCGCCGCCGAGACGCTGGCGCTGACGACCGCAAAACACTGGAAGGTCGGCACACGGCTGAACCTCGAGCGGGCGCTGAAGATCGGCGACGAGCTCGGCGGTCATATTGTCGCCGGCCATGCCGACGGTGTCGCGACGCTTCTCAGCCGCGAGGACCTGCCCGAGATGGCGCGGTTCGAGCTCTCGACGACGCGCGAGCTGGCGCGCTTCATCGCCACCAAGGGCTCGATCACGCTCGACGGCGTCTCGCTGACCGTCAATACAGTGAAGGACGTGACCTTTTCGGTGCTTATCATCCCGCACACGCTGACGGTGACGACGATCGGCGGCTGGAAAGCGGGGGACGAGGTCAATATCGAGGTCGATCTGATGGCTCGCTACGCGGCGCGGCTGACGGAAATGACGGCGTAGCCGTCATTCCGGGGCGATGCGTTAGCATCGAACCCGGAATCTCGAGATTCCGGGTTCGGCTCTTCGAGCCGCCCGGAATGACCATGTCTTTAGAACTTGGCTTACCTGCTTCCGGCGACTACATAGCGCCGACCCTTTCGAAACGGATTGAACGATGGCAGACGCGCGGCGCGCACCCCTGAAAGACCAGACCGACATTTCCGGCGCCCGCGCGCTGATTGTCGAAGCGCGGTTCTATGACGATCTCCAGGACGCGCTTCTCGACGGCGCAATCGCCGAGCTGAAGGCGGCCGGCCTGACGCATGAGGTCATCACGGTTCCCGGCGCGCTGGAAATTCCGGCGGCGGTCGCCATCGCGGTCGACGCGGCTGCGGCGAACGGCAAGCCCTATGACGCAGTGATCGCGCTCGGCTGCGTCATCCGCGGCGACACCATTCATTTCGAGATCGTCTCGCAGGAATCCTCGCGCGCGCTGATGGATCTTGCCGTGGCGCGAAAGCTGCCGCTCGGCAACGGCATTCTCACCGTCAACACCGAAGCGCAGGCCTGGGCGCGGGCACGCGCCAGCGAGCTCAACAAAGGCGGCGATGCCGCACGTGCCGCGCTTGTGATGCTGCGCATCAAACGCCGTCTGGCGCAGGCCTGAGCCATGGCCGACAACAACAAAAAGCCGGCGGGTGCTCCGGAGAAGAAGGCGAACCGCCGCGGCGCGGCGCGGCTCGCCGCCGTCCAGGCGCTCTACCAGATGGACATCGCCGGTGCGGGCATCAACGACATTTTTGCGGAGTTCGAGAGCCACTGGCTCGGCAACGAGGTCGAGGGCGATACGTACCTTCCGGCGGAGGCCGCCTTCTTCCGCGACGTCGTTTCCGGCGTCGTGCGCGACCAGAAGAAGCTCGATCCGCTGATCGACGAGGCGCTGTCGAAGGGGTGGCCCCTGAAGCGGATCGAGGCGATCCTGCGTGCAGTGCTGCGGGCCGGGGCCTATGAGCTCCAGCACCGCAAGGACGTCCCGGGCCGCGTCGTGGTCTCTGAATATGTCGACGTCGCCAACGCTTTCGTCGACCGCGAGGAGACCGGCATGGTCAACGCAGTCCTCGACCAGATCGGCCGCCAGTTTCGCGGTGACGAGTTCGGGCGTGGGTAGCGATACCCTGGGGTGATGAAGTGATGCGGTATGATTGCCCCATACATCGCCATCATCACCCGCGAAGGCGGGTGATCCAATACGGCGGGGCCTATCGATGTCGCCCGAGCTCTCTGGAATACCGGATCGCCCAGTCGCTTTTTTGGAGACGCGCTTCGCGCCTTTGCCGGGGCGATGACAGAGAGGAGTGAGGCTGGCGCCGATGGCAGACACGCAAAATCTCTCTGGCGAAGACTCCCTCATCGCGCGCTATTTCAAGCCGCTGGCGATCGATCCCGGCGCGTTCGGCCTAGTCGACGATGCCGCGATCCTGAGATCGGCTGGCGAGGACATCGTCGTCACCACCGATGCGGTAGTGGAGGGCGTGCATTATCTTGCCGCTGATCCGCCTGACACCATCGCGCGCAAGGCGCTGCGGGTGAACCTGTCCGATCTCGCGGCCAAGGGCGCGGTCCCAGCCGGATTCGTGCTGACGCTGGCATTGCGCAACGGGGAGGATGCCTGGCTGCGGCCGTTTGCGGATGCGCTCGGCGAGGACGCCAAGAGCTTCGCGTGCCCGCTGCTCGGCGGCGATACGGTGTCGACGCCGGGACCGCAGATGATCTCGATCACTGCCTTCGGCCGCGTCCCGCAAGGACGAATGGTCGGTCGCATCGGCGCCCGGCCGGGCGACCGCATTCTGGTGACGGGGACGATCGGCGATGCCGCGCTCGGCCTCCACGTGCTCACCGGCGGCGCTGCGGCCGGCGCGCTGACATCCGATCCCGCCGCGCGGGATTTTCTGGTCTCGCGCTATCGCGTGCCGCGGCCGCGCAATGCGCTGGCGCAGGCCGTGCGCGATCACGCAAGCGCCGCGATGGATGTCTCCGACGGGCTCGCGGGCGATCTCGCCAAGCTTTGCGCAGCATCCGGTGTCTCGGCCACGGTCGACGTCGCGAACATACCGCTATCGGCTGCGGCAGCAGGCCTGGTCGCGCGCAAGGCTGTTGGCGTCGAGACGCTACTGGCCGGTGGCGACGATTACGAGGTGCTGTGCACCGTCCCGCCGGCGCAAAGCGATGCGCTGATCGCCTCGGGGCGGGCGGCTGGCCTTGCCGTCACGGCGATCGGCACGATTGTTGCGGGCCAAGAGCCGCCGCGCTTCCTTGATGGGCAGGGGCAGGAATTGACTTTGAAGCGCCTTTCGTACAGCCATTTCTAGGAATCGCTCCAAGCCAGCGCCAGACGCTCAGGGCCCGGCCTAAATACCTGCCGAGATCGGCTGTTTCGGCCTTATCCGGCGTTGCACCCTCAATTTGATTTTGGCAAGCTCGCAACCGACTGGGGCCGCCCCTTCGGGCAAGGGGCGGCTTTGTTCAAAATCAAGGCGCCGCACCGCACGACGGACAACAAAAGGCGCCGGGGGTACATCAAGGATCTGAGGCAAAAAATCACATGACAGCATTATGGTTGATAGTACTCTGCGGAGTGCTTTCCGTCGTCTACGCGATTTGGGCGACGTCTTCGGTGTTGAGCGCGGATGCGGGGTCGCCGCGCATGCAGGAGATCGCAGGAGCGGTGCGCGAAGGTGCACAGGCGTATCTGCGGCGCCAGTACACCACGATCGGTCTCGTCGGCATCGTCATCTTCGTGCTGCTTGCCTATTTCCTTGGGGTTTATGTCGCGATCGGTTTTGCCATCGGCGCCATCCTGTCGGGGGCGGCCGGCTTCATCGGCATGAACGTCTCGGTCCGCGCCAATGTGCGCACTGCTCAGGCCGCGACGACCTCGCTCGCGGGCGGCCTGGAGCTCGCCTTCAAAGCAGGCGCCATCACTGGCCTTCTGGTCGCCGGTCTCGCCCTGCTGGGCGTCACACTCTATTTCGCCTTCCTGGTCCACTCGCTTAAGCTCGCGCCCGACAGCCGTCTCGTCGTCGACGCCCTGGTGGCGCTCGGCTTCGGCGCCTCGCTGATCTCGATCTTCGCCCGTCTTGGCGGCGGTATCTTCACCAAGGGGGCGGACGTCGGCGGCGACCTCGTCGGCAAGGTCGAGGCCGGCATCCCCGAGGATGACCCGCGCAACCCCGCCACGATCGCCGACAATGTCGGCGACAATGTCGGCGACTGTGCCGGCATGGCCGCTGACCTGTTCGAGACCTATGCGGTGACCGCCGTCGCCACCATGGTCCTGGCGGCGATCTTCTTCGCCAAGACGCCGATCCTCGCCAACATGATGACGCTGCCGCTCGCGATCGGCGGCATCTGCATCATCACCTCGATCATCGGCACCTTCTTCGTGAAGCTCGGGCCGAGCCAGTCGATCATGGGCGCGCTCTACAAGGGCCTGATCGCGACCGGCATCCTGTCCCTGATAGGCATCGCGCTGGTGATCTACTACTTGATCGGCTTCGGCAAGCTCGACGGCGTCGACTACACCGGCACAGCTCTGTTCGAATGCGGCGTGGTCGGCCTCGTCGTCACGGCGCTGATCATCTGGATCACCGAATACTACACCGGCACCGACTATCGACCGGTGAAGTCGATTGCCCAGGCTTCGGTGACCGGTCACGGCACCAACGTGATCCAGGGCCTCGCCGTCTCGATGGAAGCGACCGCGCTGCCCGCGATCGTCATCATCGCCGGCATCCTGGTCACCTACAGCCTCGCTGGGCTGTTCGGCATCGCGATCGCGACTGCCACCATGCTGGCGCTGGCCGGCATGATCGTCGCGCTCGACGCATTCGGTCCGGTCACCGACAATGCCGGTGGCATTGCCGAGATGGCGGGCCTGCCGAAGGAGGTGCGCAAGTCGACCGACGCGCTCGACGCGGTCGGCAACACCACCAAGGCGGTGACGAAGGGCTACGCGATCGGCTCGGCCGGACTCGGTGCGCTGGTGCTGTTCGCGGCCTACAACCAGGACCTCAAGTTCTTCGTTGCCGACTCCGCGCGCCATCCCTACTTCGCAGGCGTCAATCCGGACTTCTCGCTCAACAATCCCTACGTGGTGGTGGGCCTGTTGTTCGGCGGCCTCTTGCCGTATCTGTTCGGCGCGATGGGCATGACGGCCGTCGGCCGTGCTGCCGGCGCGATCGTGGAAGAGGTGCGCCGTCAGTTCCGCGAGAAGCCCGGCATCATGCAGGGCACTGACAAACCGGACTACGGCAAGGCGGTGGATCTGCTCACGAAAGCGGCGATCAAGGAGATGATCATCCCCTCGCTGCTGCCGGTGCTGTCGCCCATTGTCGTCTACTTCCTGATCTACGCGATCGCGGGTGGAGGTGCGGCCGGCAAGTCAGCGGCGTTCTCGGCGGTGGGCGCGATGCTGCTCGGCGTAATCGTGACGGGCCTGTTCGTCGCGATCTCCATGACCTCGGGCGGCGGCGCCTGGGACAACGCCAAGAAGTACATCGAGGACGGCCATTTCGGCGGCAAAGGTAGTGATGCCCACAAGTCGGCGGTGACCGGCGACACCGTCGGCGATCCCTACAAGGACACCGCCGGCCCCGCGGTGAACCCGATGATCAAGATCACGAACATCGTGGCCTTGCTGCTGCTGGCGATCTTGGCGCATTGAGCGGCGGAAGTGGAACGAGACAAAACCCCGCGGCGCGAGCCGCGGGGTTTTCTTTCTCATTGTCATTCCGGGGCGGTCCGCAGACCGAACCCGGAATCTCGAGATTCCGGGTTCGGCTCGTTGGAGCCGCCCCGGAATGACGCTGTGCGTTACTGCACGTCCATCTGCAGGCCTTCCTTCTGGATGATCGCGGCGAACTTCTTTGTCTCGGCATCCACGAAGGCGGCGAAGTGCTGCGGCGTGCCGTAGTCGGCGCGGGCGCCCATGGCGGCGATCTGCTTCTTGATGTCGTCGCGCTCCAGCATCGCCTTCACTTGGAGATTGAGCGCTTCGAGCACGGGCGCGGGGACGCCCTTCGGCAGGAAGACGGCGAACCAGGAGGACACGTCGAAGTTCGCCAGCTCCGGCGCGCTCTCGCGCATGGTCGGCAGATTCGGCGCGAGCTCGCTACGCTCGGTCGTGGTGACGCAGAGGCCGTTGAGCGTGCCGTTCTGCACCTGCGGCAGGCTCGGATAGAGATTGTCGAACAGGATCTGGATGTCGCCCGCGAGCGCGGCCTGGAGTGCGGGGCCGGCGCCGCGGAACGGGATGTGGGTCATCTTCAACCCGGTGAGCTGAAGGAACCAGGCGCCGGTGAGGTGAGGGCTCTGGCCGACGCCTGAGGAGGCGTAGCTGAGCTTGTCCGGATTGGCCTTCAGGTACGCGATCAGCTCGGGAATCGATGTGATGCCGGTCTTCGGATGCGCCGAGACGATGTTCGGAATCCGGATCATGTTGGAGACCGGCTGGAGCTGCTCCGGCTTGTAGGTGAGGTTCTTGAAAATGCTGTAGGCGATCGCGTTCGGCCCCGGATTGCCGATCAGGATGGTGTGACCATCGGGCTTGGCGCGGACCACCTCGGCTGTGCCAATGGTGCCGCCACCGCCCGAGCGGTTCTCCACGACCGCCGACTGGCCCCAGGCAGTCTGCAGATGCGCGGCGAGGAGCCTGCCCATGACGTCGGTCGAGCCGCCAGCCGCCGCCGGCACGATGAGGCGAACGTTCTCGGTGGGCTTCCAGTCGGCCAGGCTCGATCGCGGCAGGATTGCTGCGGCCGAGAGGCCGGCAGCGCCAGCGAGCACACGACGACGGGACAAAAAAGTCTTGGGCACGAGTCCACTCCCTGCTTCTCGTTTTGCAGCGAGCGTAGGGAACCCGACGTGCGACGGCAAGTCGCACGAAACGGCACGACGCCGCAGGCTCGAGCCCATTCCGGTGCAATCGGAACGGGCTCCAGATTCTTCATGCGTTTTCTTTACGCGAACCGGTATCCACTTGGCTCGAAAACGCCCTAAGGGCTCAGTTAAAGCTGAGCAGCTTGAACAGCGGGGTGAGGTAGCTCATCTCCTGACCCGAGGTCGCCGTGGTGCGGCTGATGAAGTCGAAGATCTTGCCGTCCTGAAGGCCGTAATTCGCCAGCCGGCGCACGCGCCGGTTCTTGTCGAAATAGATCGCGATCACGCGTTGGTCGACCACCTTCTGGTTCATGAAGGCGACGGGACGCTCGGAGCGCTGGGAGATGTAGTAGAACACCTCGCCGTCCAGGGTCGCGACGGTGGAGGGCGTGCCCATCACGATCAGCACCTGGTCCTGGCTCGCGCCAATCGGAATCTGCTCCAGTGCCCCAGGCGGCAGGATGTAGCCCTTCTGGAACTGCTCGCCGGTGCAACCCGCAAGCGCCGCGCTGACCAGGGTCGCGGCCGCGACTATGCGCAGGCCGCGCCAACATGCGTGAAGGCCGCGCCGCTGACTTGCGCGCTGGCTGGTCTGGTTCGTTATCGTCATTGCGGAACTGATTCCGTCCCCTTGCGTCGCGCGAGGCGCTGAAGTACCGGGCGGAGGCTCTGAATGCAACACGCGCGCGCCTGCTTGCGGACACCACAATGCTTTGGCCGTTCAATCACTTCAGGAAACCCCGGCTAGCCCCGCGGGGCACCATCGAGGCCATCTATGGCATGATCGTGACGCAGGCGCGAGAACCCATATTTTACCGTGACTTGGGCGTGCCGGACACGGTTAACGGGCGTTTCGACCTGTTGCTGCTGCATCTTTGGCTGCTGCTGCGCCGCCTGCGCACGGTCCAGGGCGCCCCCGAGCTGTCGCAGGCGCTGTTCGACCGCTTCTGCGAGGACATGGACGACAATCTCCGCGAGATGGGGGTGGGCGACCAGACCGTGCCGAAGCGGATGCGGGCTTTTGGCGAGGCCTTCTATGGCCGCGTCCAGGCCTATGACCAGGCCATGGAGGGCGGCGGCGAGGCGCTGGCATCGGCGATCTGCAAGAATATCTTGAACGGGACCGGCATCGATCAGGCGCAGAGGCTCGCGGCTTATGCCCGGGCCACAGAAGCCGATCTCGGCCGGACCGACGAGGCCGCGCTCTTGCGCGCGTCCTTCAAGTTTCCCTCAGCCCTCCCAGAGGATGTCACGCCATGAGCCGACCGACGACCGGATCCGAGCCCGATCCCTGGCGGGCGCCCGTCATCGTGGCGCAGGTCCCTGACACCGGCCTGCATCGCGTACTCGAGGCCTCGGCGGCCGAACGGCAGGCCATGGCCGAGCTCGCGGGCCTGCGGGAGATCCTGTCCGCTCATGCCAGCTTCGATGTGGTGCCGAGAAGCGGCGGGCGGATCCAGGTCACGGGGCTGGTCCGCGGCCGGATCGGCCAGACCTGCGTCGTCACGCTCGATCCGATCGAGACCGAGATCGAGGAGGAGGTGGACCTGATGTTCGCTCCCGAAGCCGAGGCGCGCCGGCTGGCCGACCTGATCGAGGAGGGACAGGACGACGAGGCGCTGCCTGCGGTCGCCGACCCGCCGGAGGCGATCGTCAATGGCATCATCGACCTTGGGCGTCTCGCCACTGACGCGCTGTTTCTGGCAATCGATCCCTATCCGCGCAAGGAGGGGGCCGTGTTCGAGGCGGACGTCACCGCCCTCGATCCCGAGGACCATCCCTTCGCAGCCCTGAAGGCCCTGCAGGACAGGAAAAAGGGCAAATAGCTTGGATTTGCGGCGGGACCGCTTCGGACCGGACACGAACCGTTTGCCGCGCTGGTTTGAAGAACGGTTTCATCCGTTTGATTTCAATGCGTTTCCGCCCTGATTTGTCGGTGCGCTCGCGGATCGTCCTGAATGCAAAAGGCTGGGGGCAAGAGGTTGTTTCGGGGGTACAAAACGCTATTGTCGCGGCCCGGTCCGGGTGCGGCGTGGCGCTCGGCCAACCGCCATGTCCGTGGCGAACCCATTTTGCGGCCCGCTAGCTTAAGACCGCACGAGACCAGTTCCAGGACTTTCATGCCAAGCAAGATTCGCATCGCGCTGGACGCCATGGGAGGCGATGTCGGCCCCGCCGTGGTCATTCCCGGCGCTGCCATCTCGCTTGGCAGGCACCGCGACAGCGAATTCCTGCTGGTCGGGGACCGCGCCAAGATCGAGCCCGAGCTCGAAAAGCACTCCGCGCTCAAGGCCGCCTCGAAGATCATCCATACCGACGTCGCGGTCAGCATGGAGGACAAGCCGAGCCAGGCGTTGCGGCGCGGCCGCAAAACCTCCTCGATGTGGCTCGCGATCGATGCCGTGAAGAAGGGCGAGGCGGATGTTGCGATCTCCGCCGGCAACACCGGCGCGCTGATGGCGATGGCGCGTTTCCACCTACGCACGCTGCCGGGCATCGACCGCCCGGCGATCACCGGGATATGGCCAACTAAGCGTGGCCAGTCCGTCGTGCTCGACCTCGGTGCGACCATCGGCGGCGACGCCCACCATTTGGTGTCGCTCGCGCTCATGGGCGCGGCCATGGCGAGCGTGCTGTTCGACAAGACGCGGCCCACGGTCGGGCTGCTCAACATCGGCGCCGAGGAGATCAAGGGCCACGAGGAGATCCGCGAGGCTAGCGAGATCCTGCGTGCGAGGAACCTGCCGGAGCTCGACTATATCGGCTTCGTCGAGGGCGACGGCATCGGCAAGGGGCTGGCCGACGTCATCGTGACCGAAGGTTTTAGCGGCAACATCGCGCTCAAGGCCGCCGAGGGAACCGCACGGCAGATGGCGGAATTACTCCGTAACGAGATGCAGCGGAGCTGGCTGTCCAAGCTCGGCTATCTGTTTGCGCGCAGCGCTTTTCAGGCCCTGCGCGACAAGATGGACCCAAACAAGTCGAATGGCGGAGTGTTCCTGGGACTGAAGGGACTAGTGGTCAAGAGCCATGGCGGAATCAGCGCCGAAGGCTTTGCCTATGCGATCGATGTTGGCTATGAGATGGCTCACTACGATCTCCTGAACAAGATCAATCAGATGCTCAACCGCGAGGGTGGTGCACTCAGTTCCGTGCAGGCCGCGCAGGAGGCTGTTTCGTGACGAAAATTCGTTCGGTCGTGCTCGGCTGCGGCTCTTATCTGCCGGAGCAGGTGGTGACCAACGCCCAATTGGCGGCCCGCATCGACACCTCCGACGAGTGGATCGTACAGCGCACCGGCATCCGTGAACGGCACATCGCGGCTGAGGGCGAGTTCACCTCGCACTTGGCGCTGCGGGCGGCGCAGGCTGCGCTGAGCGATGCGGGGGTGGACGCGCAATCGATCGAGCTGATCGTGCTGGCGACCTCGACGCCGGATAATACGTTTCCCGCAACCGCGGTCGCCGTGCAGCACGGGCTCGGCATCAACCATGGCGCGGCGTTCGACCTCCAGGCGGTCTGCTCCGGTTTCGTGTTCGCGCTGGCCACCGCCGACAATTTCCTGCGCACCGGCGCCTATAAGCGCGCGCTGGTGATCGGCGCCGAGACCTTCTCGCGCATCCTCGACTGGAACGACCGCGGCACCTGCGTACTGTTCGGCGACGGCGCCGGCGCTGTCGTGCTGGAGGCGCAGGAGCAGCCGGGCACCGCCGCGACCGACCGCGGCATCGTGACCACTCATCTGCGCTCCGATGGCCGCCACAAGGCAAAGCTGTTCGTCGACGGCGGGCCGTCCTCGACACAGACCGTCGGCCATCTGCGTATGGAGGGCCGCGAGGTCTTCAAGCATGCGGTGGGCATGATCACGGACGTGATCGTCGATGCCTTCCAGGCGACCGGGCTCAATGCCGACAGCATCGACTGGTTCGTGCCGCACCAGGCCAACAAGCGAATCATCGACGCCTCCGCGCACAAGTTGCATATCGCGCCGGAGAAGGTGGTGCTGACCGTGGACCGTCACGGCAACACCTCGGCGGCTTCGATTCCCTTGGCGCTGTCGGTGGCACGCAGGGACGGCCGCATCAAGAAGGGCGACCTGGTTCTCCTGGAGGCCATGGGCGGCGGCTTCACCTGGGGCTCCGCGCTCGTGCGCTGGTAGCAACAGTCGATAAAATTTTGCCGGAATCAGCGCGATTATCGATGCGTCTGCATTGATGAGCGCTGTTGACCGTTGTATCGTAAGCTCCTAATTTCAGACAACAATTGTTCGCCGTGATGTGGGGCAGGGCGATGACCGATCAAAGCAAAACCGTAACGCGTGTCGATCTGTGCGAAGCCGTCTACCAGAAGGTGGGCCTGTCGCGCACGGAATCGTCCGCCTTCGTGGAACTCGTGCTCAAGGAGATCACCGACTGCCTTGAGAAGGGCGAGACGGTGAAATTGTCCTCGTTCGGCTCCTTCATGGTGCGCAAGAAGGGTCAGCGTATCGGCCGTAATCCGAAGACCGGCACCGAGGTGCCGATCTCGCCGCGCCGGGTGATGGTGTTCAAGCCGTCGGCGATCCTGAAGCAGCGGATCAACGCCCAGCACCGCACCAATGGCGACGCCAGCAAGGCTCAACCCGAGGCGTAATCGCCTTTCGGAAAGGATTGGCATTTGGACAAGGCGCCGGATGCGTTCCGAACCATCAGCGAAGTAGCGCAGGAACTCGACATTCCGCAGCACGTGCTGCGGTTCTGGGAGACGCGGTTCTCCCAGATCAAGCCAATGAAGCGCAGCGGCGGCCGCCGCTACTACCGCCCCGACGACGTCGACCTGCTCAAGGGCATCCGCCGCCTGCTCTACGGGGAGGGCTACACCATCCGCGGGGTGCAGCGGATCCTGAAAGAGCACGGCGTCAAATCGGTGCAGGGCCTCGCCGACAGCGCCGCCGCGGTCTCGTTCGGGGCCATCGAGGACGCCATCGGCGCGAGCTTGATGGAGCCCGACGACGAGGCACCGATCAGGGGCGTCACCGACAGCGACGATGACGATTACCAGGGCGACGAAGAGGAAGGCATCGACTTCCGCTTCGCCGAGATCGACGACGAGGACATCCTCACCACCTTCCGCAAGGGCGGCACTGCCGCCGCGCCGGCTGGCCCCAGCGCGCTGGACCGGGAGCGGCTAGGGCGGGCGCTCGCCGACCTCGTTGCCTGCCGTGAGATGCTGGATCAGGCGCTGAAGGACGGGTAGGGCCGTTCCGCCGGCTTTGCGGGCAGTTCCGGAATTTGAGCCGACACCAATTTGGTGCGGGCGCCTTGCACAAGGCGGCGATCCTAGCTAATGGAACGGCATTCGGAGCGTGGCGCAGCCCGGTTAGCGCACTAGTCTGGGAGACTAGGGGTCGGAGGTTCAAATCCTCTCGCTCCGACCATTTTCTCAACTCATCTGTCGGGTGGATTGACCGTCGGCGTGGAGTCTGCTCCCGCCCGTGACGGATGCGCGCGTCAGTCGTGGGCGGCTGCTTCGGTGGTCGGGAAACAAAAACGCCGAAAACAACCCCATGCACAGTAGCGATGTCATTGGAGAATGACGGTTTTCCGAAGCGATTTGACAGCGGTGGAGAAGAGACTGCCAGGGTCACTTAAGTAGAGGGCCGGGGGTTATCGGATTTGCGCCATTCGGCGCTGCCGTCAGCCCGCAGAGTAAATGGTATACTGACGAGAATAATGGCGCAGTAGCGTCGGAGTTCTTTGAATTGCAGGCCATTTCGCTTCGACGCCGGTTGTGTGTTCACAACACCTCTGCACGAATCTGAGCCACGCCACGATCGGTAATCCCCAAGCTGCGCGCAGCGGCCAGCGAAAGGTCGAGGACACGACTGCGGACGAACGGACCGCGGTCATTGACTGTGACGATGACGCTTCGGCTGCCGTGAGTAACGCGCAACTTGGTGCCGAAGGGCAGGTGGCGGTGCGCCGCTGTTAGCCGATTACGATCAAACGATGAACCGCTTGCTGTCTTGCCTTTGGGATAAGAATAGTAGGAGGCTTTGCCGGAAATGACACGATGAGAAGATTGGGCTCCTAAACGATCTTTCGAGGGCTCTTCCGGAGTCAGAGGTTGCGCTTGCTGTGGGGTCGAAGGTTGCGATTGCGTTTCGTCCTTCTTTGTCTGGTCGAGCCCTTCAGGAACTGGCTCCGCGTGTGCTTTGGGAATGATGGACCACCTGTCGTCGAAGGTTTGCGCGACAGCAGGAGTCGAGCAGATCGCCATCCAAGCTGGGATTGTTGCAATCGCGATCATTCTACAAAGAACTTGCATGATCGGCCTCACGCATGAAACTGACGGACAATGCAAACTCATCGGCCTGTGTTCCTGCACCAGCATTTCTCGTGCAGACAAAGGTGAATGCATACCGCTGGTTCGATGCCTAGTTCCGAGAGTACTAAAGGCGCAGCGCAGCAAGCACTTGTCTCGCTGCGGCGCATCACGCCGTAGATCTGCGGCGAGGCACGAAATTGCCGCACCCAGCAGCCGCTGCTTGGCTTCTACTCGGAGAGTGCAGTCCTTCGATCTCGAAACTGCTCGAGCTTCGCAATTTGTGTTAGCTGCCACAACGGGGCATCGGGTTGAAGGCTTCAACGTCCTTTAGCTGGCCGGTACAGGGAATCTGCTCGGCGGGGACGCGGTACAGTTTCGGGTCGATGCGCGTGATCATTGTCACGGAGCGCGGCGGCTCAATGATGCTGGCGCTATCGAGCCCATGCGGAGGGAGAGGGGCGCGCCTTCCCGGGCGTTTCCTCGGCGTCGTAGTTCTACGGGCTTAAGCGTGGCCCTTGATCTCGTAGTGACCAGGCACGCATTTGTAGCGATCGAGGCGCCAGTTGGCGCGATAGATCGGATGCTCGCCCATCCATTTCGCAAGCGGGGCCTGTGCGCCGATCGCGCATTGCATCATCGACATCTCGGGCGTCATGTTGCTGTCGGTCACGATTTCCTCGACGCAACTGCCTGAGCTGGCTGCGCTTAGCCGGCAGAGCACGGCAACGACGGTCACGAACATTCCTGTCACCTCATCGGTTATTTCTGACCACGAAGAGGATGCAAGCGGAGTGCCAGAGCCTGTGACACGCAACAAATACGCTGGCCTGGGCCGACTTGCCCCAGCGTACGGAATCGATTTGACGATTCGGATTATAAAAAAATTCCCGCTAACACGAAGCCGGACAAATACGGGGCCGGCCTCAGCAATGGGCGGATTGTGGGCTATCGCATACGGCTTTTTGAGCGGCCTTGCGCGCACACCTCGTCCTTGAGACGATTGCTTCACGCGGTCTCCTCAGGATGAGGCTCGCTCAAACTGATGCCGCGCATTGTGTCCTCATCCTGAGGACCTGCTGAAAGCGCGCGTCTCGAAGGATGCGCCGCGGTGAGAGGTCGCCGGACCACGGTGACCTCGACGAGGCTGCCGATGCCCTCATGTGAATAGTCCGCGGCCCGAAATCACCGGCGTCGAATGATCGCGCTGATGCGCTTTTACCTGCCGATGCGACGCTGCTACATTTTACGCGGCGCCCCGCAGCGCGGGCAGCTCTGAAGAAACATACCGACAAGGGGAGGGACCGAAGTCCCATGAAGGATTTTGCAGGAAAGATCGCAGTCATCACCGGCGGCGGCACGGGAATGGGGCGCGAGCTCGCACGGCAGCTCGTGGCTGAGGGCTGCAACGTCGCGATGTGCGACGTCTCGGAAGCCGCGATGGCCGAGACCAAGCGGCTCTGCGAGGCCGAGAAGCTGCCGCAAGGCCTGCGCGTCACGACGCATGTCGCCGACGTCGCGATCGAGGACCATCTGAAGCGTTTTCGCGACGAGCTCGCCGAGCAGCAGAAAACGGACCGGATCCATTTGTTGTTCAACAATGCCGGCATCGGCGGTGGCGGCAGCCTGTTCACCAACACGCGCGAGCAGTGGGAGCGCACCTTCAACATCTGCTGGGGCGGCGTCTATCTCGGCGTGCGCACCTTCCTGCCGATGCTGGTCGCCGCGGACGAGGCGCACATCGTCAACACCGCGAGCGTCAACGGCTTCTGGGCCTCGATCGGCATGAACCAGGCGCACACCGCCTACAGCTCGGCGAAGTTCGCGGTGAAGGGATTTACCGAAGCGCTGATCAACGACCTCCGCTTGCACGCGCCGCACGTCAAATGCTCGGTGGTGATGCCCGGTCACATCGGCACCTCGATCGTCTCCAATTCGCGCAAGGTGCAGAGCAGTGATGGCTCGGACCGGCTCAATGCCGACGAGGTCGCGCTGACCCGCAAGCGCATGATCGCGGCCGGCGTGCCAGATGCCGACAAAATGACGGAGGAGGACATCCAGGCGGCGTTTGCCGAGCGCGCCCGCAGCTTCCTGGAGGATGCGCCGACGACGGCGGCCGAGGCCGCGAAGATCATTCTCGACGGGGTCAAGGCGGAGCGATGGCGCATTCTCGTCGGCGAGGACGCCAAGCGCCTCGACGAGCGCGTGCGCGCCGCGCCGGAGCAGGCCTACGACCGCGCCTTCTACGAAAGTTTTACGCAGGAGGTCGGCTGGCGGCTGGGTTGAGGCCGCCTGCGAGCGGGGCGCCCATGTGGGTATGATGATCGTCATGGCAAGAGGTGCTCAGGCAATTTTACGTGCCACCTCTTGCCAATGTGACGTCCGCATCATGACCGATCGGTATGTCACGCATGCGACACGACAATGTTCAAGCGATGGTGATCTCGAACGGCTTTCATTTTGGTCGCGGCTGCTTGGTTGGGGACCTGAAATGGTTTAGTCAAGCAGGCGTAACGCGCGACGATAGAGCGTAGCTCCCGATGATGCCCGCATGCCTCTCCGACGACTGGACCCTTTGCCCGGAGCGAGAGGACATCTCCGCTGAATTCACGCGGCTGCTCACCGCGGCTCAGGAGGGCGGCGCCACCATCGCCGAATGCCTGATGATCGCGCGGCAGCTGAAGCGGGGCGACGGCCGCTCCTGGCACCGCGAGTGGAAGAAGTTGGCGCAAGCCAATCGGCAGCGCGCCGAGGCGGCCTCCGCAGAAGGTCACATGGCGAGCGCACGGCGCAACTGGCTGCGCGCCATGAACTACTATGGCGCCGCGGCGATGCCGCTCGAGCAGGACGACGAGCGCCGCTGGGTCGTTGTGCTCGCAATGCAGGAATGCGCACGCCGCTACCTTTCCGCGCGCAGCCCGGCCGGTGAAGTCGTGACCGTCCCCTGGCTCGACGGACATGCGCTGCAGGGCTACTTCCTACCTGCGCCGTCGGGAAGCGGGCGGGCTCCGACCGTGATCTGCATCGGCGAGCCCGGCCACCGCAAGGAGGAATTCCTGTTCAAGCTCGTGCCACATGCGTGCGAGCGTGGATTCTCGGTGTTGGCGCTGGACCTGTTCGGCGATCAGCGCGACGATTATATCGATGTGCTGTTGCGGCGCCGGGATCTTGAGAGCGCGATAGCGTGCGTCATGGACTATCTGGAGACGCGCAGTGACGTCGATTTCGCGCGCGTTGCAATCGTCGCGGATGGCTGGGGCTCTTCCTTCGTGGCGCGTGCGGTGTTGCAGGAGCCGCGGCTTGCCGCTGCCGTCTGCGACGGCGGCCTGTGGGACCTGCACGAGCGGGCCTTCTTCGCCAGCCGATTCGCACTGAGCGACGTCAGCATCGTGCCGGTGCCCCATGCGCCGCTGATGGCTTCCAGCATCGACTGCCCGGTGTTGATCACGCTCGGCGAGGATGGCTGGCTGAAGGCCGACCGGGCGCGTCAGATCGTCCAGAGCTCCCGCATTGGCAGCTCGGACGTCATGTTGAAGGTGTTCACTGCGGCCGAGACCGGCGCGGCGCAGGCCCATGCGGATAATCCGAGCCTTGCCAACGAATACATCTTCGACTGGCTCGAATCGCGGCTCGGCGCAGCCGGCTAGATATGATGTAAAGCGCGCGTCAGAAATCGAGCGTGAGGCGGACGCAGGCCTTCTCGAGGCGCGACTTCAGCATTGCGAGCTTGGCGGTGAATTCGGTGAGCTCTTGCTCGTCGAACTCCTGGAAGACGAATTCCTTGATGGTCTTGTACTGCTCGTTGAGGCTCGCCAGGTGCTTCTGCGTCTTCTCGGTCAGGGACAGCCGGACCACCCTGGCGTCGGTCGGCGAGGGCCGACGGCGCAACAGGCCCTTCTTCTCGAGCAGCTTGGACTGGGTGGTGACGAACGACGGATCGACGTGGAGAAGCTTGGAGACGACGTTGACCGGAATGCCGTCGTCCTTGTCGAGGTCGGAGATGGCCATCAGGATCAGCCATTGCGGGCCGCTGATGCCGAGCGTCCTCGCCCAGAACTGACGCAGCTCCTCCAGATACATGTTGATCGAAGAGATCTCCCAGGTGAAGCGCCTGATGATATCCAGATTGCCGACGGAGCGCAGGCGTGAACCCTCTTTCCTCGTTGCGGACACAGCGTCACTCCCGTGAACTGATTCTTCAGGCCAGTGTTCGTAGCAGGCCATAGTCCACGCAAGCCTGTCCTGACGCAAGTGCAGAGCAGGGTAATTTCGTCACTAAAACTACAAAGATGATTAGCTCAGTTGATTGCTCCTTGGGCGGGTGTTGCGCGCCGGGCACAGGTCCAGCAAAACCAGAAAGCTGATCTAATAAACTATTTTGATTAACGAAAGACGCAGGCATATTGATCGATGACGGTGGGGGGTCCTCGATCGTCCCGTTGCAGGTGGTTCGCTCACGTCCCTCGCTCGAAGCGGGTGTGTCCGAAAGCGCAAAGCGGCCGAGCGGATTTGAGAGACGGAGATCTGGGGGGCCATACGGTCCGGTCTCCGTAAAAAGAGCAACTTGGAGGTTTTAAATGAAACTGGTGAAGAGCCTTTTGCTCGGCACTGCGGCGGGTCTGATCGCCGTCGGTGGAGCCCAGGCGGCCGATCTTCCGGTCAAGGCCAAGGCGGTCGAATACGTCAAGATCTGCACGCTCTATGGTGCGGGTTTCTACTACATCCCGGGCACCGACACCTGCATCAAGCTGGGCGGCTATCTGCGTGCTGAAGTCGCCCTCAACGCGGGCGGCAACTACAACGCCCAGTACAACGGCGTCTTCGCGGCGAACAACCGGCTGACGAACTACTACTCGATGCGCGCTCGTGAAGATCTCAACATCGACACGCGCACCGCGACCGAGTACGGCGTGGTCCGCACCTATTTCGACGCGGTCTTCACCTGGACGACTGGCAATTATAGCGGAACCGGTTCGGCCACGGGCGGGACTCAGTATAGCAGCACGATCGGCCTCAACGCAGCCGGCACCGCCCTCACCGGTTCGGCCAGCAGCATCAACCCGACCGATGGCGGCATCTCGGGCGGCGCGCTCGGCGTCTACTATGCCTTCATCCAGTTCGCCGGCTTCACGATGGGTAAGGCTGTATCGCAGTTCGACGCGCCCTGGGTCAACTATCCCGGCAACAACTTCGATCAGCTGGTCGGCGGCAGCGGCTCGACCAACGGCGTCGCCCAGTTCACCTACACGGCCGATTTCGGCCAGGGCGTGACGGCGACGATCTCGGCGCAGGACCAGACTCAGTTCTTCACGACCAACCTCTGGAACACGGCGGGCATGAGCACCACCGGCGTCCTCGGCGGCGCCTACGGGTCGAACGACATCGGCGGCACCCGGTCGCCCGACCTCGTCGGCACGGTCCGCGTCGACCAGGCCTGGGGTATGTTCCAGGCGTCGGTCGCCGCACACGACAACCACGTCGGCTATTACGGCGCCACTGAAGTCACCGGTCATCCGGAGGACAAGTGGGGTTGGGCCGTCCAGCTCGCTCTGTCGATCAAGAACATTCCGACCGGCGCCGGCGACGTGATCAACGTGTCGGGCGTCTACACCGAGGGCGCGAGCCGCTACAACTTCCAGTCGCTGGCCGCGACCAGCTACTCGATGTTCGGCAGCTCGAACGCCGCTTATCAGAGCATCGGCTTCGCCGGCGTGTCTGACGCGGTGTTCGGCCCGGGCGGCAACCTCGAGCTGACCAAGACCTACGGCTTCCGGGGTGCCTACACCCACAACTGGAGCCCGTACTGGAACACGGCACTCTATGGTGCGTGGGCTGCGGTCAACTACAACGGCACCGCCAAGGGCCTGATCTGCGGCAGCGCGGCGTTCGCCACCCTGACCGGCACCTGCAACCCGGACTTCAACATTGGCCAGGTCGGCGTCATCACCCGCTGGACACCGGTGAAGAACCTGACGTTCTCGGCTGACTTCACCTACAGCCATCTCGACCAGAAGTACTCGGGCGCGATCACGACCGGAGCACTGACGACCGTCGCCAAGCCGGCGGCCACCTACGAGCTGAAGGACCAGGACACCTACAGCCTGCTGCTGCGCGCACAGCGCAACTGGTAAGCTCGGCCCTCGAAGATGAAGCAGCCCCGGCGGGAAACCGCCGGGGCTTTTTTACAATGAGGCGGTTCGGAAATCGGCAGCCTCCCACGCAGTCGATGAAGACGTGCTATGCGATTCAATCGCCTCAGATTTATTTACTTACCTGAGTTACTAAGCTATATAGCTCTCAGCCGATTACGAAAGTTGCGGCTCTTGGCTTCACGCTAAGCCTCCAGAAACCTCCGGTGATGCCCCACCGGAGGTTTTTCGTTGTGCCTGTTTCAGCCGCTGATGGCGCGGGTGCGCGAGTTCGGCCGGTAGGCGAGGCGGCTGTGACCGGCGCAGTAGGATTGCCCCTCCGGCGCAGCATTGCCGCAGAAGCAGAAATCGTCTTCGCCCGGCGTCGAGATGGGCCAGCGGCAGCGATTCTCGGACAGCTCCAGCAGCGAACAGCGGTTGCCGTCGTCGATCGGCTCTGCAACCACGGGCATGCCGGTCTCGCCGTAGATCGTGGCGAGCATCTCGTATTGCAGGCGCGGGACGGCCTTCGGCGCGCGCGCCGACGCAAAGCCCCTGTCGTGAACCTTGCGCTCATCGACCGTCCGCCCCCGCGTCAGATTCAATCGGGACAGCTTGCCGATCACCGCGTTGCGGCTGACGCCGATGTCGGCGGCGATCTCTCGACAGGAGAGGCCAGCGTCGAAGTGCCGCTTCAAGAGTTCAATGCGTTCGTCGGTCCAAGTCGGTGAAGCGGTTTGAGAAGGAGTCGGGGAAAGAGCAGGCATGTGTAACGGTCCCAGGTTGCAGATGTCGGCCATCCGCCTCTCGAGATCGGTCCGCCTCACGTCCGGCGCGCGCTCACGTCCTGCCATTGTCGCGGATCGACAAAAGCCCGTCCTTGATGGCGAGACGGATGCCTTCCTCGATCAATGTCCGCGCGACGCCGGGAACGCTCGTGCCGTGGGTGCCCTGTCTCACCAATTTCTCCAGATAGGTGATGGTCGAGAGCGCCAAGGTTACGGGAATGCGGTCAGTCTCGGCTTTTTCGGTGGCCATGGCCCGAACGCTAGCCTCTTACTCGGGTACATAAAAGTAACGATTAAGACTCTATTTAGGTTCGGGGGTGCGAGTCAAATCCGGGCCAGACCGGTGTATCAGCCCATTGGAATCGCTGGAGAAGTTGGGCACGGCGCGGCGCGCCGCCCGAAAGCCGGGCGGCGGCGTGGCTTCACCCACATCAGGAGAGGCGGGCCGGCTCAGCCGTGCACGATCGCCTTTTCGATCATGCAATGGATGCCCTTGGCACCGTTGACGGTCTGGGTCACCCGCAGATCGGCGGCCAGGCTGCACAGCGTGTAGGCGTCTTCACGCGACAGGTTTCGCGTCTCGCCGAGCAGCGCGATCATGTCGCGCAGCGCGCGCACCACGCATTGGTCGAGGTCCGGGTCCATCGCCATGGTCATGTAGTGCGTCGCCGTCTCGGCGCGGGGATAGTCGAACTTGAGATCCTTGCGCAATGTCAGGCGGAAGCGGCCCCGGAGTGCAGTCTCGATCGCGGTGACGCAGACCTCGCCGTCGCCTTGCACGCCGTGCCCGTCGCCGCAGGAGAACAGCGCGCCCGGCACGAACACCGGCAAATAAAGTGTTGCGCCCGCGCCGAGCTCCTTGTTGTCGAGATTGCCGCCCATCGCGCGGGGGACCAGCGAGGAGATGCGGCCCCAGGCCGGCGGCGGTGACACGCCCATGACGCCGAAGAACGGCTTGAGCGGCAGGTCCAGACCCCATGGCATGCGGCCGGTCATCCGCGTTCGGTCGAGCGGGATGTTCAGGATACGCGTCGCGTGGAAATCGTCGGGCAGGGTGCCGGACAGCGGCTTGATCATGTTCCAGCCCCAATCCTGCCGGAGCTCGACGTCGAGGATCTCGATCGCGAGGACATCGCCGGGCTCGGCGCCTTCGACCGCGATCGGACCGGTGAGGATGTGGCCGGGCAGCATGCGCTCGTTCCTGGCGTGAACCTCCAACATCTCCGGCGGAATGTGAAACTGATTGCGGTCGGGCAGCATGTCCGGACCGCCGCTGATGGTGTCGATCGTCACCTCGTCGCCGCTGGCGATGGTGAGGACGGGCCTGAGCGCGGCTTCGAAGAAGCCCCAATGGCAGGTTTCTGGGCTGGAATGCAGGTGATGATGGGTCATTTGCCGGGTCCGGTTGGTTTCATCGGCCGCGGGCTTGACCCGGCGATCGATCCTCTTTCAAGAAGATTTCTGAAGAAGGCCGGGCCGGTCAAGCCCGCGCATGACAGGCACGATCATTCCAGCGAGGCTCTCCTGTTTTTCGCTCTCTCCAAGACCCTCGGCGTCGCGCTGCTGCCGATCAATCTCCTGGTCGAGCTTGGGATGCTGTCTGTCGTGCTGATGGCGACGCGCTTTGCCGCGTTCGGCCGTAAGCTTGCCGCAGTCACGCTGGTTCTGCTGGCGCTCGCGGCGTTCTCGCCGCTCGGCAATCTCTTGCTCTATCCGCTGGAGTCGCGCTTTGCGCCCTGGGATCCGTCGCGCGGTGCGCCAGATGGCATCGTCGTGCTCGGCGGCTCCGTCGACACCGAGCTGTCGGCGGCGCATCGCACGCCGGTGGTCGCGCACGCGGCCGATCGTCTGTTTGCGCCGGCCGAGCTCGCCCGCCGCTATCCCAATGCGCGCATCGTCTTCACCGGGGGCACGTCGAACCTGGTCTCGACCGTCGCGAGGGAAGCTGATTACTCCGCGCCAGTCCTGGAGAATGTCGGCATAGCGAAGCAACGCCTGATCATCGAGCGGGACTCGCGCAACACCTGGGAGAATGCCATCTTCACGAAGCAATTGGTGTCACCGAAGCCGGGCCAGCGCTGGCTTCTGGTGACGTCGGCCTTTCACATGCCGCGCTCGATGGGGATCTTTCGCAAGGCCGGATTTGACGTCGAAGCCTATCCGGTGGACTGGCGAATGGGTGGGCGTGACGATCTGTTTTCCTTCACCAATAGGGGTGCGGACGGACTTGGCCGAACCGACGTCGCCGTGCGCGAGTGGATCGGCCTCGTGGCCTACCGCGTGATGGGCAGGACCGGCGAGTTGCTTCCGGGGCCCGCCAAGGACTAGAACGAGAGCCGCAAAACAACAACAGACGGCGCGATCGCCGGCCCGGAGGACGCCATGCAACAGCAGAGCGCGGATAGGATCGACCTTGCTGCACTCGTCGCCGATCTCAATAGCCTGCTCCGGCTGAAGACGACGGTGATCGGCATGAAACTGTTCGCGCGCGCCGCGGACATGGAGGCGATCCCAAAAATCCGGCGGCCGAACGCGATCCACACCACCGACCAGATCGTCAGCATGGCCGCGCGTCTGGGATGGACCGTCGGCATCACGGCCGACGATCTCGTGGGTGCGCAATGCCGCGCCGTGATCGGTCTTGCGCCGCAGGATGATAAATGGCTCGCGGGCGAAAATTACGTCGGGGTGTGGCACGGCACGGCGGAAGATGCACGCAAGCGCCAGGAAGCGCTCGACGTGGTGCCGTTCGGGCAATATCAGGCGCTCGCCGTCAGCCCGCTGTCGAGCGGCAGGCTCGATCCGCCCGACATTTGCCTCGTTTACGCGACGCCCGGGCAGATGATCATCCTGATCAACGGGCTGCAATATACCGACTACAGGAAGTTCGAATGGGGCGTGGTCGGGGAGACCGCCTGCGCGGATTCCTGGGGGCGGGCGCTCAAGACCGGCGAGCCCAGCCTGTCCTTGCCATGCTATGCCGAACGGCGCTATGGCGGCGTGCCGGACGAGGAGATGCTGATGGCTTTGAAGCCCGCGCACCTCGCCAAGGCAATCGAGGGCATGAAGGCGCTGGCCAAGAATGGCCTGCGCTATCCGATTCCGCCCTATGGCATTCAAAGCGACGTCCGTGCCGGCATGGGCGTGAGCTACGCGAAAAAGTAAAGGCCGATTATGAGCTCTGCGAAATTCGACATCGTCGTCTACGGCGCGACCGGTTTCACCGGCCAACTCGTCGCCGAATATCTGTCGGCGCGTTACAAGGACGACAAGGCGCTGACATGGGCGCTGGCCGGCCGCAGCCTCGACAAGCTGAAATCGGTGCGCGAAGCGATCGGCGCACACGCCGAGACGCCACTGATCGTGGCCGACGCATCGGATGCGGCTTCGCTGAAGGCGATGGTGGCGCAGACCAGATCAGTGATCACGACGGTCGGGCCGTATCAGTTCTATGGCGAGGAACTGCTCGCGGCCTGCGTCGCTGCGGGCGCGGATTATTTCGATCTCTGCGGCGAGCCGGTCTGGATGCGGAAGATGATCGACAAATACGAGGCCGCAGCCAAGGCAAGCGGCGCGCGCATCGTGTTTTCCTGCGGCTATGATTCCGTGCCGTTCGAGCTTGGCACTTTCTTCGTGCAGGAAGAGGCCAAGCGCGTGTTCGGCGCGCCGGCGCCGCGCGTCAAGGGCCGCGTGCGCGACATGCGTGGTACGCTGTCAGGCGGCACCGCGGCGAGTGCAAAAGCGACCTTCGATGCGGTTGCCAAGGACCTCAGCCTTGTCGCCATTCTCAACGACCATTTTGCACTGACGCCGGGCTTCACCGGCCCGAAGCAGCCGAAGGGCAACAGGGCGGTCTATGAGGAGGATCTGCAATCCTGGGCTGCACCGTTCATGATGGCACTGATCAACACGCGTAACGTTCATCGTTCTAACATGCTGATGGGCTTTCCCTACGGGAAGGAGTTCGTCTACGACGAGATGGTTCTGACCGGTCCCGGCGAGAAGGGTGAGGCCAACGCGAAGCGCGTGATGGCCGCCAATGCCGAGAAGACCGGGCCGAACGCACCGAAGCCGGGCGAGGGGCCCTCGAAGGAGGAGCGCGAGAAGGGTCTCTTCAATCTGCTGTATGTGGCGATCACACCGGACGGCCGCCAGGTGCGCGCCGGCGTCACCGGTGACCGCGATCCCGGCTACGGCTCGACCTCGAAGATGATCTCCGAATGCGCGATCTGCCTGCTGCGCGAGGCGGCTGACGTTCCGGCCGGCTTCTGGACACCGGGTGCAGCGATGCAGCACAAGCTGATCAAGCGGCTGCGTGACAATGCGGGGCTGACGTTCGAGGTGGAGACGTAGGCGGTGCCATCAAGGACGCTGTCATGCCCCGCGAAGGCGGGGCATCCAGTACGCAGCGGCCTCTCGGCTCTATCACGACCGTCTCTGAAATACTGGATCGCCCGGCTTCGCGGGCGATGACACCGAGCTTGCCGCTACACCGCACGCGCGTCATAGGCGTACATGAAATCCATGCCCTTGGCGCCAAGTGGCAGGAGCCACTTCAGCATCTGATTGCGAACCCACGCACCGGTGGCGCTAAATTCGCGCTTGCTGTTGCCATTGCGGCGCGCCATGGCGACGATCTTTTCGGTGCGCGGGCGGCGCGAGGCCTCGAAGGTCTGGAAGGTGGCGCTGAGCTCCTGCCCCTCCTGCATCAGCCGCGCGAGCCGCATCGCATCCTCCAGCGCCAGCGAAGCGCCTTGGCCGGCATGGGGGCTGGTCGCATGCGCCGCATCGCCGATTAGCAGCGAGCGCTTGCGCGACCAGGTCGGCAAGGTCGCGACGTCGAGCGTGTCGGTGACGACGATGTTCTCGGCCGCTTCGATGATGTCGGGAATCGGATCGTGCCAGCCGCGATGGAAGCCGCGCAGATGCTGCTTCAGCGTCGCGTGGTCGAGCGCGCGAAACATCATCGCGTCCCTGCCGTGCGCCGGCTGCGTGCTCCACCACATCACGCCGTCGTCCGGATCGGGGCTGCAATAGCCGTAGCCGAAGAAGCCACTCTGTCCGAACGTGGTCTCGACGTGGCGGCCGATCGGCCTGCCGTCGAGCACCGCGTGCGGCACGAAGCCGCCGAAGCCGATCAGTCCGGTGTTGAACGGCTGCGGCCCGTCCGGCACCACCTGGCGGCGCGCCACCGAGTGGACGCCGTCGGCGCCGATCAGGAAGTCGCCCTCGGCGGTGGTGCCGTCGGCGAAGTAGGCGATGATCGGTTGGTTGCCGCGGTCCTCGATTTTGATCAGGCGCTTCTCGAAGTAGAGTGAGACGCAGGCACACCAGGCCTTGTCGATCAGGATTTCGTTCAGCGTGGCGCGGGAGATGTTGACGGCCGGCTGGCCGAAGCGCCGCTCCATGTCGCGGTTGATCGAGCCGAGCCTCTCACCGTCCTGCGAATAGAAATCGAAGGCCTCCGCGACCGAGCCGCGGCTGATCAACTCTTTCGCAAGGCCGATCTCGTCCATGACATGCATGCCGTTCGGTGCGATCTGAAGGCCGCCGCCAATGCCCTTCGAATAGGGCCAGGCCTCATAGATCGCGGACTCGATGCCGGCCCGGCGAAGCAGGATCGCGACGACGGGCCCGGCGATGCCGGCGCCGATGATCAGGGCTTTGCGGGGACGGTAGGACATGGCTTGCTCCCGACGTGTCCGTGGTGCTAGCAGAAATCACGGCTGCTAAATCTCTTAGTAGCTAAGATATATACTGACTAAGTGATGAGGCGGATCTTGTCAAGGACGAAGGCGCGCGATGCGCTGTTGCAGGAACTCGAGGAGGCGATGCGCAGGTCGTCCGCGCAGGGCGTGCTCTATGGCCAGACCGTTGCGAACGTTGCCGGAATTGCCAATTCCGACCTTGAATGCATGGACATCCTGTATCTCGAAGGCCGTGTCACTGCGGGCCGGCTGGCCGAGGTCACGGGGCTCACGACCGGCGCCATCACCGGCGTGGTCGACCGGCTCGAAAAGGCCGGGCTGGTGCGCCGTGAACGCGACGAGACCGATCGCCGGAAAGTTTTCATCGCGGTCGTGCCGGACGCGGCGATGAAGATCGGTCAGTTCTACGTACCGATGCAGCAGGCGATGGAGAAGGTGTTCGGCGGCTATTCCGACGAGCAATTACGTCTGCTGCTGCGCTTCGCCAATGAAGGTTACAAGGCCGTGCTCGCAGCCACGGAGACGCTCAAGGGCCTACTCGAGACCCCACCGGAGAAGCGTCCCGCTCTCAAGCTGAAGAAGCTTCGTCGTCAGCCTTGATCTTGTAGACCTGCGCGGCCGCGATCATGCCCCACATCGCGCCCAGCATCATCCAGAAGTGCCGCCAGTGGTCGGTGTCGATCACAAAACTTTCGCCGACAGTGCCGATGAAGGCAGAGAACACCGCGAGATAGGCGCGCTGCCAGGGCACGCGGACGAAGATGTGGCGGAAGCCCATGATGACGGTGGTGAAGACCAGCGCGGGATAGCACACGCCAGAGAGCCAGCCGCCGGACATGAAGGCGTTGAGATAGGAATTGTGGGTGTCCTCGGGGAAGAAGCGGTGGAACTGCAGGGGGCCGATGCCGAACGGCAGGTCGAGCGCCATGTCAGCGCCGAGGATGTGGCGGCCGAACCGGCCGAAGCGGCCCTCGTCATAGCTCTGGTCGAAGCTCGCGCGCTGCTTGAACATCTCGGCAATCGAGTCGAATGACAGCAGCACCGCGATCAAGGCCAGTCCCAGCACCGCGGCGACGATCGCCATGGCGATGATGCGGGACCGCTGCGCGTTGGTGCGGCTGGTCAACACCATCAGCGCCAGCATGAAGGCGGAGGTCAACACCAAGCCGCCCCAGGCGGCGCGGGAGAAGGCGAGCAGGATCGCCAGCGACATGAGGCCGAAGCCGATGACATTGCGGAACGCCTTGCCGAGCTTGTCCGAAACCACGCTCTGGAGCGAGAACAGCGCCGGCAGGATGAGGAAGGCGCCGAGCACGTTCGGATCCTTGAACGTGCCGCGCGCACGTCCGTAGAGCGTGAGGAGATCGTCTCCGCCAGGGATCAGGTGGAAGTAACCGGCGACCGCCAATAGCGAGGCGACCATGGCGCCGACCACGAGCCCGCGGCGGAGCATGTCGAGCCGGGCCGCCGTATCCTCCGAGGTGACCATCGCGAAGAACACCACGGTCACCGCCATATACCAGGAGGTCGCGATCCAGCTCGCCACCTCGGGCTGATCGAGCAGCGGGATCGCGCTGATGGTGTAGCCGACATTGAGCAGGACCAGCATCAGCACCAGCGGCATCAGCGCGAGCTTCAGCCGCAGACCGGTGGCGAAGAAGGTGACGGTCGCGAGCAGCGTCGCGATCTCGTAGGGGCTCGGCTCGATGAACACGATCGCGCCCGACGCGCCGACCAGCCATACCAGCGCGCGCTGGAAGGCCAGCACGCCGGGTGCAGCCCGTACGGCTACGTTTACTTCACCGGCTGTCGCCGCATACGCCATCGCACGCTCATACGCTTACGCTACTGGTACGCCACAATACCGCTGTCATCGCCCGGCTTGACCGGGCGATCCAGTACTCCGCGGCGCCTATTGCGGACAACGGCTGGCGCTGCGGAGTACTGGATGCCCCGCCTTCGCGGGGCATGACAGATAAACTCAATACGCGTTCTCGTTCTTGGTCAGCAGCGAGATCGGCGTCTTCAGGAGAATGTAGAGGTCGAACAGCACCGACCAATTCTCGATGTAGTAGAGGTCGAACTCGACGCGCTTCTGGATCTTCTCTTCATTGTCGATTTCGCCGCGCCAGCCGTTGATCTGCGCCCAGCCGGTGATGCCGGGCTTGACGCGGTGGCGCGCGAAATAGCCGTCGACGGCTTCGTCGAACAGGCGGCTCTGGAGCTTGCCCTGCACCGCATGCGGACGCGGGCCGACCAGCGAGAGGTTGCCCGAGAAGACCACGTTGAAGAGCTGCGGCAGCTCGTCGAGGCTGCTCTTGCGGATGAAGCGGCCGACGCGGGTGACGCGTGGATCGTTCTTGGTCACGACCTTCGAGGCGGTCGGATCGGCCTGATGGTGGTACATCGAGCGGAATTTGTAGACGTCGATCCGCTCGTTGTTGAAGCCGAAGCGTTTCTGGCGGAACAGCACCGGGCCGGGGCTGTCGAGCTTCACCGCCAACGCCACCAGTCCCATTACCGGCAGCGCGGCGAGCAGCGCGAGACTGCCGACGATGCGGTCGAACAGCCATTTCATCACCAGATCCCAGTCGGTGATCGGCGCCTCGAACACGTCCAGAGTCGGCACTTCGCCGAGATAGGAATAGGAGCGGGGCCGGAAGCGCAGCTTGTTGGTGTGCGCGGAGAGGCGAATGTCGACCGGCAGCACCCAGAGCTTCTTCAGCATCTCCAGGATGCGGGTCTCCGCCGAGATCGGCAGCGCGAACAGCACGAGGTCGACACGAGTGCGGCGGGCGAATTCGACGATGTCGTCGACCTTGCCGAGCTTGCGCGCGCCGGCGCAGGTGTCGAGCGCGCGGCTGTCGTTGCGATCGTCGAACACGCCGAGAACGTGGATGTCGGAATCCTCCTGCGCCTTCAGCGCCTGGACCAGTTGCTCACCGTTGCTGTCGGAGCCGACGATAATGGTGCGGCGGTCGAGCCGGCCCTCGCGCGCCCAGCCGCGTACCAGCGAGCGCAGGATGAGACGCTCGGCGATCAGCGCGGCGAGCCCGAGGAAGTAGAAGGCGGCAAGCCACAGCCGCGACACTTCGCTGCCGAACTTGGCGAAGAACGAGATGCCGATGAAGAGCAGGAAGACGAACGACCAGGACGAGATCATCCGCGTCATCTGCCGAAGCTGCCCGCGGAACAACTGCACCTGGTAGATGTCGGCGGCCTGGAAACAGACCACGGCGGCGACCGCCACCGCGATAATCTGCGCAGGATAGACCCAGTTGAACCCACCGGCGAGCGGCATGACATAGCCGGCGTAGAGCGCAATGCCGACGAGGCTGAGCAGCGCGAAATCAGCCAGGCGGACGAAGCCGGCGATCACGATGGGCGAATAGGCGCGGGCGACCTTCTGATTGACGACGTCGAGCGCTGCGGGCGAGAGCCGGCGGCGGCGCTCCACAAAGGGTTGGTCAGCCGGCTTTGCCACGGCGCTGGTCGCGGCATCGAGCATCGAGCGTGCGTTGAGCGGTTCCACGGGCGTCCACGTCCATTCCAAAGCCCCGCGGCACGGCTTTGCGCACCCGGGCAAGCATCCCCCGGCACTTCGATTATCGAACAAATCGGAAGATTTTCTGAAGCGGGCTTAAGAATGGTTAATGATTGGCAAATGCGTCCCGATAAGCGGCGAGCACGCCGTCGACCATCGCTTGCTGCGAAAAATGCGCTGAGATGCGCGCGCGCAAGGCGGTTGCGCGCTGGGCCGTCCCGTGCGGATCGTCGAGTGCGGCCGCGATCGCTTCGGCCATGGCCTCGGAATTGCTCGGCGCGAACAGGGCGGGGCTCTCCGGCCCGAAGATCTCGGGAATGCCGCCGATGCGGGCCGCGATCATGGGAATGCCGGCAGCACCCGCCTCGATCACGACATAGGGCATGGAATCGCCACGCGAGGGGACGACCAGCAGCCGGCCCTTGGAGAAGCCGTACCGCGCCTTGACGTGCCCGATGAAACGGATCGCGCTGGAGAGGCCGAGCCTCTCGACCTGAGCCTTCAGCGCCGCGCTTTCCTCGCCGTCGCCGCCGAGCGTCAGCGTGACCTTCTTACCGTTCTCGTGCAGGCGCGCGACGGCATCGACCAGCAGATCCGCGCCCTTGATGTGCCTGAACTCGCCGACATAGGCGAGGTCGGTGGCATCCTCGGCGGTCGCGACGGGCTCGAACTCCTCCGGCGTGACGCCGTTGAAGACGCAATGCACCACGCCCTTAGGCGTGCCGACGATGCGTTGATAGGTGTCGCGGGCAAATGCGCTCTCGAACAGGAACAGGTCGGTCGCGTCCATCAGCGTGCGCTCGAGCCGCGCGTAGAACTCGCCCTTGAATGTGTTGAGGGGGTAATGCAGCGAGCCGCCATGCGGGGTGTAGATGCGGATGGTGTCGTCGGAGCGCCGCCGCATGCGGATGAAGGCGCCGGCCTTGGCGCCATGGCCGTGCATGACGTCGGGCTTGAGCGTCGCGATCAGGCGTCGCATGCGAAGCCACACCAGGACGTCGTCAGGTGACGGTTCGCGGCGGATCGCCAGCCGATGCACGCCGAGCTTCAGCCGCGGCGCGAGCTCGGCAAGCGCCTTGTCGGCGCGCTCGCCACCGGTGAGACTGTCGGCGAGGATGCCGACATGATGGCCGCGGTCGACCTGGCCATTGGCGACGTCGAGGATGTGGCGGAAGATGCCGCCAACGGGTGCGCGCACGGCGTGCAGGATGCGAAGCGGCCGGTCGGAAGCAGGGGGCATGATCAAAACCAGCGCTCGACGGCAACTGCCGAACAATTCTCGTGAAATAATCGAGACGGATTAAGGGCCGTCGTGGTTAACAAACGGTGACGGGCGCGCATGCGTCGGTCGCCGGACGCAGCGATTAACCCAGCGGCAACCTTAATGGAGTGTAGTCGCCCCGTTGAGGCAGCTTGTGGCGTTGCCCCTGCGGGAGTGTTCGATGCGTTTAGCGTTCTGGCGTGCCGGCAAGGACAAGGCGGTAATCGAGCGGGCTGTCTCAAAGTCCAAATCCGAAGCCGCGCCCAAGGTCGAAGCGAAGCCTGCGCCGGTCGCCGCGAAGCAGGCGCAAGTCGAATCCGGCGACATCGACCTGCACGCGCTCGGCGCGACATTGGCGCGCAAGCGCGGCTGGATCATCGTGCCGACCGTGCTGGTGCTCGTTGCATCGGTTGTTGCCGTCAATCTCGTCACACCGCGCTACAAGTCCGAATCGCGGATCCTGATCGATGGCCGCGAGAACGTGTTCCTGCGCCCGAACAGCGATCGCACCGAAGAGCGGCAGGCGCTCGACGCCGAGGCCGTCACCAGCCAGGTGCAGCTCGTGCTCTCGCGCGATCTCGCGCGCGAGATCATCAAGAAGAACAAGCTCGCGGAGCGGCCCGAATTCGATCCGGTGCTGCAAGGCATCTCGCCGCTGAAGTCGCTGGCGGCGCTGGTCGGCGTTGGCCGCGATCCGTTCTCGATGACGCCGGAAGAGCGCGTGCTGGATGCCTATTACGAGCGCCTCCAGGCTTACGCCGTCGACAAGTCGCGCGTGATCGTGGTCGAATTCCAGTCCGCCGATCCCGAGCTCGCCGCGCGCGTCGCCAATTCTATCGCCGACGTCTATCTCGTGCTCCAGCAGGGTGTGCGCCAGGAGCAGGCCAAGAACGCCAGCCAGTGGCTGGCCGGCGAGATCGAGAATTTGCGCAAGAAGGTCTCCGAGGCGGAGGGGCGGGTCGAGGACTTCCGCTCCAAGTCGAGCCTGTTCGTCGGCACCAACAACACCACGCTATCGAACCAGCAGATGGGCGAGATCAATACCCAGCTCAACAACGCGCGCTCAATCAAGGCCGACGCAGAATCCAAGGCGCGGCTGATCCGCGAAATGCTCCAGAGCGGCAAGCCGATCGAGGCATCGGAGGTGGTGAACTCCGAACTGATGCGGCGGCTGTCGGAGCAGCGGGTGACGCTGCGTGCGCAGCTCGCCGAGCAGTCGTCCACGCTGCTCGGCAATCATCCCCGGATCAAGGAGTTGAAGGCGCAGCTTGGCGACCTCGACAATCAGATCCGCGACGAAGCGGCCAAGATTTCGCGTTCGCTCGAAAGCGACGCTCGAATCGCCAGCGGCCGGGTCGACGGTCTGACGGCGAGCCTCGAGCAGCTCAAGAAGCAGGCGGCATCCACCAACGGCCAGGACGTGCAGCTCCGCGCGCTCGAGCGCGAGGCCAAGGCGCAGCGCGACCTGCTGGAAACCTATCTCGCCAAATATCGCGAGGCCAACACCCGCGAGACCATCGATACCGCCCCGACGGACGGCCGCATCATTTCGCGCGCCATCGTCTCGAATACCCCGGCCTACCCGAAGAAGCTGCCGATCGTGCTGATCGCGACGATTGCGACGCTGCTGCTGTCGTCCGGCGTCGTCGTCACCGGTGAGCTGCTGCGCCAGACTGCGCCGCGGGCTGTGGCTGCGGTCCTACCGTCGCGGGTGACGCTGCGCCAAGAAGCGGCAGCGGAGCCGGTGGTCGAGCCGAGGGTCGATCCCGTCGTCGACGAGCCCGGGCCGCTTCAGCCGGCGATGGCGCCTGAGGCCGACATCACCGAATTCGCCGAGATCGAGCAGCTGGCCAAGAGCCTGCGCGCCGCGGGCGCAGCGGCGAAGAAGATCACGGTGCTCGGCACCGCGGCCGGCGACTCGATTACGCTTTCGGCCCTGACCCTCGCCCGACATCTCGCGCGTGACGCACGCGTTGTCGTGGTCGATCTCGCCGCATCCTCGCCGACCATTGCCGCGGTGGCCGTCGATGCCTCCACGCCCGGCCTTGCCGAGCTGATGCAGGGCGAAGCGTCTTTCGCGCAGGTCATCACCCGGGACAAGCTGTCGCGGCTGCATCTGGTCATGGCCGGCCGTCCTGGCTTCGATCGCAGCCTGCTGCAATCACCGCGGGTGGCGCTCGCGATCGATGCGCTGCTCCGAGCATACGACCACGTGCTGCTGGATGCCGGCAGTGCCTCCGACCTGCCGGCCGAGTTGCTGACGGTCGATGCCCGCGCCGTCGTGGTGCCGGATGCATCGATGGCACAGGATGCGCGCACGCTGATGTGCGAGCAGCTGAGCGCCGTCGGCTTCAGCGACGTGACGATGCTGAGCAGACCGGTGCAGCCGTCCGATGCGATGGACGCGCCGCGCGTGGTGGCGGCGTAGGCGAGGGCGCTTCCCCGTAGTCTATCGATCAGTGCTGCTCTTACCTCCCCCCGCAAATGGAGAGACGAGGGCGCCGGCGTTACCCGAACGCCTGACGCAGACTGCGCGCCAGGTCGAGCAGCATCTGGTTCTGCTTCACCAGCCGCTTGCCGCGGTTCAACGAGGACATCGCCACCGCCGCGAGCCTGCCGCGTGAGGTCAACGGCACAAAGCTGTCGAAAATGTCTTCGTCGTCCTTGCAGAACATCCGCTTGTAGTCGTCCGAGCCGATGCCGAGGTCGAGCGAGCGGTAGCCGCGCTCGGCGCAGCGGTCGATGATGTAGCGCATCAGGATCAGACCGGGACTGTAGCGGGCATTCTCGGACATCGTGTAGGTGTTGAACATCATCGAGAGGCGCTGGCCGTCGGCGACGCCGGCAAAGATCGCGATCACTTCCTCGTCGCATTCGAGCGCGTGGACGTCGATCACGCGTCCTTCTCCTTGCCGGGCGAGGCAGGCGCTGCGGATGAACTGTTCGACGCCCGGTTCGGCGAAGACGTTCGGCAGCTTCTGCTCCGCCATCCGCGCCGGCTTGACGCGAAAGAACCAGTCGAGCAGGCGCACGATGTCCGCATCCGTGGTCGCAAGGTGGTAGCGGTAGCCAGCGAGGGCCTGGAGCTTCTTCTCCTTGCTCTTGAGACGACGACGGAAGGAATTGCTGATCCGCGATGCGGGCGGACCGCCCGGTTCCATCGCCAGCAACGGGCAGCCGTTGACCGAGCTCTGCCGCGGCAGCAGCGCAAACGGGTTCTGCTGATCGTGCCAGCGCTTAGGCTGCTGCGTCAGCGAGAGGACGTCGACATGCTCGCGCAGCGGCGCAAGCAGCGCATCGAGATCGGCGAGAACGACCTGTGCCGCGAATTCAGCGTTCCACAAGCCCATGTTGAAGGTGGTATGCTTCCCGCCCATGAAGCAGGCCGTGCGTACGCCGTGGGCTTGGTGCAGCGACAGCGGCAGCAGCACGAGCGGCCGGTGCTCGATGTCGCGGGCGATCACGACGAACGGGCGCGCGCCCTCGCGTTCGCCGACCAGCTGCTGCCAGGGACCGAGCAGGTCAAACCGCTGATACGGCGTGAAGAGGTGGCCGCTCTCCTCGAAGGCGCGCCAGGCCGCCTCGGCCCCGCCGAGATCAGTGACGATATCGACCTGGCCGATGCGGCTCGCTTTCGACCGCGCTGGCGCTTCTGCCGTCCGGCCTTGCATCGCCGCAGCCATGGTCATTCGCGAAACCTGTCGAGAAATCGAAAATATACGTATTTCGGCCGGTGGCCGACCTTTGCAAAGAAACGTCAACAAAGGGTAATGACAATAGGAGAGGGAGCAGGCGCCGGCGCGCGCGAAGGTGGGACCTTGGCATCCGACGACAGATGGCTGGAGCGTCTTCGGCTTGAGCTGGCCTGGTTCAGCGGCCAGGCTGCGCTGCGCAGTCGTGGTGCCGGCACCATCCTGCGCTTTGCGCATGTGCGGCCGCGGCGGCGCGGCGGCTTTCAGCCGCTGGGCGCGCACGAGATCACGCCGCAATTCCTCGACCGCGCCATTCGCGCGCTGAAGCAGTGGAAGTACGATTTCCTTGGCATGGACGAGGTCTGCCGCCGGGCGGTGACGCTGCCGGAGAAGCGGCGCTTCGTGGCGCTGACCTTCGATGGCGCCAACAAGGATTTCATCAACTTCGCCTATCCGGTGCTGGCGCGGCACGCTGTGCCTTGCACGATCTATGTCCCTACCGCCTTTCCCGACGGCGTCGGCGAAGCCTGGTGGCTCGGGCTCGAACGGATGATCGCGCGCGAGAGCCGCATCAGCCTGATGATGGGCGAGACGGAGCAGCGCTTCACCGTCACGGACAATGCCGAGAAGCAGGCGCTGTTTTCGTATCTCGAGAGCTGGTTGCGTTCGCTGCCGCCGGCGGATCTGTCGGCGGCGATCGCCGATCTCTGCGCGCGCTACCGGATTGACCTCGCCGCGATCTCGCGCGAGGCGTCGATGGATTGGGAAGATCTGACGAAGCTCGCCGCCGATCCGCTCGTCACGATCGGCAGCGCGACCGTCAACTATCCCGTTCTCGCCAACATGAAGGATGCGGCCGCGCTCCGCGAGATGACCATGGGCAAGGCGGTCGCAGAAGCGGCCTTCCGCCGCGAGATCAGGCATTTCGCCTTTCCGTTCGGCGATCGCTCGTCGTTTGGGCGCAGCCACGTTGTGATGGCAGAGGAGGCCGGCTTTGCCAGTGCCGTGTCGACGATCCCGGGCATCGTGGATGCAGAGGGACGCACCAATCTGCGCGCGCTGCCGCGGATCTCGTGGGACGGCCGGGTGCGATCGCTACGCATGATGCGCGTGCTGGTGTCGGGCGTTGCCTTTGCGCCGGTGAAACCGACCGGCAGTGCCGCGAACTAGAAGCGCTACGAACTGGACTTGGCGCGATCGGGACGCTGCATCCAGCTCACGATCGGCATCGCCGGCAGCACCCAGCCCATGCCAACGACCACGTAGTAGATCGCCTGGCGCCAGCCGGACTCGGCGATCCACGGCATCTGCGCCAGCGCCATGCCGAGCAAGGCCCAGACCGTGGCCAGCATCAGGAGCAGGATGGCGCCGAGGAACTTGCGGGTGCGGATCGTCATGGCGGGAGCTTGCTGCTTTCGCGTAACTTGCGCTGCGGGAGCGGGGGACTATAAGGGGCGCGCAGTCCGGTTCAAGCCTCCTTGGTTCAAGTCCTGGTTTTTGCTCCCAATGACGACGATTTCCGCCCCGTCCGAGCCGCATCGCGCCGTGCGCGTGTGGCTGATCGCCGTGGCCGCGCTGATCGCGCTGATGGTGCTGGTCGGTGGCGCGACGCGGTTGACGGAATCCGGCCTCTCGATCGTCGAATGGAAGCCGGTCACCGGCAGCGTGCCGCCGCTCACCGAAGCGCAGTGGACCGAGGCGTTCGAGGCCTACAAGAAGATCCCGCAATATCGCGAGCTCAATGCAGGCATGAGCCTGTCCGAGTTCAAGGAGATCTTCTGGTGGGAGTGGAGCCACCGGTTGCTCGGCCGTTTCATTGGCATCGCCTATCTGCTGCCGTTCCTGTTCTTCCTATGGCGCGGCGGTCTGTCGGGGGAGCTGAAGCGGCGGTTATGGCTGCTGTTTGCGCTTGGCGGGCTTCAGGGCGCGGTCGGCTGGTGGATGGTGGCCTCGGGCCTGACGGAACGCATCGAGGTGTCGCAATATCGGCTGGCGACGCATCTGGTGCTCGCGCTTCTGATCTTCGCCGGTATCGTCTGGACGGTGCGGCGGCTCAAGGAGCGGCCGCAGATCGCAGCACCTGCGCGCCTGCGGTTCACGAGCGCGCTGCTCCTCGTCGTGACCTTGGTGCAGATCTATTTCGGCGCGCTGGTCGCGGGCCTGCGCGCCGGCCGCGCCTACAACACCTGGCCGCAGATCGACGGCGCGTTCATTCCCTCGGCGGAACGGCTGTGGTTCGAAACGCCGTGGTGGCGCAACCTGTTCGACAACGTTCTGACGGTGCAGTTCGAGCACCGCATGACGGCGTACGCGTTGTTCATGCTAGCGACGCTGCACGCACTTGACGCCGTGCGTTCGCGCACAGGTGCGGCGGCAAGCGGCGCGCTGTGGTTGTTGGCTGCGGTAAGCGTGCAGGCGGTGCTCGGCATCCTGACGCTGCTCAACCAGGTTCCGATTGGACTGGCGCTTGCGCACCAGGCGGTCGCGATCGTGGTGTTGATACTCGCGGTGGTGCAGACGGAGCGACTGGCTTCGCGGCAGTCGATCGAGGCGCGGCCGCGCGGTGTTCCGCTCGGTCAGGCGAGCTGATCAGCAATAGCCATAGATGCCGCACGCGTAGGGCAGTCGCCAGAAATAGTCGACCTGCTTTCCGCCGTAATACGGGCCCTGATAATCGTAATCCCAGGGGCGACCGTAATAGCCCGGCAGCGTGTGCGAGCCGGGCAGCAGCGGCGTGCCGGGCAGGTTGCGGATGTAACTGCCGATGCCATAGGCCGGCGAGATCAGCGCGTCGGGATCGGTCTCGACATAGACTGTTGGTGCTTCCTGCGGCGGAACAGCTGCGCGCCGCTTCGGTGTGGCCGGCAGATCGGCAGCCAGCGCGGTTGAAACCGTCAGCATCGCCGCAAGGCCAGGCACCATCCAGCGCAGCATCGTCGGCTCCGAATCAAAGGGGCGATCCAGTGACGATGTATGCGGCAGCTATGGTTAAGGAGTGTTAACTGACATCAGCCATTCCGGGGCGGGGCGAAGCACCGAACCCGGAATCTCGGGTTCAGCGCTGTGCCCCCGGAATGACGCCAAAGCCTTACGCGCCCAGCGCCTGTTCCAAATCCGCAATCAGATCTTCCTTATCCTCGATGCCGATCGAAAGCCGCACCACGTCGGGGCCGGCGCCGGACTTGATCTTGGCGGCATCGTCGAGCTGGCTGTGCGTGGTCGAAGCCGGGTGGATCACCAGCGAGCGGGTGTCGCCGACATTGGCCAGATGCGAAAACAGCTGCAATTTCGACACCAGGCTGACGCCGGCGTCATAGCCGCCCTTGAGGCTGAAGGTGAACACGGCGCCCGCGCCCTTCGGTGCATATTTGCGCGCGAGCTGATTGTACTTGTCGCTCGGAAGGGCGGCATAACTGACTGAAGCCACTGCCGGGTGGCCGACGAGGAATTCGGCGACCGCCTTGGCATTGTCGCAGTGCTTCTGCATGCGCAGCGGCAGCGTCTCGATGCCGGTCAGGATCATGAAGGCGTTGAACGGCGAGAGCGCCGGCCCAAGGTCGCGCAAGCCCAGCACGCGGCAGGCGATCGCGAAGGCAAAATTGCCAAAGGTCTCCTGGAGGCGGATGCCATGATATTCGGGCCGTGGCTCCGACAGCATCGGATATTTGCCGCCGGTGGACCAGTCGAAGGTGCCGGCATCGACGATGATACCGCCCAGCGAATTGCCATGGCCGCCCAGGAATTTCGTCAGCGAGTGCACGACGATGTCGGCGCCATGGTCGATAGGGCGGATCAGATAGGGCGAGGCCAGCGTGTTGTCGACGATCAGCGGCACGCCGGCTTTGCGCGCCACCGTCGAGATCGCTTCGATATCGGTGATGCCGCCGGCGGGATTAGCGATCGACTCGATGAAGATCGCCTTCGTGCGGGGCGTCACCGCGCGCTCGAAGCTTGCGATGTCGTCGGGGTCGGCCCACACCACGTTCCAGCCAAAGCTCTTGAACGCATGCGTGAACTGATTGATCGAGCCGCCATAGAGCTTTCGCGCCGCGATGAATTCGTCGCCGGGCTGGAGCAATTGCTGCAGCACCACGACTTGCGCGGCATGGCCCGAAGCCACCGCAAGCGCGGCCGTGCCGCCTTCGAGCGCCGCGACACGTTCTTCCAGCACCGCGTTGGTGGGATTGCCGATGCGGGTATAGATGTTGCCGAACGCCTGCAGACCGAACAGCGAGGCGGCGTGGTCGGCGTCGTTGAACACGAAAGACGTCGTTTGATAAATCGGAGTTGCGCGCGCACCGGTGGTGGGGTCGGGCTGTGCACCGGCATGCACGGCGAGCGTGGAAAATCCCGGAAGGCGATCGCTCATTGAGGCGTCCTGTTCTCTTGATCTGAAATCGCGCGGCATGCTGATCGGCGCGGCGTCCGCCGTCAAGCTGCTGCTTCACATCGGAACGATCGTGCTACGCATTGTCGCGATCGCGAAATGAATCCTTCGCGATCGCGTCAGCTCTGCTCGGTCTTGTTTTTGGCGGCGCGATCGGATGCCGCGGTGTCGCCACCGCCGACACTCATCCGATTGAGGGATAGCCGCATGCCTTGCGTCGGTGCCGGAGCGCGCTTGGAACTGAGCGTGCGTGAATTGACGCCCATCCAGGAGATCTCGGACGACAGGCGCCCGTATTCGATCTTGGGACAGCGGTTCATCACCACCTTGATGCCGACGGACTCTGCCTTCGCCGCCGCCGCGTCGTCGCGCGCGCCAAGCTGCATCCAGATCACCTTCGGCAGCGGATCGAGCGTGAGCGCCTCTTCGACGACAGGCATGATGTGGCTCGAGTTGCGAAAAATGTCGATCATGTCGACGGGACGGCCGATGTCTACGAGCGAGGCCACGAAGGGGTTTCCGAGCAGCTCCTTGCCGACATGGCCGGGATTGACCGGGATCATGTCATAGCCGCGCTGCGCCAGATATTTGAACGCAAAATAACTCGGCCGCACGTTGACGGGCGAGGCGCCGACCATCGCGATCGACTTCACGCTGTTGAGGATGCCGCGGATGTAATTGTCGGGGTAGGCGTCGTGGTTCATCTCTTATCTTTTCTTGTCATCATTCATCCCGCCACGTCGGCGTACGCTTCTCGATGAAGGCGCCAATGCCTTCCTCGGCGTCGCGCGCCATCATGTTCTCGGTCATCACCTCTGCCGCATAGCGATAGGCGTCGGCAAGGCTCATCTCGGCTTGGCGATAGAACGCCTCCTTGCCGAGCTTGACGGTGTAGGCAGATTTCAGCGCGACCTGATTTGCGAGCGCAATCGCGGCATCGCGCTCAGTGCCGGCGGGGACGACGCGATTGATAAGGCCGATCTCGCGGGCGCGCGTGGCCGAGATCGGCTCGCCCGTCAGCAGCATCTCCATCGCCTGCTTGCGTGGAACGTTGCGCGACAGCGCCACCATCGGGGTCGAGCAGAACAGGCCGATATCGACGCCGGGCGTGGCGAAACTCGCAGCGTCCGAGGCGATCGCGAGATCGCAGCTTGCAACCAGCTGGCAGCCGGCCGCGGTGGCAACGCCCTGGACCGCGGCGACGACCGGTTTGGGCAGGCGCACGATCGCCTGCATCATGGCGCTGCAGGCGGTCATGATCTGCGCAAAATAGGCGCGGCCGCGATCAGGATCGGCGCGGCGACCGCTCAGTTCCTTCAAATCGTGGCCCGCGCAGAATGCCGGTGCGTTGGCCGCGATGACGGCTCCGCGGATACGCTTGTCCTCGGCGATCGCATTCACGCTCGCGTGCAGGTGCCCGATCATCGCCTCAGAGAGGCTGTTGCGGGCCTCGGGCCGGTTCAGCGTGAGGATGGCAATGCTGCCGACGATTTCGCGCAGCAGGATCGGCGGTTGCGGGGAAGGGGCGCGGGCGACCTGGGCGGACATCGAAGCGTTTCCGGTTAGATTATTGCATTTGGATGACGCAGATAACTTAATGTACCAGGGGACATGAAGCGAGGGTGGGGAACAGCATGGCGTTAGCGAAAATGAGCGTGGCAGAGCTCGAGCAGTTTCTGCGCGACGAGTTTCCCCAGGCCTTCAGCGGCGATGACGTTACGATCGAAAGCGCCGATGGCCAAACCTGCCTTTTGCGCCAGCGCTACAGCGAAAGGATGCTGCGGCCGGGCGGAACCGTGTCCGGCCCGACGCTGATGGCGCTGGCTGATTTCGCCATGTACGTGGTGCTGCTATCGGCGATCGGGCCGATCGGGCTCGCGGTCACCACCAATCTCAACATCAACTTCCTGCGCAAGGGCCAGCCGGGGCAGGACGTGCTGGCGGAGGCGCGGCTGCTCAAGCTCGGCAAGCGCCTTGCGGTCGGCGAGGTAAATCTGCTGTCCGGAACCTCGCCCGACCCAATCGCGCATGTCACCTCCACCTATTCCATTCCAAATGTTTGAGGTTTTTGCAGGTATCTTACTACCATAATTTTAAGCCATTGATATTGTTAGTGTAATTTCGCGCTTTGGGCATTGACCGCTGCGCCGCTCTTCTCTAGAAACCGCCCAGTCTGGTGCGGTGTTCGCGCCGATGTCTCCCTCACGGAAATTCTGACATGAAAACCTTTTCGGCAAAGCCGGCCGAGGTGACGAAGAAGTGGGTGCTGATCGACGCCAAGGGTCTGGTCGTCGGCCGTCTCGCCACCATTGTCGCCATGCGGCTCCGCGGCAAGCACCTCCCGACCTACACCCCGCACGTCGATTGCGGCGACAACGTCATCATCATCAACGCGCAGCATGCGGTCCTCACCGGCCGCAAGCGCGAGCAGAAGACCTACTACAAGCACACCGGCTACGTCGGCCACGTCAAGGAGCGCACCGCGCGCCAGATCCTCGAGGGCAAGCATCCCGAGCGTGTGCTCGAGAAGGCCGTCGAGCGCATGATCCCGCGTGGTCCGCTCGGCCGCGTGCAAATGGGCAATCTCCGCGTCTACGGCGGTGCCGATCATCCGCACGAGGCGCAGCAGCCCGAGAAGATCGACATCGCCAAGTTGAACCGCAAGAACACGAGGGCCGCATAACATGGCCGAATCCATCCAGTCGCTCGACCAGCTCTCGCAGCTCAAGACGGCGGCCGCGCCCGAGGCGCCCAAGCACGAGAAGAAGGTCGACAAGTTCAACCGCGCCTATGCTACCGGCAAGCGCAAGGACGCAGTCGCCCGCGTCTGGATCAAGCCGGGCGCCGGCAAGGTCATGGTCAACGCGCGTGAGGTCGAGGTCTATTTCGCCCGTCCCGTGCTGCGTATGATGATCCAGCAGCCGTTCGTCGCGGCAGCGCGCGCCGGCCAGTATGACGTGATCTGCACCGTCGCCGGCGGCGGCCTGTCCGGCCAGGCCGGCGCCGTCCGTCACGGCATCTCCAAGGCGCTCACCTACTTCGAGCCGGAGCTGCGCGGCGTGCTCAAGAAGGGCGGCTTCCTCACCCGGGACTCCCGCGTGGTCGAGCGCAAGAAGTACGGCAAGGCCAAGGCCCGCCGGTCCTTCCAGTTCTCGAAGCGTTAATCACTTCGGCCGCATTCGCCGCGAAAGCGGCTTCAATGAGATGCAAAAGGGCGCTGATTTCAGCGCCCTTTTTGTTGTTCGTTTGTACGCAAATTGATGGCGTGTTTCCCGAAAACTTGGGTCCGCGTGAAAACCTGAATGGAACCCGCGGGACATAGCGTCGCATTCGGAAGGGCGCGCAAATCGGCGGTGCCGATCGCGTAACTGCTATATTCTAGAGGGGGCCGACATGATGTCGCTCGATAGCATCACGCTCTATTTGGTCGCCACCATGGTTGCCGCTCTGCTCGGCGCCATGATGGTGTTTTTCGGCAGGCAAGAGAACAGCCCCGCGCTGAAATGGTGGGGCACCGCCTATCTGCTCGGTGCCGCCTCCGTCGCGCTGTGGACTGCGGCCGGCGAAAAGCTGGGCCCGCATCTTTACCTCGCGCTGAACGCGATCGGATTCGCGGCCTGCGGCATGGTGTGGAACGCCGCGCGAGTCTTTCATGGCCGCAAGCCCAACTGGCCCGGCCTCGTGCTTGGCGCGCTCGCCTGGATCGCCGCGGTGACGCTGCTCGGCGCCGAGCCGTCCATGCTGCGCATGATCATCGGCGCCGGCATCGTCTCGGTCTATGCGGCCCTGACCGCGAGCGAACTCTGGACCGAGCGGCGCAAGAGCCTGCAACGGCGCCGGCCGGCCTTCGCGGTGCCGATGATGCATGGCTGCGTCTTGATGCTGCCGATCCTCATCGGCAGCTTCCTGCGCCCCCACGATGCGACCTTCTCGTCGAGCATCTGGGTCACCGTGTTCGCGGTCGAACTCGTGCTCTATGCCGTCGGCACCGTGTTCGTGATCTTCATGCTGGTGTCCGAGCGCACGGTGACCGCGCACCGGACCGCGGCGTCCACCGATCCCTTGACCGGCATGCTCAACCGGCGCGGCTTCTACGAAGCCTGCTCGCGCGTGATCGAGCGCGAGGCCAAGGCCGGGCGGCCGGTGACCGTGATGATCTTTGATATCGACCACTTCAAGTCGATCAACGACCGGTTCGGCCATCCCGCCGGCGACGAGATGCTGAAACTTTTCTCGACCGTCGTCGTCAACAACCTGCGCATCTCCGACCTCTCGGGCCGCATCGGCGGCGAGGAGTTCGCAGCCCTGCTGCCGTGTTCGCTGGAAGAGGGGGTGCTGGTCGCCGAGCGCGTGCGCGAAGCGTTCGAGACCTCCGGCGTCGTGGTCGATGAAGGTCCGGTCGATACCACCGTCAGCATCGGCGTCGCCGGCGGTCCGGCCGGCACCGAGCTCGAGGTGCTGCTGGCCTCGGCCGACACCGCGCTGTACCAGGCCAAGCGCGGCGGCCGAAACCGCGTCGAGGCGGCGGAGGAGCTGCCGCTGTCGCTGGAGAATTGGCGCCGCCAGAGCGCGGCGCGGACCGGCGCCGCGCAGGTACGTCCGGCCACCGCCTGAGACGGCAGGCGACCTTGCGGTAATCCTCTGTTTACCATTCGATCCCTACCATCATGGTCATGGAATCGATCCGTCGACAGACCCCGCAGGCCGCCCTGATGTCACTCGAAGCCCAAGCTGCCTCGGCGCGCGGTGGCTTCGCCTGTCTGTTCTCGACCGCGGACGAATACGAGCGCGCGCTGATCACGGAGCGTCGTTCTCAAGGACGATACGGCCAAGGCCGCAGCTACTGGCCCTTCGTGCTGTTCGTCGGTTGCGCGTTCATCGTGGTGGGCACCGTGCTGCTGCTCGCCTGAGAGGTTTGCGTTTTCCAGCCGGCCAAGCGCCGTTTCGGAGCCTTTTTCTTTTGCGACGGCTGCGGTAGACACGCCCATCGAACAAAAATGAGTGGAAACCGATGATCACCGAGATCGCGCAGATCGATGTCAAGCCGGGCAGCGAAAAGGATTTTGAGGCGGCTGTCGCGAAGGCAAAGGCCGCCTTCGGCCGCTCCAAGGGCTTTCACGGCTTCGAACTGCACAAGTCGATCGAGAAGCCGCAGCGCTATCGGCTGATGGTGAAGTGGGCGAGCCTGGAAAACCACACCGTCGATTTTCGCGGTTCCGAAAACTTCACCGAATGGCGCGGCCTCGTCGGGCAGTATTTTGCTTCACCCCCCGAAGTCGAGCACACCGAGATCGTGCTGACGACCTGACGAGCAGGCTCAGGCCGCCTCGGTCAGAGACGGCGCCTCATACGTCTTGAAATGATCGATCATGACCTTGGCAATGGCGACCAGTGGCAGCGCCAGCGCGAGGCCCCAGATTCCGAACACGACGCCGAGCAGGATCTGGAACGCGAACAGCGTGGCCGGTGGAATGTCCAGCGCCTGGCGCTGAAGGAGCGGCGTCAGCACGTAGCTCTCCATCGCATGGACGGCGAGGAAAAGCAGCAGCGCCGACAGTGCCGCGAGCCAGCCCGAAGCCAGGCTCGCCAGCACCACGATGACGCCGGCGATAATGGCGCCGACGGTTGGGATAAAGGCAAGCAGGCCAGCCTGGATTCCCAGGATGACCGCGCCGGGGATGCCGATGATGGCCAGGCCGATCCAGGTCACCGCGCCGACCGCGAGCATGACCGTAATCTGCGCGATCAGCCAGCGCTCCAGCGTCTCAGCGGTACGGTCGATGATGAGGGTGACGCGCGTACGATGCTTGGCCGGCGCGAGGAACAGCAGGCCGTCGTGATAGACGCCGGGCTGGGCGGCGAAGGACAGCCCTAGGAACAGCACGATAAAAATGTTCCCGACACCATGGATGGTGCCGAGCAGCAGCTTGAAGGTCTGGCTCACGATCGCTCCGCCGCTGGAAGCGAGCGCGCCGGCGCCGGGCAAAGGACCGCGCGGGGGCGCTGCTGGTGAGGGCGTCGAGCTCGCCGGTGCGTCGGCCGAGAAGTCAGATGCAGCATTGCCGAGGTCGAAGAAGCTGGTGTCGATGCCGTGGTTTTCGAGGAAAGACCTGACGTTGGTGATCTGCGACTTGATGGTTTTGCTCAGCAGCGAGGCCTGCTCCGCGATGGTGGCGCCGCCGAGATAGGCGACGCCCGCGAGCATCAAAGCGAGGGCGATGCAGACGATCGCGAGCCGGACGGGATGGGGCAGGTGCACGCGGCGGCCGAGCGCCCCCGTCAGCGCGTTAAGGCCCAGGCCGAGCAGCATGCCGGTGAAGATCAGCAGCAGGGTGGCGGCAAAATACCAAGTGAAGACCAGCATCGCCGTGAACAGCACGACACTGACGCCCCCGACCGAGATCGCCCAGGCGAGATCGGCGCGGGCGCGGGGCCGTTCATCTGCGGGAATGGTCACATCGGGTCCTTTCGGCGGCTGCGGGGAGGCACTCTTTCGCGAAATCCCGCCTCGGATCAAGCCGGTCGAAAACCGCCGGTTTGACGTTGTCCACCTTGTCGTGCCAGCGCGAACAGTGTCGCGGCCGCCCTCTGGCCGGGCATTTGCGCGAAAATGGCATTGCCGTCCCGCGATCCCCTCTGTTGAATTTGTTCTCCCCCAAGGGCATGTTTGGAGAATCTTCTTGCGGGAGGTCGGAACGGGAGATGAGAAAGCCGGTCGTCGGCGTGATCGGGAATTCCCATCGCGTCGAAAATCGATTTCAGGTCCAGATGGTCGGCGAGCGAAATCTGCGCGCCGTAGCCGAGGTCTCCGGTGGCTTGCCGCTGATGTTCGCAGGCTCGCCCGACATCACCGATATCGGGGCGCTGCTCGATACTGTCGACGGCGTCATCCTCACCGGCGCCCGGGCCAACGTGCACCCGACGCGTTTCAACGTCGATCCTTGCGAGAAGCACGAGCCTTACGACATCCACCGCGACGAAGTCGCGCTGGCGCTCTCGGTGGCCTGCGTCGCCCGCGGCATCCCGCTGTTCGGCATCTGCCGGGGCCTGCAGGAGATGAACGTCGCCTTCGGCGGCTCGCTGCATCCCGAGATCCGCGAAATCCCGGGCCGCATAAACCACCGTATGCCCAGGCTCGAAAATGGCGAGATCCATCCCGATCCCACCGTGGTGTTCGCCGACCGCCACGACGTCGACCTGACGCCGGGCGGCGCGTTCGCGAAGATCCTCGGCTGCGAGAAGATCCGGGTCAATTCGCTGCATGGTCAGGGTATCCTGGAGCCCGGCAAGCGCGTGCTGATCGAGGGCGTCGCCGAGGACGGCACCATCGAGGCGATCCGCATCGCCGAAGCCCCGACCTTCGCGCTCGGCGTGCAATGGCACGCCGAATACGACCCCCAACGCAATCCGATCAATCGCAAACTGTTCGAGGCCTTTGGCGAGGCGCTCGCGGCGCGGCAGAAGGCTGCGGCGTAGGCTAAGCACACGGCGAGAATGCCTCGGTTTTTTCGCAATCCGGTTTCTGCCGCAACGTCTGTGCCAGAATCGGGGAGCAGGAGCCCTCGCACTGATCGCTCGGCGGCATGCAGCCAACGAGCGAGATGATCGCGAGCACGTTCGGACCGATCGGCACGGACGGGGTGAGGTGGTACGATAGCAGCGCCGGGCGCAGGGCGGATCAGCTAGGCATGGTCGGCCACCGCCTCTCTTGGACCAATCACATCGCCATCCTGCAGGACCATCGCATTGCGTTGCACAATCGCGACGTTGGTCTGCGCAGCATTGAGGTTCACGAGAGGACCACCATATGCTCTGCAAGGGAGCCCTTGCCGTGCAGACCATGAAGGCGGCCCTCGTTGCGGCGATTACCGTCGTGGCTTTGACCTGCTGCCTCCTTCCCAGCTCAGCGGAGGAGAGCGGCCGTGTTGCACTGGTTGCTTCGATCGACGGGGCCATTGGCCCTGCGTCAGCCAGCTACGTGCGGGAGGCTTTGGCCAAAGCGAGCGAACGGCGCGCCGAGGTCGTGCTTCTGAGAATGAACACGCCCGGCGGTCTCAATTCCAGCATGCGCGAGATCATCGCGGATGTGCTCGCCTCGTCCATCCCTATCGTCGGCTACGTCGCCCCATCCGGCGCCCACGCGGCGAGTGCCGGGACCTACATTCTTTATGCGACCCACATCGCGGCGATGGCACCAGGCACCAATATCGGTGCGGCGACGCCGGTCCAGATTGGCGGGCCGCTACCGGGCTTGCCGAGCGGCACACCCGAGAAGGATGGCAAAGACAAGAAGGGTGAGCCGAAGGACGCGATGACGGCGAAGGCCACGAACGATGCCGTTGCCTTTATCCGCAGCCTTGCCGAGCTGCGCAACCGCAATGCGGATTGGGCAGAGAAGGCGGTGCGTGAGGCCGCCACTCTCTCTGCCAATGGCGCGTTAGAGGCACATGCGATCGATCTCGTCGCGCGCGATCAGGCCGAATTGCTGCGGCAGATCGATGGCCGTGTGGTGGAGATTGCAGGCGGCAAGTCGCAGCGCCTCGCGACGAAGGATGCTGTCGTCGAAGCCATCGAGCCGGGACGGATATCCCGCTTCCTGGCGGTCATCACCGATCCGAACGTGGCGTTCATTCTCCTGATGGTGGGCATTTACGGTCTGATCTTCGAGTTCATGTCTCCCGGAGCCGTCGCTCCCGGAGTGGTCGGCGCGATCTGTCTGCTGATCGGCCTCTATGCGCTCAATTTGCTGCCGATCAACTATGCCGGCCTCGCCCTGATGCTGGTCGGACTCGTGCTTCTCACCGTCGAAGCCTTCAATCCGACGGTGGTGATCGGTCTCGGAGGGATCATTGCCTTCGTGCTGGGTGCGCTGATGCTGTTCAGGGTCGAGGCGCCCGGCTACCGCCTGTCGTGGTCGGTGATCGGCATCACTGCAGCTGTGTTCGTCGGCTTTGCTCTGGTCTTGCTTGGTTCGCTTCGGCGTGCCGCCAAGGCTCCTGAACGGGTCGGCGCGCAGGCCATGCGAGGCTTGCCTGCTGAGGTCCTCGATTGGAATGGGAGCGAAGGTCATGTCTTCGCCCATGGCGAGCGCTGGCAGGCGCGCGGCGCCGACTCGTTCAAGCCCGGAGAGACGGTCGAAGTTACCAGCGTCGTCGACCTGACGCTGCTGATACGGCGCGCGCCGCTGCGGAGTGGTAAGGGAGGTACATCATGATGCTGGAATATCTGACCTATGCGGCACTCGCGTTGCTGGTCATCATGTTTCTGTCCCAAGCCATTCGAATTCTGCGCGAGTACGAGCGCGGCGTCATCTTTACGCTCGGCCGCTTTACCGGTGTGAAGGGCCCGGGCCTCATCATCCTCGTTCCGATCGTGCAGCAACTCGTCAAGGTCGATCTACGCGTGATGGTGCAGGTCGTGCCGCCGCAGGACGTGATTTCGCGGGACAACGTGTCCGTCAAGGTCAATGCCGTTCTGTACTTCCGCATCGTCGATCCCGAGCGCGCCATCATCAAGGTCGGCGATTACATGGCGGCCACCAGCCAGCTCGCCCAGACCACGTTGCGTTCGGTGCTCGGCAAGCACGAGCTCGACGAGATGCTTGCCGAGCGCGACAGGTTGAACGCCGATATCCAGGAGATCCTCGACAAGCAGACTGACATCTGGGGCATCAAGGTCACCGGCATAGAGATCAAGGACGTCGATATCAACGAAACCATGGTTCGCGCGATCGCCAAACAGGCCGAGGCGGAGCGCTTGCGGCGAGCCAAGGTGATCAATGCGATGGGCGAGCAGCAGGCCGCCGAAAAGCTCGTCGAAGCCGGCCGGATCCTCGCGCAGGAGCCTCAGGCAATGCAGCTGCGTTATTTCGCGGCTCTGCACGACATCGCCGGCGAACGGTCGTCGACCGTCGTGTTTCCGCTGCCGACGGGCTTGCTCGATCATTTCATGCCGCGGCCTAACAACCCTTAGCCGTAAGCGGCGAGGATGACCCCATCTCGGCCCAAAATGGGCATCTCGAATGTTGATGCCTACTTAAACGGGAGAAACATCCGAAGGACCCCGCCTATGGCGGACCCCCCGGCGAATATCACGTCCTCATGGTGAGGAACTCGCCTCAGCGTGCGCCTCGAACTATGCAGGCAGGCCGAGCACGTTCGACAAGATTGCAGCAGTCATATGCGATAGCCTTACCACAACTTCCGAAACGAAAAGGCGCCCCCTTTCGGAGCGCCTTTTGCTTGTCGCATGGCATTCGAGCCGATCAGCCCGAATAGTACATGTCAAATTCGATCGGATGCGGGGTCATCTCGAAGCGCTCGACTTCGGTCATCTTCAGCTCGATATAGGCATCGATGAAGTCGTCGTCGAACACGCCGCCGGCCTTGAGGAAGGCGCGGTCCTGGTCGAGATTCTCGAGGGCTTCACGCAAGCTGCCGCACACCGTCGGGATCTGCTTCAGCTCTTCCTTCGGCAAATCGTAGAGATCCTTGTCCATCGCCGGACCCGGATCGATCTTGTTCTTGATGCCGTCGAGGCCGGCCATCAGCATCGCGGCGAAGCCGAGATAGGGATTGGCGAGCGGATCGGGGAAGCGCACCTCGACGCGCTTGGCCTTCGGCGAAGCGGTGTAAGGGATGCGGCAGGAGGCCGAGCGGTTGCGCGCGGAGTAGGCGAGCAGCACGGGCGCTTCATAGCCCGGGACCAAACGCTTGTAGGAATTGGTCGAGGGATTGGTGAAGGCGTTGATCGCCTTGGCGTGCTTGATGATGCCGCCGATGTAATGGAGGCAGGTCTCGGACAGGTCGGCGTACTTGTTGCCGGCGAACACCGGCTTGCCGTCCTTCCAGATCGACTGGTGAACGTGCATGCCCGAACCGTTGTCGCCATAGACCGGCTTCGGCATGAAGGTGGCGGTCTTGCCGTAGATGTGCGCGACCTGGTGGATGCAATATTTGTAGATCTGGATGTGGTCGGCCATCAGCGTCAGCGTGTCGAACTTCATGCCGAGCTCGTGCTGGGCGGAGGCGACTTCGTGGTGATGCTTCTCGACCTTGACGCCCATCTTGGCCATGGCCCCGAGCATCTCCGAGCGCATGTCCTGCACGGAGTCCTGCGGCGGAACCGGGAAGTAGCCGCCCTTGGTGCGGACGCGGTGGCCGAGATTGCCGCCTTCATATTCGGTATCGGAGTTGGTCGGCAGTTCCGAGGAGTCGAGACGGAAACCGGTGTTGTAGGGGGTCGAGGAGAAGCGCACGTCGTCGAACACGAAGAACTCGGCCTCGGGGCCGACGAAGACGGTGTCGCCCACGCCCATCGACTTCACCATCGCCTCGGCCTTCTTGGCGATGCCGCGGGGGTCGCGGTTGTAGGGCTCGCCGGTGGTCGGCTCGAGCACGTCGCAGGTGATGACCATCGTGGTCTCGGCGAAGAACGGGTCGATCGTCGCGGTCACCGGATCGGGCATCAGGCACATGTCGGACTCGTTGATCGCCTTCCAACCGGCGATCGAGGAACCGTCGAACATCGTCCCTTCGGCGAAAATATCCTCATCGATCATGCTGACGTCGAACGTCACATGCTGCCACTTGCCGCGCGGATCGGTGAAGCGCAGGTCGACGTATTTGACGTCGTTGTCCTTGATCGATTTCAGGACGTCTTTGGCGGTCTTCATGCATACCCCTTTTGGCTCTGCGGGTCGGTTTCCAGATGAGCAAGATTATTCTCGCTTTGGGCGAGTTTTGCGCGCGTACAAACGAAATCAGGCCGCCGAAGCAGCCTTATTTCCTGTCAGAGTGTCGCAAAATGCGGGATAGCACCCGGCTCAGATAGCGTCCAGCCCGGATTCGCCGGTTCGGATGCGGATCGCCTCTTCGATATTGGAGACGAAGATCTTGCCGTCGCCGATGCGCCCGGTCTGCGCCGCGCGCCGGATCGCGTCGATGGCGCGCTCGACCAGATCGTCGCCGATCACGATCTCGATCTTCACCTTGGGCAGGAAGTCGACGATGTATTCTGCGCCGCGGTAGAGTTCGGCGTGACCCTTCTGCCGGCCAAAGCCCTTGGCTTCGGTGACGGTGATGCCCTGTAGGCCGACTTCCTGAAGCGCTTCCTTCACCTCGTCGAGCTTGAATGGCTTGATGATGGCTTCGATTTTCTTCACTGCGCGCCTCCCGGCCTTTCGATCAAATAGCAACGTCTTCGTCAGGATGCGCTTTTGTCACGCACAATCGTTCTTCGCTATGCCGGGATGCCTGACCAGCCCGGCAACGACGGCCGGCCACGCCCTGATAGATGCCAGTGAGCACGACAAACCGAAGCGGCTTCCTCGAAAGCAGGGTCTATGCCAAGTTGCAAATGCCCTGATTATTGGAGCGTTATCAGCCTTTTAACGAGCACAATCTGATAGGTGGCGCCGACCGGCACAAAATACCGAAGACTACGAAATAGGCAAACGGTTCAATATGTGTGCAGATCGTTTGTTTCGTGGGATGGGTCGGCACGGAACGTGCCTGTTGAACGGGCGTTTGGACAGGGAAGTGGCATGGAAGTTCTGACCAACGCTGAAATGCAGCGCGCCGATCAGCTCAGCATTGCGGCAGGCACGCCCGGCTTCAAGCTGATGCTCGGCGCCGGCCAGGCGGTCGCCGAGGCGGCCAATGCGCTGGTGGAGGAGGGGCCGATCCTGATCGTCGCCGGTCCCGGCAACAATGGCGGCGACGGTTTTGTCGCAGCCGCCGAGCTCGCCGCCCAAGGGCGCGAGGTCTCGGTGATCCTGATGTGCGAGCGCGACCAGCTTCAGGGTGACGCCGCCTCGGCCGCGCGCGGCTGGAAGCACCCGGTGCTCCCGTTCAATCCGCAGGCGATCGGAAAGCCGGCACTGATCATTGATGCGCTGTTCGGCGCGGGTCTCAGCCGTCCGGTCGATGGCGAGGCGCGCGCGATGATCGAGGCGATCAACGGCAACGGCGCGCCGGTGCTGGCCGTCGACCTGCCGAGCGGCATCAACGGCACCAGCGCCGCGGTGATGGGCGCGGCCGTGAATGCCGCGGAGACCGTGACTTTCTTCCGCAAGAAGCCGGCGCATCTGTTGCTGCCCGGTCGCATGCATTGCGGCCGTGTGCGCGTCGCCGACATCGGCATCGACGCAAGCGTGCTGGACGAGATCGCCCCGCAGCTCTTCGAGAACGATCCGGATTTCTGGGGCGCCGCCTTTCCGGTGCCGCGCGTCGACGGTCACAAATTTGCGCGAGGCCATGTGCTGGCCGTCTCCGGTGATGCAGCCGCAACGGGCGCTGCGCGGCTTGCCGCACGCGCGGCGCTGCGGGCCGGCGCCGGCCTCGTGACGCTGGCGAGCCCGCGCGATGCGCTCGCGATCAACGCGAGCGCGCTGACCGCGGTGATGGTTCGCCCGATCGACACCGCGATCGAGTTCGGCGAGCTTCTCGGCGACAAGCGCTATAACACCTGCATGATCGGCCCCGGCGCGGGCGTCGGCGAGCGCACCTGCGATCTCGTTCACACCGCGCTGACGGCCCAGCGGCGCCTGGTGCTGGACGCCGACGCGCTGACGAGCTTTGCCGCAAAGCCCGAGCGGCTGTTCGAATCGATCAAGTCGTCGCAGGACAATACGGTGGTGCTGACCCCGCACGAGGGCGAGTTTCCGCGGCTGTTTTCCGACCTCAGCAACAAGCATCCGGGCCGCTCGAAACTCGAGCGCGTTCGCGCCGCCGCCGAGCGCTCCGGCGCCGTCGTGCTGTTGAAGGGACCGGACACGACGATCGCCGCCCCCGATGGCCGCGCCATCATCGCCGCCAACGCGCCGCCCTGGCTCGCCACCGCCGGCGCCGGCGACGTGCTCTCGGGCATCATCGCTGGCCTCCTGGCGCAAGGCGTGCCGGCGTTCGAGGCCGCCAGCATCGGCGTGTGGATGCACGGCGAGGCGGGGCGGGAAGCCGGGCCCGGGCTGATCGCAGAGGATCTCACCGAGACGCTGCCAGCCGTCCATCGGCGGATCTATGACGCGCTCGGGGTAGAGTACTAGTGCTCAGGCCACTCGCGCTGCCCGACATGGATGCCGCCGCACAGGTCCATCGCATCGCGTTCGACCACGCCATGTCGTGGCTGGTTGGGCTGCACACGCTGGACGAGGACCGCTGGTTCTACCGCGAGCGCGTTTTTCCGATATGCCGCGTGTGGGGAAGTTTCGACGGCGATGTGCTGAGCGGGCTCATCGCTTTCCGTGACGGATGGATCGAGCAGCTCTATGTGCTTCCCGTTGCCCAAGGCCGCGGCGTCGGCACCGGACTGCTCGAGGTCGCCAAGCGCGCCTGTGAACGGCTGGAGCTCTGGACCTTCCAGCGCAACGCCTCGGCGCGAGGCTTCTACGAGAGAAGGGGTTTTAGCTTGGTCGAGCAGACCGACGGTATGCGAAACGTGGAGAATGAGCCGGACGTCCGTTACCGCTGGATACGCGAACCCACTTGATGTGCAAAAGAATGTAGTCTATAAACTACAAGTGGTTGACCTCAAGCAGACTGAGACCTTTCGGAAGTGGCGATCGCGTCTCAGGGACGAGCGTGCCAGAGCGGTGATTGCGTCGCGATTGGATCGGCTGGCTCAAGGGCATGCCGGCGATGTCGAGCCGGTGGGCGATGGCGTGAGCGAACTGCGTATCCATTACGGCCCCGGCTATCGCATCTATTTTCAAAAGCGGGGCAACACAATCATCGTTCTGCTGTGCGGCGGCGACAAGAGCACGCAGGCGAAGGACATCAAGGCGGCCAAGCGCCTCGCCGAGATGTGGAGCGAATGAGATGGGCGAGAAGCTGACGACTTATGATCCGGCGGAGGACCTTCAGTCCGACGAGGCGATTGCCGTCTTCATGGAAGAGGCGTTCAAGACGGAGGACGTAGCCTATATTGCCCACGCGCTTGGCGTCGTCGCCCGTGCCAAAGGCATGACGCAGATCGCCAAGGAGACGGGCCTTTCTCGTGAGCAACTCTATCGCTCGTTCAGCGCCAACGGCAATCCGACGCTGAAGACGACTATCGCGGTGATGAAGGCCCTTGGGATCGAGCTTACGGCCAAGCCGCACGCCTAATTGGCGGGGCGCTCACTCCACCGCGTACCAGCGCACCAGGCGCGGGGCGGCCCAGTCGGTCAGAACGGATTCGAGCAGCCATCGTCCGGGTGAGGTCGCCGCGAACGCGATGCGCTGGGTCTGGCGGGGCTCGATCGCGAGCGTGTCGAGCCAGTAGGGCTTCCAGCCGTCGTCAAGTTTGTCGAGCAGGCGGAAGGGGTGGCCGTGCAGGTGGAACACGGTGGTGATCGGGGCGGCGTTCTGCAGGACCAGCACGACGGTGCGGCCGGTCTTGGCGCGGAAGGCGGGGGCGGAAGCGGTGGAAAAGTTTGCCGGCCGCGCCCAGCCGGAATCGGCTGCGCCCAGCGCGACATCGAACCGCAGGGCGCCTCTCAGATCGAGTTGATCGGGCAGGTCATTGGGAGGGAGAGGTTGCGGCGGCAATAGCGGCGCGCGCTCCAGCCTGCCCGATACCTTGAGGCTGCCTACGCTTCGCGCCTCCTTGCCGTCATGCAGCACGAAAGCGGCCGATGTGGCCGCGTCCACAAACGCGTCGGCCCGCGCACCGGGAGCCAGCACGAGGACGCCATTGCGAGCCGGGAAGGGCTCGGCCGGCTGCCCGTCCAGGGCCATGACCCGGACCTCGTGGCTTTCCAATTTGATCGCCAGAACAGTGCGTTGGGAGCCATTGATAAAGCGCAGCCGCAGCCGCTCATTGGCCGCGGCTGAGAGCTCGAATGAAGTCTGTCCGTTGATCGTATAGAGCGGCGTCCTGTCCTGGGGATCGCGACCGGGGACAAGCGCGGTCCCGTCCGGCCGCAGGCGCCATTCCTCAATCAGCAACACCTCGTCGCGATCGACGGGGACCCGATTTGCCTCCTCGGCGATGATCGGAAGCGGCCGCGCGGGTTGCTTCAGGCCGTCCTCGAAGAGCCGGAAGTCGGCCAGCAGGGTTCCGGCACTAGATATTGAGATGATTGATGTTTCAGTCGCGTCCGGGGCGGTTGGCGCGCGCCCCCGGAGCGGATCGGAAGCGGCCGGGCCGTTCAGGCCGGACCAGACTGGTGCAAGCGGCACAGGCAGCTCGTTCCGGAACACCACCTCGCAGCGGTTGCCGCGCTTGAGACGAACGTTTCCCAGATGGCTTACGGCGGCGAGCTCCCAGATCGGCGTAGGCGGCTGACCCTGCCTCAGCGCCAACGTCGCCGGCCTTGCCTGGAGGGCGAGCTGGGCAGTGACCGGCGGGGTGGCGCCACCGGCGATCAGCCCGGCCGCCGTGGCGCCGAGGCCCGCCAAGACCTCGCGTCGGCTCAGGTCAAAAATCCGCGTTGTCATGGCCGATCCGGACCACGCCGCGCTGGATAAGTCCAGCCGTCATGCCTATTTGATGCCTGCCTCCGACCAGCCATTTTTTTGCTGCGAACAGTCGGGCACATGCTATAAGCCCGGCCGCCCGCGGCATCGCGGCCGGCCTTGATGCGAATTCACGCGGGCGTGGCGGAACTGGTAGACGCGCTGGATTTAGGTTCCAGTGTCGCAAGATGTGGGGGTTCGAGTCCCTCCGCCCGCACCAAGCGCTTTCAGCGTTTGCACGGATTACGAGGCCAGCTTCCTCGCGGATGTTTGTCCGCTTGGAGCCGGCCTGTTGAACCACCGGCGTTGAGGCGTCTGCCTCGCGCCGGATCGATTAATGACAGCGTCCCGACGCATGCGCGCCGGGACCGAACGAGAAGAAGATTGGACGCCATGCAGGTCACAGAGACCCTCTCGGAAGGTTTGAAGCACGAGTTCAAGATCAGCGTCCCTGCGTCTGATCTCGACGCCAAGGCCGATGCCAAGCTCGTCGATCTCAAGGACAAGGTCCGCCTCAACGGCTTCCGTCCCGGCAAGGTGCCGGTCGGTCACCTGAAGAAGGTCTATGGCCGCTCGGTGATGGCCGAGACCATCGACCAGACCATCCGCGACACCAACACCCAGCTGTTCTCCGAGCGCGGCTTCCGCCTTGCGACCGAGCCGAAGATCATCATGCCGACCGAGCAGGCCGAGGTCGAGGAGCTGCTGTCGGGTAAGACTGATCTGACCTACACGGTCGCAATCGAGGTGGTGCCTTCGATCGCGCTCGCCGACTTCAAGACCTTCCAGGTCGAGAAGCCCGTCGCCGAGGTCACCGATTCCGACGTCGACGAGGCGATCAAGCGCATCGCTGATTCCAACCGTACCTATGCTGACAAGGGCGAGGGCGCCAAGGCCGCCTCGGGCGACCGCGTCACCGTCGCCTTCAAGGGCACCATCAACGGCGAAGCCTTCGAGGGCGGCACCGGTGAGGGCATCCAGGTCGTCATCGGCTCCAACACCTTCATCCCCGGCTTCGAGGAGCAGCTGACCGGCATCGGCGCGGGCGAGACGCGCACGCTAAAAGTGTCGTTCCCGAAGAACTACATGAACGACAAGCTCGCCGGCCAGCCCGCCGAGTTCGAGACCACCGCGACGTTGATCGAGGCGCCGCAGGACATCGCGATCGACGACGAGTTCGCCAAGACGCTCGGCCTTGAATCGCTCGACAAGCTGAAGGAAGCCGCGCGCGAGCGTCTCGCCGCCGAGTTCGCGACCGCGACGCGTCAGCGTGTCAAGCGCGCGCTGCTCGACCGCCTCGACGAGGCGCATCGCTTCGAAGCGCCGCCCTCGCTGGTCGACGAGGAGTTCAATCTGATGTGGAACTCGGTCAAGGCCGAGATGGACTCCGCCGGCAAGACCTTCGCCGACGAGAACACCACGGAAGATGCCGCCAAGGAAGAGTACCGCAAGATCGCCGACCGCCGCGTGCGCCTCGGCCTCGTGCTCTCCGAGATCGGCGAGAAGAACAAGATCACCGTGACCGACGACGAGGTCGGCCGCGCGGTGATCGAGCGGGCGCGCCAGATGCCCGGCCGTGAGAAGGAGGTCTGGGACTATTACCGCAACAACGCCCAGGCGCTGGCCCAGCTTCGTGCACCGATCTATGAGGACAAGGTCGTCGATTTCATCCTCGAACTCGCAAACGTGACCGAGAAGAAGGTCTCGCGCGAGGACCTCTACAAGGACGACGAGGCGGAAAAGACCGCTGCCTGAAGGGATTGAGGCAGTCTTCTATTAAGAATGATCAGCGAAGAGGCCAAGCTAGCCAGATGGCCGGCTGGGCCTCTTTGTGCGAATCAGCTTCAACTACCCGAGGGATTAAGCCTTAATGCGCTCCGCACTTGTCAGGCGCGAATTGGGCTATATCTGTCGGTACGCCCTGTACCAATGTTCTACCTCTGCCAAGTTCCTGCATCACAGGACGTCCATCCGCCTTCCGGCAAATCCAGCCAAACTGGCAGCCAAGCCTGGCGATGTCCGTCTCCGAAACCCTAGGTGACTCATGCGCGATCCGGTTGAAACCTACATGAACCTCGTGCCTATGGTGGTCGAGCAGACCAACCGTGGCGAGCGCGCCTACGACATTTTCTCGCGCCTGCTGAAGGAGCGCATCATCTTCGTGACCGGCCCGGTCGAGGACGGGATGTCGACGTTGATCGTCGCGCAGTTGTTGTTCCTCGAGGCTGAAAATCCGAAGAAGGAAATCTCGATGTACATCAACTCGCCGGGCGGCGTGGTGACGTCGGGGCTTGCCATCTACGACACCATGCAGTTCATCCGCCCGCCGGTCTCGACGCTGTGCACGGGCCAGGCGGCTTCGATGGGCTCGCTGCTGCTTGCCGCCGGCGAGAAGGAGATGCGCTTCTCGCTGCCGAACGCGCGTATCATGGTTCACCAGCCCTCCGGCGGCTTCCAGGGCCAAGCCACCGACATCATGCTGCACGCCCAGGAAATCCTGAATCTGAAGAAGCGGCTCAACGAGATCTACGTCAAGCACACCGGCCAGACCTACAAGTCGATCGAGGACGCGCTGGAACGCGACAAGTTCCTGACTGCGAACGACGCCAAGGAGTTCGGTCTGGTCGACAGGGTGATCGACAAGCGCGCCGAGGAACCGGCGCCGGCGAAAACCCAATAGCACTACCCGGTGGTTACGGCGATCCCTCGGGATCGCCGGGGACCGTCAGGACGGTGTTCACGTTAAGGGCGCGTTGCAAAACGCCGTCTTGCGTCCTGCGACAGGCAGAAAGTTCCGCTTTCGTGCTTGTTTTTCGTGGTAATCCAGCAACGCCGGAATGATTTCGATCACTTCGCCCGTGCCAAGGCCGGAAATCACGGTATTGTCACGGGTAGCCGGCGAGCCCCGATTAGCGAATTCTTGATAGTCGGGTGACAGCATGGTTGGCTACGATTGATCGGCTAAGATCGCGGAGAATCGAGCGACCGTGATTCGCACGGGATGTAACGCGTAGGGTCTTTTTTGGTACGGAATTTGCTCTACTTAAGCTTCATGCCGGCCATCGTGTCGGAATGGAGCGATCGAGCGGAACGGGATCGAACCGCGGACGGAGACATGAATGAGTAAGGTCGGCACGAGCGACTCCAAGAACACGCTATATTGCTCGTTCTGCGGCAAGAGCCAGCACGAAGTCCGCAAACTGATCGCGGGTCCCACGGTCTTCATCTGCGACGAGTGCGTTGAGCTCTGCATGGACATCATCCGCGAGGAGAACAAATCCTCGCTGGTCAAGTCGCGCGACGGCATTCCGACGCCGAAGGAAATCTGCAAGGTCCTGGACGATTACGTGATCGGCCAGAGCCATGCGAAGAAGGTCCTGTCGGTCGCGGTGCACAACCACTACAAGCGCCTCAACCACCAGACCAAGCACAACGACGTCGAGCTCGCGAAGTCGAACATCCTGCTGATCGGTCCGACCGGCTCGGGCAAGACGCTGCTCGCGCAGACGCTCGCCCGCATCCTCGACGTGCCGTTCACGATGGCGGACGCGACGACGCTGACCGAAGCCGGCTATGTCGGCGAGGACGTCGAGAACATCATCCTGAAACTGCTCCAGGCTGCCGACTACAATGTCGAGCGCGCCCAGCGCGGCATCGTCTACATCGACGAAATCGACAAGATCAGCCGCAAGTCCGACAATCCCTCGATCACGCGCGACGTGTCGGGTGAGGGCGTGCAGCAGGCGCTGCTCAAGATCATGGAAGGCACGGTGGCTTCGGTCCCGCCGCAGGGCGGCCGCAAGCATCCGCAGCAGGAATTCCTGCAGGTGGATACCACCAACATCCTGTTCATCTGCGGCGGCGCCTTCGCCGGTCTCGAAAAGATCATCTCGGCGCGCGGACGGTCGACCTCGATCGGCTTCGGTGCCCAGGTGCTCGCGCCAGAGGATCGCCGGACCGGCGAGATCTTCCGTCACGTCGAGCCTGAGGATCTCCTGAAGTATGGCCTCATCCCCGAGTTCGTCGGTCGTCTGCCGGTCGTGGCGACGCTCGAGGACCTGGACGAGACCTCGCTGAAGAAGATCCTCACCGAGCCGAAGAACGCGCTGGTGAAACAGTACCAACGCCTGTTCGAGATGGAGAACATCGAGCTGACCTTCGCCGACGAGGCGCTTGGCGCGGTCGCGCGCAAGGCGATCGAGCGCAAGACCGGCGCGCGCGGTTTGCGTTCGATCCTCGAGGCGATCCTGCTCGAGACCATGTTCGACCTGCCGGGTCTGGAAGGTGTGGAAGAGGTCGTGATTTCGCGAGAAGTCGTGGAAGGCACGGCGCGTCCGCTCTACATCTACGCAGATCGGTCCGATCGCGCCGTCGAGAATGCCAGCGCCTGATTTCCCGGCGCTGGAACGCTCCAATCGTCTCATCAAGGAGGGCTGCGGAGCTGTATCTCCGCAGCCGGTGTTGCGTCGCTTACCTGCGTGCGTAAGCGCCTGAAGGCGCGCGTTTTTCAATGACTTGACACCCCCCGGGTCGATAGCCACCTAATGTCGGCGGCGAGCGAAAATTCTCTTCTGGATTCGCCTCAGTTCCGATCCGGCAAGCCGGTCCGACTCGCAAAAGGACCGACCGGCTCTGCGGATCACGTCGGCACCTTGTGGCGGTTGCGCATGATCAGCGGGCTGCGTGCAAGGGGGCAAAGCAAAAGGAAAAGGCCATGACTAATCCCAAACCTCGGCCAACCATCGTTCATGGCGAAACGCACGCTTATCCCGTGCTGCCGCTGCGCGATATCGTCGTCTTCCCGCACATGATCGTGCCGCTCTTCGTCGGCCGCGAGAAGTCGATCCGCGCGCTCGAAGAGGTGATGAAGAACGATGCGCTGATCATGCTGGCGACGCAGAAGAACGCGTCCGATGATGATCCGGCGCCCGGTGCCATCTACGAGACCGGTACGCTTGCCAGCGTGCTCCAGCTCTTGAAGCTTCCCGACGGCACCGTGAAGGTGCTGGTTGAAGGGCTCGAGCGTGCGCGCGTGCAGAAATACACCGATCGCGCCGACTATTACGAAGCGACCGCCGTCGCGCTCGCCGACACCGACGCGAAGTCGGTCGAGGCGGAGGCGCTGGCGCGCTCGGTCGTGTCCGACTTCGAGAGCTACGTGAAGCTCAACAAGAAGATCTCGGCCGAGGTCGTCGGCGTCGTGCAGGCGATCACCGATTTCGCCAAGCTCGCCGACACCGTCGCCTCGCATCTTGCGGTCAAGATCGCGGACCGCCAGGGCATCCTGGAGACGCTGTCCGTCACCACGCGCCTCGAGAAGGTGCTGGGCCTGATGGAGAGCGAGATCTCCGTGCTCCAGGTCGAGAAGCGCATCCGCTCGCGCGTCAAGCGCCAGATGGAGAAGACCCAGCGCGAGTATTATCTCAACGAGCAGATGAAGGCGATCCAGAAGGAACTCGGCGACGACGACGGTCGCGACGAGCTCGCCGATCTCGAAGAGAAGATCTCCAAGACCAAGCTCTCCAAGGAAGCGCGCGAGAAGGCGCAGCACGAATTGAAGAAGCTGCGCCAGATGTCGCCGATGTCCGCGGAAGCGACCGTCGTGCGCAACTATCTGGATTGGCTGCTGTCGATCCCGTGGAACAAGAAGTCCAAGGTGAAGAAGGATCTGGAAGCGGCGCAAGCCATCCTGGACTCCGATCATTACGGGCTCGAGAAGGTCAAGGAACGCATCGTCGAGTATCTCGCAGTGCAGTCGCGCGCCAACAAGCTGACGGGTCCGATCCTGTGCCTCGTCGGGCCTCCCGGCGTCGGCAAGACCTCGCTCGGCAAGTCGATCGCGAAGGCGACGGGGCGCGAATTCGTGCGCGTCTCGCTTGGCGGCGTGCGCGACGAGGCCGAGATCCGTGGCCACCGCCGCACCTATATCGGCTCGATGCCCGGCAAGATCATCCAGTCGATGCGCAAGGCGAAGTCGTCCAATCCGCTGTTCCTGCTGGACGAGATCGACAAGATGGGCGCCGATTTCCGCGGCGATCCGTCCTCGGCGCTGCTCGAGGTGCTCGACCCCGAGCAGAACGCGACCTTCAACGACCACTATCTCGAGGTCGACTACGATCTGTCCAACGTGATGTTCATCACGACCGCGAATACGCTCAATATTCCGGGCCCGCTGATGGATCGCATGGAGATCATCCGGATCGCGGGCTACACCGAGAACGAGAAGGTCGAGATCGCGCGCAAGCACTTGATCCCGAACGCGGTGTCCAAGCACGGCCTGGACTCCAAGGAGTTCTCGATCGACGACGACGCGCTGCTGCTCTTGATCCGCCGCTATACCCGCGAAGCGGGCGTGCGCAATCTGGAGCGTGAGCTCTCGACACTCGCCCGCAAGGCGGTGAAGGAGCTGATGATCTCCAAGAAGAAGTCGGTCAAGGTCACCGAGAAGACTCTGGAAGAGCTGCTCGGTGTGCCGAAATACCGCTTCGGCGAAATCGAGAGCGAGCCGCAGGTCGGCATCGTCACCGGCCTTGCCTGGACCGACGTCGGCGGCGAGCTGCTGACGATCGAAGGCGTCATGATGCCCGGCAAGGGCAAGATGACGGTCACGGGCAATCTCCGTGATGTCATGAAGGAGTCGATATCGGCGGCGGCATCCTACGTCCGCTCGCGTGCGATCAACTACGGCGTCGAGCCGCCGCTGTTCGACAAGCGCGACATCCACGTGCACGTGCCGGAGGGCGCGACGCCGAAGGATGGTCCGTCCGCGGGTGTCGCCATGGCGACCGCGATCATCTCGGTCATGACCGGCATTCCGGTCCGCCACGATGTCGCGATGACAGGCGAGATCACGCTGCGCGGTCGCGTGCTGCCGATCGGCGGCCTGAAGGAGAAGCTGCTGGCTGCTGCCCGCGGCGGCATCAAGACGGTGCTGATCCCCGAGGACAATGCCAAGGATCTCACGGAGATTTCCGATGCGATCAAGGGCGGCATGGAGATCATCCCGGTTTCTCGCCTCGACGACGTTGTCGCCAAGGCGCTGGTCAAGAAGCCGGTGCCGATTGTCTGGGAAGAGGACACCAAGGTGACGGTGAAGCCGGACGGGGATGAGGCCGCCGGCGGCCTGACCGCCCACTAAGGTTCAGCGAAAGATGATAAAACGGCGCCTTCGGGCGCCGTTTTTGTTTTGGGGCCAGAGGGAGAGGCGATGCAGATCGATGGGCAATGCCATTGCGGCAAGATCAGCTTCGAGGCCGACATCGATCCCGAGGCGGTCTCGGTTTGCCACTGCACTGACTGCCAGGCCCTGACCGGCTCGCCGTTCCGGGTGACGGCCGTCTGTTCCGGAGCGGACGTCCGCCTGACCGGCGGCACGCCCAAAATCTATGGCAAGCGGGGCGACAACGGCCGAATGCGCTTCCAGCATTTCTGCGCCGATTGCGGTTCCCCGCTGTTCACGAGCGGTGAGGGCGACCAGGCCGACGACTGGGGCATCCGCTGGGGCAGCATCCGCCAGCGCAACACTCTTAGGCCGGTCCGGCAGATCTGGTGCCAGTCGGCCGCGGTCTGGATCGATGCGGTGCCAGGGCTGCCGGGGAGACCGAAGGATTGAGCTTGGCGTGTATCGGGAAGTCCGCCTTCGCCTGTCGGGCTCCGGCGTGACAGCCCTCGCCCGCTTCGCGTCAATGATGTTCCGAAGGTGGCTTGCCCAGCCGTAGGTCGCGAAGCGAGCTGAGCGGCCCGAGACATAGGTGACATTTCGTACCGGACAGACGGGTTACACTTTCCGCTTTTGTTCTGCGGGAGGTGTAGATGCCGTGGAAAGCGAGTT
>NZ_JADPKD010000039.1:0-101436 GCF_023073735.1 Bradyrhizobium sp. 160
TGCGGGGGCAGGTGCGGGGCTATTGGGTTAACACAGATCATGGCGCGTTATATCGACGAGATCCTGCAACCGGGCGAGCGTGTGCTGTATTCGACCAATGCGCATTGGATCTTCTATTTTCCGGCCATCGTGGCCTGGATCGTGGCGCTGGCGCTGCTGATCCTGTCGCGGCAGGTCACGGTTGACGGGCTCGTCTTGCTTTGCCTGGGAGGCGCGGGTCTCGTGGCCCTGGCGGCCTTGTACTGGACCATCAAGGGCTGGTTCCATCGCTTCACCACCGAGACCGACGTCACCAATCTCCGGGTCGTGCACAAGACCGGGTTCATCAAGCGCCGTACCTTCGAGATGGCGCTGGACAAGGTCGAGAGCGTCGACGTCGACCAGACCATTCTTGGACGGATTCTCAACTATGGCGACGTGACGATTCGCGGCGTCGGCGAGGGAATCGAGACGATCAAGACCATCGCCTCGCCGCTCGCCTTCCGTAGTTCGATCACCACGCGGTAGGACCGCGCGTAATCATGAGCATGCAGCAAAATACTTCCGCAACTACCGCGCCGGGTTCGACCGTCGACGCCGCCGAGATCGCGAAATTCTCAAAACTCTCGGCGGAGTGGTGGGACCCCAAGGGCAAGATGGCGCCGCTGCACCGGATCAACCCGCTGCGGCTCGGCTACATCCGCGATGCCGCTTGCCGCAAGTTCGAGCGCAATGTGCGCAGTCTCAATTGCCTCGGCGGCCTGCGCGTGCTCGACATCGGCTGCGGCGCTGGCCTGCTCTGCGAGCCGCTGTCGCGCCTGGGGGCGCAGGTCATCGGCATCGACCCTTCGGCGAGCAACATCGCCGCCGCGAAGCTGCATGCCGACAAAAGCCATCTCGCGATCGACTACCGCTGCACCACGGTGGAAGAGATTGATCCGCGCGAGCGCTTCGACATCGTGCTGGCGATGGAGGTGGTCGAGCACGTCACCGACGTCGGCGTTTTCCTGAAGCGCTGCGCATCGATGCTGAAGCCGAACGGCCTGATGGTGGTCTCGACGCTGAACCGGAACTGGAAGAGTTTTGCGCTCGCGATCGTCGGCGCCGAATACGTCCTGCGCTGGCTGCCCCGCGGTACCCACGAGTGGAGCAAGTTCGTCACCCCCGACGAACTCGCAAAATACCTGCTCGACAACCGCCTCGTCATCACCGAGCAGACCGGCGTGGTCTACAGCCCCTTTGCCGACAAATGGACCCTCTCCTCCGACATGGACGTGAACTACATGGTCGTGGCGGAAGGGATGGTGTAAGGCCGCTGCATCCCAACCATTTGGTGTCGTCCTGGCGTGGGCCGCCAAGGAGCCATTATCCCAGGGAGAAGTTGTGGCGCGAGGTGGCAACTCCGAGTCTTCGGAAAGCCACTCCCTGGGTCATGGGTCTCGGATCTGCGCTACGCTTGTCGAGGATGACCGTGAGGGTATGGCGAGAGCATCGCTCCTATGACGCAGGCATGATTGACCTGTTGTCGCGCCGCCGGCAGTTTGCACGAGCCGTCATATAGCCCGCCAACCCATCCCATGTTCACCATCGCCAGCCTCTGGATTCCCTTCACCGTCATTGCCGCGCTCGGGCAGGTCGCACGCAATGCGATGCAGCGGTCGCTGACGAAGCCGCTGGGGACCTGGGGCGCGACCAACATCCGCTTCCTGTTCGGCTTCCCATTCTCGCTGCTGTTTCTCGCGGTGGTGCTCGTCGTCTCCGGCGATCATCTCAGCATGCCGCCGGTCGCGTTCTGGCCGTGGCTCCTGCTCGGCGCACTCAGCCAGATCGTCGCCACCGGGTTGATGCTGCTCGCCATGAATGACCGCTCCTTCGTGGTGACGACGGCCTACCTCAAGACCGAAGCAATCCAGACCGCGATCTTCGGCTTCGTCTTCCTCGGCGATCACCTGACTTGGCTGAAGGTGCTCGCGATCGTGATCGCGACCGCCGGGGTCGTCATCACCGCGCTCCGGCCAGGCGGCGAGAAGAGTTTTGCCGAATTGAAGCCGACCATCACCGGCCTCGTCGCCGCGGCAGCCTTCGCACTCTCCGCGGTCGGCTTTCGCGGCGCGATCATCACGGTGCCGAACGTGTCGTTCGTGACGGCGTCGTCCTTCACGCTAGTGCTCGGCCTGTTCGTGCAGACGCTGGTGCTGACGACCTATCTGCTCTGGCGCGCGCCGAACGTATTGCGGGGCATCCTGGGACTATGGCGGCCGTCGATGCTTGCAGGCTTCACGGGCGCCTTCGCATCACAATTCTGGTTCCTTGCGTTCGCGCTGACCGCGGCCGCCAATGTCCGCACGCTCGCTTTGATCGAGGTGCTGTTCGCGCAAGGCGTGGCGTATTACTCGTTCAAGCAGCCGATCGCGCCGCGCGAGCTTGCAGGCATAGCGTTGATCGTGATCGGGGTCGCTGTTCTGGTAGGGACTTAATTCCGGTCTTCCGGCAGCACCGGTAACGGCGACACCTCGATGCCTTCGTCGATCAGCGACTTGGCTTCGTCGGGCGAGGCCTCGCCATAGATCGGACGGTGCTCCTTGTCGCCATAGTGCATGGCGCGGGCTTCGTTGGCAAAGCGCTCGCCGACATTGTCGGCGTTCTTGACGATGTGGTCGCGCAATTCCTTCAGCTTGGCGCGCAGCTCGCGCTCCTGCGCCATCAGCAGCGAGGTCGGTCCTGACGGCGCTGCCTCGGGTGCAGGCGTAGTGGACGCCGTGGGCTCCGGCGGCGGCGTAGCGCGCCCGCGGCCCTTCTTGCCGACGATGCGCGGGGCCATGATCGCCTTGTCGACCCTGGCCGAGCCGCAGATTGGACAGGTGACGAGCTTGCGCTTCACCTGGGAATCATAGGCCGACGAGCTCTGAAACCAGCTTTCGAAGGCATGGTTCCGGTCGCAGTGCAGTGCGTAGCGGATCATACCGATCCCCGCACGAGATGCAGATAGTCCGGCCCGGCCTTGGCATCGGAGACGCCGAAGCGGCGGCCGTGCTGCAGCGAGGGGATCGCCCGGCGCGCCGTCTCGACCTTGGCCGGGTCGATCTTGGCCATGATGACGCCGGGCTCGACGCCACCCTCGGCGAGGATCTCGCCCCAGGGGTCGATGATAAGGGAGTGGCCGTAGGTCTCGCGCTTGTTCTCGTGTAGGCCGGCTTGCGCCGCGGCGAAGATGAAGCAGCCGGTCTCGATCGCGCGCGAACGCAGCAGCACGTGCCAGTGCGCTTCCCCGGTCTTGCGGGTGAAGGCCGAGGGCACAGTGATGAAGGATGCGCCGCTCTCGGCCAGCGCGCGGTAGAGCGCAGGGAAACGGACATCGTAGCAGATCGTCAGACCGACACGGCCCCAGGGGAGGTCGGAAATTACCGCCGTCTCGCCCGGCTGGTAATTGGCGGATTCGCGATAGCTCTCGCCGTCCGGCAGCTCGATGTCGAACATGTGGATCTTGTCGTAACTCGCGAGCACGTTGCCCTCGGGCCCGATCAGAAAGGAGCGGTTGACCGCTTTCTCCGGCGAGAAACGCAGCGCCAGCGAGCCGACATGGATGTGGATCCCGAGTTCCGCTGCGAGCGCCCGATACGCCTTCAGAGAGGTGTCGTCCTCTTCGCTCTGAAGATGCTCGAACAATGCCTTACGGTTCAGCTGCATCATGTTGCTGACTTCGGGCGTCTGCACGTAGTCGGCGCCGTTTGCCGCAGCCTGCCGGATCAGCTTGGTAGCCTGCGCGAGGCTCGGTTCGGGCAAGAGCCCGGTGCGCATCTGCACCATTGCGGCGGTGAAGGTCCGATCCTCGCTCATGAGACGGCCTTGACGCTGTCGAGCATGCGGTCGAGCTTGCCTTCACGGTCGAGCGCGTAGAGCTCGTCGCAACCGCCGACATGGGTTCCACCGATCCATATCTGCGGGAACGTCGAGCCCTCGCCGGCGCGGTCGTACATGTCCTGGCGCCAGGACGGGTTCTTGGCGACATCGAATTCCGTGAAGATCGCCTTTTTGCGGGTCAACAGCGACCTTGCCGCGGAACAATAGCCGCAGCCCGGCCGGGTGTAGATCTCGACAGCAGCAGTCATGGCGTCCAGCGCTTTCATGTCATGAATTCATTGAATTATATGGGACGAGGGCCGCTTTCGACAACCCGGGCAAAGACCAGCACGTCGACCTGGGCGGCCTTGGCGCGCAGCAGGGCCCGCGCGCAGGCATCCAGCGTGGCACCCGATGTCAGGACATCATCGACCAGGACGATGCGACGGCCCTGAATCTCGGCTTGGCGGTCGGGGGATACCTGGAACGCGCCCTGCACATTGGTGGCGCGCTGGGCCCGCGATAGCCCGATCTGCTGCTCGGTGGCGCGCACCCGCCGCAACACTTCGCCCCGGACCTCGACGCCGCTCTGCCGCGCGATGATGCGCGCCAGCGCGCCGGACTGGTTGTAGCGGCGCCGCCAGGCCCGCCGCCAATGCAGGGGGACGGGAATCAGCATGTCGGTGCCAGAGAGCAGCTCTGCGCCCGCGCGCGTCATCCAGCGGCCCATGGCGGGCGCCAAATCAGTGCGGTCCTGGTATTTCAGCGCATGGACCAGCGTGCGCGCAACATCGTCATAGCGCACCGCCGCGCGTGCCCGCGTGTAAGCCGGCGGGTTCGCGATGGCCTCCATCGACAGCATGTTGGGACCGGGGTCATACACAAAGGGAATGCCGAGCCGCGGGCAATAGGGCCGTTCAATGAACGACAGTCGCGCCCAGCAGGAAGCGCAAACGCCCTCGCCGTCGACAGGCTCGCGGCAGGACACGCACTGCGTCGGCAGTGCGATGTCGAGGGCGAGCCGTGCCGCGCGCGACAGCACCTGACGGCCAGCCGTCCACGCGGCACGCAATGGTGCGGCGATGGATCGGGAGGGAGCGGTTTCGGCTTCCATCAGGGAAGGCTAGCGTTCCAGGATCATCTGCTCAAGTCACCCTCTCGGCCGCGGACGCAGCGCTCTTGCGGCGCGCTGCCGAGCCGGGGCCCAGAAAAGCCGCATGCGCAGAAGCGTGGGTCCCAGCTCTGCGCAGCGTCACTTCGTGCCGCACCGTGTTCGGGACACGAGACCGATTGCAATAGCCAGCATGATCGGCGTAACCAGCGGCATGGCCCAAATTCCGCAAACCCCGCCCGCTTTGTTCGACCGCGCCTTGCTGCATGCACGGCAGCAACGCGCACTTGCGCAAGGCCCGGTCACCTTCCTGCTCGACCGCGTGGCCGAGGATATGTCCGACCGGTTGGCTGCGGTGACGCGGGAATTTCATGCGGCGGTGGATCTGTGGACGCCCGGCGAGGGTCTCGCGGCGTTGCGGACGTGCCTGCCTTCGATCGAGCGGATTGCGTCGGGTGCGGCCGGCGAGGAAAAGCTGCCCTTCGAGCCGGAGAGCCGCGACCTCATCGTCTCGGCGCTGGCGCTGCAATTCGTCAACGACCTGCCGGGTGTGCTCGCGCAAATTCGTCGCGCCCTGAGGCCGGACGGGTTGCTGCTCGCCGCCATGATCGGCGGCGACAGCTTGACCGAGCTGCGTCAGGCGTTTGCGGCCGCCGAAGCCGAATGCGAAGGCGGCGTGTCGCCGCGCGTCGCGCCGTTCGCGGACTTGCGCGACATCGGCGCGCTGTTGCAGCGCGCTGACTTCGCGCTGCCGGTCACCGACGTCGACCGCGTCGTGGTACGCTATGGCAATGCGTTCGCTTTGATGCAGGATCTTCGCCGCATGGGTGCGGCCAATGTGCTGATCGAGCGTCGCCGCGTGCCGAGCCGTCGCACGACGCTGTTGCGGACGGCGGAGATCTATGCCGAACGCTTCGCCGATGCCGACGGCCGCGTCCGTGCGACGTTCGATATCATCTGGCTCTCCGGCTGGGCCCCGCATGCGAGCCAGCAGCAGCCGCTCAAGCCCGGCTCGGCCAAGGCGAGCCTCGCCGAGGCGGTGAAGAAGGCGAGAGAAATATAGGCTGTCTCTCCCCGTCATGGCCGTGCTTGACCTGGTCATCCACATCATTCAGCTCGGCACGAAGATCGTGGATGCCGGAGACAGCCAGCCGTGAGGCTGAGAGCGTGATGGCTCCCTGAGGTCACATCAGCAAATCGATCAAATGCGGGATCAACGGGATGTCGGCGGGCGGCATCGGGTAATCGCGCAGTTTGTTGGCGCGGACCCAGGCCAGAGCCTGGCCTTCGCGCGCCGTAACCTGCCCCTCCCAGCGCCGGCAGATGTAGAGCGGCATCAACAGGTGAAAGGTCTCGTAGCCGTAGCTCGCAAAGGTGAGCGGGGCTAGGCACGGCTCGGCGACCGTGATGCCGAGCTCCTCGTGGAGCTCGCGGATCAGGCTCTGCTCGGGCCGCTCGCCGGGCTCGAGCTTGCCGCCCGGGAATTCCCAAAGGCCGGCCAGCGCCTTACCCTCGGGGCGTTGCGCGATCAGGACGCGCTTGTCGGCGTCGACCAGCGCGCAGGCCACCACCAATGTGAGTTTGAGATCGGCCATGCCCATCGTTTGCTGAAGGATCGCTCGCAACGGTTCGTTAACCCAGCTTGGGGCCGCGTTCTACGGCCTTCATAAGTCATATTTAATCGACGGTTCCTAGAGTGGAAACGCTGAAACCATTCCGGGTCTCGCTCCATGCGCGCTGCCATTGGCATCATCATCCGCCGATTCGTCCACGACCGGCGCGGCAATATCGCGCTGATCTTCGCACTCTGCTGCGTGCCGCTGATCACCGTGGTCGGCTGTGCGGTCGACTACTCTCGTGCGACGCAGATCCGCTCCAAGCTTCAGGGCGCGGCCGATGCGGCCAGCGTCGGCTCGGTGGCCAAGTCCTCGCCGGCCTTTGCCGCCGCGGGCACGATGACCTCGGACGGCCCGATTTCCGTCGGCGTTACCGATGCCCAGAACATTTTTGATGCCAACCGCGCCAACCTGACCGGCTACACGCTCAAGAACATCACGCCGACGGTGGTCAAGAGCGGCTCGACCGTCAAGTCCACGGTCTCATTCAGCGCCGAGCTGAACACCATGTTTCTCGGCGTAATCGGCAAGACCGCGCTGACCGTGAGCGGCACGTCGACCGCGACGGCCAGCATGCCGCTCTATATCGACTTCTACCTGCTACTCGACAACTCGCCTTCGATGGGCGTCGGCGCGACGCCCGGCGACGTGCAGACGATGGTCAACAACACGTCGGACAAGTGCGCGTTCGCCTGCCATGATCTCAAGGACAAGAACAATTATTACGACCTTGCCAGGAAGCTCGGCGTGACCACCCGGATCGACGTGCTTCGGAGTGCCACGCAGTCGCTAATGGACACGGCGAGCGCAACCGAAACCTATTCAAACCAGTTCAGAATGGCGATCTATGATTTCGGCGGCTCCGCAAGCACGCTCGGTCTGCGCAATCTGTTCTCGCTGTCGGCGTCGCTCTCCAGCGCCAAGTCGGCGGCCGGCAAGATCGACTTGATGTCGGTGAACGGCCAGAACGAGAACGGCGATCAGGACACGGCATTCACCGCGATATTTCCTGCGATTGACAAGGAGATCAGTTCACCCGGCCCCGGCACGTCATCCAGCCCGCTCAAATATCTGTTCTTCGTATCTGATGGGGTTGCTGACGAGAGCAACACCGCATGCCTGAAGCCGCTCTCAGGCAGCACACGATGCCAGTCGCCGCTCAACCCATTGCTGTGCAAGGCCATGAGGGATCGCGGGGTCAAGGTTGCGGTCTTGTACACGACGTATCTCGCGCTGCCCACCAACAGCTGGTACATGAAATGGATCAATCCGTTTAATGCTGGGCCCTATGGTCCGTCGCCGAACAGCGAGATCGCGCAGAACATGCAGAGCTGCGCCTCGCCGGGCCTGTATTTCGAGGTCAGCCCGACGCAGGGCATCTCCGAAGCGATGAATGCGCTGTTCAAGAAGGCGGTCGCCGACGCGCGGATCTCCGGGTGAGATGAAGCAGAGCTCCATCGCCGTCATCCTGAGACGGTCGCTTCTTCAGCGGCCCTCGCGGCAGAACGGCGGCCCAGTTCTCCCCGTGCGGCGGTAGCGCGGCCGTTCGTCCTTGGAGGGAAGGCGTGCATCGCTGCGCGCTGCGCGCTTCGCACCTCAATGATGGAGCCTTCAGGACCTGTAGTCGCCGTTGATCGCGACATATTCCTTGGTGAGGTCGCAGGTCATGACGCGGTCGCGGCCCTTGCCAAGGCCGAGCGAGACTTTGATCGCGATCTCCGGTGCCTTCATCGCTTCCGAGACCTGCGCTTCGTCATAGGACGGATCGCGCGCGCCGCTCTTGGCGACGCGAATGCCGTTGAAGGAGATCGAGAGCTTGTCGCGATCGGCCGGCTCGCCGGCCTTGCCGACCGCCATCACCACGCGGCCCCAATTGGCGTCCTCGCCGGCGATCGCGGTCTTGACCAGGGGTGAGTTGGCAATCGACATCGCGATCTTGCGCGCCGAGGCCTTGGTCTTGGCGCCCTCGACGGTGATCTCGACCAGCTTGCGTGCGCCTTCGCCGTCGCGGGCCACCTGCTCGGACAGATTGGCGAGCACCTGGTTGAATGCCTTGACGAAGGCCTTCAGCCTGGGATCGCCGGCCCGGCTGATCTTCGGCGCACCATGTTTCGCCGCGGTGCCGGTCGCGAAGGCGAGCAGCGTGTCCGAGGTCGAGGTGTCGCCGTCGATCGTCACTGCATTGAAGGTGTCCTCGACGCCCCTCTTGAGCATGGCTTGCAGCGCGGCGGGCGCGATCGGCGCGTCCGTGAAGATGAAGGACAGCATGGTCGCCATGTCGGGAGCGATCATGCCGGCGCCCTTAGCCATGCCGTTGATGGTGACCTTGGCCTTGCCGAGCTTGACGGTCGCGGTCGCGACCTTCGGGAAGGTGTCGGTGGTCATGATCGCCTTGGCCGCGGCGAGATAATCGCCGGGCTCCGCGGTCTCGGCGAGGCGGCCGAGCACGCCGTCGAACTTGGTCGCGTCCAGCGGCTCGCCGATCACGCCGGTCGAGGCGAGAAAAATCTCGCTCTCGCTGCATCCAACGGCCTTGGCCGCGATCTTCGCGGTCAGCGCGGTGGAGGCGCGGCCGGTCTTGCCGGTGAAGGCATTGGCGTTGCCGGAGTTGACGACCAGAGCGCGAGCCTTACCGCCCTTCAATTTGGCGCGGCACCATTCGACCGGCGCGGAGGGGCATTTCGACCTGGTGAAGACTCCGGCCACGGCCGTGCCCTGATCCATCACCGCCAGCAGCACGTCGGTGCGGTTCTTGTAACGGATGCCGGCCTCGGCGGTCGCAAGACGGACGCCCGCGATCACGGGCATGTCGGGAACGGTTTTTGGGGCGAGCGGGGAGACGGTTGAAGACATCGCGGGGGCGCCTTGGTGGATCTGACATGCAGATGGCCGGGCGATGCCCGGCCATTGCGATGCTTAGATACTCTTGGCGTCAGCGAAGTGACAGCAAATTCTTACTTCTTCGCCGGCGGCGCCATCTTGCTGTCAGACGGCTTGGCGTCCGACTTGGCGGCGTCCGCTGCCGGCTGGTCCAGCCGCTCGACCTTGGCCTCGGCACGCAGCTTGGCGACGTAGTCGGCCTGGGCCTTGCGGGTGACGTAGTTCTCGATCTGGGTCTTCACCTGCTCGAAGTCCGGCGCCTTGCGGTTGCGCTTTTCCTCGACCTTGATGATGTGCCAGCCGAACTGCGACTTCACGGGGTCGGAGATCTTGCCCGGCTCGAGCGTGAAGGCGACGGCCGAGAATTCCGGCACCATCTGCTCCTTGGTGAAGAAGCCGAGGTCGCCGCCGTCGGCAGAGCCCGGGTCCTTGGATTTCTTCTTGGCAAGCTCGGCGAAATCAGCGCCCTTGTCGAGCTCGGCCTTCACTGCCTTGGCCTCGTCCTCGGTCTCGACCAGGATATGGCGGGCGCGCACCTCCTGCTCGCCGGTGATCTGCTTGGAGGCCTCGTCATAGACCTTCTTCATGGCGTCGGGGGTGGTGGCGGCCTTGCCCTCGCCGGCAAGCAGGCTGTCCATCAGGAGGCGGTTGCGGGCGAATGCCAGGCGCTTCTTGAACTCCTCGCTGTCGGCGACCTTCTTGTCTTCGGCAGCCTTGCTGACGATCTTCATGTCGATCAGGAAGGACAGGACGTTCTCGTCCTTGGTCGCCGGGTCCATCTGGGCCAGGCTGGGTCCGAGTTCTTCCTCGGCCATGGCGACGTCGCTCTTCTTGATTTCCGCGCCATTGACCTTCGCCAGCACCGGATCGTCGGCGGCGCGGAGCGGCCCAGCGCACGCCAGGGACAGCGCCAAAGCGAGGCAGCCGGCCAGGGCGGACGCATGGCGGAAACGCTGGCCGGTGGTTACCGGGAACGAGGTGGTCATGGAAAATCCTTATGTTGAAGCAGGGGGCTGCTCGAGCGGGGCGGACACTCGCCCAATTCAGGGGGGCTTGGCAACGCGAAAAGTCTGTCAAAATGATGAATTAGCCGCAATGCGGCCGCCGTTGACAAGGCTAGAGGCCGGCCATATCTCTGGCCGGTCGCGTCCATGGCGATAGCGTTTATTTTGCTGCGTTTTTGGCCGTTGAACCCAGACTTGCTCAATTCCCACCCATATGGCGGACCACCCCCGCAGTCCGGGCTGAAGGCGCCATCGGCGTCACGGTGAGTTGATAGGCAGGCGGGTGACAACTTCTTGGCTGCAACGCGGTTAAATCGCGAACACAGGAACTAGGCATGATCGGCGCGCTCGCCCGCAAGTTTTTCGGCTCCGCCAACGACCGGCGGGTGAAGGGATATCAGTCCCGCGTCAACGCGATCAACGCGCTGGAGCCCGAAGTCTCGAAACTCTCTGACGAAGCGCTCAAGGCCCGCACCGCCGAGTTCAAGAAGCAACTCGCCGAGGGCAAGACGCTCGACGACCTTCTGGTGCCTGCCTTCGCCACAGTGCGCGAGGCGGCCAAGCGCACGCTCGGCCAGCGCCATTTCGACGTCCAGCTGATCGGCGGCATGGTGCTGCACGAGGGCGACATCGCCGAGATGAAGACCGGCGAAGGCAAGACGCTGGTGGCGACGCTCGCGGTCTACCTCAACGCGCTCGCCGGTAAGGGCGTCCACGTCGTCACCGTCAACGATTATCTCGCCCGCCGCGACTCCGGCTGGATGGGTCAGATCTATGGCTTCCTTGGCATGACCACCGGTGTGATCGTGCACGGCCTCGACGATGCCGAACGCAAGGCGGCCTATGCCTGCGACATTACGTATGGCACCAACAACGAATATGGCTTCGACTATCTGCGCGACAACATGAAGTACCGGCTCGAGGACATGGTCCAGCGGCCGCACTTCTTCGCCATCGTCGACGAGGTCGACTCCATCCTGATCGACGAAGCGCGCACGCCGCTGATCATCTCCGGCCCGCTCGACGACCGCTCCGACTTCTACAACACCATCGATTCGTTCCTGCCCAAGCTCGACAAGACCGATTACGACGTCGACGAGAAGCAGCGCACGGTGACGCTCACCGAAGCCGGCATGGAGAAGATCGAGACCTTGCTGCGCGACGCGGGCCAGCTCAAGGGCGAGTCGCTCTACGACGTCGAGAACGTCTCCGTCGTGCACCACATCAACCAGGCGCTGCGCGCCCATACGCTGTTCACGCGCGACAAGGACTACATCGTCCGCGACAACGAGGTCGTCATCATCGACGAGTTCACCGGCCGCATGATGCCGGGCCGCCGCTATTCGGAGGGCCTGCATCAGGCGCTGGAAGCCAAGGAGCACGTCCAGGTTCAGCCTGAGAACCAGACGCTGGCCTCGATCACCTTCCAGAACTATTTCCGCATGTACGAGAAGCTCGCGGGCATGACCGGCACGGCCGCGACCGAAGCGGACGAATTGTTCGACATCTACAAGCTCGAGGTCGTGGAGATCCCGACCAACCTGCCGGTCGCGCGCCTCGACGAGGACGACGAGGTCTACCGCACCCAGCAGGAAAAATACGGCGCGATCCTCGCCGAGATCGAGCGTGCCAATTCGCGGCTCCAGCCGGTGCTCGTCGGCACCGCCTCGATCGAAAAGTCGGAAGTGCTCGCCGAATTCCTCAAGAAGAACGGCTACAAGCAGATCGATTTCGGCAAGGAGAACGCGCTCGACAAGCTCTATGCTGCGGCCCGCGCCGGCAAGCCGGCAAAGCTGTTCGCGGTGCTGAACGCGCGCTTCCACGAACAGGAAGCCTATATCGTCGCCGAAGCGGGCGTGCCCGGTGCGATCACGATCGCGACCAACATGGCCGGCCGCGGCACCGACATCAAGCTCGGCGGCTCGCTCGAGATGCGTATCCAGCAGGAGACCGCAGGCATCGAGGACGAGGCCGAGAAGGCCAAGAAGATCGAGCAGATCAAGGCCGACATCGCGCACTTCCGCGATCTCGTGCTGAAGGCCGAGGAGACCATCGAGATCGAGCCGGCGAAGGGGAGCAAGCCAGCCAAGACCGTGAAGAAGCCGGGCGGCCTTTATATCATCGGCTCGGAGCGGCACGAATCCCGCCGCATCGACAACCAGCTCCGCGGCCGTTCCGGCCGTCAGGGCGACCCCGGCCGCTCGAAATTCTTCCTGTCGCTCGAAGACGATCTGATGCGCATCTTCGGCTCGGACCGTCTCGACAGCATGCTCCAGCGTCTCGGCCTGCAAGAGGGCGAGGCCATCATCCATCCCTGGATCAACAAGGCGTTGGAGAAGGCGCAGCAGAAGGTCGAGGCGCGCAACTTCGACATCCGCAAGAACCTGCTCAAGTTCGACAACGTCCAGAATGACCAGCGCAAGGTGATCTTCGATCAGCGCGTCGAGCTGATGAAGGACGAGAGCGTTGTCGAGACCGTCACCGACATGCGCCACGCTTTCATCGACGATCTCGTCGCCAAGCACGTGCCCGAGCATGCCTATGCCGAGCAGTGGGACGTGGCGGGCCTGAAGGACGAGCTGAAGCGTGTGCTCGATCTCGACCTGCCGGTCGACGAATGGGCCAAGGAAGAGGGAATCGCCGACGAGGAGCTGCTGAACCGCATTGAGACCAAAGCCGACGAGCACATGGCGGCCAAGGTCGCGCAATGGGGGCCCGACGTGATGCGTTACGTCGAGAAGACCATTCTGTTGCAGACGCTCGACCATCTCTGGCGCGAGCACCTGATCATGCTCGACCATCTGCGCCAGGTCATCGGTCTGCGCGGTTACGGCCAGCGCGATCCCTTGCAGGAGTACAAGACTGAGGCCTTCAATCTCTTCCAGGAGATGAGCGCACATTTGCGCGAGGCCGTCACCGCGCAGCTGATGCGCGTCGAGATCGTCCCGCCGGAGCAGGAAGCCCCGCTGCTGCCGCCGATGGAGGCGCACAAGTTCGACCCGAACACCGGCGAGGACGAAATGGCCATCGCCAGCGTCTCGCTCGGAGCGCAGGCCACTGATGCCGCCCTTCGCGATCCCAAGAACCCGGCAAGCTGGGGCAAGATCGGCCGCAACGAGGACTGCCCGTGCGGCTCGGGCAAGAAGTACAAGCACTGCCACGGCAGGTACGCTTAGCCAGTGATTTCAAACGGTTACACGGACGAACCACCTGCTGTAAATTTTCGGCCGTCCAACTCTTGAAAGCATTTCGATCCTGGTGGTGCTTGCCGAACTTCAGGGGCACCGGCAGTCACCATCACTACCGTGGTCACCAAGTCTAACCGCCAACAATCGCCTGCGGCGATACTCGCTACGCTCGTGTGCCGTGGTTGAAGTTTCGGGTGTTAGGCCAACCTACCATCAAGTCAATCACACTTCAGCCGACGACGGCCAAAGCATGATCGTGCAAGCTTGCATATAGCCCCGTCACACGCCAAATGCAGACACACTTTGGTACGGGGTGGCTGAGCGGTCTTCCTTTTACGTCCTGTTCGTCAGCGCTAGCAGGCACAGCCCCATTTGGCCGAAGCTGTGCAGCTCGAGGGTCGCAGTGCAGCGTTGCCCTCATCATGCCACCGATGTTGGGGCGTCGGCAGCTTGTGACCCATCCAATCTCGTTTTTGAGGTGATGCCCTCACTGAACTCCGCTCGCTTAGTGCAAGCTCGACAGGTTTAGCACCCGAGATCTGCTGTAGGGATAGTCGCTTCTATTTAGTCCAGTGCGGTACTGCAGACGAACAAGTCTTGCCATGCAGGTCTGCATCCCTGGAGCCCATCAAGCCAGCCATTTCTCTATTGGCATTTCGGCCATCACTGCCCTGGCGCAGCTATGGTCACGGTCTCTTCCATGATCTTGGCTTGATCGCCGTCTCGGACGATGATGGCGGTGTAGTAGCCCCGCAGCGGTTGGTCCGCGAGCTTGGCTCGCCATTCGCCAGCATTGAAGACAAAATTCCCAACAGACCGGGTTACGTTCCGCTCTACCGAGTAATCGTGCAGGTCCAGATTGACGACATCCTGCAGATTCCGACGAATGGCTTCTCGGCCCACGAACATCCCGCTCGGCGTTACTCTGATGGCATCCTCAGTGAAGGCGCCCGCCATGGCATCGACGTCTTTGCGATTATAAGCCTCGGCAAAGTTCTTTTGGAGTTCGGCGTACTGGTCGCCACTGACCTGCGGCTCCTGTCCAGCAGCCACACCCGAGATCACCGCCATGCCTAAGGCAAGTACGATCATACGCACCATCGATGTGACTCCCAATTTTACCCGGAGAAACTTGAAAAGTGGTCAAAGCTACACGTTTCAGATTAGAATTGATGCTGGTGGTAGCCGTTCTACTGCTACCGCCGACTTTCACACCGCAGACTTCAAGAGCCAGAGGTAATCAATGATCCCTTGAGGAGGAAGAACATGAATCGACGAACCATACTCGCTATGGGGCTGCTGTCAGCGGCATTCGTCGCAGCAGGATCTCAGATGGGGCTCACGCAGAGCAATCTTCTGCTAGGCACCTGGAAGCTCAACCTCGAAAAATCAAAATTTAGTCCTGGCCCACCACCGAAGAGCCAAACCCTCAATTTCCAACGGGCAGGGCAAGATCTCCAGAATACTGCCGAAACGGTCGACGCACAGGGTCAGGTCACAAAAATAGTCTTCATGCACATCTATGATGGGAAGCCTCACCCCACGACAGGCAATCCCTTGTTTGATGCGACGACCTACACCCCAGTCGATGATCACCACGTGAAGTGGGTCCGATCCAAAGCTGATAAGCCCATTCAAACCGGCTCGAACGAGATATCAGCTGACGGCAAAACCTTTACTGTTACTATCGAGGGCGTCGGTGCCAATGGTCAGCCAATTAGTAACGTAGCCGTTTACGACCGGCAGTAGATTGCGTTTCAATCCTTAGCGCCGCACCAGCGATCTTGGCTTCACTGGTGCGGTGCGTCTGCAAGCAAGTTAGGCGTCAGGAATAGTGGCGCCGGCCAGCCAATATGAAGTAGCCTGGGGCGCTGCAGACGAACAGTCTTGCCATGCCAGTCTGCATCCCTGGAGTCCGTCAAGCCAGCCACGTCATTCTTCTATTGACATTTCAAGCGACGCCAGCCGCTTAGCGAAGCTCGTCAACCCCGATCAGCAAAAACCGGCCAAGCTTTGCAGGGTCACTTCTCTGGGAATTCCCTCGTAAAGGTCGCTGATCCCAAATTTGAATTACCCGGGCCGAAAGCGGTGACGGTGATCTGATAAGAATGGCTGCCGCTCGGCGGGCTTGGTGGCGAGTAGTTCTTCAGAGCTCCACAAGCTACCGTTGATTGCCCTTTGTACGGCACCGTTCCGCCACCGTGATTGTAGCTCGGTACCTGAAGATCAACCATGTGGAATTGCAGCGTCGTCGTCCCCTTCGGCACGCCGCTCAACGAGAACACTGGCGAACTCAATCCGCACCATCGAAAGTTCATCGAGAACGCCGATGCATCTGCCGTGCTCATCGCTAGCAATGCGGCCGCACAAACTACCAACCGAATACGCATTTCTATTTCCTCCAATCGTCTAGAGGCCAACGACAATCGATTGGTTGTCCGCGTACAATACCAACCTGACCCGTTCCAAATAGAGTGCCACCAATCAGCCATTACATCTAATGGCATTCCAAGCGACTCTGCTGCTTGGCGAAGCACTTCTCAGCTATCGCAACCCCATCATCGCTACTTCGGCGGTGCATCGTAGAGCGGCTTGCCCTTGTCGACGATGTGCACCGTCAAGAGCTTGATCGTCTTGTCACCGACGACCTTGTAAGCACCGTGCGGCGTGTCTCGTACGTTCAAGCCAACAGTGCCAGTCGGGATCGGCATCTGCCTTCCATCGGGCAGTTCGATCGTACCCCCTTCGAGGAAGTAATATGACTCGTCGCCATGATGAATGTGGCGCATCGAGACATCCCCGGGCTTCAGCTCGCTAATGCTCGTGATGATCTCCATGTTCGTGCCAGTGAGGTCACCTCGCTTCAGCTCTTTACGAAAGGGAGAGTCCTGCGCACCAGCGGCTGGGGCCACGATGAAAGCCAAAGCAATGCCGAGCAGCACCATCTTCATTGCAATCCTCCCTGGTGTAATTCACGTTGAAAGCTCACCGGTAAAACGGCAGCATCGTTCAGTTTGCAGCCACCCACAAGCTGCTTCCGCAACGCATCAATCCCGGGGAAACTTCGGTCGCTAACAGCAGCCCAAAACGCTAGAGCTACCCCGGCAGCCCAAGACGAGCCCCGACGATGCGTTCGGGCTAGCTGCGCGGTCCAGACACTCGGGCAAAGCAAAACGCATCAGACGCTCTGAGCGAGTTAGGGCGCACCGGGAGCCTACGATGCACAGGAGACGAGACAGGGTTCTCGACAAAAAATTGACAGGGCTAATTTCCGGGGTCGTAAGTTGCTGAAATCATTATCTGCAATGGCAATACAAGCACTGCCGCGGCAGGTACGCGTAAGGCTTGAATGTATTAGTGGGGCGCAACACCGGCGCCTCATTCTCGAGTGTCGTCGCCCGACTGACCGGGCGATCCATTACGCCACGGCTTCTCGGCTCAATCGCGACCGTCTCCGGAATACTGGATCGCCTGTTGCAGTGCGCAAGTGCGCACAAGGCGGGCGATGACAGTTGAGCGTGACGCGCCCAGCTCTCACCCCACCGTCGTCCTGGCGAAGCCAATTACCCAGGGGAAGTCGCGGCGCGACGCAGGCAACCGCCAGTCGTCGCCAAGTAAATGCGGTGGTAATGGGCCCTGGATCAGCGCTCCGCCCCGGACAACGCTGCGCGTTGCCAAGAACTTCGCTTGTCAAGGACGACGTGCTTTGAGAAGCCGAACTTAATCAGCCCTCAATTCGAGCTGTCGATCAAGCTCTCCAGCAGCCGCTTGAGCTCACTCGTCGATTTGTCGCCGTAGCTCTCCAGGATGTGCTCCTCCTGGTCCACCGCAAGCGAGTTGAGCTTCTTGCTCAGCACCTTGCCGCGGTCGGAGATGAACATCAGCACCTTGCGGCGGTCGTTCGGATCCTGCACGCGGTAGACCAACGTGTCCGAGACCATGCGGTCGATCATCTTGGTCAATGTCGGATGGTTGAGCAGCACGGCATCGGCGAGTTCGCCCATCGAATGCCCGTTGCCATCCGACAGCACTTTCAGGATGCGCCATTGCTCGACCGGCACGCCCTCTTTGCTCAACCGTAGTTCGAGCTGCCGGTTGATCTCCCGGTTGGCTTGCGCGAGCAGATAGGCGAGATGATCGGTGATCGGGGAGTTTTCTTTCGAGGATTTTGCCACGGCTAAGACTTCGTCTTGACCCAAATGAGTGAATGTCTTGCAATCAATGCCGCATCTATATGCACTTCAATTGTTGAATATTCAATATTTTCAAAATAGGATCATTGCCCAACAAAAGGGCGGAAGCCGCGGCCGCCTGCTCAATGTGCTTTCAAGTCTGGTCCCAGACAGGAGTTGGCGTGCGCGCGACGGTAAACTTCCCGGCTCACGGCGGCCCGGCGTTGCCGCCGTCCTTGCTGTTCAGGAATCTGTCGTCATCGGCGGCTGATGGTGTCTTGTCGCCCAGGGATCACGCCTTCTTCAAGCGGCGCCGCGCGAACAAGCTACGGATCGGCGGCTTCATCTGCTGCACCGGCTCGCCTGGAGTTTGGGGCCCCTGTGCGACCAACAGCGCCAAGCTCGCCGTTGCCGAGATCAACAAGCGCGGCGGCATTCTCGAGCGCGAAATCGAGCTTTCCATTTACGACGCCGGCGGACCGCTCGACGAGGTGCTGAACCGCGCCGAGCAGGCGATCGCGTTCGACGAGGTCGATCTCATCGTCGGGCTGCACACCAGCGCGGTCCGTGTCGGCTTGCGCGACGTCACTACGCGTCATCGCATCCCCTACATCTATACGCCGGTCTATGAAGGCGGCGAGTGCACGCCGGGCGTGATGGCGATCGGTGAGACGCCGCGCTGGCAGAGCCGGCCCTCGATCCACTGGCTCGCCGAGGTCAAGAAGGCGTCGCGCTGGTACCTGATCGGCAGCGACTATGTCTGGCCCTGGCAGTCGCATCGCGCCGTGAAGAATTACATCAAGGAAACCGGCGGCCTTGTCGTCGGCGAGGAGTTCGTTCCTCTCGGCGAGGACAATCACCAGCCTCATCTGGCGCGCATCCGCGCCGCGAGGCCGGATGTCGTGCTGATCTCGCTGATCGGCACCGACAGCATCACCTTCAACCGTGCCTTCGGCGAATGCGGGCTTGCCGCGACGACGCTGCGGCTGGCCGGCGCGATGGACGAGACGGTCCTGCTCGGCATCGGCGCCGACAACAGCGAGAACATGTTCTGCGCCTCCGGCTATTTCCCGGGCATCGGCTCGCGGAGCAACGACGACTTCCAGATCCGTTATCGCGCGATGTTCGGACCAAACGCTCCGCCGATCGGCTCGCTCGGCCAGTCCAGCTACGAAGGACTGCGTTTCCTCGAAGCCGTCGCGAATAAGGCAGGTTCGTTGTCCATGGCTCCGATGCTCGCGGCGGGGCGCAACATCGTTTATGGCGGCGCGCGCGGCCCGGTCACCGTTCGCAACGGTCACGCCCGGATGCAGATGTATCTCGCCGAGGCTGACGGTCTCGATTTCAAGCTGATCAAGCCGGTCTGAAACGAGATTGTCGAGTGGTCCCGGCGGATTTTCGAAATAATACTTGAAAAGGAAAATATTTCTGTCTGTAATATCGACGCGATGCCGATTGGTTCCGCGCTGTGCAGGCGCGGGACCATGCGGCTTCCGTCCACGCCAGGGATCAAGAAGCCTTTGAGGAGAGCGCCGTGACAGTTGTCCTTCCCACGCCAGCCCAACTTCGCAGCGTCGCCAAGCAGTGCGGCCTTTCGCTGACCGACGACGACGTCGCCTCGTTCCGCGGCCTGATGCAGGGCTCGATCGAAGCCTACAATCTCGTCGCCGCGATGCCGGACGAGGTGCCGGAGGTCAAATACCCGCGCACGCCGGGATATCGACCCTCGGCCGAAGAGAACCCGCGCAATGCCTGGTATCGCAAGTCGACCGTGAAGGGCGCCGCCAGCGGCAAGCTCAAGGGCAAGACCGTCGCGCTGAAGGACAACATCATGCTGGCCGGCGTTCCCATGACCAACGGGTCGTCGACGCTGGAAGGCTATGTGCCCGATTTCGACGCCACGATCGTCACGCGCATGCTGGATGCCGGCGCCGAAATCAAGGGCAAGGTGCATTGCGAGCACTTCTGCCTGTCCGGCGGCAGCCACACCGGCTCGTACGGGCCAGTGCATAATCCGCACAAGATGGGCTACTCGGCTGGCGGCTCGTCGTCAGGCTCTGGCGTCGTGGTTGCACTCGGCGAGGTCCACATGGCGATCGGCGGCGATCAGGGCGGCTCGATCCGCATGCCGTCCTCGTTCTGCGGCATCTACGGCATGAAGCCGACCTGGGGCCTCGTGCCCTATACCGGGATCATGCCGATCGAGATCTACGTCGATCATACCGGACCGATGACTGCGACGGTCGCCGACAACGCGCTGCTGCTCGAAGTGCTCGCCGGCGACGACGGCTATGATCCGCGCATCAAGGCGCCGAAGGTCGAGGAATACACCAAGGCGCTCGGCCAGGGCGTCAAGGGCATGAAGATCGGTATCGTCAAGGAAGGCTTTGAGCAGCCGGTCGCAGAGGCGGCGGTCAATGAAAGTGTGCGCGAGGCGGCAAAACGCTTCAAGGATCTTGGAGCCAGTGTCGAGACGGTATCGATTCCGATGCACCTCCTGGGCGGCGCGATCTGGACCCCGATCGGCACCGAAGGCCTGACCCAGACCATGATGTTCGGCGACGGTTACGGCCTCAGCCGCGGCGATCTCTATTCGACCTCCCTGATGGATTTTCACCGCGGCTGGCGCCGGCAGGCCGACTCGCTGTCCGAGACCACGAAGTTGTTCATGATGCTCGGCACCTACATCAACAACAATTTCGGGCCACGCTTCTACGGCAAGGCGCTCAACATCTCCCGCCGGCTGACCGCGGCCTATGACAAGGCGTTCAGCGATTACGATCTGCTGTTGATGCCGACCACACCGATGAAGGCGACCAAGCTGCCGGAGCCCAATGCCAGCCGCGAGGAATACGTAGCCCGCGCGCTCGAGATGATCTCCAACACCGCGCCGTTCGACATCACCCATCATCCCGCGATGTCGCTGCCCTGCGGCATGGTCGACGGCCTGCCCGTCGGCCTGATGCTGGTCGGCCGCATGTTCGAGGAATCCACGATCTACCGCGCCGCCCATGCCTTCGAGCAGATCGGCGACTGGAAGAAAATGTGAGCGAGGCTTCGATGCAGGCGAACGGAAACGCAACGCATGGCTAACGCGTTCGTCGCGGCGTTCGAGATCCTGAGCTTTGGCGCGATCATCGTCCTGATCGTGCTGGGGCTCGGGATCATCGCCAGCATGATGGGCATCTTCAACTTCGCGCAAGGCGAGTTCGTCCTGCTCGGGGCTTACATCACCTATCTTGCCTACGCCAAGGGGCTGCCGATCTGGGCGGGCATGGCTGCGGCGCCCTTCGCGGTCGGCGCGCTCGGCTTCGTGCTGGAGGCGCTGATCATCCGCCGGTTCTATGCCGCGCCCATCGTCGCCATGCTCGGCACCTATGCGCTCGGCCTCATCATCCGGGAATCCGTGCGCGGGCTGATCGGCGGCTTCTACCTCACCGTGCCGGAGCCGATCGGCGGCTCGCTCGACATCGGCGCCATGCACATCTCGGCCTGGCGTTTCACCATCATCGTGATCACGCTCCTGGTGATGGGCGGTTGCTATCTGCTGCTGTCGCGCACGAGTTTTGGCCTGCGCGTGCGGGCCACGCTGGAGAATCCGTCGCTGGCACGCGCGTCGGGCATCTCCACGCCGCTGATCTACGGCGCTACGTTTGCGTTCGGCGCCGCGCTTGCCGGCCTTGCCGGTGCGCTGATCGTGCCGGTGTTCAGCCTGTTTGCCGATCTCGGCCTGCGCTTTCTGATCCAGGGTTTTGTCGCGGTCATGGTCGGCGGCGTCGGCTCCTTCATCGGACCGGTCGCAGGCGCCGGCGTCATCGGCACGCTCAGCGCGGCGCTGCCGTGGGTGATGGCGCCCGTCGTCGCCGACGTGCTGGTCTTCGTGCTCGCCATTGTCTTCATCAAATTCCGTCCGCAGGGCCTCATCGCAGGAAAAGGGGTTTAGTCACATGTTCGATCGCACTCAGCTCTCACGGCGCCGCTTTCTCTCCAATCTTGCCTTTGCCTCCGGTGCGGTCGCAACCAGCGTCGGCAGCTGGGTGATTCCGGCTCCCTGGGCCAATGCGGCCGAAGCCCCGATCAAGGTCGGCATCGCCACCGACCTCACCGGTCCGATCGCCTATGCCGGCAATGCCGATGCCAACGTCGCCAAGATGGTGATCAAGGAGATCAACGCCGCCGGCGGCCTGCTCGGCCGGCCGCTCGAGCTCTATATCGAGGACACCGCTTCCAACGAATCCGTCGCCGTCGGCAATGTCCGCAAGCTGATCCAGCGCGACAAGGTCGACATGGTCTTGGGCGGCATCACCTCCTCGATGCGCAACGCGATCAAGGATCCGATCGTGGCACGCGGCAAGACGCTCTACATCTATCCGCAGCTCTATGAAGGCAAGGAGTGCACGCCCTATCTGTTCTGCACCGGACCGACGCCGGCGCAGCAATGCGACGAGTTCATCCCCTGGCTGATCAAGAACGGCGGCAAGAAGTTCGCGCTGCCGAGCGCCAATTATGTCTGGCCGCACACGCTCAACGTCTATGCCCGCAAGGTGATCGAGGCGAACGGCGGCGAGATCGTGTTCGAGGAATACTATCCGCTCGACCAGGTCGATTTCTCCGCGACCGTCAACCGCATCATCTCCAACAAGGTCGACGTCGTCTTCAACACCGTCATTCCGCCTGGCGTCGGGCCGTTCTTCAAGCAGCTCTATGAAGCCGGATTCCTCAAGAACGGCGGGCGCCTGGCCTGCGTCTACTATGATGAGAACACGCTCAACATCAATCAGGCCGCCGAGATCGAGGGGCTCGCAAGCTGCCTCGACTATTTCAAGGTGCTGACCAAGGAAAGCCCCTTCGACGCAAAAATCCAGGCGGCCTACGAGAAGGACTTCCCGGGCAACTTCCTGTTCGCCGCCGGCAGCGCCGCCACCGGCACCTATCGCGGCCTGAAGCTGTGGGAAGCGGCGGTCAAGGAAGCGGGCAAGGTCGACCGCGAGTCCGTTGCCGCCGCGCTCGACCACGCCAAGATCGCCGAAGGTCCCGGCGGACCTGCCGAAATGGTGCCGGGCAAGCGGCACTGCAAGATGAAGATGTATACCGCGGTGGCCAAGGGCGGAAATTATGAGATCGTCGCCCGCAGCGACGGGCTTGTCGATCCCAAGGAATGCTGAGGCGGAATGGGAAGCCGATGAGCGTGGTAAGAGAAGCCATCGCCGGCGACGAAGCGGACGACGCGATGGCTGAACGCGTGGCAGCGGGACGGGCCAGGGAACAAATCGAGGCAGGACGAAAAGTCCTGCCGATCGTCGAAGGCGTCGTGCTCGTCGCGGCACTGCTCGCGCCGCTGGTGCTCCAGGACTACCTCACCGTGTTCGCGACGCGCGTGATCATCCTCGCGCTGTTCGCGCTGTCGTTCGACCTCGTCTGGGGTTATGCCGGGATCATGAGCTTCGGTCAGGCCCTGTTCTTCGGATCGGCCGGCTATGGCGTCGCGCTGCTCGCGCGCGACCTCGATATCACCAACATGTTTCTGGTGCTGCCGGCGGGCACGCTGATCGGCCTGACCTTCGCACTGCTGCTCGGCGGCTTTCTGTTGCTGGGGCGGCATCCCTCCAGCGTGATCTTCGTGTCACTGGGCACGCTGACGGGCTCCTACGCGGCCGACCGCCTGGCGCGCGGCTGGTACTATCTTGGCGGTCAGAACGGCATCCCCTCGATCGCGCCAATGTCGCTTGGTTCATACGAACTCTCGGAAGGGCCGGCCTTCTATTATCTCGTGCTCGGCATCCTCGTCGTGGTCTACCTGCTCTGCCGCTTCCTGGTGCGTTCGCAGTTCGGCCTTGCGCTGGCAGGCCTGCGCGAGAACGAACAACGCATCGCCTTCTTCGGCTACAAGGCGCAGCATCTCAAAGCCATCATCTTCACCATCGGCGGCGCCATCGCCGGGCTCGCCGGCAGCCTCTATGCCTTCCATGAAGGCTTCGTCTGGCCCAATATGGTCGGCGTCGTGGTGTCGACCCAGGTGGTGCTCTACGTGCTGTTCGGCGGCTCCGGCACGCTGATCGGCGCCGTCATCGGCGCCGTCATTGTCGAAGGCGTCAGCTTCTGGCTGTCGGACAATTACCGCGATATCTGGCCAATCATTCTCGGCTTGTTGCTGCTGCTCGTGATCCTGTTCCGGCCGCTCGGCTTGATCAGTTTTGTCCTCGGCGAGCGTGAACGCGTCGGCAGCTTCGGTGCCAAACCCAAGGAGAAGCGCAATGCCGCTCCTTGAAGCCGCCGGCATCAGCAAGGTCTTTGGCAAGCTCACCGCGCTCGACGGCGCGGCGCTCAGCGTCGGCGAAAACGAGTTTCACGGGCTGATAGGACCGAACGGCTCCGGCAAGAGCACGCTGATGAAGTGCATCGCCGGGGCCGAAGTGCCGACGCAGGGCAAGGTGAGCTTCGTCAACACCGACATCACCGCCCTCACGCCGACCGAGCGCGCCCGCGCCGGCATGAGCCTGAAATTCCAGATCACGTCCGTGCTGCCGTCGCTGACCCTGTACGACAACATCCTGCTTGCGCTGCAGGCGCAGTCTTCGCTGTTCGATCTCGTATGCTCGCGCACGCGCAGGCTGCTGCACGACCAGGTCATGACCATGCTGACGCAGTTTCGTCTGGCGAACCGCGCCTTCGATGCGGCCGCCGCGCTGTCGCATGGCCAGCAGCAATGGCTGGAGATCGCGATGGCGCTGGCGGGCAAGCCAAAACTCCTGCTGCTGGACGAGCCGACCGGCGGCATGAGCCTCGAGGAGCGCCGCGTCACCGGCGAACTGCTCGAGCCGATCAAGCAGCATTGTTCGCTCGTCATCGTCGAGCACGACCTCGATTTCATCCGCGACATCTGCGATCGCCTCACCGTGCTCGACCAGGGCAGGGTGCTGGCATCAGGCACGGTGTCCGAGATCCAGGCCAACAAAGCCGTCCAGGAGATTTATCTGCGCCGTGCCTGAATTTTTGGACATCAAGCATCTCGATGCTGGCTATGGCCGCAGCCAGGTGCTGTTCGGCGTCAGCCTCGGCATCCCCTGGCGCGGCGGCGTCGCCGTGCTCGGCCGCAACGGCGCCGGCAAGACCACGCTGATGAAGACCATCGTCGGCGAGCTGCCGGCCTGGAAGGGCGAGGTCGCCTTCGACGGCCGCGACATCAGCCGCCGCGCCACCGAGCAGCGCGTGCGCGCCGGTATCGGCTACGTCCCGCAGGAGCATTCGGTGTTCGCGCGCCTGTCGGTGCGGGACAATCTCGCCGTCGGCTCGCTCGCGAACAAGGATTCCTCCGCGGTCGATCGCGTGCTGACCATCTTCCCCAAGCTCGGCCAGCGTCTCGACCAGCCTGCCGGGACCCTTTCCGGCGGCGAGCGCAAGATGCTCGCGATCGGCCGCGCCATGCTGGGGGATCCAAAGCTGCTGCTGCTGGACGAGCCCACCGAAGGGGTCTGGATCGGCGTCATCGAGGAGATCACCGAGCGCCTGATCGAGCTCGCGAAGACCATCGCCGTCATCATCGTGGAGCAGCATCTCGACCTCGCGCTGCGCGTCGCCGATTACGCCTACGTGCTCGATCGCGGCCGCGTCGCGCTTGAGGGTGAGGCGGGTGAGGTGCGGGGCAATCCGGAGCTGATGCGCTATCTGGCGCCGTAGCGAATGCGCGTGAGGCGCGCCGAACCCACAGCGACCACAGCTTTCATGCTCCGCGAAAGCAGGGCATGCAGTACGCCGCAGCCTCTCGGTTGATCACCGTGACTCACCCACGAAGGGCGACAATCTCGACCTGTGGCTCCGGCTCGAACCAGGGCCAAGCGCAACCTCGTTGAGAGCCTCGCTATGCGGGAAGTCGCGACCGATAGGGCGCCGTCAGAAGCAGCATGAAAAGTGCGCGCTCGGCCTGGTATTTTGCGGCGTGTCGACTTGATTCCCGCCCCTGCACCACGACTGCTCCTCCGATGGTGCAAACGCTCCAGGCCCATCTTTTTCGCTTGCGCTGCACCAAAGTCATTTCGAATGTGGGAAACTCCGGTCTAGCCATTGTCGCCGCTTCTCACCTTGGATCCAACCCGACAAACTTGAACGCGGAGGTCCGATACCTGTCTTCACCCATTTGGGTGAAAGGGGCATGTGCCGAGGCAAAGTCCCGGTCTGGGCCGTCGGGCGTAAGGGCGATGAGGGATGTCTCTGCGGGTGGATGGCACTCTAGCCGCCGCGCAACGCCTTGCCAGCGAGTAAGCTGACGAGCTCCTGCTGACGGGAAAGGCCGGTCTTCGACAGCACGGCTTTGAGCTGCGTGCGCACCGTCTCTCGCGTCACGCCGATTCTTGCCGCGAGGGCATCAACCGATCCGGCCTGTGCAACGCCACGTGCGACCTGGGCCTCTGCCGGCGTCAGGTCGAACAGCCCTTGCAGGACTTCCGCGCTCGGGACCGCGCCGCGATCGACGGGTGTCACGATGAGCATGAAGGTGGCTTGCGTGAAGATATCGCACGCCGATCCGCGCACCGGGACGACATGCACGACCATTGGTACGCGGTCCATGGCCGCTGCGATGGCGAGGGACTTGACGCCCCGGCTGTTGCCGACGAACGAGCTCCCCAGCGCCGCCGAGAACAATCCGTCCGCGTTGACATCGGTCAGGGTCAGCCGCTCTGCGCGGTCTTGGAATAGCGACGGCATCAGCGCTTCGAACAGCCCGTTCGCCGCGAGTAATTTGCCCCGTTCGCGCAAGATCGCTCCGGGCAGCCCGATGGCCTGCAATGCATCGGCTTGCGCGCGTGCGCGCTCGAAGCCAAGCCGGTTTGCAGTCAGAGACGCCCGAGCCAGATGCGGCCTCAGGCCATCGAGGAACGAGACGATCTCGCGCGGCACCGGTCCATTGTTTTGGTGTCGCGGCATGACGATCGCAATGGAATCGCCGCTCGGTATTGAAATGATGGTCCCGGCTCTGTAGCCGATTCCGTGCCTGCGGTAGAAATTGCAGTACACGTCATTGGTCGCGATCTCCTCTTCCGATACAAGGTCTCCATCGTTGAGGAAGCCGGCGTAGTTGAGGGCGGCGGCACGCGGCAGCAGCGGATCGCGCTCGCTCCATCCCTCTTCCAAGAAAAGATGCATGGTCTGGTCGTGATTGACGGAATTCATCCCGCTGACATAGCCGTCCCGTACCGCGAAAAGCAGTCCGCCATTGCCGCCGATGGCGTGACCGATTTCATTGAGGACCTCGGGCCACAATGACGGTATCAGCCCGGCCTCGTAAATGCGGTCTATCAGGTGATCGAGATGCCCAAATCCACTCATGCGCAGCGCGTAGGAGCAAACGCCGCAACTATAGCCGCGTGACCGGGCGACGCAATCCGGCACATCCAGAGGCGTTCCGGATTTATGGAGGGAACCAACCCGACGTCGTGCTTGGCTTATGCCGGAAGGCGCGGCATCGTCCCTACTTCATCGCTCCGAAGCGGCTGTCGAACGAGTTCGACGACACCACCGGCGCGGCGCCGGCGATCTGACCGCTCTCACCTGCACCTTCGCTCACCGACGGCTTCAGCGCCGGGCGTGTCTGGGCGAGGCGGGTGTTTGCGGGCTCTGCCGGCTTGGCGGCCACGGTCGCGGCCGGCTTCGGCGCGTCCTTCGCAACGTCCTTGGACTTGTCGTGCCCCGGCACGAACCGGGTCACGGCGGCCTTGAGCCGCGACGCTGCGGTGGGCGGCGTCGGCGTCGTGGCGGCCGGGGCCACGGAGGCGGTGGCTTGCGGCGGCGGGGTGGTCGCCGTGGTGTCGGCGGAGCCAAGGCCCATCTTGCGGCCGAGGTTGGAGAAGAAGCCTCCGGATTTCTCTTGGGTCTTCTCGGCAGGCTGGGCCGCGGCGACGCGGGTGCTGGTCGCGGGCGCGCTGGTAGCTGTGACCGGCTCTTCCTGCGGCGCAGGCGCGGATGCCGCCGCATCGAGATTCGGCTTGGGCGGATTGACATGGCCGGGGATGGTGCCCGGCGCCTTGGCCATCGCCAACATCTGCAGCGTGGTGCCTTCGGCGCTCTCGGACAGGCCCGTGGAGCCTTCCGGAATCTTCGCGGCGAAGACCTTGTTCATGCCGCCGTCGATGCCGGTGTTCATGCGCGCCACCGGCGTGCCCTTGGCGACCAGCCTAGCGTATTCCGCCTCGTCCTTGGCTTGCTTCCCCCGCACGGCGGCGGCGATGTCCTCGGGGATGACATAGGCCGGGCATTTTGCCGAGGCGTCGAACACCGGGTCGCGCTTGGCGTCCGCCGGCTTGGCTGCATCGAACACGTACTTCTTCTCGCAGAAATCGACCTTCGGCTCCTGCCGCGTCACCTCGAAATGATCATAGCCTTCCTTGATCATCTTCCAGAACGGCATGTTCGGATTGTTCCGGTGCTTGGCCATGTTCACCGGGGTCATCTTGAACGGATAGGCCTGGAGCTGGAACGCCTTCTGGCCGCCGAAAAAGGATTCGCGCCCTAGCGAATAGATCTCGGCGATCTGCTCGTCGGTCATGGCGTAACAGCCGCGCGAAGAACAATCGCCATGCACCATCAGCTGCGAGCCGGTGCGCCCGAGCGCCTTGTCGAACGCGTTGGGGTAACCGGTATTGAAGGACAGGTAATAGGCCGATTGCGGATTCATCTGGCTCGGATTGATCGAGTAGAATCCTTCCGGCGCCTGGCGGTCGCCTTCGCGCACCTTGGGGCCGAGATCGCCCGACCAGCGGCAGATCGGATAGGTCTTGAGCAGCGCGAACTGGCCGCTTCGGGTCTGCTTCCAGACTTCGAGCTCGGCCTCCTGCTTGAACAGGCGGACCAGGATCGGCGATTGCAGATCCATGTCCTTCTCGGTCATCGCGGCGAGCAGCTTTGGCGGCACCGGCTGGTTGGCCTTGGCGTTGGTCGCGAGCGAGACCTGGTCGGTGTCGCACCCGGTCAGCAGAACGCCGGCCGTCATCAGCGCAACCGAAGCCAAGAGCGCCCGAGCAAGCGAACGAGAAATCAAGATGGACCCCACACCGTGCCGGGCAGAAAGCGCGACCCCAATCGTTTGGAGCATGATCTGACCGGCGAACCAGACCCGTCGTGACGGGCTTTTCAGATCATGCCCCAGCGCTTATGCCCTGAAGCCATTGATTAAAATTCTAACCTCTGGGTCATGTGGTCGCAACCCGAGCGGGGATCACGAGCCCGTTGGCCCAGTGGCATGGTCAACGAAGACTAAATGGACGCGACTTTGGGCCTTACTTGGGCCTTTCGGCCGGATTGGAACAGAGATCGCCGATTTGGGCAAAAAAAGGGTTAACGCGGGGTTACTAGGGCCATCCGGGCTCTCGGGCCGAATCAGCCCAGTTTCCGGCCGATATCGAGGAATTTCTGCCGCCGCTGCTTGCGGATGGCGTCGCCGTCGAGGCCGCGGAGCTCGTCGAAAGCCTTGGCGATGGCATCGCCGGTGGTGGCGATCATGGCGGCAGGGTCGCGGTGGGCGCCGCCGACCGGCTCCTTCAAAATGCTGTCGATCACGCCGAAGCGGAGCATGTCCTGGGCGGTGATCTTCATGTTGTTGGCGGCTTCCTGCGCCTTGGTGCCGTCGCGCCACAGGATCGAGGAGGCGGCTTCCGGCGAGATCACGCTGTAGATCGCGTGCTCCAGCATCAGCACCTTGTTGGCGGTGGTGATGGCGATGGCGCCGCCCGACATGCCCTCCCCGGTGATGATGGCGACGTTCGGCACGGTCAGCGCCAGGCAGGCATCCGTCGAGCGCGCGATCGCCTCGGCTTGTCCCCGCTCTTCGGCGCCGATGCCGGGATAGGCGCCGGCGGAATCGGCGAGCGACAGCACCGGCAGACCGAACCGCTCGGCCATCTCCATCAGCCGCACGCATTTGCGATAGCCTTCGGGCCGCGCCATGCCGAAATTGTGCCGGATGCGGCTCTCGGTTGAATCGCCTTTTTCCTGGCCCATCACGCAGATCGGCTCGCCGCGGAAGCGGCCGAAGCCGGCGACCAGCGCCTCGTCCTCGCCGAATTTGCGGTCGCCGGCTAGCGGCGTGAACTCGGTGATCAGGCCCTTGATGAAGTCGTTGAAATGCGGCCGCTGCGGGTGCCGCGCCACCAGCGTCTTCTGCCACGGCGTCAGGTTCGCATAGAGGTCGGCCAGCGCTTGCGACGCCTTGTCCTCGATCCGCCCGATCTCCTCGGCGATGTCGGTGCCGGAAGCTGCGAGCGTGCGCAACTCGTCGACCTTGGAGTCGAGCTCGGCGACGGGCTTTTCGAAGTCGAGATAGCTGCGCATCTGGTCTGGCATCAACTCAATATAGGCGGACGGGGCTGGAGAAGCGAAGCGAGGTTGCGGTCGCGGAAAGAACTGTAGATTCTTCAATGGCTTGGCTTGTGTGCTCGTGGGCCGCAAGCCAAATCACTCGTGAAGCCCCGGCTCTTTCTGCGGAGATGTGGCCGAAGTCAAGGCGGTTTCGCCATCGCCGGGGTTGGACTCTCGTGTCCCGGACGCGCTGCAGCGCGCTGTAGCGCTGAGCCGGGACCCGGCAAGAGGCGTGGGGCCCAGCTCAGCGGCGCACCGTTTCACGCTGCGCCGCGGCGGGGGCACGCAAGATTACTTCTCCGCCAGTGGATGCAGGTCGCGCACCAGGCTCTTCAGCCGCTCCTCGACCACGTGGGTGTAGATCTGGGTCGTCGAGATGTCGGTGTGGCCGAGCAGGGTCTGCACGATGCGCAAATCGGCGCCGTTGTGGAGGAGATGGCTGGCGAAGGCGTGGCGCAGCACGTGCGGGGAGACCAGACGGGCCTGAAGCCCGGAGGCGACCGCGAGTTCCTTCAAGTCGCGCGCGAAATGCTGTCGGGTCAGATGTCCGCTCTCGCCGAATGAGGGGAACAGCCATTTCGAAGCAGCCACGCTGTTCTTCTTGTCAGCCTTTGCAGCTTCCATCGCCGCGAGATAATCCGCCATCGCCTGCCGCGAGGCTTCGTTGAGCGGCGCCAGGCGCTCCTTATTGCCCTTGCCGCGCACCACGATCATGCGCGCATCGCGCTTGGCCGCCGAGCGCGGCAGTGCCACCAACTCGGAGACGCGTAGGCCGGTGGCGTAGAGCACCTCGAGCAGGCAATAGAGCCGCAAGCTGCGCAGCCGTTTCGAGGGCGAGGCATCTGCCGCCTCGCTCAATTCCTTGGCGCGGCGGAGCATGCGGTCGACATCCGCAATCGACAGCACTTTCGGCAGGCCGCGGCCGCGCTTCGGCCCCGACAGGATCGCTGCGGGATCCTCGGTACGGATGCGCTCGTTGAGGAGAAAGCGGAACAGATGCCGCATCGCCGACAGCCGCCGCGCGACGCTGGTGGATTTGAAGCCGCGGGCATCGAGATCGGCGAGATAATCGCGCAGCGTTTGCGTCTCCGCATCCGCGAAAGTGTGGCCGACGCGGCCCAGAAATTCCGAGAGATCGGTGAGGTCGCGGCGGTAGGCGTCGAGCGTGTTGGGCCCGGCGCCCTGTTCCGCCGCGAGCATGTCGAGGAACAGGCCGGTGAGCCGGGTGTCGGAGGGTTTGGTGCGCATGCCCAAAGCCTAGCTGCTATTTCTTGAGAAACTTATCAGGCGGGATCGTCACCGTCATTTCCCGCGGCTTCGGACTGACGAAGTTTGCCAGCGCGAAGACCGCGCCATAGACGATGCCGGCGATCACGGCGAGGACCGTCAGGAAGCGGAACAGGCTGGGCATCGGCAAAGGGTCTCGATAGCGGTCTTGGCGGGCAAATTAACCAATGAAATCATCCAACATGTTCGCCGTTTCGTGGCAAGAGTCCTCTGGCGAGGCCCCCTGCGGGGTCGTATAGGTGGCGAAAGCATGCCGCCTTGGCGGCAGATCGAGCGAGATCCATGTCCGACGCCGCGCTGCCGATACCCGGTTCGCCTGAGGCCGACATCCTGTCGGCGCTCGGGGCGCGCTCGATCGTGCTTGTCGGGATGATGGGGGTGGGCAAATCCACCATCGGCCGCCGCATGGCGGCGCGGCTCAAGTTGCCCTTCGTCGATGCCGACACCGAGATCGAGGCGGCGGCCGGCATGAGCATACCGGAAATCTTCGAGCGCCACGGCGAGCCGCATTTCCGCGACGGCGAGGCCCGCGTGATCGCGCGGCTGCTGGACGGCGGACCGATCGTGCTCGCGACCGGTGGCGGCGCGTTCATGCACGAGGAGACGCGCGCGCGCATCGCCGCGAAAGCGGTCTCGATCTGGCTCAAGGCCGACCACGACGTCATCATGCGCCGCGTGCGGCGCCGTGCCGATCGCCCGCTGCTCCAGACCGCCGATCCCGAAGGAACCGTGACGCGCCTGCTCACCGAACGCGAACCGGTCTATCGCCATGCCGACCTCACCATCGCCTCGCGCGACGTGCCGCACGACAAGATCGTCGAGGAATGCATCGAGACCCTGCATGCCCATCTCTGCGGCGTGCCACCTGCAGACCTTGCGAGTGCCGTACGATGACTGCGCCTTTGAAGCATTCCGATCCTGTCAATGTCGATGTCGCGCTCGGTGACCGCGCCTATGGCATCGTCATCGGCCGCGGCGTGCTGGCCTCGCTCGGCGAGCGCGTCGCGCGCTTGCGCCCCGGCGTGCGTACCGCCGTTGTGACCGACCGCACCGTCGCAAAGCACTGGCTCGAGCCCGCCGAGGCGTCGCTTGCCGCAGCCGGCATTCCGACCTCGCGCATCGTGGTCGAGGAAGGCGAGATCTCCAAAACCTATGCGGGCCTGGAAAAGGTCAGCGAGGCCCTGATCGCCGCAAAAATTGAGCGCAACGATCTCGTCATCGCGCTCGGCGGCGGCGTGGTGGGCGATCTCGCCGGCTTTGCCGCGGCGATCCTGCGCCGCGGCGTCGATTTCGTGCAGGTGCCGACCTCGCTCTTGGCGCAGGTCGATTCCAGCGTCGGCGGCAAGACCGGCATCAACTCGCCGCAGGGCAAGAATCTGCTCGGCGCCTTCCACCAGCCGGTCCTTGTCATCGCCGACACCGCCGTGCTCGACACGCTGTCGCCGCGGCAATTCCGCGCCGGCTATGCCGAGGTCGCCAAATATGGCGTGCTCGGCGACGACGCCTTCTTCACCTGGCTGGAGAAGAACCATGCCGATATCTTCAGGGGCGGCTCGGCGCGCGAGCATGCGATCGCGACGTCGTGCCGCGCCAAGGCCGCAATCGTCGCGCGCGACGAGCGCGAGACCGGCGAACGCGCGCTGCTCAATCTCGGCCATACCTTCGGTCATGCGCTGGAGGCGGCGACCGGCTTCTCGGACCGCCTGTTCCACGGCGAGGGCGTCGCGATCGGCATGACGCTGGCGGCGCAGTTCTCGGCCCGGCTCGGCAAGATCGGAGAGGCCGATGCGGCGCGCGTCGAGCGGCATCTGGTCGAAGCCGGCCTGCCGACGCGCTTGCAGGACATCGCGGGTTTTGCGCAGGAAGGCCTTGCCGACGCCGACGCGCTGATGGCGCTGATGGCGCAGGACAAGAAAGTCAAGCGCGGCAAGCTCACCTTCATTCTGCTGGAGGCGGTCGGGCGCGCCGTGATTGCGAAGGACGTCGAGCCGACGCTGGTGCGCGATTTCCTGCAGTCGAAATTAGCGCAGTGATGGCGGGATCGATTGGATCTGCCGCCCGCGAAACGGCGCGGAACGCCGAGGCGGTCGCGAGGCAAACATGAGTTCGATCTCCATCAATCTGCTGCTTGCTGTCCTCCTGCTTGCTGCCAACGCATTTTACGTGGCGGCCGAATTTGCCCTCGTGAAGAGCCGTGGCTTTCGCGTCAAGGCAATGGTCGAGCAGAACCGCTTCGGCGCACGCCTGTTGCAGACGATGATGGGGAATATCGAATCCTATCTCGCCTGCTGCCAGCTCGGCATTACCATGGCCTCCCTTGGTCTTGGCTGGATTGGTGAGCCGACCGTTTCTGCGCTGCTGAGCCCGATCCTCCATCCGCTCGGACTGTCGGAGGCGACGCTGCACTTCACCTCGTTCGTGGCGGGTTTTCTGGTTTTCTCCTCGCTGCACATCATCATCGGCGAACAGGTGCCGAAGACGCTTGCGATCAGGGAGCCGGTGCCGGTGTCGCAGTGGATTGCGTATCCGCTTCATGTCTCCTACCTGGTGTTCTACCCGCTGAGCTGGTGTCTCAACACGGCTTCGAGCGCGATCTTGCGTCTGATCGGCGTTCAGGAGTTTTCGCAGCACGAGATCCTGACGGATTCCGAGATCGAGGGCCTGGTTGAGGAATCGGCCGTACACGGCAAGATCGAGAGCGGCGAAGCCGAGTACATTCACAATGTCTTCCGCCTCGGCGAGCTGACCGTCTCCGACGTGATGGTTCACCGCACCGCGATGGTGATGATCAATGCCGATCTCCCGCCGGAGGAGCTGGTGCGGGAGGTGCTGGCTACCGAATACACCCGCATTCCGCTGTGGCGCGACAAGTCGGAGAACATTATCGGCATTCTGCACGCCAAGGATCTGTTGCGGGCAATCCGCGCGTCGGAAGGCGATACCTCGCGCATCGACGTCACCACCATCATGCTGCCGCCCTGGTTCGTGCCGGAAATGCGGCCGATATCCCAGCAGCTCAAGGCGTTCCGCCGCCGCAAGACCCATTTCGCGCTGGTCGTCGACGAATACGGCGAAGTCGAAGGGCTCGTGACGCTGGAAGACATCCTGGAGGAGATCGTCGGCGACATCGCCGACGAGCATGACGTCGTGGTCGCGGGCGTGCGCCGCCAGCCCGACGGCTCTGTCGTGGTCGACGGCTCGGTGCCGATCCGCGATCTCAACCGCGCGCTTGACTGGCACCTCCCCGACGAAGAGGCAACCACGGTCGCGGGCCTCGTCATCCACGAGGCGCGTTCGATCCCCGACCGCGGCCAGAGCTTCACCTTCCACGGCTTCCGCTTCCGCGTCCTCCGCCGCGAACGCAACCGCATCACCGCGCTCCGTATTTCACCGGTGCCGCGGGAGGCCGAGCTGGAGGAAGCCAAGCCGCGAAGGGCCGGAACTTCGTTTTGACCTCGCTTACCCTCCCTGGAGGTCCCTGGAGGGGAGGGTAAGCAAATCACCCTTCCCCCGGCGCCTGCGCGTGGATCGCGAGCGCATGCACGCCGCCAGCGAGTTCCGCGGCCAACGCCGAATTTATCATGCGGTGGCGATCGACCCGGCCCTTCCCTTTGAAGGCGGCAGATACGATATACACACGGAAGTGCGTCTCGCCGCTCGGCCGATGGCCGGCGTGGCCCTCATGCAAATGGGACTCGTCGACGACTTGCAGGCTCTCTGGCGTGAAAGCTTCCTGCAACTTGTTGCTGATAACGTCTCTGATAGCCATGTGAGCCATTAAGGGACGCGATCGCACTCCGTCAACACCATAGGCCGCCTCTGGTGGCCCGTTCTGAAAAGGCCGAAGTGAAACTTCGGCTACGGGTTTCAAGCTAATTGCAATGTCAAGACTTGAAGGTTTTTGCATTGCGTAGTCAAAGTCAGCCATGCCGATCGATTCATCAAAGTTCTTCGACTCCATCCGGGTCAAGCCGCGGGGCAAGCAGCCGGAAGTGAAGCCGCGCGACACCGTGGTCAATTGCGAATGGACCGGGTGTCAGAACAAGGGCGCGCATCGTGCGCCCAAGGGTCGCGACAATCAGCGTGAGTACTGGCACTTCTGCCTGAACCACGTGCGCGAGTACAATCAGAACTACAATTTCTTCTCCGGCATGAATGCCGACGCGGTCGCGCGCTACCAGAAGGATGCGCTGACCGGCCACCGCCCGACTTGGAAGATGGGCGCTAATGGCGGCGTCAAGAAAGGCGCGGAGGCGGAGATCGACAGCGCCTTCGATCCGTTCAGCATGTTCCAGGAGCTCAACGGCCGCGCCAACTGGCGCGGCGGCCCGCAAGCCCCGCCCAAGGCCGAGACGCGCAAGATCATGAACGCTGAGCGCAAGGCGCTCCAGGTCATGGGCCTCGGACCCGAGTCCACCCTCGCCGACGTCAAGAGCAAGTACAAGGCGCTGGTGAAGCAGCATCATCCCGACGCCAACGGCGGCGACCGCTCTACCGAAGACCGTTTGATCGAGATCATCAAGGCGTATAATTACCTGAAGACGGTGGTCCGCGAGGCCTAGTGCATTCAGGAATGCGTGCATCGGCCTTCAGAGGCTTTGCTTTGGCGACAGTCTAAAGCGCGATGACAAAGCGCGATGACGATGCATCCGGATCTGGTCGCGCTTACTTGGTGACGTCCGGGAACGCCATCTGGCACACCAGCCCTTCCGGCTTCCACCGCCGGGTGATCCTCCCGCGCAAGGTCCGGATGATGCCATCGACCGCGCCGATGCCAAAGCCCTTGCGCGTCGGCGGTTCGTTGACCGGGGGACCGCCGCGCTCTGACCAGTGCAGTACGAGAGGGTCTGCACCATTGGTCTCCCAGCGGATCTCCAGCGTGCCCGAAGGCGTCGACAGCGCCCCGTATTTGGCGGCGTTGGTCGCAAGTTCGTGCACGGCGACCGCGATCGATTGGGCGAGCGTCGCCGGCAGCCGGAGGTCGTCTCCAGCGATGCTGATACGTTCGCCGTCTGCGCCTGCGTAGGGCCGGAGTTCCTCTTCGACGATGGTCTTCAGACTCGCACCGGTCCAGCGCGATTCCGAGAACAGCCTCTGCACATTGGCAAGCGCGCTGAGCCGGCCTTGAAACGCGGCCTGGAATTCTGCAGCGGTCTCGGCCTTCGTCAGCCGCAGCATCGCCTGGGTCACCGCCAGCAGATTGTTCGAACGATGATCGACCTCGTAAGCCAGGAGCATCATCCGCTGCTCGGCCTGCTTGCGAGCCGTGATGTCGACCAGCATGTTCACCGCGCCGACCAGGCGGCCGCCTTCGTCGCGGAGCGGCGTCGGATACGGCATGAAGCAAATCCTTGAGCCGTCCGGCCGTTCGGCCACAGCCTCGACGTCGCGCACCGGCCGGTTCTGCTTGAGCGCGACGGCCATGGGGCACTCATCGTGGGGAAGCGGCGTGCCGTCCGGCAGATAGAGCTTCCATGTCACGCACCACATCTCGCCGATCTTTGGCGTGCGTCCGGCGAACTCGATGCAGGCTTGATTGAAGAAGGTGATGCGGCCCTCTGCGTCGGTGGTGTAGATCGCGGCGGGCAGCGCCTGGAGCAAGTCCCGGAATCGCCTCTCGGAATCCCCGCCGGCAGCGCTCCTGCTCGCTGCTTGCCTCGCGATCTCGCCGATCCTGGCCTCGTCCGAATGTCCAAGCAAGTCCAGCATCGCGTTCCTCTACGGGCCAGATCAGCTAATTCGCCGGCCGCGTATACGTTCCACAGTGCTCGCCCGGGACGTGCAGATCTCGTCAACCAGCATAGATCAGGACTTCGCCCGCACGACAGCGGAGTGGGAGCTCCGCTGTCGCCTTTCCCTTAGTCTTTTAGTCTTTAGTCGCTGGAGCCTTCGGCATGGCGCCCACATAGGACGAACTCGGCCGGATCAGCCGTCCCGTGCGCTGCTGCTCGCGCGCATGCGCGGTCCATCCTGCCGCGCGCGCCACCGCGAAGATCGGCGTGAAGGCCTGCCTCGGAATCGCGAGTGCATCGAGCAGGATGGCGGTGAAGAACTCGACATTGGTCTCCAGCGGCCGGTCCGGATTCTTCTTGCGCAGCGCGCTGCGGATATAGGCTTCGACCTCGCCGGCAAAGGGCAGGTCGGCGCCGTTGGAAGCCAGGGCCTCGATCGCGGTCTTCAGCACGTCGGCACGCGGGTCGCGGACGCGATAGACGCGGTGACCAAAGCCCATCATCCGCTCGCCGCGTGCCAGTGCCGCGTCGACCCAGCTCTGGATGCGTTCGCGCGAGCCGATCGCGTCGAGCATTTCCAGCACGGGCTCCGGCGCGCCGCCATGCAAGGGGCCGGTGAGCGCGCAATAGCCCGCGGTTACGGCGGCGAACAGATCGGCTTGCGTCGAGGCCACCACGCGCGTCGTGAAGGTCGAGGCATTCATGCCGTGGTCGCAGACGGTGACGAGATACGCATCGAGCGCGGTGACCTCGCGCGTTGCAGGCGCCCGCCCGTGCAGCATGCGCAGCGTGTCGGCGGCGTGGCTCATGCTGGGATCGGGCGCCACCGGCTCGAGCCCCCCGGCGCGGCGGGCCAGCGCGCCCGCAATCACCGGAAACGCGCCGACGATAGTTGCTTCATGCTCCAGGCCGTGTTCGGCGCGAAGGCCCGCGACGGCCGCACGAAACCCGTCGACGATGCCCATGCCGCGGGTTGCCGGCAACAGGTCCGGCAATCGCGCGAAGGCGCGCTCCCGCGCGGCCCCCAGGCTCGCCCGCACATCGGCCTCGCTTAAGCTGGTCTTGTTGGCGCCGTTCCAGAGCCGGGCGGTGACGCCCTCAAAACTCGATCTGGCGGCGAGACTGCCGACATGCTCGCCGGCGATGATCAGCTCGCCGCGCTCGCCGTCGACATGGCTCAGCACGGTCTCAGCGGCGGGAACGCCGTCCAGTCCGATCTGGCTTTTGGTGAGGTGGATGTTCATGGCCCAATCTCCCGTTTGATGCAGGGGAAGGTCAGACCTGTCGACAGATTGATCAATCTTGATTACATAAATCAATATGAAAAATTCAAACGAGCTCTACCTCTCCGCCCGGGAAGCCGCCGCCGAGCTCGCGATCTCGCCGGCCACGCTCTATGCCTATGTCAGCCGCGGTCTGATCCGCTCCGAGCCGACGCAGGATTCGCGAAAAAATCGCTACCGGGCCGAGGACGTCCGCGCGCTCAAGGAGCGCCGGGTGCCGTCGCCGGAGCCCAGGGGCCTGCGCAGCTTCGACGCCGATTTGCCGGTGATGGACACGGAGATCTCGACCATCACCGAGGACGGCGCGATCTACCGCGGGGTGAATTGCGTCGATCTCGCCGAGAACGACACGCTCGAGCATACGGCGACGCTGCTGTGGGACGTCTCCGGCGTCGATCCGTTCGATCAGGAGAATCAGCCGCTCCTCTCCGAGGAGATGCGCATGATCGGGCAAGCCGCGCGTCGCGCCGCGCCGATCGACCGCGCCATTGCGGTGCTCGCGCTGGCCGCGAGCGCCGATCCCCGCGCCTTCACCCGCGCGCCCGATGGCCGTGCCATGGTCGGCGCGCGCATCGTCCGCCTGCTGGTCGCGACCATGCTCAATGCCGAGCCGTCGGCCGAGCCGCTGCATCAGCAGGTTGCGAAGGCGTGGGCCGCGGACAACAAGCACGCGAGCGATCTGATCCGCCGCGCGCTCGTGCTGCTTGCCGACCATGAACTGAACGCCTCCACCTTCACAGCGCGCTGTGCCGCATCGACCGGCCTCAATCTCTACGACTCGGTGATCGCCGGGCTCGCCGCGCTCAAAGGGCCCAAGCATGGCGGCGCCGGCGTGCTGGCCTCGCAGCTCGTGAAAACGCTGATCGATCGCGACGTCGAGCCGATGGTGCGCGAGCGCGTCGCGCTCGGCGAGCGCTTTGCCGGCTTCGGCCATGGCGTCTACAAGCGCGGCGATCCCCGCGCGCAATCGCTGCTCAATGCCTTGTCGCGCGCAGGCGCACCGCGGAAGTTCACCCGCGAGGTGCCGGAGCGGATCGCGGAAGCGACCGGCGAGTTCGTCAACATCGACTATGCACTCGCCGTGCTCGTGCATGCCCTGCGCCTGCCCGCCGGCAGCGAGCTCGCTCTGTTCGCCATGGCCCGCAGCGTCGGCTGGATCGCCCATTCCAGCGAGCAATTGCAGTTCGGCAAGCTGATCAGGCCAAGGGCAAGGTATGTGGGACCGGCACCGGGACGGCGGGCGGGAGCTGAGCCCAGGAGCTAAATCTAGACCCTCATGCTGAGGAGCGCGCCCTTCGCGCGCGTCTCGAACCATGAAGGCCCGCCTCTCGCCCGCGGCCATCCTTCGAGACGCCCGCTTCGCGCGCCCTCAGGATGAGGGCGGAGAGCTTGGCGGCCCCTATTCCCGAGGCTTGGCCTTCGCGACGCCGCCGCCGTGCCGGCGGCGGGAGAACCACACCGTTACGCCCACCACGATCGCCACGGCCATTACGGTCAAAATCCAGATGTGCTTGCCGATATGGCCGTGATGATGCAGCCCGGCATATTCGTGGAGCGCTGAGACCGCCAGCACGCCGGGCAGCACATGCGCGGGCGCCCAGGCCAGGATCGCCGGGATGTTGACCGCGTAGAATTTCGCCGGCGCCATGCCGAGCGCGCCGGCGGTAACAGGCACGAAGGCGCGGACCGGGGGCACGAAACGGGCGAAGAACACCGCCCAGGTGCCGAAGCGATGGAAAAAATTCTCGCTCTGCTCGACCACGCGCGGGTAGCTGGTCAGCGGCCAGGTGTTGAGGATCTCGCGCTGCCGCCGGTGCCCGATCCAATAGGCCGATCCGTCGCCGAGCACTGCCCCGAGTGCGGCCGCCAGCAACACCCATGGCAGCTTCAGCTCGCCGCCCGGAACCAGCGCGCTCAGTGCCAGGATGATGGTCGAGCCGGGGATCACCGATCCCACCACCGGCACCGCTTCGAGCAGCGCGGCGAGAAACAGGGTCAGATAGGCCAGCCACGCATGGGCCGAGACGAAGGCGATGAGGGGATCGAGGAAGGATGTCACGTCGTCTCGATGGTGGACTGGAGCACTGGAAGTCAGACCCTACATGGGTCAGTGCATGCGGCAACAGTGGCGTCCGCGCCGGCAGAGGGGTCAACCGCCCGAAATTCGATCATGATTCGCAAGGCAGCCCTCCAAAAACTGCGTTCCTTGCCTATCTAAATGAAAAGACAATGGAACTTTGATAAGTGGGCGGGCTTCTGCCCGCTCGTTGTCTCTGATAGGTTGATTTTCAGCACCCAGCCGCAGCCAACGTGCAAATAACCGGTTTCGGGACCGCCCGGGACCTCGGAGGATTGATGACGACCGCCGCTCTGTCCAAAGTTGAGGAAGTTTCCGGTCTGCCCGACATGAAGGTGTCGGTGCGCCAGGTGTTCGGGATCGACAGCGATCTCGAAGTCCCGGCCTATTCCGAAGTCGATCCTCACGTGCCCGAAGTCGATTCCGACTACCGCTTCGACCGCGCCACCACGCTTGCCATTCTCGCCGGCTTTGCCCGCAACCGCCGCGTGATGGTGACCGGCTATCATGGCACCGGCAAATCCACCCATATCGAGCAGGTCGCCGCGCGGCTGAACTGGCCCTGCGTGCGCGTCAACCTCGACAGCCACATCAGCCGTATCGACCTGGTCGGCAAGGACTCCATCGTGGTCCGCGACGGCAAGCAGGTCACCGAATTCCGCGACGGCATTTTGCCCTGGGCGCTGCAGAACAACGTCGCGCTGGTGTTCGACGAATACGACGCAGGCCGCCCGGACGTGATGTTCGTGATCCAGCGCGTGCTCGAGGTCTCGGGGCGCCTGACCCTGCTCGACCAGAACAAGGTGATCAAGCCGCATCCGGCGTTCCGGCTGTTCGCCACGGCGAACACCGTCGGCCTCGGCGATACCTCCGGCCTCTATCACGGCACCCAGCAGATCAACCAGGGCCAGATGGACCGCTGGTCGATCGTCACCACGCTGAACTATCTCAGCCACGACGAGGAAGTGGAGATCGTGCTGGCCAAGGCCAAGCACTATCGCTCCCAGGAGGGCCGCGACATCGTCAACAAGATGGTGCGTCTCGCTGACCTCACCCGCAACGCCTTCGCCAACGGCGATCTGTCGACGGTGATGAGCCCGCGCACGGTGATCACCTGGGCGGAAAACTCCGACATCTTCGGCGACATCGGCTTTGCCTTCCGCGTCACCTTCCTCAACAAATGTGATGAGCTCGAGCGTCCGCTTGTCGCCGAGTTCTACCAGCGCTGCTTCAATGCGGAGCTGCCGGAATCGGCGGTGAACGTGGCGCTGAGCTAAAGGTTTGAGATGTCGTCCCGGCCTTTCGGGACGACGGATAGGGTGAGATGACCACCTCCAACTCCAAATTCCGCAGCAGCAAGGAAGCGCCCACCGAGCCGTTCAAGCGCTCGGTCGCCTCCTGTCTCAAGGCGATCGCGAAGACGCCCGAGCTCGACGTCTCCTTCGCCGCTGAGCGCCCGGGCCTTGCGCCCGGCAAGGCGCGGCTGCCCGAGCCTGCGCGCAAGATGACCAAGCGGGACGCCGCGGTCGTGCGCGGCCACGCTGATTCCATCGCGCTCAAGCTCGCCTGTCACGATCCGAAAGTGCATCGCAAGCTGATGCCCGGCAATCCGCAGGCGCGCGGCGTGTTCGAGGCGGTGGAGCAGGCGCGGGTCGAGGCAATCGGCGCGCGCCGCATGGCGGGCGTTGCGAAAAACCTCACCGCGATGCTCGACGATCACTTCCATCGCGGCAAGTTCGACGAGATCACCGACCGCGCCGATGCACCGCTGGCGGACGCGCTGGCGATGCTGGTACGCGAGCGCCTGACCGGCATGGCGCCGCCGGCGGCCGCCAGGAAGATGGTCGACCTCTGGCGTCCCATTCTCGAAGACAAGATCGGCAAGCGGCTCGACCGGCTCGACGGCGTGCTCGAGGACCAGACCCGGTTCGGCGATGCCGTGCACGATCTCTTGTCGGCGCTCGAGCTCGGCGACGAACGCAACGCCGACACCGAGGACAATGACGAGAACGACGAGAACCAGGACGGCGACAACGACCAGTCCGGCGCCGAAGGCTCGCCCGATTCCGACGCCGCGCAGGAGATGAGCGCCGATCAGGCCGAGGCGACGTCGGAGGAGATGAGCGAGAGCGCGATGGAGAGCGCGCAGGCCTCGACCTCGGACACCTTCGACGACGGCGAGCTCGGCGACGATGAGACGCCGGGCGAGGCGACGCGGCCGAATTCGCGCGGAGCCAACGAGCCGCGCGGGCCGGAATACCATGCGTTTGCGCCGAAATTCGACGAGGTCATCGCCGCCGAAGACCTCTGCGACCATGACGAACTGGAGCGGCTGCGCGCCTATCTCGACAAGCAGCTCGCGCACCTGCAAGGCATTGTTGCCCGCCTCGCAAACCGCCTGCAGCGCCGCCTGATGGCGCAGCAGAACCGCGCCTGGGAGTTCGATCTCGAAGAGGGCATCCTGGATCCCGCGCGGCTGTCGCGCGTGGTCACCGATCCCTATCACCCGCTGTCCTTCATGCACGAGAAGGAGGCGACGTTCCGCGATACCGTGGTGACGCTGCTGCTCGACAATTCCGGCTCGATGCGCGGACGTCCGATCACGGTCGCCGCCACCTGCGCCGACATCCTCGCCCGCACGCTGGAGCGTTGCGGCGTCAAGGTCGAGATTTTGGGCTTCACCACGCGCGCCTGGAAGGGCGGGCAATCGCGCGAGGCCTGGCTTGCCGCCGGCAAGCCCGCCAATCCCGGCCGCCTCAACGATCTTCGCCACATCATCTACAAATCCGCCGACGCCCCCTGGCGTCGTGCGCGGAAAAATCTCGGCCTGATGATGCGCGAGGGGCTCCTCAAGGAGAACATCGACGGCGAGGCGCTGGACTGGGCGCACAAGCGCCTCTTGGGGAGGGCCGAGCAGCGCAAGATCCTGATGATGATCTCGGACGGCGCGCCGGTCGACGATTCCACGCTGTCGGTCAATCCCGGCAACTATCTCGAGCGGCACCTGCGCCACATCATCGAGGAGATCGAGACCCGCTCACCGGTCGAGCTGATCGCGATCGGCATCGGCCATGATGTGACGCGCTATTACCGCCGCGCGGTGACGATCGTGGACGCCGAGGAGCTCGGCGGCGCCATCACCGAGAAGCTCGCCGAACTCTTCAGCGAGACCAACACCGCGCCAAGCCAGCCGGCCAGCCGGCTGCGCCGCAAACTGCATTCGTGAGCGCAGCTTCATCCCGCCGCAGCTTTCTCGGCCACGCGGCGGCGGGATTTTCCATTCTGACGATGCCGCGATTGGCGCGAGCGCAGGCGCAATTGCAGCCCGCGACCGAGCCGCCGCCGCGCGCGCTCCACCTCGATCACGCCGTCGCCGCGCCCGTCAGCGTCGAGGTCAACGCGCGCACCATCCCCAATTTCGAGCCGCGCGACCGCGCGCGCACGCGCTTCGGCTCGCTGGATTTTCGCAGCGGCTTGGTGCTGACCTCGCCCTATCGCGGTTTTGGCGGCCTGTCCGGTATCCGCTTCCTCGACAACAAAGGTGAACGCTTCCTCGCGATCTCCGACCAGGGCGGCTGGTTCACCGGCGCCATCCGCTATTCCGGCCGCGAGATGGTTGGGCTCGCAGACGTCGAGGCCGCGCCGCTGCTCGGTGCGGACGGGCGGCCGATCACGGACAAGCGGCTCTGGTACGACACCGAGGCGCTCGCGCGCGACGGCAACCTCGTCTATGTCGGCCTCGAGCGCGTTAACCAGATCCTGCGCTACGATTTCGCCAAGGGCGGCACCCGCGCCCGCGGCGAGGTGATTGCGGTGCCGCCGGCGTTGCGCAAGCTGCCCTCCAACAAGGGGCTGGAGGCGATGGTCATGGTGCCGAGAGGGCAAGGCCAGAGCCAGCCGCTCGCCGGCACGCTGATCGCCTTCTCAGAGCGGGGGCTCGATGCCGACGGCAACCTCATAGCCTTCCTGATCGGCGGCCCGACGCCGGGCCAGTTCAGCGTGCGGCGCTCCGAAAATTTTGACATCAGCGACGCCGTGCTGCTGCCCTCGGGCGATCTCCTCATCCTCGAGCGCAAATTCTCCTGGTTCACCGGCGTCAACATCCGCATCCGCGCGATCCCGCTCAAGGCAATCGCGCCGGGTGCGCTGGTCGACGGCCTCACGCTGTTCGCCGCCGATCTCGGCCACGAGATCGACAACATGGAGGGCATCGACGCCCACGTCACGGCCGGGGGCGAGACCGTGCTGACCCTGATCTCCGACGACAATTTCTCGATGCTCCAGCGGACGCTGCTGCTGCAGTTTACGCTTGTGGAGTAGCCGGCGGTCTCTCCCCCTCATTGCCGATGCGGAGGCGGGCTCGCACCGAGCCAACAGCGCAATGCGTGGCATCACTATCCGCCATTCCGCCGCGCGCCTAGCAATCCGCACGTCGGTCACTACACTCCTGCCATTGCCCCTCCATCCTTCGGAACCTCCCCGCATGTCCGTCCTGTTTTCCCCGATCAAGCTGCGCGGCCTGACGTTGAAGAACCGCGTCGTGGTGTCGCCGATGTGCCAGTATTCGGCCGACGACGGCGTCGCCACCGACTGGCACTTCACCCACATCAACAATCTCAGCCTGTCGGGCGCGGCGATGTTCTGCATAGAGGCGACGCATGTCGAGGCGATCGGCCGCATCACGCCGGGCTGTCTCGGGCTCTACAGCGACGCCTGCGAAGCGGCCTTGAAGCCGATCCTCAATTCGGTGCGCAAATATTCCTCCACGGCCATCGCGATGCAGCTCGCCCATGCCGGCCGCAAAGCCTCGAGCGCGCGGCCCTGGGAGGGCGGCCAGCTGATTCCGGTTGAACACGGCGGCTGGCAGACGGTTGCGCCGTCGGCCGTGCCGCACAAGGAGGGCGAGGCCGCGCCGCTGGCGCTCGACGCCGCGGGCCTCAAGCGCATCCGCAACGCCTTCGCCGACTCAGCAAAGCGCGCCGCCCGCCTCGGCGTCGACGCGATCGAGGTGCACGGCGCGCACGGCTATCTCCTGCATCAGTTCCTGTCGCCGATCTCGAACCGGCGCACCGACGAATATGGCGGCAGCCTCGAAAACCGCATGCGGTTTCCGCTGGAGGTGTTCGATGCGGTGCGCGCAGCATTCCCCGCCGACAAGCCGGTCGGCATGCGGGTGTCGTCGACCGACTGGGTCGAGGGCGGCTGGGACCTGGCGCAGACCATCGCATTCGCGAAAGCGCTGAAGGCGCGCGGCGTCGACTGGATCGATGCCTCCTCCGGCGGCGTCTCGCCGCTTCAGAAGATTCCGCTCGGCCCCGGCTATCAGGTGCAGTTCGCAGAGGCGATCAAGCGCGACACCGAATTGCCGACCATCGCCGTCGGCCTGATCAGCGAAGCCAGGCAAGCCGAGGAGATCGTCGCATCCGGCAAGGCCGACATGGTCGCGCTCGCCCGCGGCATGCTCTACGACCCGCGCTGGGCCTGGCACGCGGCCGCCGAGCTCGGCGGCGAAGTCGAAGCCCCGCCGCAATATTGGCGCTCGCAGCCCTCGACGCAAAAGGCGCTGTTCGGCAGGACCACGTTCGGGGCGCGGTGATTTCTTCACCTCTCCCCGCGTGCGGCGCGGCGTGCGGGGGAGTAAACTCACGCATCCGTAACCCCGCTCACCTTCCACCTCCCGCAAAACTGGCCTAACCTCCGTCCCCTCAACGGCTCACGGAGGCCGGCCATGCGTTTTGGTGTTCGCAAAACTGCCCATGTGTTCGAGCGCGTGGGTCTTGCGATGGCGGGCGCGGCGTGCGGATTGTTCGTCGGCGCCTATGTGGGATCGGCGATCCCCACGCTCACCACGCAGGGGTTCTTGCTGCTGATGATGGTGCTCGGCTTCATCGGCTTCTATATCGGCATCGACACGCCGCAAATGCCGTTCGACGAGGCGCACAGCCAGATCGACGCCGCGGAGTTTTTGAGTTCGGCCGGCACGCTCTGCGCCACGCTCACCGCGCTCGCTTCGGTCGCCGTCATCGTGCTCCGCCTCGATCCGCACATCGCCTGGACCTGGCTCGCTCTGCTCGGCTGGATCGGCGGTGTCGCCATGCAGATCGTCGCGGGCACCAAGGCCAGGATGCGGACGTAGCGCGGCTCTTACCCTCCAGGGGAGGGTAAGCGGGGCATCTCGGTGTTCGGCCCTAGAACACCACGCCCACCCGCGTGCCGCGCTTCCACGCGATACGGCAGCGCTTCTTGGTGTTGACGTGCAAGAGCTCGAACCGATCGGGAATGCTCACCTGCCCGCCGAGATCGACGCAGGCCCCGCCGGGCGAATAGTCGATCAGCGTGCAGGGAATCACCGGCGCGCGCGGGTCGGTGATGATCTTGGCCTGGCGCGACACCAATCCCGAAGGTTTCACGCGGGCATATTTGCGCGGATAGTGCGGCACGTCTCCTCCAGCTCCGCTGTCTCGCGGCGATCGGTTCCAATGATGGCCGGCAGATCATGCGATCCCGCTAAAGCAGGCTTGAGAATTTTAACGAAAAGTAGCGGCAAAGAAAGAAAGCGAAGGTAGCGGGTGCTTACCCCTCCAGGGGAGGGTAAGAGAGCGCGGCTCTCCCATCACCCTGTCACGATCTCCTCCGCCCCCGCCGCCACCTCCATCCCCGGCCCTGTCGGCATCGGCACCGTCACAAAATCCTTCGGCAGATTCACCGGCCGATAGTCCGGCTCCACCGCCATCCGCTTCACCACGCTCTCATGCACATGCGCGCCTTCCGGAATGACGCGCGGCTCGCAATCGGGAATGTAGAAGCCGAGCACCACCTTCCGCTCCGGCCATTCCCGGTATTTCGCGCGCTTCGGCAAATATTCCAGCAGCCGCCAGGCGAGCGTCATGGAATCGTGCAGCTCGCCCGTCTTCCCGGTAAAAGCGGGCGCGACATAGCTGAACGGCGAGTTCTTGCGCTGGATGCCGAAGGCGAGCTGGTTCACCGTGCGCGGGTTGAAGTTCAGCCCCGCCTTTGCGGCCTCCTCGATCATCCACAGCAGCGGATATTTCGACTGTCCGCTCTCGGCTTCCGGATAGCTGCCGCCGACATCGCCATGCACGCCGGCGAACCACACCTGCAGAATGTCCTGCGGCACCTTCTTCTCGTCCGGCACATAGCGATTGCTCCAGAACTCCTGCGGCGCGTCATACGCCTTGAGGCGGAACATGCAGCGCCGCTCGTCGATCGCGATCGCCTGCCGGAAGATTTTGACGCTGGGATTGCGCAGCGTGAAGGCGAGCTCCTCGAAGCTCGGCCAATACAGCCGGTCGGCGCGCGGCACGATCACGCTCGCCACCGTGTCCCAGACGCCGACGAAGTGGATGGTCGGCCAGCGCGTCGAGGTGATGCGCGCGAACTGCGCGGCGAGGTCGAATTGGTCTTTCGGCAGCGGCCCCTGCTCGTCGAAAGTGACATCGCTGAGGTCCTCGACGTCGTTGCCGCGCCCGGTGCCGGAATATTGTTTGTAGGCGATGAGGCCGCTGCCTGCGAGGTTCACCTGCTCCGGCGAGATCAGCCCGACCTTGTGGATCAGCCCCGCCAGCACCCGCACCGTATAGGCGCCGCGCGAGAAGCCGAACAGGTAGATCTTGTCTCCGGCTGCGTAATGCTGAACCAGGAAGCAATAGGCGCTGAGCACGTTCTCATCGAGCCCATAGCCGGTGGCGAGCCCCAGCACCATGTTGATATTGGCCTTCCAGCGATGCCACGTCGTCGGCTCCGTCACCGTGCCGACTCCCGGATCGTAAAACACCATCTGCCGCGGCTGCGTCTTGTCGGTCTTGCGCAGGCAGCGATAGAGCTTCAGGACGTTGGAGATGTTCTCGCTGATCTCGTTGCCGGTGCCGTCACAGCAGATGACGAGGTTTTTCGGCTCGGGTTTGCGGTCGGTGCTGGCTGCATGCTCCATGGGATGCGCCTCCGGGTGATGCGACCGCAGTATAGCGGAAATGGATGGCAGCGAGGAGACGAAGCCGGCGCCGCCGGCGTGGTGCCTCATTTATCTTCTGTTGACATTAACCACTTGTTAACCATGCCGACGCCTAATGTGGAGGAGTGGGGGATCACCATGTCGGCCCATGTGACGCGACCGAAGTTGATGCCTGTTTCGGCCCGTCCAGCCTTTGCTGAGCTTGCCAGGCTGGCGGTTCGCGCCACGGCCGTCCTACGGACCAAAACGGCTGTCGTACGGAGCAAAGCCATGTTTGGAAAGGACGACTTAGTGGACAATCTCAGCCGCGATCTCGAGCGCGCGCGCGGAAGACGCGATGCACTCGCATCCGAAGCCACGACCCTGACGGCCCAGATCGCCGAAATTGAAGCCCGCCTTTCGGAGGAGAAGAAAAGGCGGGAGCGTGAGCGCGTCTTGGTCGAGATCGAAGCGATCAAAACCCGAGTCAAGCAGGCCGCCGGCGCGTTTGCGCCCGTCGTCGATGGCCTCTCCAAGGCGATCGAATCGGCTGCGGCCGTCGTGCCCGAGGCGCGCGAGCTCAATAGTTTCCTGGTGTCGGTGGCGACCGAAATCGACAGCGTGCTCGATCCCCTGTTGCGCGAACTGGATCAGCGCGCCGATGCGGTGCGAACAGGGCACGTCGCGCTCGACCTCCCGAGTTCGGCCGACGAAGCTGCCATCGAGCTGCCGAAAGACAGCAACGAACGCCTGCTTCGTTTTCCGGCGTGGCTGTCTCGCGACAAGGAGACGGACAAGAAGGAAACAGCGGAGAGCCCGCGCAGCACGGCAGCGTGAACAATCGGCGCGCCGCGCGGCTCAAGAAGCTTGTCTGCAGATCTGGCGGTTCTGAGTTGCCGATGAAATTCCCGTCGGCAGCGCCAGCGCGCCGACGGCATGCGCCGGCACAAGCTGATGATATTGTTTGATTCGATGCAAGCCGAGAGCTCAGACCACCTCTCCCGTAGGGAGAGGTCGGAGCGCATCGAAAGATGCGATCCGGGTGAGGGGATCCGGTCTCACCGAGCGCAGCGGGCCCTCACCCGGATTGCTCAGGCGCGCAATTGCGCGCCATAGCAATCCGACCTCTCCCCGCTGGGGCGAGGTGGACCTCCGACCGAACCTGATTTCATCGCGCTTTGGAGCCGCCTGGCAGCGGTCCATGTCCGGCATTGGAGACGATTAACTCCCCTCCTGCGACCGCTCAGTTGGCGGCGCGGCGCAGGAAGGCCGGGATATCGAGAACGGCCTCGTCGGGCGCATTGCGCGCAGCGCTGCGGCCGTAAGGATCGAGCGGCCGGTCGGCCGCGTGGCGTGCATGTTCCAGGCTCGGCCTTGCCGGCGGCCCCACCGGGTGGTGCGGCTGCGGCCGGAGCGGCGGGCTTTCGACCTGCGCAAGGGGCGCACTGCGCTCGATGCGATCGGCGATACGGCGGCCGTCATTGCGCAGCCTGCCGGCGAGCTGCGTGAGTGCGGTTTCCACCGGTTGCGACTGCTGCGCCGGGTCGAGATTATCGATTCCGGTTGCGACCACGGAGACGCGGACGATGCCTTCGAGGCTGTCATCAAACGACGCGCCGACGATGATGTTGGCGTCCGGGTCGGCCTCGTCGCGAATGCGGGTCGCGGCTTCGTCGACCTCGTACAGCATGAGATCCTTGCCGCCGGTGATGGAGATGATGAGGCCACTGGCGCGCTTGATCGAGGGATTCTCGATCAATGGATTGGAGATCGCGGCGACAGCGGCGGCAAGCACGCGCTTCTCGCCGGAAGCCTCGCCCCGTCCCATCATGGCCTTGCCCTTCTCCTTCATGACGGAGAGGACGTCGGCAAAATCGAGATTGATCAGGCCTTCCTTGACGATGAGGTCGCTGATGCAGGCGACGCCGGAATAAAGCACCTGGTCGGCAAGGGCGAAGGCATCGGCGAATGTGGTCTTCTCGCTGGCCACCCGGAACAGGTTCTGGTTCGGGATGATCAGGAGCGTGTCGACCGTCTTCAGCAATTCCTCGATGCCGGCTTCGGCAAAGCGCATGCGGCGCTGGCCCTCGAAGTAGAATGGCTTGGTGACCACGCCGATCGTGAGGATGCCGAGCTCGCGCGCGGTCCTGGCGACGATGGGGGCAGCCCCGGTGCCGGTGCCGCCGCCCATGCCGGCCGTCACGAACACCATGTGCGCGCCGGTCAATTGATCGCGGATCGTGTCGATTGCCTCTTCGGCTGCGGCGCGTCCCAATTCCGGCTGCGAGCCGGCGCCGAGGCCTGCGGTCACCTTTGTGCCGAGCTGGATCAGGCGCCTCGCCTTCGACATTGCCAGCGCCTGCGCGTCGGTGTTGGCGACCACGAACTCGACCCCTTGCAGCCCGGCCGTGATCATGTTGTTGACCGCATTGCCGCCGGCGCCGCCGACGCCAAACACGACAATGCGGGCCTTCATTTCGTGGATATCGGTGGTGCCAGTCATACTTCCCTCGTGATTGCTCCGGCAAGCCGGGGATGGAGATGAGTCTCGAGTGCTACCTGCGAGCCGCGCGGTCCGCCTGCACGATCGCAGCGGCCAGATGTCCCAATCGGAGCGCGGCTTGTCCCGCGATCGTGCCGCCCGCCCGGCGACCGGCCTGGAGAACCGCCACTTCGTCTTCCAGTCGTGCCGCCCACGCATTGGCGGCGGTCGTCTCGGCGGCCGCCTGCGTCAGTTCGACCGCCAGGCGATCGGCACGTTCGCGCTCGCGCTCGAACACTGCCCTGTAGGCGGTTGCGACGGCCTCGAGCCGCGCCACCTCCGCCTTGAAGGCCTGGATCTTGATCGCCTCGATCTTCGCCAGGGAGGCATCGATCGGGTCTGCCCGGCGGATGCGTCGTGGGCGGGGCGTGTAGCGGAGCTCTGCGAAATCAACCCTCACCAGGGCCTTGCCGTCCTCCGACCGCGAGCGCGGCAACCGGCGGCGTCGCGCAAGCGAACGCGCGGCCTCTCGGGAGATATCGAGGCGGGCACTGAGATCGGCATACGTCAACAATGCAACGCACATCGGCGCTTCTCCTGGAGCGAACCGGGACGGCATTTCGAGCTAATGATGGCTGGACGATTACCGCAGGCTAGGCTGCGTTGGTTAATGCACGGTTAACGCGCGAGGGGTGTTGTTTACCAGTGCCGGACACCGGGCCGACGTAGGGATGCCGGGCAGCATCTGCCGCGGGCTGTGTCCTGTCGGTCTTGCCCGGAGGCAGGCGATAGAGCTTCAGGATTTGGAGATGTTCTCCGAGATCTCGCTGCCGGTGCCGTCAGAGCAGATGATGAGGTTTCGGGTCGGTTGTTTGGTCGTGCTCAACGGCATGCCCCGGCGATGCTACCGGGGCGAGCATAGCTGGAAAAGGGCGGCAACCGAGGTCCACTTGAGTGACGCGTCCGTCAGAAGCTGATCGGAGGTAAGCTTAGCGGGACGTATGGGCGCAGGTGTGGTCCGCTTTGGTCGCCTGAACCTTGCTCGCAGATGTGGGTGAACGGATAGTTTAGTGCTCTTGAGTTCCTACCTAAGAAATATAGGTCGCTCCGCTTGCCGAGGTGGGAGCTTGCCTTGCGGGCTGAGCGTCGACCTTTCAATGTTGGATTGAATAGCTGGCTAGAATCTAGGACCTGGGCTATTGAAGACCCGGCGGAGATTGCGATGACTAGCGACGTGAAAGTGGCTCTGGAAGAGAGCACCTCATTTGGCGAGGCGAGCGGCATCGAGGTAGAGGCTCGGCCTCTCCTCGAAGACGTAGCTATCGGCGAACCGTTCAACCCCGATGACATAGACGTCGCTACAAGGTCGATGACGATAGATTTGCTGCTGTCTAGGATTGCCGCTGATGCAATCGATCTTGAGCCCGACTTTCAGCGTCGGAGAGGGATTTGGACCGATCGCCAACAGAGTCGTTTGATCGAATCTCTTTTATTGAGAATTCCGCTTCCTACACTTTATGCGGCGGAGGATGAACAAGAGAATTGGGCGATTGTGGATGGTATCCAGCGGCTAACCACCATTACGCGCTTCATTTCGCCTGAATTGATAGAAGAAGCTCCGCTACGTTTGAGTGGTCTGGAGTATCTGGGAAATTCGTTCAATGGCATGGTTTATGATGATCTGCCTGCGCGACTAAAGCGCCGCCTTCGTGAAACTGAGCTGGTTGTTCATTTGATTAGGCATGGCACGCCGCAAGAAGTAAAATTCAATATCTTCGCTCGCATCAACACTGGCGGATTACCTCTCTCCAGCCAAGAATTGCGTCATGCGCTCATTCCCGGTCAGGCCAGAAATTTCCTTAGGGATTTGGCAGCAAGCGATGCGTTCAAGGTCGCAACCACGTACAGCATACGCGACGAACGAATGGCTGATCGAGAAATGGTGCTACGTTTCGTCGCTTTTCGTTTGAATGAGCCTGAGGAGTTTAGAGCGTACGATTTTGATCGCTTCCTTGGTGATGCTATGCGTCAAATAAATACTCTGAGCCGTCGTAAGCTCGATCGTTTGGGGGAGGAGTTCGTTGCTGTGATGAATACAGCAGCGGAGATCTTTGGAGATGATGCGTTTCGAAAGCGCTATCGCGAGCAAGACGCGCGCATGCCCATAAACAAGGCGCTGTTCGAAACTGTTTCAGTGGCGATAGCTTCGCTGGCGGACTCTGAGCGGCGGCGATGTGTTGACAGAGCCACCGAAATACGCGCGCGAATGATGGTCTTAATGCAAGATAGAGTATTCGAGAGCTCAATTTCGCAGGGTACAGGCGATATTGCCAAAGTTCGCTACCGATTCATGGCAATGGAGCGAGTATTTCAGGAGGTGGCGCGTGGCTGACCTTTTGGCGCTCCACAATTTCAAAGCGTTCAAGGACCTTGCGCTTCCTCTTCGGCCGCTCACTGTACTGGCTGGTTTAAACGGTGCGGGCAAGAGCACCGCGCTTCAGGCGCTAGCGTTGGTCAGGCAGTCTCGCGATGCTGGTTTTCTTGACTCGAAGGGCTTCTTGCTCAATGGCGAACTCGTTGAGTTGGGAACGGGATCTGACCTCCTTCACGATCAGCACGAGGATGACGTTATCCGTATAGGTATGCACGATGGGCGAACGCCTTGGGAGTGGGAGGTCGCATACGCTCCTGAGGGTGATGTCTTGCACTTTGCGACCTCGCCCAAGTACGGAATGTTTGCTGGAAACTTTGATGGGGGACTCTTTGGCAATAATTTTCAGTATTTGAGGGCTGATAGAGCCAGCCCGAACGTCAGTTATCCCAAATCATATCATGTCGTAAGCGAACGCCGCTTTCTTGGCACGCGCGGAGAATTTACTGCACATTATCTCAATGCGTTTCGGGATGCTCCTGTACCAGAGCGGCTCCGGCATCCGGCCGAAATGGCTCCTGGCTTGCTGTCACAGACCAACGCTTGGATGCAGGTCTTCAGTCCTGGCGTAAGTCTCAATGTTGCCGAAGTGCCGCGGACCGACTTTGTTCAGCTTGACTATAGTTACGGCGGTTCAGCAGGTCTCAGCGGCTCCAATCCATTTCGACCAACCAATGTCGGATTTGGACTTACTTATGCACTCCCTGTGGTTGTTGCGTGTCTTGCCTTGCCGGCGGGTAGCTGGGTTCTGGTAGAAAATCCAGAGGCTCATTTGCATCCCCAAGGCCAGGCTGCCATGGGCGAAATGATAGCGCGTGCGGTAGCCGCAGGGACGACCATTATAGTAGAGACCCATAGCGACCATCTTCTGAATGGCATCAGAATTGCCGTGAAGGAGGGGGTGCTCTCGCCAGAGCAAGTGGGACTAAATTTCTTTCATCGCCCGATGGGCGCCGTCGAACCTTCTCACGAACAACCAAAGATTTCCGCTGATGGGCGGCTGAGTCATTGGCCGAACGGCTTTTTTGATCAGTGGGATAAATCGCTCGATCGCTTGCTGTCATAAGATGGCATTCTTAACCTTCTTAAATGAGCTCTCTTACCCGCAGGGCTCGCAGACTCAAGCGTCGGCCCGTGAAGTGGTGCGGACGTTGATCGCACTTTTGAAAGAGCTGAAGGCGGAACGATCGGATTTGGCCCTTCATTCATCCGTGCCATTAGGGGCTGTGCCGCTTGGTGATAATCTGTGGCTCAGCGCCTTGCGTGCTGATGCAGACACCATCGATGAGTGGCGCTTTCTTCGTGGCTTGGAAAATCGAGCTCCCTTTCATATTGGCCTGGATCGAAAGATTGCTGCTAACGTAGACTTCGAATTCGAAGATAAGAGCGCGATTGCGCTAGGACTGGCATATGAATTTGATGCTTTGGCAGTTAGCTTTGACTGTGAGACTTGGCGTCGGTCCGAAGTGGACGTCTTCAGGCTCGAACTGCAGGATGAAGCGCTCGAATCGGAAGTTGTCGTTGTCCGAAACGCTTCGATCCGAGGTCACGTCGATCCGGTGCGTGCTTGGATGCGCATTGTGGCGCTGCAGGCGCCTAGCGATGGGGATGATTTGTGGGACAATCGAGCCGAACGCTTCCCGCGCCTTCGTTTCTTGCCGCGTGTAGAGGAGCAAGTGCGTTCGCTAAGATCGGGAGCGCCTGAATTGTTGGCCGTGAACCGGCGCCTATGGGAAATTCAGTGCGCGCTTGCAGAGTGGAATCCTGAGTCACACGCTCTCCCGACTTTTCGTACTAAGGTTACCCCTGAACACGAGCAACGCCGATCCTTATTCAACTTCGTAGATGTGCAAGGAGAGGTGCGCTGCTTCGATCTGCACGCGCGATACACGCCCGGTGCCGGGAGGATCCATTTGTGGTGCGACCGTTCCAATGGAACGGCCGCTATTGGCTACATTGGTGAAAAAGTCCAATCGTGACGAGGTCAGGAATTACGACCTGTCACAAACAAAAACGGCCGGATCTTCCGATCCGGCCGCAACGCAACTCTACTGGCTAAGCCTACGCCACACGACGCAACTTAGCCCCCGCCCAATTCTGAATTCTTAGCTCGCCTTCTTCGCCGGCGCGTCGCCGACCTTCTTCTGGATGGCGCGCTTCAGCTCGAGGGCGCGCGGCGACAGGACGTCGGCGCTGGCCTTGAGCAGGAAGGCATCCAAGCCGCCATTGTGGTCGACGCTCTTGACCGCGTTGGTGGAGACGCGCAGGCGCACGTTGCGCTCGAGGGCTTCCGAGATGAACGTCACGTTGACGAGGTTCGGCAGGAAGCGGCGCTTGGTCTTGATGTTGGAGTGGCTGACCTTGTGGCCGACGAGGGGGCCCTTGGCCGTCAGTTCGCAGCGGCGAGACATGGTAGAAATCCTCAGGTTCGAGCCCCCAACGATTTGCGGCCGCCATTCGGGGCGCCACGGGGGCAAATTCTTTCGTCCTTGCAGGGAGCGGGCGGACGTATAGGGGGGAAGGGGCGGGACGTCAAGGTTTTGGGGTGGATTTAGCCCCACGCCGGGCGTCATCGCCCGCGAAGGCGGGCGATCCAGTATTCCACCGGCGCGGCTGGAGTCGAGGGGCCGCAGCGTGCTGGATGCCCCGCTTTCGCGGGGCATGACCGCGGAGGGGGCGGGGAAAGGTTGGCGCCAAGGGCTACCGCCCGATCACCAAAACGGCAATGATCGGAACGCCTTACCATCACATAAAGGGCGTATTCGCGGCCGAAGAGTCCTGGGGAGTTCCGCCGCTTTTGGCGTCCAGCACATTGTTTGCCGCTGTTTTTGGCTTAACTAACAAGGCCTGACGGCCCCATTGGATGGCTTCGTGAATATCCTGACCTCTCACCCGCCGCGGCGGCGCGCCGGCCAGTTGGCCCTGGCGGCGTTCTGCGGCCTCGTCTTGGCGTGGGGAGCGGCGCCGGCAACGGCGCAAGGCAAGCTCGAGGCGCAATATGAGGCGACACTATCGGGCATTCCCGTCGGCAAGGGCGCCTGGAACATCGACATCCAGGACGACGTGTTCGCGGCCGCGGCTTCCGGCGGCACCACGGGGCTTTTGAAGTCGTTCGCGGGCGGCTCGGGCACCGGCGCCTCGCAGGGCCGCGTCGTCAACGGCGCGCTGGTTGCGACCGGCTATCAGGCCTCCACCACCACCTCGAAGAAGACCGAAGAGATCCGCATCACCCTCGACAAGGGCAATGTGAAGGATTTTGCGATCCTGCCGGAGCCGCCGGTCGACCCCGATCGCATCGTCGTCACCGAAGCGCATCGCCGCGGCGTCTGGGATCCGATGACGGCCTCGCTGCTGCGCGTGCCCGGCAATGGCGATCCGGTGTCGCCCGAGGCCTGCCATAATAGCGCGCCCGTGTTCGACGGCCGCATGCGCTACGACTTGAAACTCGATTTCAAGCGCATGGAGAGCGTGAAGGCCGAGAAGGGCTACAAGGGCCCGGTCGTGGTCTGCGCGCTCTATTTCGTGCCTGTGGCCGGCTACATCCCCGATCGCCCCGTGATCAAATACCTCGCCGCCCAGCGCAACATCGAGATCGCCTTTGCGCCGGTGGCGGGAACGCGCATTCTGGTCCCGTTCTGGCTGAAAGTGCCGACGCCGTTGGGACCTGCGATGCTGGAAGCGACCAGCTTCATCACCTCCCCCCAGCCGCCACGCGTCGCCAAGACGCAGTAGGGGTTCTTAACCCTCCCCTCCAAGGGAGGGTAAAAGGAAGTCTTGTGAATTCAACGGCTTACCTACTGTGCATGGGGTTGTTTTCGCACTTTTTGTTTGGCAGGTCGGCGAAGCTGGAATCCATTTGACTCCCGCCTGATTCTGATTCGACTCCCGGCCGTCCCCAGCCTTAAGGAACACGTCATCAAATCGTCGCTTGTACGGCAGCCGGAGCCTTCATCTAGTGCACGCCTGTGGCGAGTCCCGCGACATGTTGCGTGAACGGAACGGGACTCGGCAGGGAGTCAGCGATTCGGCCGCGATTCGTTCTAGAGTCGTTCCGAAGCTTAAGGCGAACGGGAAAAGCGTCGCAAAGTGAGACACTGCGCGAGGTTGGGAAGACTGCTCCGCGTTCGCTGTCACCGCGCGGCTTGACCGGGCGATCCAGTACGCCGAGGCAATCGTGGTTGAGCCGATGAGCCGCGGCGGACTGGATGCCCCGGTCAAGCCGGGGCATGACAGCGGAGCGCGTGGTGGCGTTCGGAGACATCGCTGACACCTGATCGCCTCATCGTCTCAAACAGCACTGACATTCGCCCAAATCGGCACTACCTATCTCCAGAATGGCTTTTTCTTCCTCCCCCTTCGCTTCCGAGCGTGCCCCCGGTGCCGGCGTCACTGCGGTGCTCGGGCCGACCAACACCGGCAAGACCCATCTCGCCATCGAGCGGATGCTCGCGCATCCCTCCGGCATGATCGGCCTGCCGCTGCGCCTGCTTGCGCGCGAGGTCTACAACAAGATCGCCGATCGCGCGGGGCCAGAGAGCGTCGCGCTCGTGACCGGCGAGGAGAAGATCAAGCCGAAGAAGCCGCGCTATTGGGTCTCGACCGTCGAGGCGATGCCGCGCGATCTCGACGTCTCCTTCCTCGCCATCGACGAGGTCCAGATCGCCTCGGACCTCGAACGCGGCCACGTCTTCACCGACCGCATCCTCAACCGCCGCGGCCGCGACGAGACGCTGCTCTTGGGCGCTGCGACCATGCGCCCGATCATCGAGCGCCTCTTGCCGGGCGTGTCCATGATCACGCGGCCGCGCCTGTCGCAGCTCGAATTCGCCGGCGACCGCAAGATCACGCGCCAGCCGCGCCGCACCGCCATCGTCGCCTTCTCCGCCGACGAGGTCTACGCCATTGCCGAGCTGATCCGCCGCCAGCATGGCGGCGCCGCCGTGGTGCTGGGCTCGCTCAGCCCTCGCACCCGCAACGCGCAGGTGGCGATGTTCCAGAACGGCGATGTCGACTATCTCGTCGCCACCGACGCCGTCGGCATGGGCCTCAATCTCGACGTTGACCACGTTGCCTTTGCCTCCGATCGCAAGTTCGACGGCTACCAGTTCCGCCGCCTGACACCCTCGGAATTTGCGCAGATCGCCGGCCGCGCCGGCCGCGCCACGCGCAACGGCACCTTCGGCACCACCGGCCGCTGCGCGCCGTTCGAGCCCGAACTCGTCAACGCGCTCCAGAACCACACCTTCGATGCCGTGAAGATGCTGCAATGGCGCAACTCGAAGCTGGATTTCTCCTCGCTCGGCGCGCTCCAGGTGTCGCTGAACCTGGGCCCAGGGCACGAGGCGCTGACGCGCGCCCCGATCGCCGAGGACATGCGCGTGCTCGACCACGCCGCCCGCGACGTCGATGTGCGCGATATCGCGCATGGCAACGCGGCCGTGGAGCGCCTCTGGGAGGCCTGCCAGGTCCCCGATTACCGAAAGCTGTCGCCGGCCGCTCATGCCGAGCTGGTGACGACGCTGTACGGCTTCCTGATGCAAAAGGGATGCATCCCCGATAGCTGGTTTGCCGCCCAGGTCGATCAGGCCGACCGCGTCGATGGCGACATCGACACGCTGTCGGCCCGGATCGCGCAGATTCGCACCTGGACCTTCGTCGCCAACCGCCCGGATTGGCTGAAAGACCCCGAACGCTGGCAGGGGATCGCGCGCGAGGTCGAAAATAAATTATCGGATGCGCTCCATGAACGCTTGACTGAGCGTTTCGTTGATCGCCGTACCAGTGTATTGATGCGCCGCCTGCGGGAGAACACGAGCTTGAATACTGAAATCGGCAAGACCGGCGAAGTCATCGTCGAAGGCCACGTCATCGGCCGCCTCGACGGCTTCACCTTTGCACCGGACGCTGCGGAAGCCGGCTCCGATGCGAAAGCCTTGCAGGCTGCAGCGCAAGCGGTGCTCGCCGGCGAGATCAACGCGCGCGCCGAAAAGCTGGGCAATGCACCGGACGAGCAGTTCGTGCTGACCTCGGAAGGCATCATCCGCTGGACCGGCGATGCCGTGGCGCGCCTGTCCGCCGCAGACGACGCGCTGCATCCGCGCATCCGCATCATCTCCGACGAGCGCCTGACCGGCGGCCCGCGCGAGAAGGTGCAGGCCCGGCTCGAGCTCTGGCTCAAGACGCATATCGAAAAGCTGCTCGGGCCGATGTTCGAGCTGTCAAAGGCCGAGGATGTCACCGGCATCGCCCGCGGCATCGCCTATCAGCTGGTCGAGGCGCTCGGCGTGCTGGAGCGTCCGAAGATCGCCAGCGAGCTGAAGGATCTCGACCAGTCCTCGCGCGCGGTCTTGCGCAAGTACGGCGTCCGCTTCGGGGCCTATCACATCTACTTCCCCGGCCTGCTCAAGCCCGCCGCGCGCGCCCTCGCAGCGCTGCTCTGGGCGTTGAAGCAGGACAATGTCGATCTCTCCGCGCTGTCTGGCGCTCAGCATTTGGCATCTTCGGGCCGCACCTCGTTCCCGGTCGACAAGCAGCTGCCGCGCGATGCCTATCGCGTGCTCGGCTACAAGCAGGCCGGCGAGCGCGCCGTGCGCGTCGATATTTTGGAGCGGCTTGCCGATCTGATCCGCCCGGCGCTGGCTTGGCGCGAGAACTCGCCCGGCGAAAAGCCGGCCGGCGCGTTCGACGGCCGCGGTTTTGTGGTGACGCAGGCGATGACCTCGCTCACCGGATCGGCCGGCGAGGACTTTGCGTCGGTGCTGCGCGCGCTCGGCTATCGCATGGAGAAGCGTCCGCCGTTGCCGCCAAAGCCTGTGGTGACCGAGACGGTCGCGGCAGAGACGCCGCCCGTCGAGGGCAGCGCGGAGACGTCGACCGAGACCGCAGCGGAGGCCGTAGCGGGTCTGCCCGCAGAAGCATCCGCCAAAGCCGCTCCTGAAGCCGTCGCCGTCGAAGACGCCCCCGGCATGGAGCAGCGCGACGAGGGCGCGCACGAGCCAGAGCCTGCGCCGGAAGCTCCGCCTAAGGCCGCCGTCACGCCCGAAGATGCCCCCAGCATCGCGCCACCGGCGGAAGAGATTGCTGCGCCGGCAGAGGCTGCCGGCCTCGAAGCCGCTGCCGCCGAGACCGCGGCAACGGAAGCTACCGCAGCGCCTGAGGCTGCCGCGCCTGAAGCCGTCGCGCCTGAGGCTGCCGCGCCTGAGGCTGCGGCGACGCCGGCCGAGCCCGAGCTCGTCGAGGTCTGGCGTCCCGGCGGCCGTCACGAGGATCGCAAGCCGCGCCACGAGCGCCATCGCCATCAGCGTCACCATCAGCCGCGTCCGCAGGCGGGTGCAGAAGCTAGCACGGCCGCGCCCGGCGAAGCAGCCGAAGGCGCGAAGCCGGGTGAGCGCCATCGCCATGGTGGTGGTCATCGCCGCGACGCGGCCAAGGATTTTCGCAAGGGCCGCGAAGGTGGTGGAGACGGTGCGCCGCGTCCCGAGGGGCGTGACGACAGGAATCGCCGTTTCGAGGGCAAGGACCGCGACAACAAGGATCGCGATCGCAACCGTGACAACAAAGGCAAGTTCGGCGATCGCGACAAGGGCCGCGACAACCGTGGCCGCGACCGCCGCGACCGCGAGTCCGGTCCGTCGCTGCGTCCCTATGCCTCCAGCGCGAATCCGCGCGAACGCGATCGTCCTGTTGATCCGAACTCGCCCTTCGCAAAGCTCGCAGCGCTGAAAGAGCAACTGGCGGGGCGCAAGGAGTAATCCTACGACCGAGCGGCAGCGCATCGACAAATGGCTGTGGCACGCCCGGGTGGTGAAGGCGCGCACCTCCGCCGCTGAGCTGGTGGTCACCGGCCACGTTCGCGTCAACGGCGCACGCGAGACATCGCCGGGGCATGCGATCAAGGTCGGCGACGTCCTCACCATCGCGCTCGATCGCACCGTGCGCGTCTTGAGGGTCATCGCCTTCAACGAGCGCCGCGGCGATGCCGCCTCGGCCCGCGTGCTCTACGAAGAGCTCGGCGAGCGCAATTAATTGCGCGGTGCATTCATTTCTTGGCTGGTCAAACGCACACAAGTGTCATGATCAGCCGTTCCCGACCTTGCGGCGCCCGGCCATCCGCGCTACGCAAGCCGCGACTTTTGAAAGAGCTTTTCGGAGCGTTGGATGACTTACGTCGTCACTGAAAACTGCATCAAGTGCAAGTACACCGACTGCGTCGAGGTCTGCCCGGTCGACTGTTTCTACGAGGGCGACAACATGCTCGTCATTCACCCCGACGAGTGCATCGATTGCGGCGTGTGCGAGCCGGAATGCCCCGCCGACGCCATCAAGCCGGACACAGAGCCGGGCCTTGAAAAGTGGCTCCAAGTCAACGCCGACTACGCCAAGAGCTGGCCCAACATCACCCAGAAGAAAGAATCACCCGCCGACGCCAAGGAATTCGACGGCATGGAAGGCAAGTTCGAGAAATATTTTTCTCCGAACCCGGGCTCGGGAGACTAATTAGGGCCCAAACTTAACCCTAATAGCTGCGTTAGGCCCGAAAACCAGCCCTGAAGACCCCTAAATCATTGATTTTTGCGGGAAATGTGCTATATTGGGCACATTAAGCCGAACCCCGTCAGCCCCGTTGGCCCCTCTGGGTTCCCGTGAAACCAAATGTCGAACAGGGGCGTGGCAGTTTCCGCGCGCAGGCTGTGTCACAGAAAACGCGTAAAAAGAGTACTTCAGCGAGGGTTTCCCATAAGGAGGCCAAAAAAGTCGCCGCGGCCAGCCGTAGCGCATCCAAGGGTCGGACCGCGACGAAGGCGCCGGCTGCAAAGTCCTCGAAGAACAAAAGAAGCGCAATGCCTAACAAGACTGCCAAACCGGCCGCGAAAGCGACCGCTGCCAAGCCTGCTGCTGCCAAGGCTCACCCTGCGAAGGCTCACGCTGCCAAGCCCGCCGCGCCGAAGGCTCCCGTTGCTGCTGCTCATGCCAAGGCTCCTGCCGCTGCCAAGCCGGCCGCCAAGCCCGCTGCTGCGCCGAAGGTCGAGGAAAAGAAGGTCGTCACCCAGCGTCAGGGCTTCAAGGCCAACGAATTCGTCGTTTATCCCGCTCACGGCGTCGGCCAGATCCTGGCCATCGAGGAGCAGGAGATCGCCGGTGCCAAGCTCGAGCTGTTCGTCATCAACTTCATCAAGGACAAGATGACGCTGCGCGTTCCGACCGCCAAGGTCGCCAATGTCGGCATGCGCAAGCTGTCCGATCCGGCGCTGGTCAAGAAGGCGCTGGAGACGCTCAAGGGCCGCGCCCGCGTCAAGCGCACCATGTGGTCGCGCCGCGCCCAGGAATACGAAGCGAAGATCAATTCGGGCGACATCGTCGCGATCGCGGAAGTCGTGCGCGACCTCTACCGCTCGGAGTCGCAGCCGGAGCAGTCCTACAGCGAACGCCAGCTCTATGAAGCGGCGCTCGACCGTCTGTCCCGCGAGATCGCGGTGGTGCAGCACTCGACCGAGACCGAGGCAGTCAAGGAGATCGAGGCCCAGCTCGCCAAGAGCCCGCGCCGCAACGCCAAGGCGGAAGCCGCCGAGGGCGAAGCAGATACGGATGCAGAGGGCGATACCGACGACACCGATGGCGACGATACCACCGTCGCCGACGAGGCTGCATAAGCAGCTCGTCGTATCGCAACAGATCAAAAGCCCGGCCGTTCGGCCGGGCTTTTTGCTTTGGGGGACGCTTGTCCGGACGGCACCTTATTTGACCGGCCGTTTCTCCAGCTTCCTTGCCAGCGTCCGCCGATGCATGCCGAGCCTTCGTGCCGCTTCCGAGATGTTGAAATCCGTCTCGATCAGGGTCTGGTGGATGCGCTCCCATTCCAGCGTCTTGATCGATGTCGGTCGTGCATCGAGCGCGACCTCGGCGTTGCCTTCGGCCTTGTTGAAGGCGGCCTCGATGTCGTCGGTGTTCGACGGTTTTGCCAGGTAGTGGCAGGCTCCCAGCTTGATGGCCTCGACGGCGGTCGAAATGCTGGCAAAGCCGGTCAGCACCACGATCAGCATGTCGGGATCATGCGTGTGCAAGAGCTCGACGCAGGCAAGCCCGGAGGCGCCGCCGAGCTTGAGGTCGACCACGGCGTGGCCGAACGAGCGCTCCTCCAGCACCTGGCGTACCTCTTCGATCGAGGCGGCGAGCACGACCTCGTAGCCGCGGCGCTCGAACGAGCGTTTCAGTGTGCGGGCGAAGCCGGCATCGTCCTCGACGACGATGAGCGAGCGGTCAGGCGTCAAAATTCCCTCCGATCGCGAGCGTTGCGAGCGGCAGCGTGAGGCGAACGGTGGCGCCGCGCTTCCTGTGGTTCTCGGCGGTCACGCTGCCTCCTAATTTGCGCACCACGTTCACCACCAGGAACAGGCCGAGCCCGCCGCCGGCGCGGCCCTTGCTGGACTGATAGGGCTTTCCGAGCTGCGCCAGCATCTCCGGCGCAAAGCCCGGGCCGCGGTCGCTGATCGACAGCACGAGATTGTCGCCCTCGCGCTCGGCGACGAGTTCGACCCAATCGCGCGAGACCTCATAGGCGTTGTCGAGCACGTTGAAGATCACCTGCTTCAGCGCGACGTCGGAGACGATCGCGACGTCCTCGCCGAAGGTGTTGACGAAGTAGAGCGTCCGCGCCGAGCGCGCGTCGCGCCATTCCTCCACCAGCGCGGTGACAAAAGCCGTCACCATCGTCGGTGAGGAGCCTTCGCCGCGTGCTTCGCCCGCCGACACCAGGATGCCCGTCACGATCGACTTGCAGCGTTGCAGCGAGGCCTCCATCTCCGCGAGATCCTCGGCGAGCTCCTGATCGGCGGCGAGATCCGGCATGCGGCGCCAGTCGCTGAGGATCACCGAAAGCGAGGCGAGCGGGGTGCCGAGCTCGTGGGCCGCGCCGGAGGCGAGCAGGCCCATGCGCACGATGTGATCCTGCTCGGCCGCGTGCTGGCGCAGCGCCGCCAGGTGTGCGTCGCGCTCGCGCAAATTCCTGTTGATGCGGGTGACGAACACCACCAGCAGAACGGCGTTGAGAACGAAGCCCAACAGCATGCCTGCTACGGTGAGGCTGTAGGTTTCGCTGATGGGATTTGGCGGCAGGTCGAGCGGCCTGTAGGCGAGCGTCAGCCACACGAAACTCGCGCAGGTCAGCGCAACCAGCGACCAGGTCGAGCGGGCATCGAGCAGCACCGCGCCCAGCGTCACCTGGAGCAGGAACAGCGAGGTGAAGGGATTGGTGGCGCCGCCAGAGAGGTAGAGCTGCGCGGTCAGCGCGGCGACGTCGAGCATCAGCGCGACCAAAAGCTCGTTGTTGGTGATCGCCGCGCGATGGCGCACCCAGACCAGGCTGGAGACGTTGAGCAGCACCAGCGCGCCGATCACCGCACCCATCCGTTCCAAGGGCAGGGGGATGCCAAGTCCGAAATGCACGGCGCCGATGGTCACGATCTGGCCGACCACCGCGGTCCAGCGCAGCTGGATCAGCAGCGCCATGTTCTTGCGGTTGGTCTCGTCGTCGGTGGGAGCAGTGCCGATCAACTCGCCGCGCGCGTCCTCCTGCGATTGCAGCGTCACGGCCAGCTCGCCGCCATGGGCAAGCGTCCGGGGGCTCGACTTTGCGTCGTCAGGTCGGCTCGACGATCGTTCCAGCATCTGATCCCGTCCTGCGGCCAGCGGCGTCGGAGCCGCCGGCCGGTTCGTGGACGAAGCGTTTGCGGCGGAATAGCCCGCCGCCGAATGTGACGAAAAGTCGACCGGCTAGCATGAAAGCCAGGGCAAACCACGTCAGCGCGTAGATCAGGTGGTTATTGGGAAAGCGGATGACGGTCAATCCGCCGATCGGACCGCCGGCAATTTGTGATCCGGCGTCGGCATCCACAAAAAAGGGCGCGACCTCGTGGAGGCCGCGTGCCGCCGCGATCGCGGCGACATCCCGCGAGTACCAGCGGTTGTGCTGTGGCACGTTGTTCCTGAGGAATCCGCCCTGGGGCTCCGTGATGCGCAACAGACCGGTGATCTCAACCTCGCCGTCGGGATTGCCGTCCCGGCGCGTCGAGGCGTCGCGCCGCTCGGAGGGCACGAAGCCGCGGTTGATCAAGACCTGCGTGCCGTCGCTGCGCAGAAGCGGCGTCAGCACCCAATAGCCGGGGCCTTCCTCGGTCACGGCCTGCACCAGCGTCTCGCAGTCATGCAGGAAATGGCCGGTGAGAGTGACGTGCCTGTACTCGTCGTTCGCGGTGGAGATCGTGGGCCACGCAGCAGGCGAGGGAACCGGCTGGGCCGGGGCATGAACGCGCTGCTCGACCCGGTCGATCAGCGCCAGCTTCCAGGCGCGGCGTTCGATCTGCCAGATGCCCAAAGCGATCAGAACGGCAATCGCCGTGAGCGAGAGGACCGTGAGCCACAGGGAGGGGGATCGCGCAGCCTTGCCGCGCGTCCCGCCTGCCTTGTCCTTCGCGGTCCAGATCATGCTCACGTCAGAGGCTCGCTCACTTCATTCCGCTCATCTGATGAATCGGCATCATGTTGCTGTTGAGGTGGTTCATCACCCACAGCGAACCGGAAAGCGCGATCACCACCATGACGATGGTGAAGATCAGCGCCATCATGCTCCAGCCGTTCTCCGACGTCGTATTCATGTGCAGGAAGTAGATCATGTGCACGACGATCTGCACGACTGCGAAGGCCATGATGAGCAGCACGGTGATCTGCTTGCTCGGCAGCGCGCCGCTCATCACCAGCCAGAACGGGATCGCGGTGAGCACGACCGAGAGCACGAAGCCGAGCATATAGGTCGAGAACGTGCCATGGGCGTGGCCGTCGCCATGGTGATGATTGTCGGCGTGCGCGGTGTGGGTATCGGTGTTCATCGCAGAACTCCCAGCAGATAGACGAAGGTGAAGACGCCGATCCAGACTACGTCGAGGAAGTGCCAGAACATCGACAAGCACATCAGGCGGCGGCGGTTGGCTTCGATCAGGCCGAACTTGCCGACCTGCACCATCAGCGTCACGAGCCAGATCAGGCCGCAGGAGACGTGCAGGCCGTGGGTGCCGACCAGGGTGAAGAACGCGGACAGGAAGGCGCTGCGCTGCGGCGTGGCGCCCTCGTGGATCATGTGGGCGAACTCGGTGAGTTCGATGCCGATGAAGGCGAGGCCGAACAGGCCGGTGATCGCCAGCCACATCTGGGTCTGCGCGACCTTGTTCTGCTGAATCGTCAGCATGGCAAAACCGTAGGTGATCGACGACAGCAGCAGCATCGAGGTGTTCACCGCGACCAGATTCAGGTCGAACAGGTCCTTTGGCGCGGGACCGGCGGCATAGTTGCCGCCGAGCACGCCGAAGGTGGCGAACAAGATCGCGAAGATGAGGCAGTCGCTCATCAGATAGATCCAGAAGCCCAGCGCGGTGCTCCAGCCTTCCGGATGCGGGTGCTCGTCGGCGAGGTAGAAGATCGGCTCGCCGGATTGGGTGGGCTTGATCGCGACAGTCATTTACTTGGCTCCGGCGAGCAGTTTGGTGCGCGCGTCCTCGGTCCGGATGACGTCTTCAGCCGGAATGTCGAAGTCGCGGTGATAGTTGAAAGTGTGACCGATACCGACGGCGAGCATCGCAATGAAGCTCACGGCGGCCAGCCACCAGATGTACCAGATCAGGCCGAACCCCATCGCGGTGGCAAGACCGGCGAGGATGATGCCGGTGCCGGTGCTGCTGGGCATGTGGATCGGCTTGAACCCGGTGAGCGGACGCTGGTAGCCGCGCTTTTTCATGTCCCACCACGCATCGTTGTCGTGCACGACGGGCGTGAAGGCGAAGTTGTAGTCCGGCGGGGGTGAAGAGGTCGCCCATTCCAGCGTGCGTGCATCCCAGGGATCGCCGGTGACGTCCTTGAGCTGCTCGCGCTTGAGGAAGCTCACCGCGAACTGCACCAGCATGCAGATGATACCGAGCAAGACGAGGCCGGCGCCGATCGCGGCGATGATGAACCAGATCTGGAGCGAGGGATCGTCGAACACGCGCAGGCGGCGGGTCACGCCCATCAGGCCGAGCACATAGAGCGGCATGAAGGCAAGATAGAAGCCGCTGACCCAGAACCAGAACGACAGCTTGCCCCAGAACGGATCGAGCTTGAAGCCGAACGCCTTCGGGAACCAGTAGCTGATGCCTGCGAACGCGCCGAACACCACGCCGCCGATGATCACATTGTGGAAGTGCGCGATCAGGAACAGGCTGTTGTGCAGGACGAAGTCGGCAGGCGGTACCGCGAGCAGCACGCCGGTCATGCCGCCGATCACGAAGGTCAGCATGAAGGCGATGGTCCACATCATCGGCAGCTCGTAGCGGATGCGGCCGCGATACATCGTGAACAGCCAGTTGAACATCTTCGCCCCCGTCGGGATCGAGATGATCATCGTGGTGATGCCGAAGAACGAGTTGACGCTGGCGCCCGAGCCCATCGTGAAGAAGTGGTGCAGCCAGACCAGGTACGACAGGATGGTGATGACGACCGTGGCGTAGACCATCGAGGTGTAGCCGAACAGCCGCTTGCCGGAGAAGGTCGAGGTGACTTCCGAGAAGATGCCGAAGGCGGGGAGAACCAGGATGTAGACCTCGGGGTGGCCCCAGATCCAGATCAGGTTCACGTACATCATCGGGCTGCCGCCGAAATCATTCGTGAAGAAGTTGGTGCCGACATAGCGGTCGAGCGAGAGCAGCGCGAGCACGACGGTGAGGACGGGAAAGGAGGCGACGATCAGGACGTTGGTGCAGAGCGAGGTCCAGGTGAACACCGGCATCCGCATCATGGTCATGCCCGGGGCTCGCAGCTTGACGATAGTACAGATCAGGTTGATGCCGGATAGCGTCGTGCCGACGCCGGCGACCTGAAGCGCCCAGATGTAATAGTCGACGCCGACGTCGGGACTGTAGCCGATGTTCGACAGCGGCGGGTAAGCCAGCCAGCCGGTGCGGGCGAATTCGCCGATGAACAGCGAGGCCATCACCAGCACTGCGCCGCCGACCGTCATCCAGAAGCTGAAATTGTTCAGGAACGGGAACGACACGTCGCGCGCGCCGATCTGGAGCGGCACGACGTAGTTCATCAGGCCGGTGACCAGCGGCATCGCCACGAAGAAGATCATGATCACGCCGTGGGCGGTGAAGACCTGATCGTAGTGATGGGCGTTGAGATAGCCTTCGGAGCCGCCAAAGGCGAGCATCTGCTGGCCGCGCATCATCAGCGCGTCGGCGAAGCCGCGCAGCAGCATCACGATGCCGAGGATCATGTACATGATGCCGATGCGCTTGTGGTCCACGGTGGTGAACCACTCGCGCCACAGATAGCCCCAGAGACGGAAATAGGTGAGAGCGCCGAGCAGCGCGGCGCCGCCGAGCGCGACCACCACGAAGGTGCCGACGACGATCGGCTCGTGCAGCGGCAGCGATTCGAAGCCGAGCCGGCCGAAGATAAGCTTGAGAAGATCAGGAGACATGCGGGATCTCTTTAAGAATCTGACTTCGGACGCTGTCCGAGGAAGAAGGAGGACTTCAGCGGCGTGAACGACGGCCGCTTCAGGCCGGCGCCCAGCAGCGGCGCGGTGTCGGTCGGCGCCTTGATCGACGCGGTGGTCGCGGCGCCTTGCGGCGCATCCGGGGTGCAGGTGCCGGCAACGAAGCTCGGCTCCGGCCCAAGCGCCGTGCCGCGGCGGGCGTATTTGTCGTAGGCGAGCGGCAGAATGTTGTTCAGGCCCTGATGGCCGGCTCCGCCCTTGGCGTCGATCGCCATCATCTCGCTCTGGCACATCTTGCCGGTCTCGACGCACATATTGAGGATCAGGCGGTAGAGATCGGCATCGACGGTGCCCCAGCGCCGCACCGGCTCGTTCTGACTGGGCTTTTCGAGCTGGAGATATTCGGCGCGGCCGAGCGAGCCGCCGGCCGACTTGGCGCTGGCGATCCAGGCGTCAAAGCCCTTGTCGTCGAGGCCCTGGAAGTTGAAGTGCATGCCGGAGAAGCCGGCGCCGCTGTAATTCGCCGAAAAACCCTTGTAGGTGCCGGCGTGGTTGACGACGGCGTGCAGCTTCGTCTCCATGCCCGGCATCGCGTAGATCTGGCCGGCGAGCGCGGGGATGTAGAACGAGTTCATCACCGAGGATGCGGTGATGCGAAAGGTGATCGGACGGTCGACCGGAGCTGCGAGCTCATTGACGGTGGCAATGCCGTAGTCCGGGTAGATGAAGAGCCATTTCCAGTCGAGCGCGACGACGTCGACCTCGAGCGGGGCCTTGGATTGATCCACGGCGCGCTCGGCATGGATGCGGCCGAGCGTGCGATAAGGGTCGAGCAAATGCGTTCCCATCCAGGTCAGCGCGCCCAGACACACGATGATCAGAAGCGGCGCCGACCAGATCACCAGCTCGAGCTTGGTCGAGTGGTCCCAATCCGGCTCGTAGCGAGCCTCAGTGTTGGACTGGCGGTAGCGCCAGGCGAACAGCACCGTCAGCGCCATCACGGGGACGACGATCAGGAGCATCAGGACGGTGGAGATGATGACGAGGTCGCGCTGCTGGGCAGCGATATCGCCGGCGGGCGCCAGCACGACGTAGTTGCAGCCACTGAGCGCAGCGGCCAGGGGTAGCAGCGCCAGGATCTTGAGACGGGACACGGGCCGAGCCTTTAAGAATGAGTTTCCTTTGCGAGGCCAAGGGGTAGCTGCGGCGCAGCAATCCGGACATTGGACAATTTGTCCAATGTTGCAGTGCGGAATGTTGGGTCAGAGAGGTCCAGATTGCCTGGCGCCCCGCCGGGCGGTCGGCTTTGGTTTTCAGGACGTTAAGGGCGCACGCATGGCGACGGCACAGACCCCCGCAATGGCAGACCTCCACTCGGGCGAGCACGGCCACGACCAGGCCAGTCCAGGCGAGATCGCCATCGGCGTCATCATTGGCCGTACCTCGGAATTCTTCGACTTCTTCGTGTTCGCGATCGCCTCCGTGATCGTGTTTCCCCGCCTGATGTTCCCGTTCGCGAGCGAACTGACGGGCACGCTCTATTCCTTCATGATCTTCGCGCTGGCCTTCATGGCCCGCCCTATCGGCACCGTCATTTTCATGACGATCGACCGCGGCTACGGCAAGACGGCCAAGCTGATCTCGGCGCTTTTCCTGCTCGGCACTGCTACCGTCGCGATCGCGTTCCTGCCCGGCTATCACGAGATCGGCGTTGCCGCGATCTGGCTGCTGGCGCTGGCGCGTATCGCGCAGGGTTTGGCCTGGGGCGGCGCCTGGGACGGTCTCGCCTCGCTGCTGGCGCTGAATGCGCCGCCCTCCAAGCGTGGCTGGTACGCGATGGTGCCGCAGTTAGGGGCCCCGCTCGGGCTGATCGTGGCGAGCGCGCTGTTCGCCTATTTCGCCGGCAATCTCTCGGCCGACGATTTCTTCGACTGGGGCTGGCGCTATCCGTTCTTCGTCGCCTTCGCCATCAACGTCGTGGCGCTGTTCGCCCGCCTGCGCATGGTGACGACCGAGGAATATGCCTCGCTGTTCGAGACTCGCGAATTGCAGCCGGCGCGCATCTCAGACACCGTCGCGCGTGAAGGTCAGAACATCATGCTCGGTGCGTTCGCGCCGCTGGCGAGCTTCGCCCTGTTCCACATGGTGACGGTGTTTCCGCTGTCCTGGGTGTTCCTGTTCACCCGCGAAAGCCCGGTGCGCTTCCTGATCATCGAAATCGTTGCTGCCGTGTTCGGCGTCGCCGCGATCGTGATCTCCGGCATCATCGCCGACCGTGTCGGCCGCAAATCGCTGCTGATGGGATCGGCAATCGCGATCGCGATCTATAGCGGCTTCGCCCCCCAGCTGCTCGATGCTGGTGCGTTCGGCGAGACCATCTACATGGTGATCGGCTTCATCCTGCTCGGCCTGTCCTTCGGCCAGTCCTCGGGCGCGATCGCCTCGAACTTCAAGCAGACGTACCGTTACACGGCGTCCGCACTGACGTCGGATATGGCCTGGCTGTTCGGCGCCGGCTTCGCGCCGCTGGTGGCGCTTTTGCTCGCGACCAATCTCGGCGTCATCGCCTCGGGTGCGTACCTGCTGTCGGGCGCGTTCTGGACCCTGCTCGCGCTCTGGCTCAGCGGCCAGCGCGAGGCCGGCGATATGGACGCGGGGCGGTAGCCATCCGGGCTACGCGTCGACGTCAATCCGCAACGATCTTCACCCGATCACGCACCTTCACCTGCGCGTTGCGGTCGAGGCCGTTGAGCACGCGGAAACGCTCGGCGGGATGGTCGACGCCGGCCATGCGATGGGAGAGCGATTCCACGGTGTCGCCGGGCTGCACCGTGATGACCTTGATCCGTAGCGGGCGCGCGGCCTGGATCTCCTCGAGCGTCAGGCGGCGGAATGAATTGACGGTCTCGCGCGCGTTGCGGTCGCTCTCGGTCGACTTCTGCCTGGCTGCGAAGATGAAGCGGTAGACATCGCTGCCGAAGCGCAAAGCATAGACCTTGAACTGCCACTGATCGCCCTTGGCGGTGGCGGACGCCGCCGGAAAGCCGTTGATGGTGAGATCCTCGGTGGACGCCTTCTCGACACCTTCCATCCAGCCGGAGTTCAGGTAATCGCCGAGCGACTGCTCGGCGGGCACGCGCACCACGTCGAAGCGCATCGCCTGCGAGCCGCCCTCGCGCACGCCGATCACCGCCTGCGCGGTGTTGTCGAGCGTGAAATTGTCCGGCGCCTGGAAGGTAAAGCCGAGCTTGGGATGCAGGAACCTGCGGCCGCGGACAAAGCCTTCGCTGGGGTCTTCGCCATAGACGAGATTGTCGATCGCGGCGAGATAGGTCTCGCGGTCGCGCTCGGCGCCTTCGGGCGCTGCATATTGTCGCGCAATGGTCTGCGCATTCTGCACGCGCTCCGGGGTGGCCGGATGCGACGAGGTGAAATCCTGCGCGCGTGGATCGAGCGAGCTTTTCCCGGCCTTCAGCTCGGCATTGCGCTCCATCGCCGAGAGGAAGCGCGCCGCACCGTAAGGGTCAAAATGCGCGCGGGCGGAAATGCCGACGCCGATGCCGTCGGCCTCGATCTCCTGCTTGCGCGAGAAGCTCGCCATGGTGAGCTTGGTCTTGGCGAGCGCCAGCGCGGTCAGATCTGGATCGTTGCCCATGTCGGTGACGACACGGGTGACGATCGCGGCTTGGCGCGCCTGGTCCTCGCGCATCGCGGCGTGCTTGGACAGCACATGCGCCATCTCGTGGCTGAGCACGGAGGACAATTCCGAGGTGTCGCTGGCGAGCGCGAGCAGGCCGCGCGTGACGTAGAGCTGGCCGTTCGGCAGTGCGAACGCATTCACCGCGCCGGAATTGAGGATGGTGACCTTGTAGCCCTGATCGGGGCGATCGGAGGCGGCGACCAGCCGGTCGACGGTCTTGCTGACAAGCGATTCCAGCCGGGGATCGTCATAGGTGCCGCCATAGCTCGCCAGGATGCGCTCGTGCTCCTTCTCGGTGGCCGGGGTCTGCGCGACCGCGGGCTTCGGCTTGGGCATCGCGACAGCCGGTGGGGTCGCGGCGGCCTGGAACCTGCCCATGTCGCCGCAGCCGGCGAGAAGCCCGCCCAGAACAAGGCACAGCGCGGCCGGCGCAGCCCGCAGGCGGCGGCCATCACCTCGTTCGTGCCGTTCTAGCACCCCATTCACGTCGCTTAACCCGTGCCCGGCCCTTTTAGGGCCTTACCCCTGTCGGCTCGTTTGCGCCCAGCAACTCGACCTGTCCCACGAGGCGTATATCGATACGCGGCCCCGTATTCCCTTCAACCCAGCCCCGAACGCGAATACGTCGATTCTCCAAGGACTTGAGGGTAATTCCGGCGTTTTCGAATGCCGGCAGCGTGCGCCTTGAAATAGTCGCCGCAAAGCCCCGTGTCCAGTTTCGTCCGAAGTTGAGGTAGGTCATTGCCCCAGCTTGCCGGACCGACAGGACTTTGCCCTCAACCACCATAAAACGCCCAATCCCTGCCAAAATATCGTCCGGACTTTCCGCGTTTTTTATGGCCGACGGGTCAGCCCAGATGCCCATTTTTTGGCGCCGCGCCTCGGCTTCCGACCCCATCAGGGCGGCCCCGCAATCTTTGTCCGTGATCTCGGCGGAGACGATGGCATCGCCTTGGGCGAGCAGCGTCGTCTGCACCGGGGTGTTGCTTTCGCCGGCGAAGACCAGCGCGTTCTGGCGGCCGTAACGATCGGGCGTGTCGTCGCTGCCGCGGAGCGTGACGTCGCGGCCGGCGAGCAGCGAGGTCAGCGCCTGCTTCGTCGTTGCCGTCGGCTCGATGCCGGCGAGACGGATCTCGCGGCCGTCGTCGAGGCGGATGCTGCGCGCATCGGGGATCGCGGCGACACGGCCTTCACCTTGCGCTTCGAATTGGCACGGCGAGGCAAACGCAGCGTGATTTGCGACGAGAAGAACTACGACGATGAGGTGAAGCCGTTGCGCCACGTGGCCCGGAGAGGTTGCATTGAGTTTCAACTTTAACCCAAGCGTGGCGGGTCGCGAAGAGGCTTCCTCACACACCCACAATGAGTGCGGAAAGATCTCGCGTCATTTCCACCATTCCGCTTTGCGGAAAACCTCTGCGCCATCGCAAGACGTGTGTCGTGCTTCTGCTTGCTGCGCTCTCGCGCATGCGGCATGATTGCGGCAATAGCGATCGCCAAAAGCAATAACCAAGAGCAATAACCAAGCCGCCATCAGAGCACGGCACGATAAGGGAGGTCTGTTTCGATGAAGCATATTCTGTCGGGCATTTTTGCTGCCGCGTTTGCCATGAGCGCGAGCGCCGTGCAGGCGGAGGACAAGCCGCCGCTCAAGATCGGCGGCATCCTCGACATGTCGAGCCTCTATGCGGACATCACCGGCCCCGGCAGCGAGACCGCGGCCAAGATGGCTGTCGAGGACTTTGGCGGCGAGGTGCTGGGACGCAAGATCCAGGTGCTGGCGGCCGACCATCTCAACAAGGCCGATCTGTCCGCCAACATCGCCCGCGACATGCTCGACAACCAGGGCGTCGAGATGATCTACGACGTCGCGGCCTCCGCGACCGCGCTCGCCGCCGGAGAGATCGCGAAAGCGCGCAACAAGATCATCATCTTCAACGGCCCGGGCTCGATCCGCCTCAGCAACGAAGCCTGCGGTCCCTATACCGTGCACTACGTGTTCGACACGTTCGCCCAGGCCAACGTGACCGGCCTTGCCGCGGTCAAATCCGGCCTCGACACCTGGTTCTTCCTCACCGCCGATTATGCCTTCGGCCAGGATCTGGAGAAGGACACCAGCAACGTCGTCACCAAGACCGGTGGCAAGGTGCTCGGCAGCGTGCGTCATCCGCTCAACACTTCGGATTTCTCGTCGTTCCTGCTTCAGGCGCAGGCCTCCAAGGCCAAGGTGATTGGGCTCGCCAATGCCGGCGGCGACACCGTGAACGCCATCAAGCAATCGGCGGAGTTCGGCATCATGAAGGGGGGACAGAAGCTGTCGCCGCTGCTCGCCTTCGTCACCGACATCGACTCGATCGGGCTTGAGACCGCGCAGGGCCTGCTGCTGGCCGAAGCGTTCTACTGGGACATGAACGACGAGACGCGCGCCTTCTCGAAGCGCTTCCAGGAACGCGTGAAGCGGCCGCCGACCTCGGCGCAGGCCGGCGTCTATTCCTCCGTCACCCATTACCTGAAAGCGGTGAAGGCAGCCGGCACGACCGACGCTGCGGCGGTCATGAAGGTGATGAAGGAGACGCCGATCAACGACTTCTTCGCCAAGGGTGGCAAGATCCGCGAGGACGGCCGCATGATTCACGACATGTACCTGTTCGAGGTGAAGAAGCCGTCGGAATCCAAGGGCCGCTGGGACGATTACAAGCTGCTCGCCACCGTCCCCGGCAATGAGGCGTTCCAGTCGCTGGAGCAGTCGCGCTGCCCGCTGGTGAAGAAATAACCGCGTGACGCAGTCGTAACGTCATCCCGGGGCGCGAAGCGAACCCGGGATCTCGAGGTTCCGGGTTCTCGCTTCGCGAGCCCCGGAAAGACTCAATCAAACAAAGGAAGACCACCCATGAGCAACGACATGGTCCTGCAAAGGCTCGAAGGCGGGCTGCTCACCATCACGATGAACCGGCCCGAGCGCAAGAATGCGCTCAATCCGGACATGGTCGCCGGGCTGGTCGAGGCGGCGCGGCGCGCGGCCGATGATCCGGAGGTGCGGGCGGTGCTGTTCAAGGGCGCGGGCGGCAGTTTCTGCGTCGGCGGCGACGTCAAGTCGATGGCGGAGGGCCGCGCGCCGCTGCCGTTCGAGCAGAAGCTCGCAAACCTGCGCCGCGGCATGGAGGTCTCGCGCATCCTGCACCAGATGCCAAAGCCCGTCGTGGCGCAGCTCGACGGCGCGGCGGCCGGCGCCGGCCTATCGATGGCGCTGTCCTGCGACCTGCGCATCGCCAGCGAATCCTGCAAGATCACGACCGCCTTCGCCAAGGTCGGCTTCTCCGGCGATTACGGCGGGACCTATTTTCTGACGCAATTGCTCGGCAGCGCGCGGGCGCGCGAGCTCTATCTGATGTCGCCGGTGCTGACTGCAAAAGAGGCGCATGCGATCGGCATGGTGACGAAGGTCGTTCCCGACACCGAGATCGATGCTGCCGCGCACGAGCTCGCGCTGTCGCTGGCGCAGGGCCCATCGATCGCGCTCGGCTTCATCAAGCGCAACATCAACAATGCCGAGCATCTGGCGCTGGAGGATTGCTTCGACGGCGAGGCGATCCATCACACCCGATGCGGCGACACCGAGGACCACAAGGAGGCCGCCAAAGCCTTCGTCGAGAAGCGCAAGCCGACCTTCAAGGGCGCATGACGATGGCGCCCTATATCCGGCTGCGGCAGATCTGCCTGGTGGCGCCGCAGCTTGAGCCTGTCATCACGGATATCGCCAGGATCATGGGCCTCACTGTGTGCTATCGCGACGGCAATGTCGCGAAATACGGTCTGGAGAACGCGCTGCTCCCGGTCGACACGATCCTGCTGGAGGTCGTGGCGCCCTTCAAGGACGGCACCACGGCCGGTCGCTTCATCGAGAAGACCGGCGGCCGTGGCGGCTACATGGCGATCTTCTGCTGCAACGATCCGGACGAGCGCGGCCGCAACGCCAGCGCGCTGGGCGTGCGCACCGCCAACGTCATCGACCATGGGCCCTATCACGGCGTGCAGCTCCATCCCCGCGACTGCCGCGCCGCCTTCATCGAGTTCAATCACACCGAAGGCAGCGACGACATTCTTGGCCTCTATCCGCCGGCGGGACCCGACTGGCAAAAATTCATCCGCAAGGATGTGACGCAGGCGCTGACGACCGTGGAGATGCAAAGCCCCGACCCGCAGGGGCTGGCGGAGCACTGGGGCAAGATCATTGGTATTGCGCCGCGCGACGCCGAACTGAAGCTGCCCAATGCAAGCTTCCGATTCGTGAAGGGGGCCAGCGAGATCATGAGCGCGCTGGAGTTTCGGGTGGCTGATGTGGCGCGCGTGCTGCATGCGGCCAAGGCGAAGGGGCTGGCCGTTGCCGGCAACGAGTTCTTGTTAGGTGGTGTAACGTTCCGCGTCGCTTGAGTTGTCGCCTCATGTCTCGTCGTATCGTCGTGCCCGGGCTTGTCCCGGGCATCCACGTTCTTGGGCTGGAATGACGGCGTTGGATGGTCGGGACAAGCCCGGCCATGACGGATAGGCTGATCGAAAAAGAACAGGGACACGCCATGCCGCATCCGCTCGACAGCTTCTTTGCGCCCGCGAGCATCGCGCTGATCGGGGCCTCGCGCGATCACGAGAAGATTCCGGGGCGGCTTTTGTCGATGCTGCGCAAGAACGATTATCCCGGCAAGATCTATCCGGTGAACCCGAACTATGCCGACATCGACGGGCTCGCCTGCTGTAAATCGATCGCCGAGATCGGCGCGCCGATCGATCTCGCTGTCATCGTCATTCCGGCCCGCGCAGTGCTGCCAGCGCTCGAGCAATGCGCCGCCGCCGGGGTCAAGAACGCCGTCATCATCTCCTCTGGCTTCGCGGAGGAGGGCGGCGACAGCGCGGCGATGCAGGACGCGATCGCGGCGCTGGCGAGACGCACCGGCATGCGGATTTCCGGCCCCAATGCCGAGGGCTTCTTCAGCCAAATGCAGCGCGTGGCGGCCACCTTCAGTCCCGCAGTGGACGTCAAGCCGGGTGTGGTGCCGCTGGTCGCTACGCAAAAGCGGATCGGCATCGTCGCGCAGAGCGGCGGCATCGGCTTTGCCTATCATCATCGTGCGAGGGCGATCGGTATCGCCGTGAGCTACGTTGTCAGCACCGGCAACGAATCCGATCTCGGCGCCGGCGAGTTCCTGGACTATTTGGTGCAGGACGACTCGACCGACGTCATCCTGCTGTTCATCGAAGGCATCCGTGACGTCGACAAGTTTCTGGCCGCGGCGCGGCGCGCCGCCGAGACGAGAAAGCCCGTCATCGTGACAAAAGTCGGCCGTTCCGGCGCAGGCCAGCGCGCGGCGGCCTCGCACACGGCGAGCATGGCCGGCTGGTCGGCGGCCTATGACGCGGTGTTCGCGAAATACGGATTCATCGTCTCCAACGATCTCGACGAGGCGCTGACGATCGCGGCGCTGCTCGCCAGCAATCCGCTGCCAAAGGGCGATCGCGTCGCCGTTGTCACCGTCTCCGGCGGCGCCGGCATCTGGGGCGCGGATGCTGTGGCACTGCAAGGCTTGCAGGTGCCGGAGCTCTCCGAAACGATCCAGGCCGGGATCCGAACGCTGATGCCGTCCTACGGCACCGCACGCAACCCGATCGACGTTACGGCGCAAGGCGTGACCTCCGGCGGATTGCAGAAGAGCGTCGACCTGCTCACCGCCTCCGAGGAGGTCGACGCGGTGCTGGTCGTGCTCTCACTGTCGAGCGAGGTGCGCAAACCGTTCGACGAGGCCGAGCTGACGCCGGCGCTGGCGGCGCAGAAGAAGCCGGTCGCGTTCTATTCCTACACGGTGCCCTCCGACTTCGCGCGGCGGGAGCTCGCGAAGTCTGGTGTCGTGGTCCTCTCCGGTCTGACTCATGTCGGCGTCGCGATGCGGCGGCTCGTCGACTACGCAATGTTCAATCTGCCGAAGCCCGCGGACGAGACGCGGTTGCCGGTGCGCGACCTCTCTGCGCATTTGAAGCAGCAGGCATTGTCCGAGGCCGACAGCAAGGCATTGCTCCGCCGCGCCGGCATCGCGCTGCCGGACGAAGTGCTGGTGACGGACAAGGCCGGGCTGGATGAAGCCGTCGCCCGCGTCGGCTTTCCGCTGGTGATGAAGATCCAGTCGCCCGACATCGCGCACAAGAGCGAAGTCGATGGCGTGCGCGTCAACATCACCACAAAGGGCGAGGTCTTCCTGGCGTTCGAAGCGTTGCTTAACAATGCGCGCAGGCAGCGGCCGGCGGCGGTCATTCAAGGTGTGCTGGTTGGGCCAATGGCGAAGAAGGGCGTCGAGATCATCGTGGGGACGATGACGGACAGGACATTTGGCCCGATGGTGATGGTGGGGCTCGGCGGCGTCACGACCGAGCTATTCCGCGATGTGGTCTATCGTCCGGCGCCTGTCGGTGCGGAGGAGGCCGGCGCGATGCTGGCAGGATTGAAGGCTGCGCCGCTCCTGAACGGCTTTCGTGGAGGGGCGAGGGCGGATGTCACGGCGCTGGCGCAGCTCGTCGCCGATGTCTCCGTGCTTGCCGCGCGGCATGCAGCGGAGATCGCGGAGATCGAGCTCAATCCGGTGCTGGTGCATGCCGAGGGGCAGGGCGTGACGATCGTCGACGCGCTTGTAGCGAGGCGCACTTAAACTCTCTCCCCTTGTGGGAGAGGGTGGCTCGCCGTGTCGCGGCGCGACGGGTGAGGGGTATCTCTCCGCAAATACGGGCTTGATCGCATGGGATAGATACCCCTCATCCGGCGCTTCGCGCCACCTTCTCCCACAAGGGGAGAAGGAAGAAAGAGATGCCTTCACCCGACGAGCTACCTTCCTTTAAAATTCGCCACGCGCCGTTCTTCCGTCGCCTTCACGCCCTCCTTAAAATCCTCCGTCGCGCGCAGCCGCGTCTGCTCGGCGAGCTCGTGATTGGTCGCCGCCATGACGCGGTCGGCCAATCCGGCGCGCATCGTGGCGCGGGTGGAGAGCAGGCCGAGCGGCGAGCATTCGGCGATCTCGCTGGCGAGCTTCATCGCGGCCGCCTTGACCTGGTCCTGCGGCACCAGCTCGTTGGCGAGGCCCCATTTGTAAGCCTCCTCGCCGGTGACGCGGCGGCTGGTGTAGAACATCAGCTCGGCGTTGTTCTTGCCGATCAGCTCGGGCAGCGTCACGGTCAGGCCGAAGCCGGGATGGAAGCCGAGCTTGGTAAAGTTCGCGGAGAAGCGGGCTTCGGGACAGGTGACGCGGAAGTCCGCGGAGACCGCCAGGCCCAGGCCGCCGCCGATGGCAGCGCCCTGCACGGCGGCGACGATCGGCTTCTTGGCGCGGAAGATGCGCACGGCCTGGATGTAGAGATGGTTGATCGGCCCGAGACTGTCGGCCGGATCGCCCTTGGCGGTCTTCTCCGCTTCGCGCGCTTCCTGCGCCTGCCGCGCCGGATCGCCGAAATTGGCGCCGGCGCAGAATGCCTTGCCCTGTGCCGATAGAACCGAGGCGCGGATTTCGATGTCGCGGTCGAACTCGTCGAGCGCATCCGCGATCTGGTTGATCAGCGAGATGTCGAAGAAGTTGAGCGGCGGGCGGCGGATCTCGATGGTGCCGACATGTCCGACCTTCTCGACGCCGATGTCATTATAGGTGCTCATAGGTTGTCTCCAAACATCTCGATCTCTCAGTAGCGAAGAACCACCTCTCCCATCGGGAGAGGTCGGCGCGTAGCGCCGGGTGAGGGGCTGCGGTCCTGGTGAGGGCGTAACCCCTCATCCGATTTGCTGACGCAAATCGACCTCTCCCTATGGGAGAGGTGGCCGGAGCGAGCCGCGATCGTGTCGCCCATTCGTCCTAACGCAAGCCCAGTCCGCGGGCGATGATGCCGCGCAGCACCTCGGTGGTGCCGCCCTGGATGGTTAGTTTCGGTGCGGTCTTGATGGCGAAATCGAGCTGCCGCTCCAGCGTCTCGCGGTTGGTCGCGGTCTCCTCGACGAAGGCGGCGAGATCGCGCACCCGGTGCGGCAGCTGCTGCTCCCAGACCGTGCCGATATCCTTGACGATGGACGCTTCCACCACCGGCTCCTTGCCGGCCTGCAGCATGCCGGCAACCGAAACCGACATGCGCCGCATGGTGTGGAGCTGCGCAACCAGGCGCCCGATGCCCTCGGCGCTGCGCGTGTCCGGGTTGGGGCCGATCGCGCGCACCAGCTCGGTCAGCACGTAATAGGTCTCGAGGAAGCGTTCGGGGCCTGAACGCTCATAGGCAAGCTCCGATGTCGCCTGTTTCCAGGCGCCATCGACCTCGCCGAGCACATGATCGTCGGGAATGAAGTGATCGGTGAAGACGACCTCGTTGAACTCGTACTGGCCGGTGATCTGGCCGATCGGGTTCACCTTGATGCCCGGCTGCTTCATCTTAACCAGGAACTGGGTCAGGCCGTGGCGGCGGTTTTCCTTGGTCGGCGGCGAGGTCCGGAAGATCGCGATCATGTAGTCGGCGATATGCGCCGACGAGGTCCAGATCTTGGTGCCGTTGATGAGATAGCCGCCGTCGGTCTTGGTGGCGCGCGTCTTTGCCGCGAACAGGTCGGAGCCGGAGTTCGGCTCGCTCATGCCGATGGCAAAGCAGATCTCGCCGCGGCAGATGCGCGGCAGGATCTCCATCTTGATGTGCTCGGGCGCGTATTTCAGCAGCACCGGCCCGCTCTGGCGATCAGCGACGAAGAAGCGCCGCGTCGGCGCATTCGCCACGCGCATCTCCTCGGTCACGACGTAACGTTCGAGGAACGAGCGCTCCTGGCCGCCATATTTTTTGGGCCAGGTCATGCCGAGCCAGCCCTTGGCGCCGACCCGGCGGGAGAATTCCGGCGCGTCGGTGTCCTCGCGGTTGGGCTTGTGCGGATCAAAGGTGCCGGCGGCAATTTCTTCGGCGAGGAAGGCGCGCACTTCCTTGCGCAATTGCTCGCATTTTTCGGGGAGGCGGATCGGATCGAAACGGAGGGCAGCGGTCATTGTCGTCGTCCCCTGATCAGCGCGAAGCCACGAGCGGCCACAATTCATCGGCGCCGCGGTTTGCAACGAGCCTGCCGAGCTCGACGGCCCAATGGCTCTCCGACCCGAAATCGTCGCGCCAGGCCAGCGCCCGCAGCGAGTAGCGGTGCAGGATATGCTCCATGGTGAAGCCGATCGCGCCGTGGACCTGGTGCGCGATAGCGCCGCCTTTTTCCGCAGCTTCCGCGCAACGGATTTTTGCGGAGGCGGCTTCGAGATAGACCTCGTCGTCGAACGCCTTGGCGTTCGCAATCGCATCGGCGGCAGAGGTCGCGGCCGCCAGCGCTGCGGCGGATTCGCCGGCGAGGCGTGCGAGATTGTGCTGCACCGCCTGGAATTTCGAGATCTTCTTCTCGAAGGCGACGCGCTCGTTGGAATAGCGCACGGAGATATCGAGCATGGATTCCAGCGCGCCGGCGATCTGAAGGCTGCGCGCGACGCCGCCCATCAGCATCAGCGTGGTCTGCTCAAAGCTTTGTGGCGCGGGCTTGAGGGTGACGGGCTGAACCTTATCGAGCGTCACGGTGTCGCTGTGATCGTAGCCGACATTGAGCCCGGCTTCGATCCGGGACTTGTTCGCATCGACCAGCGCGATGGACAGGCCGTCCTTGCCCTGCGCCAGCACCGCAAAATGCTTCGCCGCCTTGGCAAAGGGCACGCCGCGCGCGCGGCCGGAGAGCGCGCCTTCGGCATCGAGCGTGATGTGGTCCTTTGGCGAGGCCGGCAGCACCGTCATCTCGCCCTCGGGCGAGGCAATCTTGGCCTGCGCAAGCAGCCAGCCCGCGAGCATGGTCTCGGCCAGCGGAACCGCGACCGCAAAGCGGCCCGCAGCATTCAGAAGGGCAAAGCCGTCGGCAAGGCTGGCGCCGGAGCCGCCGAGGTCGTCAGGCACCCACGATAGCGGCAGGCCGGCCTCGCTCAGCGCCTGCCACAGCGGCGCCTGCCACGAATTCTTCTTGTCGTTGTTGATGGTTTGCGGATCGGCGAGATCGGCGAAGATTTTTTCCGCGGTCTCGACGACGATATTGTCACTCTCCGCCACAGCGTTCCCCGTGCTTTGCCATTGGCGCGTCCGTCCCCTTGATGGGCGCGCGGTCTCTTCTTGCGCCCGATGATCGGAAAAAGCCATGGCCCTGACAAGCGTTGATCGCAGGCCAACCTGCGGCGCGGGCATGGGCGACAAGCTAATTCCGCTTAGCGGAGTTTGCTCGATTTGCAGGGCGCGGCAAACTCGCTAAACAGGACGCCGACATCAGATCAGGGAGGGACATCAGGGATGGCAAAGGACAGCTTGTGCGCAGTCGTGACGGGGTCGGCATCCGGCCTGGGTGCTGCAACCGCGGAAATTCTCGCGCGGAGCGGGGCCCGGCTCGTCATCAATTATTCCTCGAGCCAGAAGGAAGCCGAGGCCACGGCTGAGCTCTGCCGCAAGGCCGGCGCCGCGGAAGTCCTGGTCGCGCAGGGCGACGTCTCAAAGGATGACGATTGCCGCAAGATCGTCGCAGCGGCGGCCGGGTGGGGTCGGCTCGACGTGCTCGTCAACAATGCCGGCACCACCAAGCACGTCGCTCACGCCGATCTCGACGGCTTGTCGGCGGAAGATTTCCAGCGGGTCTATGGCGTCAACACCATCGGCCCGTTCCAGATGGTACGCGCGGCACGCAGCCTGCTCGAGGCCGGCGCCAAGGCTTCGGGCCGGCCGTCGGCGGTGGTCAACGTGTCCTCGGTCGCCGGCATCAGCGGCGTCGGCTCGTCGATCGCCTATGCCGCGAGCAAGGGCGCGCTCAACACCATGACCTTGTCGCTGTCGCGCGCGCTGGCGCCGCTGATCCGCGTCAATACGGTCTGCCCCGGCTATATCGACACGCCCTGGTTCACCAAGGGCCGCGGCGAGGCCGGCGCAAAACAGGTGCGCGACAGCGTGGTCGCGAAAGTGCCGCTCAAGGTCGCCTCGAGCGCGGAAGACATCGCGCAGCTCGTCTGCTTCCTCGCGATGCCGGCCTCCAGCAACATGACCGGCGAGGTCGTGCGCATGGATGCGGGGATGCATTTGATTACGTGACCCCTGTCATTGCGAGCTAAGCGAAGCAAATCCAGAAAGCGTCCGCGGCGACGGTCTGGATTTGCTTCGTCGCAAGAGCTCCTCGCAATGACGCCGTGTGAGGCGGCAGGCTCCCCTACGGCCTGCGGCGATTACCCCTTGATCACGCCGCTGGCCACCAGGCGGTGCCAGATGAACAGCACCACCACGGCGCCGATCGTGGCCATGATGAAGCCGGCGCCCTGGTCGGGGCTGTAATGGCCGATGGCCTGGCCGACGAAGGTCGCGAGAAACGCGCCGGCGATGCCGAGGATGGTGGTGAGGATGAAGCCGCTCGGATTGTTCGGCCCCGGCGCGAGCCAGCGCGCGATGAGGCCGGCAACGAAGCCGACGAGGATGATCCACAACAGGCCGCCCATGCTCATGACAGTGCTCCCCTCTCTTTGACGACAATCAGATGCGGCCCGAGAGCTCGTCCTCGGTCGGCAGCCTTCCGTCCGGCGTCAGATGGTCGACCACCTGCGGCAGATACTGGCTGAGGCCGGAGAGCAGCTCCTCGCGCGACAGGCCGCTCTGGGCGGACAGGCTGTCGATCTGGTCGGCGCCGAGCGCGCTGGCGAGATCGCCCGGTGCAATCGGCTTGTTCTCGCCCTTGCCGACCCAGGAATTTGCGGCGTCGCCATGGCCGCTCTGCTGGAGCTGGTTGAGGAGATCGCCAAGCCCGCCGCTCAGCACGGTGCCGGCCGCGCCGCCCGCTAGCAGGCCGCCAAGGCCGCCCTTCAGCAAGCCTCCGAGACCGCCAAGCCCGCCGCTGTCTGCGGTGTTCACCGGCGGCGGCGCAGGCGTCGGCGACGGTTGCGGGGCCGTGCCAGATTGGTTTGCGGTGATATGCTTGAAGGCTTTCCAGGCGAGCAGGCCGAGCAGCGCCATGGTCATCGGCGACATGCCGCCGGAGGATTGCTCGGAGCTGGGCGTGCTGGGGCCGCGCGGGCCGTTCTGCATGCCGTTGAGGACGTCGAGTAGACCCATCGTGCTCTCCCTTTGGCGTCTCGTTCGGCGAGCGCTCGCCGCTGACAGGCCCCCGGGGCGAGAACATATGGGGCAGTCATGACGGTTACAAGGCGGCTGCGACGCGATGGGCAGCCGGCTTCGCCTCTGCTATCGAAGGCCGGTCATTCAGGGAGCCAGATCAGTGCTTACGGATCGACCGATCGTGGTGGCCGGCGCCGGCGCTATCGGCTGTTTCGTCGGCGGCATGCTGGCGGCCGCGGGCCGCCGCGTCGCGCTGCTGGTGCGGCCGCGGGTGAAGAGCGAGATCGAACGCTTCGGCCTGCGGCTGACGGACCATGACGGCTCCGAGAACAAGCTCGGTGCTGGCCAGCTCGCTTTGTCGGAGGACCCTTCGATCTTCCACAGCGCCGGCATCGTGCTGGTGACGGTGAAGAGCGCCGACACCGCCGATGTCGCGGAGCAGATCGCGCAGCATGCGCCGCCGTCGTGGTCTCGCTTCAGAACGGCATCGGCAATGTCGCGGTGCTAGGCGAGCGTCTCGGCGGCCGGCGCGTGCTCGCCGGCATGGTGCCGTTCAACGTGATCGCGATGGGTGAGGGCCGTTTCCACCGTTCGACGTCCGGCGATATTCATGTCGGAGAGGATGCGGAGAACACGGCAGCGGCGCTCTCGGTTCCGGGGCTCACCATGCGCGCGAGCCGCGACATCACCGGCGTGCAATGGGGCAAGCTGATCATCAATCTGAACAACGCACTCAGCGCGCTATCCGACATGCCGCTCGCCGCTCAATTGGCGAGCCGCGACTGGCGAAGGCTGTTCGCGGACCAGATGGCCGAGGGCCTCGCCGCGCTGAAGGCCGCCGGCATCGCGCCGGTTTCGGCAACGCCGATCCCAATGGGATGGACGCCGACCTTGCTGAGGCTGCCAGATGTAATCTTCAATGCGATCCTGGGCCGCACGATGAAGATCGACCCAGAGGCGCGTTCCTCGATGTGGCAGGACCTGAAGCAGGGGCGCAAGACCGAGATCGACTATCTTCAGGGTGCGGTCATCGCGCTGGCCGAACAGAACAATATCGGCGTGCCGCTGATGCGCCGCATTGTTGCGTTGATCAAGGAAGCCGAAGTCGTGGGCAAGGGCCCACCCGGGCTGACGCCACGGCAGATTCGCGGATTAGCGTGAGCGCGAAGGAGCAGTGCGATGAAGCGTTGTTTGATGATCGGGCTCGCGCTGGCTGCGCTCTGCGGCGCATCCACGTTCGCTGATGCAAGGCCGCCGACGGTCGTGAACTCTCCGGGCTATGACGCGCGATTGCAGGAGAGCCGCAAGGCGTTGAGCGCTCCGCCAACGGCAGCGGCGCCCGCAATCAAACCCAAGCGCACTAAGAAGAAGCACGCGAACTGACGCCACGCTCTGCGCCGCCGTCCGGGACAAGGGCGCGCCCAAAGCGCGCGCCAATCCCCGACCCATAATCACAGGATTGGGTGTGGCGAAGACTCGTGGTTGCCGACTGCGTGCGACAACTCCTCCCTGCGGCGATGGGTCTCGGATCTGCGCTTAAGGTTGTCCGGGACGACAGCGGAGTTGGGAGCGGCCAGCTAACCCTTCTTCGCCGGCTTGCTCTGCGTTGGATTGAACAACTTCTTCAAATCGTTCAAGCTTTCCGACAGGCGCGGCCACTCGCAGGAGAAAGAGCCCTTGGTGCAGGGCGCGCCCTTCGGCTTCGGGCCGACAGTCTGCTGCACTTTCGGCCGCTCAACCGGGACGGGCACGCGTACGCGTTCGACCTCGGTTCGCAGTGCGATCTGCTGGAGCTGCTGGACCTGTTGTTCCTGCTGCTCGCGCTGCTGTCGCGCGGTGGCTTGGGCCGCTTCATTGCTGCGGCGCTGACTGGCGAGATAGGCGGTGTAGGCTTCGTCGATCTTCTTCTGCTCCTCGGGGGTCGGATTCGGCCCGGCGATGTCGAAGGTGCGATCCTGGAGGAAGTCGTAATAGGAATAGCCGCCGCCTGCCTTGCGGCGCCCCGCGAACTTGGCGTTGCAATCGGCGAGCGCGGCCGTCTTCTCGGCCTTGGTCGGGGATTTCTCGGCGGCGTCGGCGCATTGCTCGAAGTCGACCGGCGCGCGCTTCCACCATTGCGCCTGGGCATGCGGCAGCGTCAGCAGAAATAATCCTGCTGCGGTAACGAGAAGCGGCGCCGCACGACGCGATGCAACTACGACCGACATTTTACGAGAGCATTCCTTGCCCGACTCAACCCCACCTGAGTCGAGCCGGATTTTTGCCTCTTTATCGCCGGCTTGTCACCCATGGAACCCGGGAATTTCATGGCTGGGCTGCTGACATTTTTTGCTTGACGTGGCGCGGGAGTCACAGCCGCGCGGCAGGTGATGCGCTTAAACTTTTATTGGTCTGAATTCGAAGGAGAATGTCCGTTATGCGAGCGCTGGCAGGTATCGTCGCAACCGCCCTGGTGCGAACGTGGCGCCGGCCGCGCTCGAACAGCGCTATGTCGAGCGCGAGGTGATCTATCTGCTCGGCACCCTCGACGCCAGTCCGGAGCATCTCGCGCTCGACAAGAGCTGCATGGCGAAGGCGCAAGGCGCCACGCGCAACCGACGCGGCCATGCCTATGCGGAGGCGATGGCCAAGCGCAATCACCGCACGCCCAATCACAGGATCTGGGGACGTTCCCGGCGTCGGCCATGACGGCGACAAGATGCTGACCTCGCGATGCGGGCTCGCGGCGCTGTTCGACAGTGCGGGCTGCGGCGCGGAGCGCTGATGCGCATGCCTTGAAGGCTTGTGCCTCGAAGGCTTGCGACTTGAAGGCTAGGCTTTGGCTGTTACACTTCGCGCTGTGAGCGCCTCATCGTGAGGCGGCGCCAAGAAGACGAAGTGGAAACGCCTGATGCTGCTGCCCCTGTCCGACGTGCCGCGCTGGTACGCTGAGCGCAAACCGCACGGCACGATCGCCGTCCGTCATGGGCAGGAGACACTGACATGGGACGAGCTCGAGCGTGGCGCCAGCCGGCGCGCGCGGGCGTTCATGGCCAAGGGCGTCAAGCCCGGTGACTTCGTCGCGATCGGATTACCCAACAGCAACGCGTTCTTCGAGACATCCTTTGCGGTGTGGAAGTGCGGGGCAACGCCGACCTCGCTGTCGTGGCGGCTGCCGCGCGGCGAAGCCGCCGCGGTGCTCGACATCCTCAAGCCGGCGCTGGTGGTCGGCGGCGAGGCCGATTGGAACGCGCCGAACCGTCTCCCGGCTGATTTCGTGCCGCAAGGTTTTTCGGACGAGCCGCTCAACCCGCCGGTGGCGCGCTACTGGAAGGCCATGACCTCAGGCGGCTCGACCGGCCGTCCCAAGGTGATCCTCGACCATCATCCGGCAGTGACCGACACCATCGCTGCGCCGCCGCTTCATATCCCCTTCGGGGTCTCACTGCTCAATCCCGGCCCGCTGTATCACAATGCGCCGTTCATCGTGTCGCATTACGCGCTGTTCGCCGGCGGCAAGCTCACCGGCCTCGTCAAGTTCGACGCTGAGGAGACGCTGCGGCAGATCGAACGCGAGCGCGTGCAATGGGTCAATTTCGTGCCTACCATGATGCACCGGATCTGGGCGCTGCCGGAGACCGTGCGCAACGCCTACGATGTATCGAGTCTTCAGACGGTTTTCCATATGGCAGCTCCGATGCCGCCCTGGCTGAAGGAGAACTGGATCGCCTGGCTCGGGCCCGAGCGGATCTGGGAGCTCTATGGCGGCACCGAGCGCCAGGGCGCCTGCATCATCTCCGGTACGGAATGGCTGACGCACAAGGGTTCGGTCGGCAAGATCGGCGACATGGCGAAGCTTCGCATCATCGGCGAGGACGGCAACGATGTCGCGCTTGGCGAGACCGGCGAGATCTATTTCCTCAACAATGACGGCACGGACGCGACCTATCACTATCTCGGCGCCGAGCCGAAGCGCCGTGCCGACGGCTGGGAATCGCTTGGCGATATCGGCCGGCTGGATGCGGAAGGCTATCTCTATCTCGGTGACCGTCTTGCCGACATGATCCTGCGCGGCGGCGCCAACATCTATCCGGCCGAGGTCGAGGCCGCCGTCTCCGCCTGTCCCGGCGTGCGTTCCTGCGTCGTGGTGGGATTGCCCGATCCGGAATTGGGCCAGCGCGTCCACGCCATCATCGAGCCGGAGCCCGATGCCGACGGTCAGGCCGTCGCTGATGGCGTCGCCGATTTCCTGAAGGACAAGCTCAGCCGCTACAAGCACCCGGAGAGTTTCGAGATCGTCAACGCGCCGCCGCGCGATGATTCCGGCAAAGTCCGCCGCACCCTGTTGCGCGACGAGCGCGCGGCGTGGATGAAGGAGGGGCGCGCCTTCCGGATTTGGCCGGCGAAGGCGCGGGCGCACGCCGAATAAGACAAAAACACGGACAAGAACACGGAAGGACCGACATGACGATCACCATCGCAGCGAGCAGCGTGCCGAAGCCTCCGGCGAGCATCATCGCAGGTTTCGGCGACGCGCCGACCTCGGTGATCTCAGACAATCTGGCCCGGCTGCCGGGCGCAGTGGGGTTAAGGCCCTATCATCGCGGCGGCAAGCTGGTGGGAGCGGCCTTCACGGTGCGCACCCGTCCCGGCGACAATCTCGCCATCCACCGCGCGCTGGAGCTGGTCGGCCCCGGCGACGTCATCGTGGTCGATGGCGGCGGCGACGAGACGCGAGCCCTGGTCGGCGAGATCATGAAGAACATCGCGCAATGGCGCAAAGCCGAAGGCTATGTCATCGACGGCGCGATCCGCGACGTTGCGGCGTTCGCCGCCGACGACTTTCCCTGCTACGCCCGCGCGGTGATCCATCGCGGCCCCTACAAGAACGGCCCCGGCGAGATCAACGTGCCGGTCACGATCGGCGGCAGCGTGATTGCGCCCGGCGACATCGTCGTCGGCGACGAGGACGGCGTGGTGTCGTTTCCCGCCGCGGGCGCCGCGGCTCTGCTGGAGGCGGTGCGCGTCCAGGTCGCGCGCGAGGAGGAGACGCTGAAGGCGATTCGCGAGGGGCGCTACCAGGGCTCCTACGGCAAGTCCTGATCAGGCGGCGACAAGAGGATGGCATGAGCCAGAAGAATGAATTCCACAATATCGATGATCCCAGCGACGGGCTGTTTCGCGAGCTCGCGGCTGGGGTGACCACGCGCATCTTCTCCGGCGAGCAGGCGATGCTGTCGGTGGTGACGCTCGCGCCCCACGCGCAGGGCACGCTGCACCATCATCCCGAGGAGCAATGGGGCGTGCTGCTCGACGGCTCCGCCATCCGCGTCCAGGGCGATGAGGAAATCCCGGTCAAGAAGGGCGATTTCTGGCGCACGCCCGGCAACGTGCCCCACACCATGCGCGCCGGCCCCGACGGCGCCCGCGTGCTGGACATCTTTAGTCCACCAAGGCCAGAATACAGGAAACCGGGATCCGGTTTCGGGACGACCTGAAGCGCTCAAAAGAAAAAGCAAAGCGCGGGGGATCAAAGGGAGGGACCATGACCATCACGCGACGTACGCTCCTGGCTGCGCCGGCCATCCTCGCAATGGCGCCGGCGGCGGCGCAAGGGAGCAAGATCACGCTCGTGGTGCCGTTTCCGCCGGGCGGATCGACCGACGCGATGGCGCGGCTGTTGCAGTCCAATCTGCAAACCAGGCTTGGCCGCATCGTCGTGGTCGAGAACAAGTCGGGCGCCGCTGGCGCGCTCGGCGCGGCGCAGGTGGCCAAGAGCCCGGCGGACGGCTCGACATTTCTGGTGACGTTCGATTCCCATGCGGTGATTCCATCCATCCTCGACAAGCCGCCGGTGGATGTCGAGCGTGAGCTGATGCCGGTCCTGCTGATCGGCACCGCGCCTTACGTGATCGCGGCCGGCGCCGGCCGTCCCTACAAGAGCTTCGCGGACGTGGTGGCGGCCTGCAAGGCGACGCCCGGCGCGGTGAAATATGCCTCGGTCGGCATCGGCACGCTCGGCCATCTCGCCATGACCGTGCTCGGCAGCAAGGCCGGTGTCGAGATCATGCACGTACCCTATCGCGGCGGCGGCCCGGCGATGAACGACGTGCTCGGGGGCCATGTCGATCTGATTGCAGGATCGGCGGCGCTGGTCGCAGCCCAGCTCGGCACCAACATGCTGCGACCGATCCTGCAGCTTGGCCGCGAGCGGCTGCCGGCGTTGCCCGACACGCAGACCGCGATCGAGGCGGGCTTTCCGGACTTCGAGACGCTCGCCTGGTGGGGCATCTTCGCGCCCGCCGGCACGCCGCCGGACATCGTTTCGGCCATGGCGACGGCCTCCAAGGAGATCCTGAGTGAGCCCGCGACCGCCGCCCAGCTCAAGGACACCCAGCACATGACGCTGCTGCTCGAGGACGGCGCCGCGTTCAAGGGCTTCTTCGACAAGCAGGTCGCTTATTGGGGCAAGGTGGTAAAGGACAACAATATCAGGGCGTAGCTATCCGGCCTCTTCGAACTCCGCGGAGCGGCCGCGCGAAACTGAGCTCATGGCCATCGGGGTCGGTAAGATGGAAATAACGTTCGCCCCATTCCGCATCGCGCGGCGTGGTCGAGGGCTGCCATCCGGCGGCGCGAGCGCGCTCGTAGGTCGCGTCGACATCGGCGACATAGAAGATGACGCGGCCCCACCAGGACCAGCGCTTGTCGTCGGGCTGCGCGGTCAGGTTGAGATAGCCGGTCCCGGCGCGAAAGCTGGTAAATGCCGCGGCTTCGCCACCGTGGAGGAGCTCGAATCCCAGAGAATGATAGAAGTGAACGGCGCGCGCCATGTCGTGCGTGCCGAGGGTGATGGCGCTGATGCTTTCGATCATGGGATGCTCCGCACGTCAATCCAGACGCGATTGTACAGCCTCCTCGCTCGGCTTGGCGATGACCCGCCTTGCGGCTGGCGAACGGCATCCTGCTCTGCTATGAGGGGGCCGAACCCGCAACTCCGGGTTCCGCGGTCCCGTAGCTCAGCCGGATAGAGCGGCGGTTTCCTAAACCGTAGGTCGGAAGTTCGAGTCTTCCCGGGATCGCCATTTTCAGGGCCACCGTTACGGTTTGCTACGCCGATCGGCGCAAAAATTGCTAGAAGCAAACGGCTTCCTTCCTTGCTGGTCCGGCCGACGTGCCCGCCACACCCTACAGCACTTCCGGAGACGACGATGCCTTTCGACTTGATCCTGCGCGGCGGCCGTGTGGTCGATCCGTCCCAGAAGCTCGACGCCGTGACCGACGTCGCTTTTGCCGGCGGCAAGGTGGCGGCGGTCGGCAACGGGCTCAAGGCGGATCCGGGCACCGAGGTCCGTGACGCGTCACGCTACATCGTGACGCCGGGGCTGATCGATCTGCACACCCATGTCTATTGGGGCGGCACCTCGCTCGGCATCGATGCCGAGGAATTCTGCCGCCGCTCCGGCGTCACCACGGCGGTGGATACCGGCAGCGCCGGACCGGGCAATTTCGCAGGCTTTCGCAAGCATGTGATCGAGCCGAGCCAGGTCCGCATTCTCGCTTATCTCCACGTCTCGCATGCCGGCATATTCGGTTTCTCGCACCGGATCATGGTCGGCGAGAGCGAGGAGCTGCGGCTGATGAATCCGATCGATGCGGCCAAGGTCGCCGATGCCAATCGCGATCTCATCGTCGGCATCAAGGTGCGCGTGGGCCTGCACTCCTCGGGCACGTCCGGAACCGTGCCGCTCGACATCGCGCTCGAGGTTGCCGAGGAGGTCGGCATGCCCCTAATGGCGCATATCGACCATCCACCGCCGAGCTACGAGGAGGTGCTGGCCCGCCTGCGCCCCGGCGACGTGCTCACCCACGCGTTCCGCCCCTTCCCCAACACGCCCGCGACCGCGCAGGGCACGGTGAAGAAGGCGGTGCTGGATGCACGCGAGCGCGGCGTGCTGTTCGACATCGGCCATGGCAAGGGCTCGTTCGCGTTCAAGACCGCGCGCGCGATGCTCGCCAACGGCTTCTATCCGGACACGATCTCGTCCGACATCCACATGCTGTGCATCGACGGCCCCGCCTATGATCAGGTCACGACCATGTCGAAATTCCTGTGCATGGGCATGGAGCTACCGGATGTGATTGCGGCCTCGACGGTGAATGCGGCGATGGCGCTGCGGCGCCCGGAGCTCGGCAGCCTCAAACCGGGCAGCGTCGGCGACGCCACGCTGATCTCGGTCAAGCAGGGCCAGTTCGATTACGAGGACGTCGTCGGCGAGCACCTGATCGGCGATCGCAAGATCGTCTCCGACGGTGTCGTCATCGGCGGCCGCTGGTGGCATCCGAATTGAGCAGGACGCGACTACAGCGACCTTGCAATCAACAGCTTCATGATCTCGTTGGTGCCGCCGTAGATCTTCTGGATGCGGGAATCGATGAAGATGCGTGAGATCGGGTATTCCTGCATGTAGCCGTAGCCACCGAACAGCTGCAGGCATTCGTCGGCGGTCTCGACCTGCTTCTCCGAGCACCAATATTTCGCCATCGACGCCGTGACCGTGTCGAGGTCTTTGGCGATCAGGCGCTCGATGCACCAGTCGACGAAGACGCGCGCGATCATCGCCTCGGTCTTGCGCTCGGCGAGCTTGAACGCGGTGTTCTGGAATTCCATCAGCGGTTTGCCGAAGGCTTTCCGCTCCTTGGTGTAGTCGGTGGTGAGCTTGATCGCACGCTCCATCGCGGCGACGGCGCCGACCGCGAGCGCGAGGCGCTCCTGCGGCAATTGCTGCATCAACTGGACAAAGCCCTGGCCTTCCTCGTTGCCGAGCAGGTTGTCCGGCGGCACGGTGACATTGTCGAAGAACAGCTCCGAGGTGTCGGAGGCGTGCAGGCCGATCTTGTCGAGGTTGCGCCCGCGCCGATAGCCTTCAGTGCCAGCAGTCTCGACCACGATCAGCGAGATGCCTTTCGCGCCCGCCTCGCCGGTACGCGCGACCACGATAACGAGGTCGGCGGCCTGGCCGTTGGTGATGAACGTCTTCTGGCCGTTAATGACGTAGGAATTGCCCTGCTTCTTCGCCGTGGTCTTCACGGCCTGCAAATCCGAGCCGGTGCCGGGCTCGGTCATGGCGCTGGCGCCGACCATCTCGCCCGAGGCCATCTTCGGCAGCCAGCGCTTCTTCTGCTCCTCCGAGCCATAATTGAGGATATAGTGCGCGACGATGGCGCTGTGCACGGAGACGCCTGTCGTCAGCTCCGGCACCGTGCTTTCGAGATCGTCCAGCACCGCCGCGTCGTAAGCGAAGGTGGCACCCAGCCCGCCATATTCCTCCGGCACGCTCGCCAGCAGCGCCCCCATCTCGCCGAGCCCGCGCCAGGCGAAGCGGTCGACCATCTTCTGCTCGCGCCATTTTTCGGCATGCGGCGCCAGGTCCTTGGCGAGATATTTCCGGAACTGGTCGCGGAAGATTTCGAGCTCTTCGGTCATCCAGGAGGAGCGGTAGGACATGGTTACCTCGGTCAATGCGGCTGTCCGGCTTGGTAGGCCGGCAGGGCGCGGCAATTATTGTGTTTTCAGGCTGCGCCAGTGACGCTACCAAGGCGGCCAGAAATGCATCAGGGTGTCTGATCTTGGCTGCCAAAACTCAAGAGCTCAAGCTCGACATCGAGCGCGTCGGCACAGTCTCGGCGATCCTGACGCAGCCGGCCGAGGCGCGCGCCTGCTACGTGCTGGCGCACGGCGCAGGCGCCGATATGCGGCATGCGTTCATGGAGAAGGTCGCACAAGGTCTCGCTGAGCGCGGCATCGCGACGCTTCGCTTCAATTTCCCGTACATGGAGAAGAAGCAGGGGCGTCCCGATCCACCGGCGGTCGCCCACGCCGCGATCCGCGCGGCGGCCCTGGAGGCGGCGCGGCTATGCCCGGGACTGAAGCTCGTGGCCGGCGGGAAGTCGTTCGGCGGGCGGATGACCTCGCAGGCGCAGTCCAAGGCCCCATTGCCTCACGTCAAAGGGCTCGCCTTCCTCGGCTTTCCCCTGCATGCCGACAAAAAGCCGTCGGTCGATCGGGCCGAGCATCTCGCCGGCATCGCAATCCCGATGCTGTTCCTGCAAGGGACGCGCGACGGGCTTGCCGATCTCGGCCATCTCAGGCCTGTCGTCGCGCGGCTCGGGGCGAAGGCGACGCTGCATGAGACCGAGGGCGGCGATCATTCCTTCGCGGTCCTGAAAAAGTCCGGCCGCAGCAATGACGAGGTGCTGACAGAGGTGCTCGACACGCTGGCGGCTTGGATCGATGGGCTTGCCTGAAGGTCACGCCGCATAGAGCCCCTTGTCGCGCGCCTTCTGGATCGCCAGCGCGGCGATCAGGTCGAGGGCCGGCGTCGATAGGCCGGCGGCGCGCGCGAAGGCGGCCGGCGCCTTCACCAGCACGTCGATCTCCATGGCGCGACCGAGCTCGTAATCCTGGAGCAGCGATGGCTTGTGATTGGGGGCGGGGCCGCTGCGGGTCACGCGCTTGACCTCGGGGATGAAGTGCTGGGCGATGTCGTTGGCCTCGTTCAGCATGCGCGGGATGACTTCAGTGAAGGCGGGATCGTCGCGCACTCCGCGCGCGGTCTGGCCGGTGAGCAGGCACAGCACCGACAGCGACATGTTGGTCAGGAGCTTTGACCAGATCGCCTCGCGGATCTCGGCCACCGGCGGCGATTCCAGTCGGGCATCGTTGAAGACACTGCGCAGTCTGGTGATGCGCTCGGAATTGCGGTCGTCGCATTCGCCGATCAAGAGGCGGTTGCGGTCCGGGGTGAGGTTCTGCACCACGCCGGGCGCGATCACCTCGTTGGACGAGAAGACGACGCCGCCGACGATGCGTTCCTTCGGGATGCAGGCGCGCAAGCGCCCGCCGGGATCGAGAAACGAAATGTCCGGCGGCGTGGGGTGTCGCGGCGGCAGGCCGATGCTGTACCACCAGGGAATGCCGTTCTGCGCGAACACGATCGCGGTGTCGTCCTGGAGCAGCGGCTTGATGCTGGAGACCAGTCCCTGAAGCGCGGTTGCTTTCAGCGTCGAGATCACGACGTCCTGCGGCCCGAGTTGGGCCGGATCGCCGGACGCGATCACCTTGGCGCCGACCTCGGAATCGCCGACGCGCAGCTTGAGGCCGCCGGCGCGAGCCGCCTCCAGATGCGCCCCCCGCATCACGCAACTGACCTCATAGCCCGCGCGTGCCAGCCGTACCGCAATGTGGCTGCCGACGGCGCCCGCGCCGAAAATGCAGATGCGCATGTCTATGTCCCGTCCTGATCTCTTGCCGCCTGGTGCCAGCATGACACAAGCCGCCATGCGATGGACGCGGCCGCCCCACGCCGGAAAGATATGGATCAGAGCGCGCGGCCTCGGCCATAGTGCGCGGCAAACAAATCGACCGGAGGATCGCCGATGACCACCAATCCAGTGTTGTGGACCCTCGACGAGCGCGGCGTTGCGACCGTCACCCTGAACCGTCCCGAGGTCAACAACGCCTATGACGACGCCTTGATCGCGGGCGTGCTCGCGGCCATGGACGATCTCGGCAAGAAGCAGAGCCTTCGCATCGTCGTGCTCCGGGGCAATGGCAAGCATTTCCAGGCTGGCGCCGACCTCAAATGGATCAACGGCGTGCGGCCGCAATCGACTGAAGCGAACAAGGCGGCCTCGCGAGCGACCTTCGAGGCCGTGCAGCGGCTCAACACGCTGCCGGTTCCAACGGTTGCGCTGGTGCAGGGTGGCTGCTTCGGTGGCGGCACCGGCGTGATCGCGGCCTGCGACATCGTGATCGCCGCGGACAACGCCCTGTTCTCGATCACCGAGGTGCGCTGGGGCCTGACCGCCGCCATCATCATCCCGCAGCTCTGCGACGCCATGAGTGTACGGCAAGTCCGCCGCTACGCGCTGACCGGCGAGCGCTTTGGCGCCGAGGACGCCCGCCGCATCGGCCTCGTTCACGAGGTGGTGCCGCTCGCCGAACTGGAGGCCGCAGGCAGCAAGGTGGTGGAGCAGTTGCTCGCCAACGGGCCGGAAGCGATGGCCGAAACCAAAAAGCTCGCGCTGGAGAGCTCGTTCGGCGGCATGGCGGTGGACGATGCCGCTTACACGCGCCTCGTGCATCTGCATTCGGTCAAGCGCCAGAGCGCAGAGGCGGCGGAAGGGCTGGCCTCGTTTGCCGAGAAGCGGGCGGCGAATTGGCGGAGCGGCAAAGGTTAGGCGTTCAGTAGCCGCGGTAGAAGTTGTTGATGCTGCGATAGACGGCATCATCGTCCTGCCGCATCCGGCGCAGCGTTTCGAGTGTCTTGCGCTCGTCGATCGGGGGCTTGTTTTTGGTGGATTGTAGCTCAGTGCGCACTGATCCATAGTCGGCCCCAAGTAAGAGTTGGGAACAGGACGCATCATGCGGGCGATGATCGAAGAACCGGCACGACAGGTGCCGCTCTATGGCGAATATGAAGTCGTCGTGCTCGGCGGCGGCCCGGCCGGCATCGTTGCGGCGGCGTCAGCGGCGCGCGCAGGGCGGAAGACTCTGCTGGTCGAGCGCTACGGCTTTCTCGGCGGCATGGGCACGGCAGCCGGCGTCACCAATTTCTGCGGCCTGCACGGCAATGTCTATGGCGAGCATCGCCGCTTGGTGCAGGGCATGGCCTCGGAGCTGCTGGCGCGGATCGACCGGCTCAACGGTCTCAATGCGCCGCACCTGATCCTCGGAAAGGTCTTTGCCCAGGCCTATGACACCGCCGCCTATAAGATTGCGGCCGACGAGCTGCTTGCGAGCCACAAGGTGCACATCCTCTTTCACGCACTCGGCGCCGGCGTGGTGATGGGCGATGACCGCCGCATCGATGCGCTGATGGTCGAGACCAAGGCGGGCCGGCAGGCGGTGCGATCCGAGATCTTCATCGACTGCTCGGGCGACGGCGATCTCGCGGTGTGGGCCGGCGCGCCGTTCGAGATCGGCGACGAACATGGCCATCCGATGTACCCCTCGATGATGCTGCGTCTCAACGGCATCGATCCCGCGAAGGCAGGGGAGGCCTGGCGAACCATTCCGCAATTGATGGAGAAGGCCACTGCCGCCGGCACGCACAAATTCCCGCGCAAGAGCGCGATCGTGCGGCCGCAAAAGTCCGGCATCGAATGGCGGGTGAATTTCACGCAAGTCGCGCGCGAGGACGGCCACGCCATCAACGGCGTCGAGCCCGACGACCTCACCCGCGGCGAGATCGAGGGCCGCAAGCAGGCGCTCGCCGCGTTCGAGTTCCTGCGCACCGTGCCGGGCTTCGAAAAGTCCTACATCGTCGACCTGCCGCCGCAGCTCGGCATCCGGGAGACCCGCCGCATTAAGGGCGGCTACCAGCTCAGCGGCGCGGACGTGCTCGGCTGCGCTTCGTTCGAGGATTCGATCGGCGTCAATGGCTGGCCGATCGAGGCCCATGTGCCCGGCGACGTGGTCTTCACCTTTCCGCCGATCCCGGACTCGCGCGGCTATAACGAGCTGCCGTACCGGATGCTGGTGCCTGAGGGGGTCGACAATCTCCTGGTCGCCGGCCGCTGTGCCTCCATGACCCATGAGGGCCAGTCGGCGGCACGGGTCTCCGGTGCGTGTTTCGTGATGGGGGAGGCGGCCGGTTCCGCCGCCGCCCTGGCGCTGGCCGGAAACCGGATGCCACGTGACATCCCCGTTGAAAAATTGCAGGAAGCGTTGAAGCGACAGGGCGCCTTCATCGGGCGGGACCAGACGGTGCCCGAGGGCCTGTAGCGGACTGCAAGAGAACGACCAAGAGAACCACTGGAGGAATGGGATGATGGGGATTGCGCGGCTCGCGCTAGTGGGGCTTTTGGCGATCATGGCGACGGGCACGGCCCGGGCCGAAGAGGCGCTGAAGGCCAAGATCGGCGTGCTTCGTCTGTCGTCCTCCGCGCCGGTCTTCATTGCGCAGGACAAGGGCTATTTTCGCGACGCCGACTTGGAGGTCGAGCTGAAATTCTTCGACGCGGCGCAGCCGATCGCGGTCGCCACCACATCGGGCGACGTCGATTTCGGCATCACCGCCTTCACCGCCGGTCTCTACAATCTCGCCGGCAAGGGGACGCTGAAGGTGATCGGCGGCATGAGCCGCGAGAAGGCCGGCTATCCCCTGATCGGCTATTTCGCCAGCAACAACGCCTATGCCGCCGGCCTCAAGACGCCGAAGGATCTTGCGGGCAAGCGCGTGGCGGTGACGCAGGTCGGATCGAGCTTTCATTACTCGCTCGGGCTGCTCGCCGATAAATATGGCTTCAAGCTCGCGGACGTGAAGATCGTGCCGCTGCAATCGCTGTCGAATGCCGCGGCTGCGCTGAAGGGCGAGACTGTCGATGCGGCGCTGCTTCCGGTCTCGACGGCGCGAAAGCTGATCGACGAGGGCGGCGCGAAATTGTTGGGCTGGGTCGGCGACGAGACGCCCTGGCAATTAGGGGCGGTGTTCGCTTCGCCGAAGACGCTGACCAACAAGGCCCTGGTGACAAAACTGCTCGCCGCTCTGGCGAGGGCCGATCGCGAATATCACGACGTCATTCTCGCGGCGATGAAGGACGGGGTTGCGCCGGTCAACGACCAGACCAAGCCGCTCTTGGAGATCATTGCCAAGTATACCAACCTCCCGGTCGAGCAGGTCGTCGGCAACTGTGCCTATATCGACCCCAACGGCAAGCTGGATGTGAAGAACGTCGACAACCAGATCAAATGGCTTCAGGAGCAGGGCTTTGCCGACAAGGGCTTTGATGCGAACGCGATCATCGCGAAGGACTATGTGAAGGCGGATTGATGCTGACGATGCAGACTCTCGTGACGGGCAACCTGCCACCTTCCCCTGCCTCTCCAGGGAAGGGTGAAGACGGCGGGCGCGCATGGATCTGATCGCCAACCACATCTCTCATCGTTTCGGCGACCTCGCCGTGCTCGACGACGTCTCGTTCACCGTCAGCGCCGGCGAGGTCGTGGCGATCGTCGGTCCCTCCGGCTGCGGCAAGAGCACGCTGCTGTCGATCCTCGGCGGCCTCTTGCAGCCGAGCTCGGGGGCGCCCGAGCTGCGCGGCCAGCCGCCGGCGGACAGCCTTAATCCGCTGACCTTCGTGTTTCAGGATTTCGCGTTGCTGCCATGGGCGACGGTCGAGGAGAACGTCGAATTCCCCTTGCTGCACACGCAGCTTTCAGCAACGCAGCGTCGCGCGCTGGTCGAGGACGCGCTGCGCCGCACCGGCCTGACCGAATTTCGCAAGACCTATCCAAAACAGCTCTCCGGCGGCATGCGCCAGCGCGTCGGCATTTCGCGCGCGCTTGCGGTCAAACCTGCGATCCTGCTGATGGACGAGCCGCTGTCGGCGCTGGATTCGCAAACCCGCGAACTCCTGATGGAGGACTTCGTTCGCCTGCTCGCCGACGGCGGCATGGGCGCGGTCTACGTCACCCATAATCTCGAAGAGGCAGCGCGGCTCGCCGACCGCATCGTGGTGCTGTCGCGGCGGCCCGGCCGCATTCGCGAGGTCGTGACCGTGCCGATGACGCGTGCAGAGCGCGGCGAAACCGCTGCGCGGGAAAAGCTGCTGGCGCTGCAAAACCAGATCTGGTCACTGATCCGCAACGAGGCCATCGACGCCGAACGCGAGGTTCAGCATGCTTGACCGCGCGCCGGCGGAAGGCGCTTCGAAGGACCAAGCCACTCGACGCGTCCGCTTCCGCGGTGCGGGCTTCGTGCCTGCGTCGAGCCGCTTCGGCGGCTGGATCGCGCTCGCGCTCGTCATCGCGATCTGGCAGGCCGCCGGCAGCGCGGCCTTCGTCAATCCGCTGTTCCTGCCGGCGCCGTCGGCGATCATACGTGCGATCTATCAGCTCGCGATCTCTGGCGCGCTCTGGCAGCACGTTTCGGCCTCGCTGCTGCGCATCGGCATGGGCTGGCTGCTCGGGACGGCGGCGGGCGTTGCCGTCGGGTTCGCCATCGGCCTGTCGCGGCTCGCGCGCAGCGTCGGCATCACCTTCATCTCGGCGCTGTTTCCGATCCCGAAGATTGCGCTGCTGCCGCTCCTGATCCTTTGGCTCGGCATCGGCGAAGAGCCAAAGATCGCGACCATTGCGCTCGGCGTCTTCTTCTCGACCGCGATCTCGGTCTATAGCGGCGTCGACGCGGTGCCGCGCAACTTGATCCGCATGGCGCAGAGCTTCAACGTTCCGTTTGCCACCATCGTGCGCAAGGTGATCTGGCCTGGCGCGCTGCCCGCGATTCTCGCTGGCTTCCGCATCACCGCCTCGGTCGCGCTGCTGCTCGTCGTCAGCGCCGAGATGATCGGCGCGCAATACGGCATCGGCGCGTTCGTGCTCCAGGCCGGCAATCTGATGCAGACGGATCAGCTGCTCGCGGGTGTGGTGATCCTGTCGGTGTTTGGCCTCGTGGTCGGCAAGGTGATCGGCTGGCTGGAGACAAGGCTGCTGCACTGGCGGTAGGGGCATTCACGACGGCTGTAGGGCGGGCAAAGCGAAGCGTGCCCACCACGTCTTCATCATTCGCGGAAGCATGGTGGGCACGGCGCAAGTGCGCCTTTGCCCACCCTTGTATTAGCCTGATCGGTTATGTTGAGCCGTTCCGTGAGGAATGGCCCAGCCCGGGTGGCCGCCCGAGCTGGGTCGCCGTTCGATC
>NZ_JADPKD010000073.1:0-1151 GCF_023073735.1 Bradyrhizobium sp. 160
CCTGGCAACAGACCACGTGAGGTTCGAGCGAGCGACGGCCATCCTTGACGGACGCTGCGCGCGACGTCATGAGGGGCCGTAGGTCGGGACGAAGAAGCGCGTCCCGGTCGAACTAAGAAGCAGAAAGTGATCCGACCGGCGGTTCGCCGCACCACGGCGTGCCGCGGGCCACCACTGTGTTGGCGAAGATGAGCATCTTCCTGGCGCAGGCAACGAGCGCCTGTTTGTGTTCCTTTCCGGCCTTGGTCAGCCTCTGGTAGAGCTGGATGAGCTGCGGGTTCCAGCGAAACGATGCGGCCAGTGAAGCCGTATAAAGCGCGCGACGCAGCCGCTTGCGTCCGCCCTCGATATGCCGAACGCCTGACCGCTCGCCGCTGTCGTCGTCATAGGGCGCAAGGCCGGCGAGAGCGACAGCTTGCTCCCGCGTGATCCGGCCGATCTCAGGCAGACGCACCAGGATGGCCACGGCGGTCGGCAGCCCGATGCCGTCGACGCTGTTGATCAGCGCAAGCCTCTTGGCAAGGTCGGGATGCTTGCGAATCGCGGCGACCAGGGCCTTGAGTGCGGCCCTCTCACGTTGCTCCAGGCGAGCGATATCCTCGCGCCAGAGCTGGTTCATCGCCGCATTGCGGCAGCTCTCGATCCTGTTCTTGAGGCGCGCAATATCCTCACCGATCTGATCGATCATGGTCAGTTGCTCGGCGAACGGCAGCAACCGAGGATCGGGAGCGGCATGGATCTTCCGCACTGCAGCGGTGCAGGCTGCGATAAGAGCGGCATCGACCTTATCGTTCTTGGCCCGCTGCAGGTGGAATGTGGCATAGGCCCGGACCTGAGCCGGTTGAAACACCACAACCACAAACCCTTTGCGTCGCAGTTCGGCGACGACAGGCTGTTCGTAACCGCCGCTCGCCTCGATGCCGACGCGTTTGACGCGATGCTGTCGCAGCCACGTCAGCAAAGCCTCATGGCCTTCCGCCGTGTTCTTCACCTGCAACTGCTCGCGGCTGCCTTCGATCGCCACATCAAGCTTCCGTTTGCCGGTATCGATCCCGGCACAGATCGTGCTATGCTTGGCCATCTTCGTCGATCCCTCCCTTGTTATGCGAACCTAAAGTTCGTTCAACCATTCGGGTCCCGATGAAGTGCCG